>JAJDAQ010000001.1 GCA_029261815.1 Deltaproteobacteria bacterium
CGGCCCACTGGCCCGAGGCGACCAGGCGGTAGAGCAGGCGATTCAACAAGTCGCTGCCAAGGAGTTCCGCGGCTGCGAAACCCGAAGGAGCCACCAGCACGGCGCCGTGTACGCGTTCGGGCGCCGCAGCCGCGAGGGCCAGGGCGACCAACGCACCGGGTCCCTCACCCTGGACGACCACACCGCCGGGGGGCATGTGGCCAACGAGTGTCGCCGCGATGTCCTGCACCGAAACCTTCGGGGCCTGCTCGGCCGCAGTGAGCCAGGCGACTTCTCCGCCCGCGCCTACGCGACCATCTGCGGCGAAACGCCAGACTGCCGCGTCACTCGGCGGCGGCGTGAATCCGGGCGTTGCGGGCTCTTCGCGAACCGCGCACGACAGCATCACCGCGATCGCATAGACGACGCCGGCGAGACGTCGCCGGGAACGCCAGGGAGCCGACGCGCTCAAAGCCGCTCGATAGCGTCCACATCGGTATAGAGCACGAGCAGGTTCTCATGGCGCGTCACGCGCCCCTCGATCCGAACCGGCTCGCCGATGAAGGGCTTCAGTTCAGCATTCACGGGCTCACCACCGAGACCCACCAGCAACAAGTTCGCGACGCGACCGGCTTCGTCCTCCACATGGAGCGCCGGCGGCACCCCGCTGCTGATGCAGCGTGCGGCACACCCGCGATGCACCTTCCCCGTGCTCGGATCCATCAACCCGAAGTGGCACTTCGTGTCGATGACTTCGCCGGTAAGGACCTGGATGCCCAACTCCTGCACGGCCGGGAGGGGGTCGGGTGCCCGGCCGTCGATGGCGGTCAATGACGACGGCACCACATCGATCATCGTCTCGCGGTCGAGGTAGACGAGCGAACCCCGCAGGCGAACGAACTGGCCCGCGAGCGGCGCCACGGCGTCCGCGACCCCGAACTTGGTGCCGGACTCGGCGAGGAGATAGGACGAATAACGCGTCCCGCAGATCGCCGAGCTCGCCTCTCCGTGGTCCCCATCGTGGTGGCCGGGCACCTCGGTCAGCAGCGCCGGAACCGGATCGAGCGTGAGCCAGCCCGTGTACTCGCGTTCGACGCCGAACTCGAAAACGCTCGGGCGGAAGGGACCCTGGTCGGCCGCGATCAGTGCGGCCGTTCCGGCGCCCACGAGAATGAGCAACGCGGCCACCCCGCGCAGAAAGCCGCGCAACGCACCGGGCGCCTTGGCGTGGTAACCCACGTAGAAATCGTCAGACATCGGCGCCTCCGATTCGCGCGGGTTCGACAGCGGTCCCGGCCGGATTCGGCGTCGCGGCCACCCAGATGCGGTCGCCGCGCACATCGACGTTGAACGTCGGGATCTGCTCGGTGAACGGCGCGGGCGCACGTCCCGTGGCCGGGTCGTACTGGTAGCCATGCCAAGGACAGGTCACGCAACCGTCGATGATGCGCCCCTCGCCCAGCGGCCCGTTCTGGTGCTGGCAGACGTTCGAGATCGCCGAGACGAGGCCGTCATAGAGGAAGATCGCCACTCGCTCGCCCGCGATCGAAACGATGTGCCCGGCCTTGTCCTTGAGGTCGCCCACCCCACAGGCATCGACCCAGCCATCGGTCTCGGGCGGCGCCACGTCGGCGTCGCGGCCACGATAGGCCGCCGCGATGTGAAGGCCGCCGACCAGCGCCGCACCCAACGCCAACGCAACCCGTACCGTCCCACCGGACGGACTCTGCGCCGATCCGAGCGAAACGTGCAGCACCAACATCCCGTGCGCGAAGTACACGGCCATGTGCAACGCCTTCCAGGCGGGTGCAGTCAGGTTCCGCAGCCAGAAGTCGTGGCTTGTCGCCGCCATCAGGAACAGCACGATCAAGGCGATGAAGCCGAAGATCTCGAATGGAAACTGCGACACGCTGCTGAGGTTCGGATTGCCACTCAACACGCTCACGAGGGGGTTCAGGTCGCCAAGGGCGTGAAACTGGATGGTCGAGAAAGCCGCGTGCCCGAGGGCCAGCAGGAACATCGTGACGCCGAGATGCCGCCGGTTGTAGAGAAGCGGCAAGAAGCGACGATCGAGGCGTGTCAGCGGGCCGATGCAGAGAATGACGTGAAGGAGCACCAGGGCCGCGGTCCCGAGGGCCCGGATGAGCAACGTCTCTGCCGTGACTTCGGGAAACAGCGCACTCCCGAGGCCGATGAAGACACCCAGGTACAGCGCCACCCCAGCCGCGATCGTGAAATCGTACGTCTTCTTCTGGGGGTTCCAGAGAACCGCCGAATAACGTTCGCTCACTGGACGGCTCCCAGGTCGACCCATCCGACACGTTCCTGGTGGCCGAGGCTGAAGAGCAGGAAGCCTCCATCCGCGCCTCCGACACGAGCGGGAGAAGGCCGCGCGCCATCGAGCCGTCCGGCGAAGAGTGCGTCGTCAGGCACGCCGTCCCCGTCCGCGGGCTCCTCTGCGAGCCAATAGACGAGGACGTCTGGACGCTTCAACGGCGACACCGGACGAAGCGCCAGTAGACCCTCAGCACCCCCTTCGGTGATTCGGCCGATTTCGATGCCGGCGCCCCCGTCGATATGGAGCCACTCGATCTGGCTCGCCGCAGGGACCGACGGTTGGATGGAAGCCGGCAATTCGGCCATCCGCGGCGGTGCCGCGCCCTCGAGCCCGAGCGCGAGTGGAGCCGGGACGGCAAGCAAGATGGTGAAGGCCATGAATCGATGGCGACGCCGAAGCTTGTCGATCACTCGGAGGCCGCTCCCGCGGCGTCTCGGTGGGCGTTTCGCTCGGCAGGCGGCCCTTCCCCTCGAACCGCGCGGGTTGCCAGGATCGGCCAGAGCGCGATCAGGCCCGGCAGGACCAGGAGTCGAAATCCGATGCCGGCACCTTCCGCGGCGGGGTCCAGTCGGCCGAGACCACGCACCTGCAACACGACCGCGACCAACAACCCGACCCCGAGATAGAGGCCCAGTGCGTTCACGATGAAAACGGCAACGGATTCGGGCACGCTCGGTTCTCCAGGGTCCGTTTGGCGGCGGTGGAATGCCGCTCACAGACCGTTCTTACAGGGGACGGTCATTGGATGGCAACCGCGTTCAGTGGTTTCTCGCAGAAACCCGATCGGCGAATCCGTCGCATGCATGGGTAGACTTGGAGACCGATGACCTCGCCCCACGTATTCATGCCCGATATCCCGCTGCCGGTACCGCCGCGGCTCACGCTGGGGGACTGGCTCCGTGCCATCGGGCGAACCCTCGCATTCATCGCCTGGCTGGCGGTTTGCGCCGTGGCGCTCGCCGTCGGGTTCCTCGCCGAATGGCTGAGGCCCGGAGCTGTGAACGCGTTTCAGCGCGTCGTTCCCGGCGTCTGGGCACGGGGTGCGCTCCGCAGTGCGGGCATTCGGCTTCACGTCGATGGTGAAGCGCCTGCCGGCCATGGGCTCTGGGTCTCGAACCACCTCAGCTACCTCGATCCGGTGATCCTGCTGGCGGTGCGCCCACTCTTCGTCCTGGCCAAGAGCGAAGTGCGCGGCTGGCCCGGGATCGGGACCGCCGGCCGGCTTGCCGGCACGCTATTCATCGATCGCGACCGCAAACGCGACCTGCTGCGCGTCATTCCCGAGATGGAGGAGAAGCTGCGTCTCGGGAACGCCGTGCTGTTCTTTCCCGAAGGCACCAGTACCCACGGCGGGTTCCTGCTGCGCTTCCGGTCGTCCCTCTTCGAAGCCGCGGCCCGCAGCGGCGCGCCCGTGCATTGCGTTTCGCTGCACGCCTCGACCGCCACACCTGACCCGCCGGCCTGGGAGTGCGTGTGCTGGTGGGGTGAGATGACATTCGTCGACCACGTCTTCCGCCTATTGGCCCTCCGCGGCGGCGTCGATGTCACCGTGCGCTTCGCGCCGGAACCGATCGCGTGGGACAAGGACCGCAAGCGACTCAGCGCCCAGGCCGCCGAGCGGTTCGAGACACTTTTCACGCCCCACGACGGCGCGCCCGCTCGTTAGTCGCCGCAGGCACGTTCAGGCGCTGTTCTATTCGAGCGAGAGCCGCGGATCGCGCGCCGCCCGCCCTGTGTAACTCTCACGATACGAACCCGGCTCGGCGTTCGCGGTCCCGATGCCGTGGTACGTCTTGTAGCCAAGCAGGTCGCGGAGCTTCTCGGGAAACGCGCGCACTTCCTCGATCGGGATCGAGCGAAACCAGTTCGTATACGGCCGCACCCAACCCACGTGGTACGAAACCTGGAGACCCAGACGCCAATCATCGGACGGGTTGTCGGACGCGCCGTGAAACAGTGCGTGGTCGAATAACAAGATGGTACCGGGCTGGAGGTCCGGCTGAATCGTCTGACCGAGACGCTCCTGGTCCTGGCTGAAGAGCAGGTCGAGCGGCTCCTTGTGGCTTCCGGGCAGCACACGCGTACCCCCGGTGCCTTCGTTGAACGGCGTGACCACCCACATCGCCGTGCAGCCGATCGGCGTGGCGTGCGGGCGCGGCACACCGACGAGCGCATCGTCCGGGTGCAACGGCTGCACCGTCGGCCCGCTCGGCTTCAGATCGATTCCGGAGAACGTCGAGAGCAGGAAATCAGGGCCCAGGACGGCATCGAGGACCTGACAAACGGCGGGATCCGTCGGCACGTCCCAGAAGAGACGGTCGAGGCGCAGCAACCCTGCGGTCCGAAAGAACGAGCTGTCCTCTTCCTTCTCGTCCGGGCCCAGGGGACGAAGCGTATCGCGCTCGATCTCGCGGATGCGCTTCGCGAACGCTTCGGCGCGTTCGGGTTCGAACGCGTTCTCGAGGATGGTGAAGCCGTCCTCGCTGATCGCGGCGTGGTGGGCCTGGACTTCGGTTTCGCTGAGCATCGGCGCGCCTCCGGCCCCGATGTTACACCGACCCGCCGAGGACCCGGAAACCCAGCGCGCTAGAAGAGACCGGGGACGAAGCGCGCACGCACGCGCTCTGCGTATGCGCCGTACCGTGGTTCCGCTTCCCGAAGCCGCGCTTCTTCATCAATCGCCGCGGCTGCGGCGAGGCCCGACACGACGGCTGCGGGCGCGAGCGCCCAGCCGCCTCCGAGCGCCAACGCGATGCCCCATGCGTGCCCGGCCACTCCGGCCGCGCCGGGGTGCCGCGTCCACGAATAGGGCCCGGCGTCGAGCACGTCCTGGCCGCTCATGGGCGCGCTGCCGCTGTAACGCGGGTTGGAGGCCATGGCCCAGTTGTTCCAACCGGCCGCGATCGCCGCGAGGACGAAGCCTGCCGCGCTGCCCGCACCGGCTTCGGGGATGCCGGCAGCGTTCGCCTGCCACCCGGCGATGGCCCAGATCATGAGTGAGACCCAGGGGATCGCGCTTCCGGCGCGCGAAGTCTCCAGTCGCGGCGCGGCCGCGTCACCGCGCGGATGTCGCGCCAACGTCAGTGCGCCCACGGCGCCACTCGCCCAGGTCAGCGCCAGCACCAGCCAACCCGCAGTCCACGCGAAGGTTCCAGCCCCTCCGAATAGCAAGACCGCGAGGAGCCCGTTGCTGACCACGACCCGCAACCACCGGACCGATCCGGACGTGCGCGTCTCGTCGCTCACCGCCCGAAGGTCCGGTAGCGATGCAACCGAAGCAGGTGCTGAACGAAACGAAGCTGCTGAACGAGTGTGAGCTTGCTCTTGCCACGAACGCGATTCTCGAAGTGGATCGGAATCTCGCGCACCGGCTCACAGTGACAGCGGACGATGAGTTCGAGCCCGATCTTGTAGCCGGTGGGGTCGAGACCCTTCGCGCGATCGAACGTCGCGCGCTTCAGCGCGAAGAACCCGCTCATCGGGTCCTTGAGGTCGATCAACGTACGCGTCAACAAGATCGCCACCTGGCTGTTCAACCAGCGCAGCGGTCCCCACTCGTGTGACGTCGATCCACCATCGATGAAACGCGAGCCCAGCACGAACTCGGCCTCGCCGAGGGCGCCCACGAGGTCGGGGATACGATCCGGCGGATGACTCAGGTCGCAATCCATCACGACCAGCGTGTCGAACCGCGCCTCGTCGAAACCGCGAAGCACCGAAAGGCTCAGGTCCGGGGGCAGGTCCGTGCGAACGATCAGTCGCACCCACGGCCGCGCCATCTCGCGCACGACCTCGTCGATCCCATCCTGCGAGTTGTCGTCGACCACGAGGAGTTCGACAGCAGCAGGGTCGGGGCCGAACACGCCCTCAAACGCCTCGATCAACGGGCCGATGTTCGCGCGCTCCCGGAACGTCGGGACGACGATCGAAAGCCCGGCCGTCGCCGCCATTTCCTCACCACTCATCGAACATCTACTCCCGCGCTCCGCGCACAGCTCTCCGCCCCATCGGCGGCTGGCGGAGAGGGTGGGATTCGAACCCACGGACGCTTTCACGTCAGCGGTTTTCAAGACCGCCGCCTTCGACCACTCGGCCACCTCTCCGGTGGCGGAAAGAGTAGCAAGACCACGGTGTTAGGAGAGGGGCGAGAGCGCCCGAGGATCAAGTGTCAGCGTTGGTGTGCTCAAATTGAGCTGGGTTGAGGTTCAGTTGGCCGAGCGATTGTTGATTGAGATACCGATGTGAGGCATCGGCACGGTGCCGCCAGCGACACCCCCACCGCCGAACGTCAGGTCGTTCCAGTCGAGGTCGTCGGCGAGGATGAGGACGACGTTCGTCGGGCGCTCGGCCGAACGGGTCGGCTCCCGTGGCCCCTGTGATGTCCTGGTTCGGGCCGATGTCGGCGCGCTGCTTCATCATGAAGCCGATGTCGCCGAACTGCGTGCTGACGCCGACTCCACGAGCACCGACATGCCGAACCTCTCCGCCGCCGCAGCCGGCGTGAAGGCGAATCGCATGGTGGTCACGAAGGCCCCCACCCCGATCAGGATGGGATGATTCGTAGGGCCCGCTTCAAGATGTCCATTCCTCAGTCGAGATGCTTCTTGAGCACCGCGAGCACCACCTCGGGCTTCGTGCGCCGTTGATAGTTCTCGGCCACGTCCATCCAGAGCACCTTGCCGTCGTCGTCCACGAGCAGGGTGGTCGGAACCGGGAGCGCCTCGATCGGGTCGTCGGGCACGCCCGAGTGATCGCCCTGATTGCGCAGCCCAAACGCGTCCGTCACTTCGAGCGTCCGGTCGGAGAGCATGACGGCCTGCAGTCCGTGGACGCGTCGCCCCTCGCGGATCTCTTCGGGGTGATCGGTGCTGACGGTGAGCACCTGTACTCCGCGCTCGTCCAACGCCGTTCGAAGCTCATCTTCCCATCGCCGTAACTCGGCGACACAGTAGGGTCACCAATGGGCGCGGAAGAACTTGATCAGAACAGGATTCCCGCGCAGGCGCGCGGAATCGAAGATCTCGCCGTGCTCGTTCGGAGCGCTGAAAGCCGGAATCGTGTCACCCACCTGGATCGCACCCGGCGGCAGGATCTGTTCGCTGATGCTGACCGTATAGGGGAGGAACAGACCGATGGCGATCGCCGGCACCGCCGCGATTCGGCCGATCCATCCGGCCTTCACCAACGCCACGCAGCCGAGGACGACCGCGGTGAGCCAGACGGCTACGAAGAGCGCCCGGTTGTCGGGAATGCCCACGTCACTGTTCATTCGGAACCACACCATGGCGCAACCGATGGCGAGCACGGGAGCGGCGATGCCGATCCCGTTCCACAGCCCCTTGGAATTCATCTCGAGTCCTCCTCCTTCTGCTGCTCCCGGAGCATCGGTCCGGTCGCAGTCATCCTAACTCCCTTGCCACGCCCCGCGTCACGAAGAGCCTCGAGCGTCGCGTCGAGAGTGAGCAGCTCCGGCAGGAGCACCGGCGCCTTGCCGGGATCGGCGGGGTAGATGACGTACATCGGGACGCCCGCGCGGCCCCACTCCGCGAGCTCGAGGGTGATCGCGTCATCCCGTCTGGTCCAGTCGGCCTTGAACGAGGCATAGCCCCACTTCTCGAGCTCGTCACGCACGGCCGTCTGCGAGAGCACCACGGCTTCGTTCACCTTGCATGTGATGCACCAGTCGGCTGTGAACTCGACGAACACGGGGCGGCCGGCGGCACGCTCGCGTGCAATCGCAACGGGGTCGAAGGCAGTCCAGGGGATGCCGTCCGGCGAAGCGACGAGCCCGCGAGAAGTGACTACGCCGGGCGGCGGTTCGGAAGGCGCCGCTGCGAGGGACGCGAAGACGAAGGCGACGGTCACGGCAGCCAGGATTCGCGAGAGCCCCGGACGCGCAACCGCCTGGGCGATGCCAAAGGTCCACGCGAGGAGCGCGACCCCGAGGAGATACGCGATCAGCAGCGACTGCGCGTCGACGCCGAGTGCGCGCCCTGCGACCCACGCCAGCCAGGCCACCGTCGCCAGGAGCGCGAAGGCGAGCGCCTGGCGCACGCGCAGCATCCAGGCACCGGGGCGCGGCACGAATCGCGCCCAACCGGGGACGAGGGCCACGAGCACGAACGGCGCAGCGAGACCGACGCCGATCGCCGTGAACACGCAGAAGATCACGAGGCCAGAGCTCGCGAACGCGAAGCCGACGGCGGTGCCGAGGAAGGGCGCCGTGCACGGCGTCGCCAGCGCAACGGCGAGCGTGCCTTCGAAGAAGCTGCGCGATGGGTGAGAGGGGCCGGCCGAACGTCCGAGATCGGGACCCGAGGGTTGCAGCGTGATCTCGAACGCACCGAAGAGGTTCAGCGCAAAGACGACGAGGATCGTGCAGATCGCGGCCAGAAAGATCGGGTCCTGGAGCTGGAACCCCCAGCCGACCGCGGCGCCCGCGGCGCGGAGCGCGACGACGACCGCGGCGAGTGCCCACATCGACGCGACCACGCCCGCCAGATAGGCCATGCCGTGCCGCACGACGTGGCCACGCTCCGCCCGGGCGAGGTCGGTGATCGCGAAGATCTTGATCGCGAGTACGGGCAGCACGCAAGGCATGAGATTGAGGATCAGGCCACCGAGCAGCGCGAGCACGAGAGCGAGCGCGAGGGACGGCGCCGCGCGGCTCGGGCTCGCTGCGCTCGCATGCTCGTCGTTCGTGGGCGCCGGAGGCAGGGCGGCGATCACTTCGAAGGCGGCGGAAGACCGGCCGTTCGGATCCACGCTGATCGCGACGTCCACCACGAGGTGCGCTTCACCGTCGGCTCGAGCGAGAGGGACGACACCGCGCAGGCGCTGCTCCGCGAGCTGCGGCTCGTCCTCGAATGCGTGCGCGTTCATGACGAGGGAGAAGCCGCGCATCGAGTCGGTTGCGGCGGTTGGTGGATGCGAGAGGCCGAGCGCCGAGAGGCGCACGTCAGACCGCTCGGCCGGGATGAAGGCTTCGCTCGAATAGGCGGCGTCGAGCGTCCAAGGCGAGCAGTCCCGACCTCGTTCACGACACGAAGTGATCTCCAGCACGAGCGCGAAGTCGTCACCCGCCACCGCTGCCCCCTGGGAAGCGCGCGCCTCGACGGCGACCTCGAGTGCCTCCGGCGTCCGCGGAAGACGTGAAGCAGCCAGGTCGAAACGATCCCGGATCTCGGATGCCGCCGGAGAGAACGTCACGTCGACGGGAATCGTGCCGGCGAGCTGAATGCGTCCGGGGATGCACTCGATCATGCAAGCGACGAAGTCGACATCCACCTCGAGGGACCACGATCCCGTCGCGTTCTCCGGAACGACGGCCGCGTTGGCCAACAGGACGTCACCCTCGTACCCGAACGTCGTCAGCAGTCC
This sequence comes from Deltaproteobacteria bacterium, assembly GCA_029261815.1. Classification (GTDB taxonomy): domain Bacteria; phylum Myxococcota_A; class UBA9160; order UBA9160; family UBA6930; genus JAJDAP01. The sequence goes on from JAJDAQ010000001.1 coordinate 9,698, forward strand.
CTCCGCCTCGCGGTACACCCGAGGCGCTGGCCATTGCAGGGGGCCGATCTCGCTCTCCGGCGCGCGCCATGTGAGTTCAGTCGCTGCACCGGCGTCGCCGGGGTTCTTCCAATAGATGTGCCAGCCCGGTTCTAGGCCGAAGAGCACGCCGATACGGACCTGATCGCCCGGAGCAACGCGGGCTGCGTCGACCAGCAGCTCGGCACTGACCCGCGCGCCCCCCTTCCCGAGGGTGGCTTCACCACGCGGGCCAGGAGCGGCCAGCGCGGAGGGGCCAATCAGCAGGAGCCATGCGACCAGGCCCATGCCGACTCCGACCGCTCGCCTCGTCGAGAAGTGCGTCCCGCGGCACGCGGGTGTCGATCGGCAAGATGATGTCGCGGTGGCTTCATCGGGCATGCGTGCTGGCCTCACTTGGGCGCGGGGCGAAGGACGGGCCCGGCTCCGCAGATCGAAGGGGCGCCGGGTCCGGTTGACACTACCGAATGAGAGTGCGAGTCTCACCCCAAATGAGACCTCGACTCTCAAAAAGACTCGCCGATCGGGCGGGGTCCATACTGGCTCCACCGATCCCGGCCGGGAGGCTTCGAGCGTGACCGAGGCGGCATCGCCTGCGCCCCACAGCTTCCAGGGAAGTCCGGCGGCGATGCGCAGACGGGTTCGTGCGCTGGACGCGTTCATCGACCTCGTGCTCGAGGGCCATCTTCCGCCCACGGCCGAGCAAGTGGCCGAACGCGCGGGCATCTCGAAGGCCACCTTCTTTCGCTACTTCGAGAGCCTGAACGCGATGCGCTACGACGCAGGCGCCCGCATGCTCGAACGCTTTCCCCTCCTTCATGTCACGGAGCCGGGGCACGGGCCCATGCGAGATCGCATCGAGCGCTTCGTCGCGCTTCGCGTCGAGCTCTGGGAGAAGGTCCACCTCCTCGCGCGGCTGCAAAGGACCATGGTGCTGCAGGATCCGGAAGCCGCTCGCATGGTCGATCGCGTGCGCGAGATCATGGTCGATCAGGTGCGGCAGCACTTCGCGCCCGAGCTGCTGGAGCGCTCGGCGGCCCAACGTGACGACGCCGCGATGCTCATCGCGATGATCACCTCGGTGGAGTCCTGGGAACAGTTTCGCAGTACCTACGGGCGCAGCCCGTTGCAGACCCGACGCGCGTGGGGGAAGGCGATCCAATCGATTCTCGGCGAAGAGCATTCGAGATGAGTGCCGATCCCAATCGCAAAGCGGTGCTGCCCTGGTGGCTCACCGTCATCATCGTCGTCGAAACGCTACCGATGTTCCTGGGACCGATCGCGGCTCTCTTCTTCCCCTCGAGCATGCAAAGTCTCACGGGCGGTGAGGGGCCGACGATGGGAGTGATGCTCTACTCGGCCAGGAATCTGTCGGTGGGTCTGGCCTTGATCGTCGCCTATGTGCTCAAGAGCGAGCCCATGCTCTTCGTGCTGATCCTGATCCGCCTGCTCACGGACCTCGTCGACCTGCCCAGCTTGCTGCACTTCGGGAACGTGTCCAACAAGGCGCTGGTCGCGAGCATATTCGTCTTCTTCTACTACATCCCGGCGGTCGTGGCCCTCGCGTACCTGCGCGGACGCCTTCGCTCGTAGAGCGTCTCATTACGGCCCCACGGCCGATCTGGAATTTCCGCCCACCATGCCGAACATCTATCTCCACCACTATCCCTCGTCCCCATTCAGCGAGAAGGTCCGCGCGCTGCTCGGAGTTCTCGACCTCGAGTGGTACTCGGTCGAGACCTCGATCATCATGCCGCGCCCGCTCCTCATGCCACTCTCGGGGGGCTACCGGAGGATTCCGGTCGCCCAGATCGGCGCGGACGTCTACTGCGACAGCAAGATCATCGCCCGAGCGCTCGCCGAGCACGCGGGCGACGACACGTTGTACGCACCGGGCTTTGCTGCGACGCGAGTGGCCGATGCGGCCGATACCGAGCTGTTTCGGATCATGGCCGCACTCTCGTTCCGGCCCGAGGCGATCGCCGGAATCATGCGGTCGGGCAGCGGCGGCAATGGCGGCGGGGGCCTCGGCGGCGCGACGATCCAGGACTTCGCAAAGGACCGCGCGGAATACGACGGCGGGGCCAACCTGGCGGGCATGCCGATCGACCAGGCCGAGGGCGCCCTGCTTCACTGGCTGACGGAGCTCGACCTCTCAGTCGCCTCGGGGTTCCTCTTCGGCGAGAAGCCCTCGATCGCCGACTTTTCCGTGTACCACCCGCTCTGGTTCCTGCGGAACAATCCCGTGAATGCGCCGATGATCGAGGCATACCCCCACGTGATGCGCTGGCTCGATCGGATGCAGGCCTTCGGCCAGCGCGGTCGCGTGACCCCCTCAGACGGCGACGCGGCCCTCGCGGAGGCGAAGACGTCGGAGCCGCGACCGCTCGAGCCCGTAGCCATCGGGGTCGATGCGGAGCCGGGAGACACCGTACGCGTCACACCGACCGACGTCGCTCGCGTCGCCGTCGAAGGCGAGCTCGTGTGCGCAGACGCACAGGAGTTCGCGCTGCGAAGAACCACCGACGAGACGGGTGCGGTCGTCACGCACTTCCCGCGGACGGGCTTCGCGCTCGGGTCATGAACCATGTGCGCCGTCAGGAGATGTCATGAGCACTGGAGCAAGCGAGGGAGAGGTCGCCCTGATCGTCGGTGGGGGGCCGGGGGTCAGCTCGAGCTGCGCGAAGCGGTTCAGTCGCGAGGGGATGCGGGTCGCCGTCGCAGCCCGCACGCCGGACAAGCCCGCGCTGATGGAGCTCGAGAAGGAGCACGGCATCCAGCGCTTCCCGTGCGACGCGGCGAATGCCGAGTCGGTCGCCGCACTGTTCGGCGCGGTGGAAGAGAAGCTCGGTGCGCCGCACCTCGTCGTCCACAACATCGACGGACGCTTCGCGGAGATCTTCCGCAAGGACATCACCGAGGCCGAGCCCGCGCATGTGGCGAAGGTCTTCGAGAACTCGGCCTTCAGCGCGTTCCTCGTCGGCCAGCAGGCCGCACGCTGCATGCTCGAGCGGCCGATGCCCGAGGACGGCCACCGTGGCACCATCCTCTACACGAACGCGAGCGCGGCGCTGAAGGGCTTCCCGCGAAGCGCCGCGTTCGCGATGGCCTGTCACGCGAAGAAGGGTCTCGCACAGAGCATGGCGCGAGAGCTCGGACCGCAGGGCATCCACGTCGCACAGATCCCGATCGACGCAGCGATCGGCAATCCACAGGCTGACGGCACTCGCGCCCACTGGGTTGGCGGAGCGACCGAGGACGACAACATGGCCGACCCCGTCCACATCGCCGAGACCTACCTGCAGCTCCACCGCCAACACCGCTCGACGTGGGCGTTCGAGATCGCGCTGCGCCCCTGGAAGGAGCGGTGGTGAAGATAGGATCCAGCATGAACCGATACTGGATTCGATCCGGGGCAGGGAGGTCGCCGCGACGCAGGCTCTCGAAGTGTGCATCCGCCATGCCCTGGCTGCTGCTCGCAAGCTCGCTCGGCTGCGATGCCGTGGACGGTCGCGTGATCGAAGCGGCCGTATCGCAGCAGCTGAGCGGCGGAAACACCGAGTAGCTCGACGACTGCGCGCTTCGCGTCGTGCTCTGCGGGACCGGATCGCCGCCTTCGACCACTCGGCCACCTCTCCGGCGGCGAAACGTTAGCAACCGCGGCGGGTTAGGAGAGGGGCAGGGGCAGCGGGCGTCCAGATACCAGCGTTGGTGTGCTCAAACTGAGTTGGGTTGATCTGAAGGGGCGGTCAGAGAGGCCGTCGACGAGTGTTCCGCCCCGGACGACGAGATCGATCTTGCCCCATGAGGTCTGACTTCCATCCCGTGTCATCGAACGCACTCCAGTCTGGATGACACGATCAAGACGTCTTGATTGCCATCGCGGTGTACTTGCGGGCGAGGCGGTCGATGCCGGGGGCGATCGTCACGCTGTGGGGGGTGTAGCTCGGTAGATAGATGCGCCACACGGCCGAGATCTGGTCTCGAATCGAGGCGCGGGCAGGAGGTTGCGTCATCCCATTCTCGACCGCAGTCTTGGCGTTGCCCTTAGGGGGCGGATTCATCTTCAGCATGTATGCGGTCGCGCGCCGGATCCAACGGGTGAAGTGCCACTGCGCCCAGATGCCGACGAACAACCGATAGAAGTAGCCACCGCAGACGTGATCGTAGACGTCGAAGGCGACGGTGCGGTGCTCGAGTTCTTCGACGAAGTGCCACTCGATCATCTGCATGAAGACGGGCAGGTCTTCGCCGAAGCCGTCGGGCTCCATCATCTGCTTGATCGCGTTCATGGTGAGGGCTTCGAAACCCTCCGCGTAGGCGAGGTTGAAGCGAAGCGACTTCGTCTCGGAGAATCGGTGGTAGTCGTCGGAGAGCTCTTTCTCCAGCGCGTCGAGCCCCGGGAAGCCCGAGCGCCGGACGGTCGCATTGAACTTCATGTGCATGCGGTAGTGCTGCCCTTCCTGGGCCGCGAACCGCTTGAGTCCGTCCAGGATCTTCGGGTCGGTGACGTGCTCCTCGGCGGCCTTCATCGATCGAATCAAGTAGGGCTCCAGATGAGGAAGCAGCAGCGAGCCCGCGATGAACCCGAACGACTGCTTGTGGTTGCCCTCGAAGATGACCGGGTCGATCTCGTCGGGAAACTCGAACGGCATTTTCCGTACGGTGATCGTGTCCATCAGGCCCGACCCCCAGAGCGCGCCTTCACAACGGTCGCCGCTGGTTGAGCGCTGCCGTATTCCCGTGAAGGATCTTCGCTTGATCTGCGAGCGAGATCCCGTCGAGTTCTTCGAAGATGTCGCGCGGGTGTTCCATCCCCTCCATGTGCGGCCAGTCCGAGCCGAAGATCACCTGGTCCGCGCCCATGTGCGCGACGATCTCGGGGAACGTGTCCTCCCAGAACGGGTTGATCCACACGTGACTTCGGAACAGCTCCGCCGGGTCTTCCTTGTAGTAGTGGGGCATGCGCTTCTTGGATTGTTCGAGCTTGATGAAGAGATCTCCCAGGAAGGCGGAGCCGTTCTCGATGGAAGCGATGCGCAGGTTCGGAAACCGTTCGAACATCTTCTCGTAGGCCAGGGTCAGCAGGAAGTCGTAGATCGCCCGCTCAGGGATGAGCCCGGCAACCGAGGGTTTGCGTCCTCCCCCAAGAACGGCCAGGGCAGCGTTCCCGCCGTAACCGTTCGAGGTGTAACCGTTGCTTCCCACATGGGCGACGACGGTAATCCCCGCCTCGTTCACACGCGCCCAGAAGGGGTCGAACTGCTCGTGGCCGGGAGAGAGCCAGCCGTCACGCGTAAAGACTGCGGACGGGCGCATCACGATCACCCGCGCGTCGCGCGAAAGCGCCCATTCAAGTTCGCGACATGCCCAGTCGACGTCGGCCAGCGTGATGTAAGGCGCAGCGAAGAGCTGACCCTGGTAGTTCAGCCCCCAGTCGTCGTCGAGCCAGCGATTGAAGCCCTCGGTCAAGACGCACAGCGCTTCGGTGTCATGGCACAGCGCCTGCTCGTACAGGACACCCGCGGTCGGAAACATCCAGGCACCTTCCAGCCCCTGCTCCTTGATCCGCTCGACGCGAACATCGCGATCCATGTACTCGGGCGGCATCTGCTCGAGCGCGGAATGCGTCAGCTCGACGAAGGTCTTGCCCTTCGGGTTGCCGTGGTAGTACTCGCGGAGCACACCGGGTTTGGAGATCGGGTTGAAGGTCGGGTTGCCGACCGACTTGTTGAGCTTGCCGGCCACGAGGTGGAACCGCTTGCCGTCCATCTCGACCCACTCCACACAGCGCTTCTGCATGCGTTTGGGCACGTGGCGCGTGAAGGCGTCCTCGGCCTCGTAATAGTGGTTGTCGCAGTCGAACAGAAGACCGTCGAATTGCGCCATGGGCTTGAACTCCTTGTGGCGCCGCTCGACGGCCGCCGTGATCCGATTCGCAGGTAACTAGTATCATAGTTACCCGATCGTCTCAAAGTTCCGGGCTGGGCGCTTCAGGCGCGTTCAGGTTTCATGCTTGGCGCTCTCACGACAGCCGCCGGGCACTGTCCTGGGCAAGATCGGGCCTCGAGTTACTGGCAGACCGCTGCCACCGAGTCGCACGTCAGCGGTGGGAGACAATCGCGGGACGAATCACACCACCCGCCCTGGCCGGATCGCGGCGCGCAGATTCCGATGACGCAGGACTCGGTCGCACCGTTCCGGCATGCGTTGTCTTCACTGCAGACTCCGCCGGAATCAACGACGAGGTCGCAGGTCCCCGTCGCCGCC
>JAJDAQ010000002.1 GCA_029261815.1 Deltaproteobacteria bacterium
GTGGCCCTGATGCTCTGGTATGTCATCCAGCTCTTCATGCACCTGGGTGACGACTGAGCCCACGAGTCATCGCTAGGCCGCGGTCTGGGGCCGCCGCGTGATCAACTCGATTCCGTTGTCGCGCATGATCGTCTTGATCTCGCCGTCCTCGAGTTCCCTGAGTTCCCGGACATAGTCGATAGGCGTGCGCATGCCTTCGGCATGCGGCCAGTCGGAACCCATGATCAGGTTGTCGGCGCCGACGAGATCGGCCAGACTCTTCACATCGTCTTCGTGGAATGGATTGAGCCAGACGTGACGCTTGAACGTCTCGGCGGGGTCCTCGACGAAGTCCGTCGGACTGATGCCATACGCCCGCTCGAAGCTCTGCATCAGCCACGGCACCCAGAGAGCTCCCATCTCGATCGAGACGACGCGCAGGTTCGTGTGTCGGTGGAATAGACCTTGGCAGACGAGGGCCGCGAACGTATCGAAGGGCGCGCGGCTACCCCCGACGACGCTCTTGAAACCGGAGCTCTTGAACGATTCCACGGTACCGCCTTCTCCCCAGTCTTCGAGGTAACGGCCGTAGCCCGCATCGCCGCCGTGGAATGCGACAGTGATGCCGGCCTCATTGATTCGTGCCCAGAATGGGTCGTACATCGGATCCGCGAGCGAGCGGCAGCCCGTGGCACTGCGGACCGGGGCCGAGCGCATCACGATCAGCCGAACATCTTTTTCGAGTGCCCATTCGAGTTCGCTGATCGCGTTGTCGAGGTCCATCAAATGGAAGTAGGGCGCGGCGAAGATCTTGTCCTGGTAGGAGAACCCCCAGTCTTCTTCGATCCAGCGATTGAACGCCCGGAAGGACGCGATGATCGCCTCCGGGTCGTGGATCAGGGCTTCTTCCATTCCGACGCCTAGCGTCGGGAAGAAAAAGGCGCCCTGGACGCGCTGCTCCTTCATGACCTCGATACGCACGTCTCGGTCGCGGTAGGCCGCACTGATCGGTTCGAGTTCGCCGAACGCCTCGCGGATGGTCGCGCCCGCCTTGTTCTTGCCCTGGTAGTAGTCGTCGAGGCAACCGGGTCGCGCGACGGGATCGAAGGTCGGGTTCGGGATGAACCGGTTGACCTTCCCCCCAACGAGGAGGCTTCGGCGCCCGTTCACGTCGGCCCACTGCATGCAGCGCTTCTGCATCTTGCGGTCCATGTGGCGCGTGAACGCGTCTTCGGCTTCGTAGTAGTGGTTGTCTCCGTCGAAGATCTCGTACGGCAGCTCGGTCATGCGGTGCTCCTTGATGATCGGCGCGTACTCGCTGGCGCCCGTCAGCCAGTGGAGAATAGCCGAGTCTGCGCTGCCGCCAGGCCGGGTGCTAGCCGATCAGGCGTTCGGCGAGCCAGGCTCGAAAGCGACGTGAAGCGTCTTCCGGGTCATCGAGCCCGGCGCTCTTGGTGAGGATGTCGCCCAGTAGCGCCTCGCCAAAGAGCGCGACCGCTGCGAGCCGGACGACCCAGGTCGTGTCCTCTTCGCTGGGCGCTGCCGTTCCAGCAGCCGTGGAGGCCTCGACCCGCCGCTCGTGGATGCCGCGAGCAATATCCTGGAGCATCCCCCAGTCGGTGGCCTCTTCCGGGCCTTCCCCGTGAAGGACCCACCACGCGAGCAGCCGTGCATGCCCTTCATCGCCAAGCGTCTGGGCGACCCGGGCGAGGGAGTCCTCGGCGGTCCCCGATGCGGCAAGCAGGTCTTCTTGGAGCGCGCGCATGCCGCGCGCCTCCAATTGCGCCATGAGTTGGTCGCGGCTGCCGAAATGGTGGAGGATCGCCGGGTGGGAGATCCCCAGGTCCTGGGCGACGTCCTGGAGTCGCACCGCATCCGGCCCTCCCTCGGCGAGGCGCTTCCCAGCGGCCTTGAGGATGCGCTCCTGGGCTTCGGCCGCGGGGAGTCGGCGACGTTTTTGCGATTTCTGGCTCATGGTGGCTTGCCCATCGTTCGATACTTACATTATTGTAAGTATAAGATCAGGAACCCGCACCCGCGCCCGGGAGCCCCCGATGGACCAGCCCGATACCCGACTACATTTTCGTACCGCATGGCAGGCGCTCGGGCGCCTACGGGAAGACCCGGACAACACCGACGAGGTCTTCGTGATCATCAAGGCCTTGTCGGGAAAATCCGGCGAACGCCAGTTCCGGAAGTTCCGCAAGACCGAGGCTGGGCAGCGGATCCTGGCCGAGAAGCGGAACCTGCTCGAGACGTTGCAGAACCGCGAGTACCTGGCCTCGCTCCCCGAAGGCAGCCTTGGGCACGAGTACTTCCTCTTCACCGCACGCGAGAAGATCTCGGCCGATGGCCTGGTCGATGCGAGCGAGTCTGTGGATCGCTTCGAGGCGGACGAGGATCGCACCCGCTTCTTCAATCGCCTTCGCGACTGCCACGACCTCCAACACGTCACCACGGGCTGGGGTCGGGACCTGTTAGGCGAGGCATCGATCCTGTCCTACGGGATTGCGCAGGGTTGGAACCACGGCATCGCGCTGATCGTGGCCATGGCTGGTTGGACCGGCGGTCCCGAAATGCGCGCGATGATCCGAAGGGCCTGGCGTCGGGGAAAGCAGACGAAGAACCTCGACTACGCGGATTGGGAGCGGCTGCTGCCGCTGCCGCTCAGCGAAGTGCGCAACGAATTCGGTCTCGGTGAGCCGCCCGTCTATGAGCCGTTCTGGTCTGAAGGCGCGCCGGCCGCGGCCTAGCGAAGAGTGCCCGGAGTTTGTTGCTAGGCGCTCGATCCAGCCGAGCGTCCGAGGGCCTCGGCAAGGAGCGCTGCAACCTTCGGCGCCTCATCGACGTCGAGGGAAGCCGTGGTGATCCGGATAGCCGGTGGGCTCTCGAGCCGGTGGCCTTCGCCGGCCTTGACCGCATATCCGGCGGCTGCGAGGCGAAGCGCGACCGATGTCTCTTCGGGGACGGGGACCCAGACGTTCAGCCCGCTCCGACCGTGTGCCTCGATCCCGTGTGTCGCGAGCGCTTCGATCAAGGCGTTGCGTCGCTGCGTATAGCGTTCGGCTGCACGCGCGAGGCGTTTCTCGGTCTTCGGATCGCTCCACAGCGAAACGACGAGGGCCTGCAGGAGATGGCTCACCCAGCGTGAGCCCAGGAGTTGGCGGCCGGAAACCCGCGCGATGGTCTCCGTGTCGCCGGACAGGAGGGCCAGTCGCAGGTCGGGTCCCAGCGTCTTCGAGACCGACCGCACGATGGCCCAGTGGCGCACCGTGTCGCCGCTCAGACTCAAGGCTGCCGTCCCGGCCGCGACCTCGCAGTGGTCGTCTTCGATGAGCAGGACTTCGGGCGTTCGCTGCAGGATCTGCCGGAGCGATGCTGCGCGGGCCGGCGAAAGGCTGGCGCCCGTCGGATTCTGGGCCCGTGGCGTGAGAATGACGGCTGCCGCACCGCCCGCGAGCGCACGTTCGAAAGACTCTGGAATCGGGCCCGAGTCGTCGACCGGAAACGGGACCAGCACCAGCCCGAGGGCGCGAGCGAGGTGAAGAACGCCCGGGAAGCCGGGATCTTCAACTGCGACGCGATCTCCGGCACGGAGCCGCGCCGCCAGCACACGCTCGATGCCGTCCATCGCGCCGCTGACGACGGCCAGGGAGCTGTGGGGAAGGCCGTCCACGCGAAGGCGTTCCCGCGCGAGTGCGAGTAGCGCGGGGGAGTGGATCTCGTCCGAATAGAGATGTGGTTCGGGCGCGAGCCGCGATAGGTAGGGGCCCAGGCGCGGGAGCAGTAGGGCATCAGGATTGCCGGTCGCGAGGTCACGGGTTCCGGGCGGAACTTCGGGAACCGGCGACGAGGCCACCGGCGGCGCCGGGGCGATCCGAGTCCCACGACGCCCGGCCGTGACGAGCAGGCCACGCTCGCGAAGCAGGCGGTAGGCGGCCGCCACGGTGGTGGGACTCACGTCGAGTTGGGCCGCCAGTGCGCGGACGGTCGGTAGCGCACCGCCGTGAAGGAGCCGCCCCTGGCGGATGCCGTCCTCGACACTCGTGGCAATGTCGACAGCAGAACGGCCTTCGATAGCCTTCGATTGTTTCGACGAGTTCGGCACTTCGTACTGGTACAGAACTCGATCACGCCCTGCCACGACACGTACGCCGGAGTCCCGCCATGGCTTCCCCTGACGCCCTCGAAGTCGGAATCGTCCTCTTCCCCGATGTCGAGGAACTCGACTTCGCAGGTCCGTACGAGGTGTTCGGCGGGTTGTTCCACGCGAACCACGGTGGAAGGGTCCATCTCATTGCCGAGTCGCCCGGGCCGGTGCACTGCGCAAAGGGAATGCGCGTGCTCCCGGACTGTGGCTTCGAAGATGCACCTGCTCTCGACGTGCTCCTCGTTCCTGGCGGCCAGGGTACCCGCCAGGAAGTGTCGAACCCGGCGATGATCGAGTTCTTGAAACGAGCGGGCGCCAACGCGACATGGGTGACGAGTGTCTGCACCGGAACGTTGCTGCTCCACGAAGCGGGCTTCGCGAGGGGAAAGCGGGTCACGACCCATTGGGCCTTCGTCCCGACACTGAGAGAACGTGGAGATGTCGATGTGGTCGACGGACCGCGTTTCGTTCGGGACGGCAACCTGGTGACGTCGGCGGGCGTCTCAGCCGGGATCGACATGGCGCTGTGGTTGGTCGGCCAGCTCTATACGCCGAAAGTCGCGCGCGAGGTCCAGCGGTACATCCAATACGAGCCGGCGCCTCCGTACTCGGCCGAGGTCTAGGCGTTCTTCGCCGCCGCGTCGTCGAGCGAGCGCGGGGTCTCGAAGGCAACGAGTTCTCCGCAGTCGGGCGCGATTTCGTCCCACTCGCCGATAGCCAGCGCCAGGGCCGCGAACGCCGCAGTCACCATTCCCCGCTCCGCGTGGGCTCGTGCGTCGGGCTGCGCCCGGGCTGACAGCCAGGACGTGAGGCTCGAGAGCCCCGGTTCATGCGCCAGCACGAGGGCGCAGGCTTCCCGGTCGAGGGCCTGAAGCGCTGCGAACAACTCTGCTTCGGAGGCCAGATAAAGTTCGTCCCGGATGTCGACGCGGATGCCGGGCGGAAATGCTGATCTCATCGCGTCCCATGTCTCTCGCGTTCGTTGCGCAGAGGAGCAAAGCACGACATCGGGCCTAAATGCCGCGTCCAAGGCCGATAAAGCGGGGCCCATGCGACCTGCATCATGCCGGCCGGAGGCGGCGAGCGGCCTTGCGGCGTCCGTGGCCGCTTCGCCGGCACGGGCGTGTCGCATCAAGATCACATGCTTCAATGGGCCGCTCCGCTTGGATTGCTTATGATTGCCGTCTCGTAGGGGAG
>JAJDAQ010000003.1 GCA_029261815.1 Deltaproteobacteria bacterium
GGCGAAGCGGTCAGCGCGGGCTGGGACACCGACTGCAACGGCGCGACGGTTGGTGGCCTCTGGGGCCTCCAGGGAAAGCCGATTCCGGCGGAATGGACGGAACCGTGGAATGGCCGCGTCGCGACGCAGCTTGCGGGAATCGGCGAACTCGCGCTCGAAAATCTGGTCGAGCGCACGGCCGTTGTTGCCGAGGCGTTCGCCGCGAGCACCCGTACCGGCTAGAGCTTTCCTTCGGCCAGCAGGTCAGCCGGATGGAGCAGGTCGACCGCGCCAAGGTATCCGCCGCCATCGGCAATCGCGTCGTGCGCCGCATAACCAAGAAGCTCCTGGCTGCGTCTCGGTAGATCGCGCGCCGCGTCGGGCAGGACCGCCAGCGACTGGTTCTCTTCCGTCCGCAGCCATCCGAGCGTGAAGCTCATGTGCATCCCGCGACGCCAGGAGTCGCGGGTGCGGTTCGATCCGCCGCCGTGGAGGGTCGAGCCCAGGTAGACCACGGCTGCTCCCGCAGGCATTTCGGCGGCAAGGACTTCGGAAGGTTCGGCCACGCGTTCGGGCTCCCAGCGGTGGCTGCCGGGGACCACTCGGGTGGCGCCGGTGTCTTCGCGGAAGTCGACGAGCGCGATGACCGAGGCGACTTCGATCTCAGGATGGGGCTTCGGGAGATGGACCCATACGTCCTGGTCGCGGTGCAGCATCTGGTCGCCCGACCCGGGGCCGCGGTCGAGAACCTGGGCGACGTTGAGCCAATAGTTGGCGCAGTTGGGCAGCAGGATCTCGTCGCAAACCGCTTCGTAGAGTGGGTGCGTCAGGATCTCGGTTGCGAAGACGCGCGACTTCGCCGCGACTCCCGTGAGGTGACGGGTTTCCTTGCCGAAAAAGAAGTCGACACCGGGGTTGATGAAGTGGCGGTCCGGCGATGCGGCCTCCAGGAAGGGATCCAGTTCGGCGTTGAATCGCGCGAGCAGCGAATCGTCGAGGAGGCCTTCGACGATCACGGCACCGTTCGCATTGAGTGCGGCGGTGACATCGCTCGGGCCATCTGTCCGGTAGTCGAGGTGAGGCAGTGTGGCGGGCATGGGGGCTCCAGTCGTCTCGCTCGAGTCTATCGCGCAAGGTGGGGGTGCCGACGAGCCGGTCAGGTCTTCTTGCGGACCCGCAGCAGCCCTTCCTGCGCGATCGTCGCGACGTGGGTCCCTTTCCGGCTGAAGACCGTCCCCGTGGCGAGTCCGCGAGATCCGACCATGCCATGGCCGGTCATGTCGATCAGGTTCCAGTCGGTGGCCCGTACGGGGCGCAGGAACCAGACCGCGTGGTCGAGGCTGGCACCCATCGACTCGTTGTCGGGCGACTCGGGATCTTCCGGGTGTGACTTCCAGACGGCATCCATCGGGTTGTCGTCGGACATGTAGGCGAGCGCGCATGCGTGGATGCGCGGATCGTCCGGAAGGTCCTCCGGGTAGCGGGCCCAGATGCGCGAATTGGGCGCCTTCTCTCCCCGCGTCAGGTCGATGCGATCGATGCCGGCATCCCGATCGATCGCGCTCTCGTCCGGTTCCGGGACGCCGGAGGGGAACTCGGAGGTCTGGGTTTCTGCGCCCGACTCGGACCGTTGAAACGAGCACGCCAGACTCAGGATCGCACCACCGCTCTGCCGAGCGAGCACCCGACGGGTCGTGAACGAGCGACCATTTCGCACACGGTCGACCTCGTATCGGACCGGCTCCTTGAGGTCGCCGCCGAGGATGAAATAGGCGTGCAGCGAATGGACCGCATGCGCGGGGTCCACCGTCTGGGTCGCGGCCCACAGTGCCTGGGCGATGACGAGACCACCGTAGATGCGCCCCCAAGTGTACGGCGGGCTTTCGCCGATGTAGGTGTCAGGGCCGTGCGGTTCGAGTTCGAATACGCGCCGGATATCGAGGGGGTCTTCGCTCACGCGGGCGGACGCTAGCTGTTTCCGTCGGACGCGCACGAGGCCCGCCACGGGCTGCGAGGGCGAAGCGACCCGACTACGCTTGACCCATGAATGAGCAATCTCCGCCTCGGGTTCTCGGTGCCGTCCTCTATGACCAGTTCGAGTTGCTCGACCTCTACGGACCGCTCGAGATGTTCGGATCGCTTGGACCGGAGCGGATCCAGATCGTGACGGTGGCCGAGACGGTGGGCCCCGTGGCGTCGACCCAGGGGCCGAAGACCTTGGCCGAGTTCGACTTCGGCACCTGCCCGGACCTCGATCTCGTGCTGTTGCCCGGAGGAATCGGAACGATTCCGGCACTTGCGAATGAACCGCTTCACGATTTCCTTCGCCGCCAATCGGCGCTCGCAGAGCGCACGATGTCGGTCTGCAGCGGCTCCGCGATCCTGGCGAAGGCCGGCCTATTGGACGGTCGGCGGGCGACGTCGAACAAGGTCTTCTTCTCGCTGGCCACCGGTCAGAGTGACCAGGTGGACTGGGTCGAGGCAGCACGCTGGGTGCAGGACGCGCCGTTCGTGACGTCGTCGGGCGTCTCGGCCGGAACGGACATGGCGTTGGCCGTGATCGAAGAACTGTACGGTGCGCCGTTTGCCGACTACGTGACGGAGATGACGGAGTACACGCGGCACCACGATGCGGACCAGGATCCGTTCGCGGGGTCACTGAATCGCCCGCCGCCTTCCCCCGACTGAGACCGCGCCCAGCGGCTTTCGGCGGGCGAACGCGAAGGCCAGGATGGCCCAGAGCGCGCCGAGCGCAGGCTCGGGCAGGGCCGTTGCCGGAGCCAGGAAGCCGAGGTCGCGAAACGCACCGAGCGTGGTCTGCGAGACGAAGGTGCTCCCGCTGATCCAACCCGTCATCAGTTCGTCTCGCATGTCGCGGCCGAAGGCGTCCACAAAGCCGGTGCTTCCGCCGCCACCGTCATTCTCGTTCCAATGGCCGTCGCGCGTTCCGCTCCCGCCGCCGAGCTCGACTGGAACCGATGTCGCGCCGAACTCGTTGAACTCGGTCACCCATGCCGCCAAGGCTTCACCGCCGGTGTATTGGCCGGTGCCATCGGTGTAGAGACCGTTGAGATTCCAGAGGGTTCCGAAACCGAGGACATGGGCCATCTCGTGGAGGATCGTTCCGAGGAGACGCCCGCTGCTTTCCAGCAGGGTCAGGTCCGCGGTGTCGAACTGCATCTGTCCCGTTCGCGCGAGGACGAAGCCGCCTTGTGAGGTCAGCGAGCGGGGTCCAGCCTGGCCCAAGGTTCCGCCGCTTCCATCAATGGCAATGCCTTCCGCATCGATGGTGACGGTGCTGAGCGAGATGCCGACCTGGTAGCCGACCAGTTGCGTTTCCCAGAAGGTCTCGGCAGTGGCGAAAATGCTCTGCTGGCTCGCAGTGAGCCCGCCATTGAAGTTGACGACGATGTCCAACGGCGTCGCCGAGGCGGGCACGGCGAGACACGCGACGAGGGCGAGCGGGGCGCAGAGGGTGGAGAGCGAACGCAGCATGGGTGGGACTCCTTCGTTCATCCATCGGGTTCTGGGCGGTCGGCCCTGTGACCCCGACCACCGACGATGCGGCGAACTGGATTCGGTCCGCATCAGGGCCGGCGCATTGCCGCTTGCACGCGGGTGGGCTGCTACCGAGACGCACCGCGCCAGCGCCGCTCCGGCTGGCGGCTCCGGTCGCCTCGATCGCCCGTGGCGAGTAGGGTCTCGGAGCGGGCCGGTCCGGTCTGCTCCGAGGACAGGTCGGACTGGATGATCGAGCACAATCGACAGCGGTGGTGGAAGCGATCGGTTGTCGGCGTCGCGTTGCTTGGATTGCTCCTCGGCTGCGCTGAAACGCCGAACCGGGTGACCGAACCCGATCCGTGGCTTCGGGCCCGTCGCCTCGTCGACGCGCCGATCGTGGCGCCCGGCCATGCACCGTCGATCGGCGAGAACGTCCAGGGCCCATCCCTGATTCGCGTGCCCGACTGGGTCGAAGACCGCCTGGCGGACTACTACCTCTACTTTGCCGATCACAAGGGAAGGCGAATCCAGTTGGCCTACGCCGACGCGTTGGAGGGTCCGTGGACCGTCCATGCGCCAGGTGCCCTTTCGATCGAGGATTCGTTCTTTGCCGTCGAACCGCCGCCGGCGCCCCGCTTGGAACTCCTTCGCTTCCAGCTGGGTGCGTGGCTGACGGGGGTTCGACTCCAGCATTCGCTCGAGAAGGAGCTGACGGCGCCCCACATTGCTTCCCCGGACGTGCACGTGGACGAACGATCTCGTCAGATCGTGATGTACTTCCACGGTCTCGAGACATTCGCCCAGCAGTTGACCCGGGTGGCGGTTTCGCCTGACGGCCTGGCCTTCGAAGTTCTGGAGGAACCCTTGGGGCGCACGTATCTTCGGACCTTCGAGCACGCCGGCATGACCTACGCGCTGGCGATGCCGGGACAGCTCTATCGTTCGGAGAGCGGTCGGAGCGGCTTCGAAGAGGGCCCCCGGATCTTCCATCCGAACATGCGTCACGCGGCGCTCTGGAAGCAAGGTGAGCGGCTTCATGTCTTCTGGACCCAGGTCGGGGACGCTCCCGAGCGGATCGTTCGATCGACGATCGATCTGTCCATCGATTGGACCCGTTGGCGGGACGAGGGTTGTTATGAGGTCCTCCGGCCGGAGCGTGAATGGGAAGGCGCCGGAGAGCCGAACCTGCCGTCGATCCGGAGCGTCGCGTACGGTCGGGTGAACCAGCTGCGCGATCCTGCGATCTTCCAGGAGGCGGGCAGGGTGTTCCTGCTCTACGCGGCCGGCGGCGAGCACGGAATCGGAATCGCAGAACTTGAATGGGACGAGGGGAGCCAAACGAAGTGAGCGTCAATCAACGAAGATCGCAGGGCCGCGGGCACGGGGTCGTGGGCCTGGTCGTGGCATTGGCGCTTTCCGGGTGCACGGGGGGTTCGCTCGCGACCGATGTTCTGCCGAGTCACGCCGAAGCTGAGGCGACGGAAGGCCTCGGCTGGGTGGGGCGAAGTGGGATGAACGCGCTGCTGCGTCTTAGCGCGTGGCGTGGTTCGCGGTCCGGTTATGTGGCGATGTTTGCCCGGGACGGAGAGGTCGTCTACGCCACGGCTGCCGGTGTCGCCGACATCGACACCGAGGAGCCGATGAATCTGGATACCCGCTTCCGAATCGCCTCGATGACGAAGCCGGTGACGGCAGTAGCCGCCCACATCCTGATCGAAGAAGGCGCGTTGTCCCTCGACGATCCGGTTTCGCGTTACCTGCCCGCAGCGGGGGCGATTCGGGTGGCGACGTCGCACGAAGTCGATGCCTCGGGGACGATTCCGACCACGACCGCGCGAGGAGAGATGACGGTGCGGCATCTGCTCCAGTTCAGCTCCGGAATCGGCTCGGGAGACGAGGCCGGCAGCGCACTGGACCGGCTCTGGGAGGCCGACGGCTTCTACGTCGGAGAGGGCAGCCTCGCCGAGCGCGTCGACCGGGTGCTGGCGTTGCCGCTCTACGAAGAACCCGGCACTGCGTGGCGCTACGGCTACTCGGCAGACGTACTGGCGCGGGTGGTCGAGATCGCGGCGAACGAATCATTCGGCGACTTCGTGACCCGGCGTATCATCGTTCCCCTTAGCATGAAACAGACCGAGTTCCTGATGACCGTCGAGGAGCCGGAGTCGCTTGCCAAGGTCTATACACAGGATGCCGGGGGCGAACTGGTTCGCGTCACCGATGGGTGGATCGATCACTCCGACTTCACACCTGGCGGAAGTGGGCTCGTGTCCACCGTCGGAGACTACATGCGTTTCGCCTTGATGCTGTGGCATGGCGGCACCTATCAAGGACGACGGATTCTCGCGCCCGAAACGGTGGCACGGATGACCTCCATCCATGTTCCCGAGGGCGTACTCGCCAGCGAAGGAATCGAGGGGCTCGGATGGGGATTGGGCCTCGCCGTTGTCCGGGATGCAGATGCGACGCCGATGATGGATGCCGACGGTGACTACTGGTGGTCCGGATACTTCGGAACGACCTTCTTCGTGAGTCCGTCGACCGGCCTCGTCGGGGTCGTGATGAGTCAGAACGAACCGGGCCCGCATAGCGACCTTCCGCTGGCGCTTTATCTGGCACAAGCCTTCGCGTTCATCGGGCTCTAGGCGGACTCCCACCGCAGGTGTAGTTCGTAGGCGCCCAGCATGATGCCAGGTTGATGCAGGAAGGTATTTCCGGGCGCGAGCGAGAGCGAGGAGAACGACGCGAGCAGGCGTTCCCACGCAATCGTCTGCTCGAAGCGTGAGATGCCGGCGCCCGGGCACGATCGTGGCCCTTGAGAGAACGTGAGGTGCCGCGCGGGCCGTTTTCGATCGAGTCGCAGCTCGTGGGGACATTCGAACTGTTGCGGGTCGAGGTTTCCGGCGCCCCATCGAAGGTGGAGGATGGACCCGGCCGGGACGGCAACATCCTGGAAGATCTCGTCCTGTGTGGTCATTCGGGTCGAGAGGCCCTGGGTCGGCGCGCGAAGCCGAAGCGACTCTTCGACGAACCGCGGGATCAGGGCTGGCTCCCGGCGAAGTCTCTCGAAGACTCGCGGCTGCTCCGCCAACAACTGGGCTTGTTCCGTGAGCGCGTATTGCGTCGTCTCGAGACCGCCGAGATGCATGGCGTAGACGATGCCGACGATCTCGATGTCGGTGAGCTTCCGGTCGAGGGCCGGGTAGGTGACCTGCGTGAGGTCCGAGATCATGTCGTCTCTGGGCTGCCGGCGTTTGGCTTGTACCTGGTCCGTGACATAGGCCGTGAATTCTTCGAGGACCCGGGCCTGCTCGGCTTCTTGTTCGGGCGGAAGCAGGTTGCGGTGTCCGCGGCCGTGAACGAACGGTCGGACCTGGGCCTTCGACCATTCGGCGAGCTGCGGCATGTCTTCGAGTGGGAAGCCCAGGATCCGGGTCATGACGGTGGCAGGGAGCGGTGCGGCGAACGCTCCAACGAATTCGCAAACGCCGTCCGTCGGAAGATCGCCGATCAGGTTCTCGACGGTTTCGCGGATCAAGGGCTCGTTGCGTTTCGCTCCGCGTGGCCCGACCCAGGGGTCGGTGAGCTGTTGTTTGTGGGCCTTCCAGAGATCGGGCGTGGGTCGCAGTGACAAGATGGACTGGACCATCGCGTTGGGACGCGACGGGATCGGGGCGCTGTCGCCGGAGTGCTTCTCGCGGCGAATACGCGGCGGCGGGAAGCGAACCGTGTCCTGGATGACCCGCGCAATGTCTTCGTACCGACACAGCACGAAGCCGTCGGTATCGGGTCTCGTCCCTTCGCCTGGAATCCGAAGCACCGGCGCTTCCGCGTGCAGGATTTCGTAGGCCTCGAACCAATGCTCGGGCGCGCCGGGTCCGAACAGGTCGACGTCCTCGAGGTGCACTGGACACGCCATCGGACTGAGCGCGTGATTCGGTGTTTTCTTCGTCATCGGTTCTCCGCTCTCTTCATGCTACTCGGTCCAGGGTCTCGCTCGCACTGTCCCGCGACGGGCTAGAGTTTTCGCCTCCTGAGGAGGATGGATGAGCGGCGGCGCACTCGATGGAATCCGGGTCCTGGACCTGACGACGGCGATGGGCGAAGCGGCGGGGCGCGTCTTCGCGGATCTTGGTGCCGAAGTGCTGAAGGTCGAGCCGCCCGGTGGGTGCGAGGCACGCTTCGCGCCTCCGTTCGACGAACGTGCTGACGCGCCGCCCGACCGGTCGCTGTTCTGGCGGGCGTGGGGCCGCGGGAAGAAGAGCATCGTTCTCGATCTGGATGACGACGCCGGCCGCGAGTCGGTCCGCGCGCTCGCCGCGAGCGCGGATGTCCTGATCGAGTCGTTCATTCCCGGGAAAATGGCGGCGATGGGTCTCGGCCCGGACGACCTCGGCGCGATCAATCCGCTGCTGATCTACGTCTCGATCTCTCCGTTCGGTCAGACGGGGCCGGCCGCGATGCACCCCGCGACCGACCTGACGATCGCCGCCGCCGGCGGGCTCTTGAACATGCAAGGTGAAGGGGATCGCCCGCCGATTCCGGTCGGCCTGCCCGAAACGGCACACCATGCGGGAGTGCAGGCGGCGGCAGATGCGATTCTGGCCTTGTATGCACGCAATCGATCCGGTCAGGGACAGCACCTCGATACCTCCGGCCAGGCCGCCGTGCTCTGGTCGTTGATGTATGTCACGGACTACGCCGCGTTCGACCTCGACCCGCCGGGCTTTGCCGAAGATCGCGCGGGCAGGATGGGTGGGCAGGAGATCGCGCCGGGCCTCACGCTCCCGATCATCGAGCCATGCAAGGACGGCCATGTGGCGATGGTTCTGGTGCTCGGTGCGCAGGGGGCATTCGGGTTCAATGCCGCCATGCAGTGGATCGGGGCGCAAGGGGGACTCGACGA
>JAJDAQ010000004.1 GCA_029261815.1 Deltaproteobacteria bacterium
CGACTGCTGCCTCCCGTAGGAGTCTGGACCGTGTCTCAGTTCCAGTGTGGCTGATCATCCTCTCAGACCAGCTATCCATCGTCGCCTTGGTAGGCTTTTACCCCACCAACAAGCTAATGGAACGCGGGCTCATCCAGGGGCCATAGCTTTCAAGAAGAGGCCATGTTTTTCTACATCAACCGAGGTTGTCGTAGTCTTATCCGGCATTAGCACCAGTTTCCCGATGTTATTCCAGACCCAAGGGTAGGTTACCCACGCGTTACTCACCCGTGCGCCGCTCTACTCACCACCCGAAGGTGATTTTCTCGCACGACTTGCATGTCTTAAGCACGCCGCCAGCGTTCGTTCTGAGCCAGGATCAAACTCTCCAGTTTGAACTTGGCACATGGTGACACCGTAAGGCGCCACCAAGTTGTTCGGTTGTGACCTCGACTCCGCTGCAAACGTAAGTCTGGCCACGCCTTTGCGACCCAAGGGGCCGCTCCGGCAGGTTTATTTTGAAACCTTTTACCGTCTGACCGAGCTTTGCAGGCTCGGTTCAAACCACACGCTATTCGGTTTTCAAAGACCGGGCGAAGTCACTTAGAGCCTGTGTTGGGCTCTTCGGACACAGCTCCCCCAAGAGGGGGAGGAAAGCTTTTCGCCGGTGCGGGACCAGTTGGCGCCGGCTGAAGCGGAGCGGCAATTTAAGCAGGGGCGCTCAGTCCGTCAAGGGCGCGGAGAACAAAGTAGAGCCTCCCGAGGGGATTTCTCGGCCCCCACGGGGATTACTTGAGAGAAACCCGAGCGAATCGCCGCTTTCCGGCTCTCAACAGGTACTCCCCGGCCGCAAGACGGAGCTTCGGGTCATCGACCCGCCCTTCATCCACCTGAACGGCACCGCCGGAAACCAGCCGTCGCGCCTCCCCATTCGACGCCAGACCGAAGGTTTGCCGAAGCACGTCGAGAAGGCCGAGGTTGGCCTCGCCACCCAGTGCCAACTCGACTTCCGGCACCTCGTCGGGCGTTTCACCGCGCTGGATCACCTGCTGGAAATGACCTTCGGCGGATCCGACCGCGTCATCCCCGTGAAAGCGAGCCACCATGCGGCGCGCGAGCTCCTTCTTGAGTCCGAGCGGGTCCTCACCCGATCGGGCCTGGGGCAGCAGGTCTTCCCAGCGACCGAAGGAGAGTGCGCCGACCCAGTCCGCCATCAGCTTGTCGGAGATGCTCATGGTCTTGCCGTAGATCTCCTCCGGCGCGTCCGTGATCCCGATCGTGTTGCCAACACTCTTCGACATCTTCTCCTTGCCGTCGGTGCCGACGAGGAGCGGGTGGGTCAGCACCGCCTGCGGTGCTTGCCCGTAGTCGCGCTGGATCTCGCGACCCACCAGAAGATTGAAGAGCTGGTCGGTGCCGCCGAGTTCCACGTCTGCCTGGAGGGCAACCGAGTCATACGCCTGCACCAAGGGGTACAGGAACTCGTGCACCGAGATCGGAAGGCCTTCCCGGTAGCGCTTCGAGAAGTCGTCGCGCTCGAGCATGCGCGCCACGGTGTAGTGCGAACACAGCTTGACGATGTCTGTCGGAGACAGCGCATCCATCCACTCACCATTGAAACGGATTTCCGCGCGCTCGACGTCGAGGACGCGAGCGACCTGCTCGACGTACGTCACCGCATTCGCCTTGACCTGTTCCTCATCGAGCGCAGGCCGGGCCTTGTTCTTCCCGGTGGGGTCACCAATTCGAGCGGTGAAGTCTCCCACGAGGAAGATCGGCGTGTGGCCCAGCTCCTGGAAGATCTTCAACTTCTCGAGCGTCACGGTATGGCCGACGTGCAGATCGGGCGCGGACGGGTCCATCCCGAGCTTCACCCGGAGCGGCCGGCCCTCTTCGATCGCCTTCGCGAGACGTGGGCGGAGTTCGTCTTCGCCAACGAAGTCGACGCTTCCGGTGCGGATGCGCTCGAGTTGTCGCTCCACTTCGGGGGACGCGGTCACCGGGCTCTCCTCTGGGTGGTACCCGCTTCGGTCACCACGAAGTTCACAGGGACATCGTGAGGTGCTGTGGGCACCTGCTCGACGCGCTGAAAGTCGTACCCGATACCGATCGAGCGCGCCTCCTCGCCGCGCGCCGCAAGGACGCGGTCGTAGTAGCCGCCTCCGCGGCCCAGGCGATTTCCGTTCGCATCGAATGCGACGCCGGGAACGATCAAGACGTCGGATGCATCGAGCACAACGGGTGAGAGGTGCCGCGGAGGAGAAGCGATCCCGAAACGGCCCGGAACGAGATCCTTTTCAGCGCAGCCAACGAACACGAGCCTCTCGTCGTCGATACGTGGCCACAGCATTGGCAACCCCGCCTTCTCCGCCAATGCGACCAGAGCTCGCGTCGGGAGTTCATCGGGAAGTGCCGCGTAGACCGCAACCCGACGCGCATGCTGCCATGCCGGGGTCAGGACCGCTGCGTGCGCCACTTCGCGGGCTGCAACGTCGGCCTGGACTCGGCCGACGCGGCGGCGGCGTTCCGCCATCTGGCGGCGGAGTAAAGACTTCTGCTGCACGGGCTCAGTGCGTTGGCGCCGGGTCCGCGAGCGCCGATTCGATCAGCGCGGTGAGTTCTTCGACGCGCGGCGCTAGCCAGTCGACGGCGCCACCAGCTTCTCGCTCGGCCACCAATGAGTTCGCGATGTTCAGTGCTGCCAGAACCGCGACATCGACCGAGTCAACGGTACCCGCACGTTCCCGCACGCGATCGATGGTTTCGTTGAGCAGTCGCGCGGCAGCGCGAACGGAATCGGGGCTCGTCTCAGCGCGGATCTTGTATTCCCGCCCCTGAATCTCGACCGGAACAATCTTCTTGGCACTCACGACGCGTCCTTCTTGGCGGGATCGATGCGACGATCGAGTTCGGCCTCGAGTTGATCGAGTTGGCTGGCGAGTGAGTCAATCGAGGCGGTCGCGGCGGCGCGGGTTTCATTCCACGCTCCCTCACGGCCTTCCAGTTCACGGACGCGTTCGCCGCGCTCGGAGAGTTGTTCGCGTAGCGAAGCGTTCTCCTTGCGGGCCGCTTGGAGACGCTCGATGAGTTCTCGAACGAAACCATCGAGGCGCTCAAAGTGCGCGAGATCAGCATGATCGGCTTTGCGGGTCATTTGGGTCGTACACCCCTCTAGCGGGGCGATCCTACCACGGGCCGGATCGCGGGCGCAAAGCATGCGCGCATTTCGCACGCGAAACAGGTTCGCCGAAGCCACTCATCCCCGTACCAAGACCGGCCGGCGAACAGCCGCGTTAGACGAATTCGTTCCGACTCTGGAGTCTCGACGCGCCTTGGAGGTAGCTGTCCACCTGGCGAGCGGCCTCTCGGCCTTCCCACTGCGCCCAGACCACCAGGGACTGGCCCCGGCGGCAGTCGCCGGCGGCAAACACACCAGGCTCGCTGGTCGCGAACGAGTTGGCGCCTGCGAGGTCGGCCTTCACGTTGCCGCGCGGGTCGAGGTCGAGCCCCAGCTCCGAGACGAGACCCTCGTGTGTCGGGTGGACGAAGCCCATGGCCAACAACAACAGGTCGGCCGGAATCTCGATTTCACTGCCAGCCACTTCCTTGGGCGGCATCATCGGGCGGTTGAGTTCGTCGCGTTCGAACGCGACTTCCACCGCATGGAGCGCCTTCAAGCGGCCGCCCTCGCCTTCCAACTTCGTCGTCTGCAGCGCGTAGAGACGGTCGCCGCCCTCTTCGTGGCTCGACGACACGTTGAAGTAGTACTTCTTCGAACTCGGCCACGGCTCGGACTCGTGACGTCCCACGGGCGGCTGCGGCAGGAGTTCGATCGACGTCACGGACGTCGCGCCCTGCCGGTGAGAGGTCCCGATGCAGTCCGAGCCCGTATCCCCACCGCCCAGGATGACGACATGTTTGTCGGTCGCGAGGATCGCGCCTTCGTCCGGCACGGTATCGCCCGCGACACGACGGTTCTGCTGCGGCAGGAACTCCATCGCGAAGTGCACACCGTCGAGGTCACGACCCTCGACTGGCAGGTCTCGCGGCGTCTCGGATCCCACCGTCAGGAGCACCGCATCGAAGTTCTTGCGGAGATCGGCGGTGGTGTAGTCCACGCCGACATGAACGCCGGTCTGGAAGATCACGCCTTCGGCCTGGAGCTGTTCGACGCGGCGATCGATCAGCCACTTCTCCATCTTGAAGTCAGGGATGCCGTAGCGCAGGAGACCGCCAACGCGGTCGTTCTTCTCGAACAGGGTCACGGTGTGCCCTGCCCGGGTCAGCTGCTGAGCCGCAGAAAGACCGGCCGGCCCGGAGCCGACGACGGCGACGCTGCGACCTGTCCGACGCTCGGGCAGACAGGGCTTCACCCAGCCTTCGTCGAAGCCCTTCGTGATGATCTCGAACTCGATCGACTTGATCGTGACCGGATCCTGGTTGATGCCGAGCACACATGCTTGCTCGCACGGCGCGGGGCAGACCATTCCGGTGAATTCGGGAAAATTGTTGGTCGAGTGGAGGCGAACGAGCGCGTCTTCCCACTTGTCCCGGTACACGAGGTCATTCCAATCGGGAATGATGTTCCCGAGCGGACAGCCGCTATTGCAGAACGGGATCCCGCAATCCATGCAGCGCGAGGCCTGGGCCTTCACCTTCTCGGGATTCTCGTCCTGAACCACGCATGCGTAGTCACCGAGACGTTCCGCGACATCGCGGTACGTCGTTCCTTCGCGGCCCAACTTCAGGAAGCCACGCGGATCAGCCATTGCCACTCTCCGCAGCGGCGCGCTCGGCGAGCACCCGCTTGTAGTCCTTGGGGAAGACCTTCACGAACTTGGGCGCCGTCGCGTCCCACTTCCGAAGCACGTCGTCGGCCTTCTGGCTTCGCGTGTACTTGAAGTGGTTGCGGAGCATGCGCTGGACCGTTTCAAGATCCGCGTCGTCCAAGGGGTCCAGGTCGATCGTCTCGGCATTCACGTGCCCGGCGAAGGTCCCGGCTTCGTCCAGGACGTAGGCGACCCCGCCGCTCATTCCGGCGCCGAAGTTCCGTCCGACTTCGCCCAGGACGAGAACGATGCCCCCGGTCATGTACTCACAACCGTGGTCGCCCACACCCTCGACGACGGCATTGGCGCCGGAATTCCGGACCGCAAAGCGCTCCCCGGCGAGTCCCTGGAAATAGGCCTCACCGCTCGTCGCGCCATAAAGCACGACATTGCCGGTAATAATGCTCTCGGACGGCTCGTAGCTGACACCGTCCGGGACACGCACCATGATCTTGGCGCCGGAAAGACCCTTCCCGCAGTAGTCGTTCGTGTCGCCGTCGACCTCGAAGGTCATTCCCTTCGGGCAGAAGGCACCCAGGCTCTGGCCCGCGCTTCCGCGCAGCTTGATCGTGATCGTGTCTTCGGGCAGTCCGTCTTCGCCGTGGGCGATCGACACCTCGGAGCCGAGGATGGTGCCGAGCGTGCGTTCGGTGTTTCGCGTCTCGCGCTCGATCACGACGGGCTCTCGGCGTTCGAGCGCCGGCTTCGCCAGACGGATCAACTCGATATCAACGGTCTCTTCGAGCTCGTCCGCCAGCGTCTGCGGCATGCATTCAACGATTGCGTTGTCGACGTCGGGTCGGTGGAGCAACGGCGAGAAGTCGAGTCCGCTTCGCTTCCAGTGGTTCTGCGCGGCCGTGACGTCCAGCAGCTCGGTGTGGCCGATCATCTCGTCGAGCGTCCGGAAGCCGAGATCGGCCATGAGCTCGCGTGTCTCTTCCGCAATCCAGAGCAGGTACTGAACGACACTGTCCGGCGTCCCAGCAAATCGTTCCCGCAAGACCGGGTCCTGCGTCGCGATCCCGACCGGGCAGGTATTCAGGTGGCACACGCGCATCAGGATGCAGCCCATCGCAACGAGAGGCGCCGTGGCGAAACCGTATTCGTCCGCACCCAAGAGCGCGGCGATCACGACATCGCGACCGGTCTTCAGCCCGCCATCGGTTTGCACGCGGATGCGACCGCGTAGATCGTTCAGCACCAGCGTCTGCTGCGTCTCCGCGAGGCCGATCTCCCACGGCAGGCCCGCGTACTTGATCGACGCCTGCGGCGAAGCCCCGGTGCCGCCGTCCATCCCGCTGATCAGGACGCCGTCGGCCTTTCCCTTGGCCACACCAGCCGCGATCGTGCCGACGCCGGTGACGGAGACGAGCTTCACGGAAACCCGTGCGCGCCGATTGGCGTTCTTCAGGTCGTAGATGAGCTGGGACAGGTCTTCGATCGAGTAGATGTCGTGGTGCGGCGGCGGTGAGATGAGGCCTACCCCCGGCGTCGAGTGCCGCGTCTTCGCGATCGTCTCGTTCACCTTGTGGCCGGGCAGTTCGCCACCTTCACCGGGCTTGGCACCCTGCGCGACCTTGATCTGCAATTCGTCCGCGTTCACCAGGTAGTGGCTGGTGACGCCGAAGCGACCCGACGCGACCTGCTTGATCGCGCTGCGACGCAGATCGCCGTTCGCGTCCGGCGTGAAGCGGTCGGGGTCTTCACCGCCCTCGCCCGTATTCGATTTGCCACCGAGGCGATTCATCGCCACCGCCAACGTCTGGTGCGCTTCGAGCGAGATCGAGCCGTAGCTCATCGCGCCGGTACAGAAACGTTTGACGATGTCGCTCGCGGGCTCGACCTCTTCGAGCGGAACCGACGGTCGCAGGTCGTGCTTGAACTCGAACAGTCCGCGGAGCGTCGCCGCGTCAGCGGCTTCCCCGTCTGCGGCCTTCGAGAAGAGCTTGTACTCGTCGTAGCTTCGACGCTTCAGTGCGATCTGGAGATGCGACACCGTGTCCGGATTGAACGTGTGCTTCTCGCCGCGAGCGCGCCACTGGTAGAGGCCGCCCGGATCGAGCTCGGGGTATTGGTAGTCGTCGCCCGGGAACGCGCGCGCATGCCGCATCGACGCTTCCTTGGCGATCACGTCGAAGCCGATGCCCTGCACCCGCGACGCAGTGCCCGCAAAGCAGCGCTCGATGACATCGCTCGCAATGCCGACCGCCTCGAAGATCTGCGCGCCGTGATACGACTGCAGGGTCGAGATGCCCATCTTCGCAAACGTCTTGAGCAGGCCCTTGTCGTTGGCCTTGACGTAGTTCTCGACCGCCTTCGCGAACGTCAACTCCTCCGGCGCGAAGGTCGCTTCGTCCACGATCTGCTTGATCGTCGCGATCGCGAGATACGGGTTGATGGCCTCGGCGCCGTACCCGATCAGGAGCGCGAAGTGCGCGACTTCGCGCGCTTCGCCGGTCTCACAGATGAGACCGCATTGCGTGCGCAGGGCCGCCCGGATCAAGTGGTGATGCACCGCGCCCGTCGCGAGCAGCATCGGGATCGGTGCCAGGTCCGGCGAGACACCACGATCCGACAGGATCAGGATGTTGACGCCGTCGCGGACCGCGGCCTCGGCCTCGGCGCAGAGGGTGTCGAGGGCCGCGCGAAGGCCGTCGCCGCCGTCCGCCGCCTTGAACAGACACGGCAACGTGCGGGTCTCGAAGCCGGGCATATCGATGCCGCGCAATGCTTCGAGCCGTGTATTGGTCATGACGGGATGCTCGACGCGAACCATGCGCGCGTGCTCGGCCGTCTCCTCGAGCAGGTTCCGCGCAGTTCCCACGGGTGAGTAGAGCGCCATCACGGGCCGCTCGTTGATCGAGTCCATCGCCGGGTTCGACACCTGGGCGAACCGCTGCTTGAAGTAGCGGTAGAGCATCTGCGGGTTGTCGGACAGGCACGCGAGCGCGGCGTCTTCGCCCATCGACCCGATCGGCCAGGCGCCGTCGACTGCCATCGGTGCCAGGATCAGCTTGAGATCCTCGGTCGTGTACCCGAACGCCTGCTGCAGCTCGAGCCGATTCTCGGTGTTCGTCTTGTCCGGCGGAACCTGCTGCTTCGGCAGCTCGCTCAGGATGAGGCGGTTCTCGTCCACCCATTGGCGGTACGGCTTCTTCGCGACGTAGCGCTGCTTGAGCTCTTCGTCCTCGATGATGCGGCCTTCCTCGAGGTCGATCAGGAAGATCTTCCCCGGATGGAGGCGCTGTTTCACTGCAATGTCTTCGTCCCCGATCGGGGCGCAACCCACTTCGGACGCCATCACCACGAAGCCGTCCTTCGTGACGACATAACGAGAGGGGCGCAGACCGTTGCGGTCCAGCACCGCGCCGATCACGCGACCATCGGTAAACGCCAAGGAGGCGGGGCCGTCCCAGGGTTCGAGCATCAACGAGTGGTATTCCACCATCGCCCGAAGATCGGGGTCCATGTCATCCTGGTTCTCCCAGGCTTCAGGAACCATCATCAGGACGGCTTCCGGAACTTCGCGACCGGCAAGGCACAAGAACTCGAGCGCGTTGTCGAACCGCGCGGAGTCCGACGAAGTCTCTTCTCGCATGATCGGATAGAGCTTCTGGAGGTCGTCGCCGAAGAGTTCGCTCTTCAGCGTTCCTTGTCGCGCGCGCATCCAATTCTGGTTGCCCTGGATCGTGTTGATCTCACCGTTGTGCGCGAGGTAGCGGAACGGGTGCGCGAGGTCCCAGGCGCCCATCGTGTTGGTGCTGTAGCGCGAGTGGACCAGGCACATCGCCGATACGAACGCCGGGTCCGCAGTGTCCTTGAAGAAGTCCTTGATCTGTCGCGAGATCAACATGCCGGTGTAGACCATGGTTCGGCACGACAGGCTGGGGACGTAGAAGAAGTGCTTGCCCTCGTGCTCGTCCTGGACCGCCCGCTCGGCGACGCGACGAATGACGTAGAGCTTTCGCTCGAACGCCTGGGCGTCCGTGGCGCATTCGCCAACGGCCTCGATGAACAGCTGCCGAATCTGCGGAAGCCCCTCGCGGGCCTGCCAGCCGATGGCGTCGGGGTCGATCGGGACTTCGCGCCAACCCAGGACACGCTGGCCTTCGGCGGAGACCGCCGCTTCGAGGATCTCGACCTGGCGTGCCGCCGCGCCGTCATCACTATCGAGAAAGACCATGGCGGCGCCATACTTCTGCGGCTCAGGCAGCTCGATGCCGAGCGCCGAGCACTCGCGGCGCAGGAAGGCATCGGGGATCTGGATCAGGAGTCCGGCGCCGTCGCCCGAGTCCGGATCACAACCGCAAGCGCCCCGATGTTCGAGGTTGCGAAGCACCTCGATCGCCATCTCCACGACCTTGTGTGAGCGTTCGCCCGACACATTCGCCACGAAGCCGACACCACAGGCGTCATGCTCGTTGGCGGGATCGTAAAGGCCTTGCTGGGGGGGAAGTCCCGGATTGCGCATGGTGATCTTGGGCTCTCGTCTGGACTCCGGGCCCCTCGTGCGCTCGATCCGGCGGGATCGACCTGCGAAGAGTCTGGTGCCAGTCGAGTCCTGTCGATCGGGAAGATCTGAGGGGGGCGGGAAGCCCGGCGACCGGAACCGGATCCGCGACCCGCGATTTTCGTCGTTGGGGTGAAACCTGAGGGGCCTCGAGAGGCCGACCCAGGGTCCCCACCAACACACCGAAAATCGCGGAAGTGCGCGAGAGACCTGGATTTTTTGCGAAAGCGCAGCCTAAGGGAACGCCCATCTGGTGTCAAGCAGGACGGGCGCTCAGGAGGCCGGCAAAAGGCTCCGCATCACGTCTGGAACATTGGTGAAAAGGCCGTCCACGCCCAGGTCGAGAAGGCGTTTCATCTCGTCGGGCTCGTCCACGGTATAGACGTAGATGGCGAGGCCTTCACCATGCGCCTGTTCGACCAGGGCCGCATCAACGAGGCGCGCCTCGGGGTTCACGGCCTCGGCGCCCACGGCACGGGCGCGCTCGACCCATCCATCCGGATACCGGGGCGAAACCAGCAACGCGATCCTTGCAGCCCCGGCCACAGCCCGCAGCTCTCGGAGGACAGGATCAAAGAACGACGAGAACAGGGTTTTGTTCTCGATATTTCGTTCAACGACGCGGGTCCAGAGGGCCTCCTCCAATCCCTTGTAGGGCCCCGCAGTCGAACGTTTCAACTCGAGGTTGAAGGGAATGCGATCCGCGAACCGGTCGAGCACCTCGTCGATGAACGGCACGCTTTCGCCGGCTCCTGCATCCAGGCCACGCACGAAGTCGGCCGGATGGTCGGCGACCTCGCCGTATCCCCCGATCCCGTGCAGCAATTCGTCGTGGGTAACCAGGATCTGGCCGTCCGCGCTCAGATGGAGATCCACCTCGATCATGTCGGCGTCTTGCTCCACCGCGAGTTCATAGGCCGGCATCGTGTTCTCCGGCCGATAGCCGGATGCCCCCCGGTGCGCGATGACGAGCGGTCGGCTCGGACGGGTCATGACTGCTCCCAGGCCAGAGAACGTTCGACCGCTCGCTTCCAACCGGCATAGAGGGAGTCGCGTTGGTCAACGCTCATCTCGGGCTCGAAGACGTGCGCGCCCTCGCCGGTAGCGGTGACCAGATCGGACTCGTTCTGCCAGAAGCCGACCGCAAGGCCGGCGAGTGCCGCGGCTCCCAAAGCAGTGACCTCGAGCATCGGCGGCCGGCGGACTGGCGTGCCGAGAATGTCGGCCTGGAACTGCATCAGGAAATCGTTGGCGCAGGCGCCACCGTCAACGCGCAACACATCCAGGTCCAGGCCGGCATCCCCGTGGAAGCACTCGACCACGTCGCGACTCTGATAGGCGATGGACTCGAGCGTCGCGCGCGTCACGTGCTCGCGGGTCGTCCCGCGCGTGAGGCCAACCAGGGCACCACGCGCCCGCTCATCCCAGTACGGCGCACCAAGGCCCGTGAAGGCGGGGACCAGGTACACGCCTCCTGTGTCGGTGACCGCGCTTGCCAGCGCGGCACTTTCCGCCGCATCCGAGAAGAGGCCCAGACCATCTCGCAGCCATTGCACTGCCGAGCCCGCGACGAAGATGCTGCCTTCCAGCGCATACTCGAGTTCGCCGCCGCGCCCCCAGGCGACCGTGGTGAGCAGGCCGGAAGCCGACGTCGCCATCTTGGCCCCGGTGTTCATCAGCAGGAAGCAGCCCGTTCCGTACGTATTCTTTGCACTGCCGGGGTCGAAACAGCCTTGGCCGAACAGGGCCGCCTGTTGGTCACCCGCGACGCCGGAAATCGGAATCGCGCCGCCAAGCCATTCGGGATCCGTCTCGCCAAAGACTCCGGACGAGTCCTGGACCTCCGGGAGCATCGCGCGCGGAACCCCGAGCGCGTCGAGCATCACGTCGTCCCAGGCTCCTTCCCCGATGTTATAGAGCATCGTGCGAGACGCGTTCGAAGGTTCCGTGGCATGCACGGCGCCCTTCGTGAGCTTGTACATCAACCAACTGTCGACCGTGCCGAAGCAGAGCTCGCCCCGTTCGGCGCGCGCCTGTGCACCCTCGACCGCGTCCAGGATGAAGCGCACCTTCGAACCCGAGAAGTAGGCGTCGATGACCAACCCGGTGCGACGCTTCACTTCATCTTCAAGGCCCTGCGCGCGGAGCCGTTCGCAGATCGGCATCGTCTGGCGCGACTGCCAGACGATCGCACGGTGGATGGGCTCCCCCGTGGCCCGGTCCCAGACCAGCGCCGTTTCGCGTTGGTTCGTGATCCCGATGCCAGCGATATCCGAGGCACTCGCGTGGACCTGAATCAGGACATTCCGTGCAGCCTGTAGCTGTGTGTCCCAGATCTCGTTCGCGTCGTGCTCGACCCAGCCAGGCTCCGGAAAGTGCTGCGTGAACTCCGCCTGCTCGACGGCCGCGATGCTGCCGTCGCGCTCGAACAAGATCGCACGAGAAGACGTCGTCCCCTGATCCAGGGCAAGGATGTAGCGGGCCATGACATCTCCCGTCGGTGGTCGCCGACCCAGGTTAGCCGGACCGGGAAGAAATTGGGCTGGGCAACCCGGGCCCTCGGGTCACTCGGCGAAGAGCGCGTCGGTGAACTCGTCGGCGGAGAAATCGCGAAGATCCTCGATGCCCTCTCCGATGCCCACGTGCTTGACCGGGATACCGAACTGGTCGGCCAATCCGATGACGACGCCGCCTTTGGCTGTGCCGTCGAGTTTGGTCAAGACAAGGCCCGTCACCGGGGCTGCCTGGGTAAACTGGGCCGCCTGCGAGAGCGCGTTCTGGCCCGTGTTCGAGTCGAGCACCAACAAGGTCTCGTGCGGCGCACCCTCGACATCTCGACCGACGACACGCGCGATCTTGGCGAGTTCCTCCATCAGCGGCTGCTGGGTCTGCAGCCGTCCGGCGGTATCGATCAATGCGACGTCCACGCCGCGCGCGACCGCGGCCTTCACCGTGTCGAAAGCGACAGCAGCCGGATCCCCGTCGTCCGGCCCCACGATCACATCGCAACCCACGCGCTCCCCCCAGGTCTGGAGCTGTTCGCGAGCGGCCGCACGGAAAGTATCACCGGCGCCTAACAAGACGGTCTTCCCCGCCGCCTGATAGCGCGCCGCGAGTTTTCCGATCGTCGTCGTCTTCCCTGACCCGTTGACGCCCAGCACGAGGACAACGTGCGGGGTCCCGGACGTTGCCAGGGGATCGCCCGAGGGTTCCACCCGTTGCAGTTTCTCGCGGATGGCGTTCTTCAGGACCTCCCGGACCGCGGCTCCGTCCTGGCCTGCGGCATCCCGCCGTGCGGTGGCGAGGAGGTCCTCAGCGGTCTGGACGCCGAGGTCGGCGGTAAAGAGCGCGGCCTCGAGTTCCTCGAATAGCGCTTCGTCAGCGGCACGTCCCAGCAGACCGCCGAGCCGCCCGACGAAGGCATCGCTTGTGCGACGCAGCCGCTCGCGAAGCGGCACCGGCTGCGGAGGCTCCGGGACCGGGGGCGGCTCCGGCGTCGCCGAAGAGACCGCGTCTACGACCGAAGGCTGGGGCGGAACATCAGGCAGCGCACGCGGGCTGCCCTTCGAACCGAGGCGCGTGGACAGCCCGTAGGCCGCGGCCGCCAACGCCCACGACAAGAGGAACGCACCGCCGACAACGCCTTCGGCTGAGGCCTCGACGGCTGCCGCAATCCAACCCAACCATGCGCTCACGCGAAATCCCCCTGCGCCGTGTTCCGGCGGAGGAGAAACATAGCCGGCGGGGCCGACACTGCGCGGGCCGGCGGGTGCCGCCCGACGCCACTACGCCATCAGGCGGTTGCGACTCCGAACGGCCAGGAGACAGGCCAGGAAGCCCAGCAGTGAAGCCGAGGTCGGCTCCGGCACCGTTCCACCGATCCCCACCGTCGCGCCGGCCGCGATCACCAGGTCGTACTGGAAGGCGCCGGTGAAGTCGCCGGGGCCAAAGTTCGCCGGCGCGTCAGTCAGGTTCTGGGCCGAGGTCATCCCGTCCAGCTGATTGCGAAGGCCCGGGTAGGCACCCACCTGAAAGTGCGTGGCGGGCTGGGAGCTGTACCAGACGTACGGGGGCAGAGCCGGGTTCGACGAGTCCGTGACCGTAATCGCGGCCGTCGAGCCGACGGCCTGGTCGTCGCCGAAGTCGGCTGCGCCTTCGAGGTCGAGGTCGAGGTAGCTATAGAAGCTGAGCGTAATCGCGGCCGCCGTGTGATTCGTAATTCCGAAGCCCCACCGAAGAAAATCGATGTCCGCGGCCGTCGTGTCATCCACGATCTCGAACTGGTAGCCGATCTCGAGGTCACCGGCGTTGAGCCCCAACGTCGCCGCACCGGCCGCGTTCAACAGAATGCTCGATTGAGCGATCCCCGGAGACACCTGGGTGATCGCCTGGGACACACTGAACGCCGAGGCGTCGGCGCGCGTCGAGCCCGAGCCGTTCGCGACGTAGGAGAACATCTGATAGAGCTGGTCGGTCGCGCCCGAGTCCGTCGAGAAGAAGCTGTTGTTCGCGGTGAAGCCGTACGAGCCGAGGTTCCGGACCTCGACATCGCCCAGTGTCATGTCGAGCGCCATGGCCTGGCTCGGCAACACGAGTAGGGCGGCGGCCGCAAGAAGTCGATTCAGGGTTTTCATGGGGGAGATCCTTGGTGGTCCCTGGCACCCATCCTTTGGCCAGGTTCGAAATACACTTCGGACCTGTGCACCCCTGGCTTGAGGGGTAAAACCCTCAATTCGTGATCCAACGCACGAAGCCCCCACCGGGGTGCAAACCACCGGCAGGGGCTCCTCGTGGACCGGCAACGCTAGTTCAGCTCGACGGCCACCAGCTTCGAGACGCCGCGTTCTTCCATGGTCACGCCGTACAGGACATCGGCGATCTCAATCGTGCGCTTGTTGTGCGTGATCATCAGGAACTGCGAGTCGTCCGCCATCTCCCGCACGATCTCGTTGAAGCGCCCCACGTTGGCATCGTCCAGCGCGGCGTCCACTTCGTCCAACAGGAAGAACGGAGAGGGCCGCACCTGGAAGACCGACACCAGGAGCGCGATCGCGGTCATGGTCTTCTCCCCGCCCGAGAGCAGGTTCACACTCTGCAGTCGCTTGCCGGGCGGTTGCGCCAGGATCTCGATCCCGGCCTCCAGGACGTCCTCGCTGTCCGTCAGGTTGAGCGCCGCCTTCCCGCCGCGGAACAGCCGCGGGAAGTTCTTCACGAACTTCTCGTTCACGGCATCGAATGTCTCGCGGAAGCGTTTCCGGCTCGTCCGATTGATGCGCGAAATCGCTTCCCTGAGCTGCGCGACACTGGTTTCGAGGTCGGTCTTCTGTTCGTCGAGGAACCGCTGACGCTCGCGCAGTTCTTCGTGCTCTTCGATCGCGCCGAGGTTCACGTCTCCGATCGACTCGATCTTGCTGCGGATCTGCTTGAGCTTGTCTGTGCGGGCGGCGGAGTCGAGCGTCATCAGCTCGGCGAGTTCCCGCGCTTCGCGTTTCGCATCGCGATCGGCGGCGCCAGCACTTTGCGCGAGCGTGAGCGCATCCTCCTCGTCCCCCTGCGGGTCGGCCGCGACAAGCGGCTCGACATCCCCCGCTGACAACTCCGCCACCGGATCGTCATCGGTCACCGGCATCGGCGGCTTCCAGTGGATGAGCTCGATGCTCCACTTCTCGCGGACCTGCTCGTCGAGGTGGTTCAGCCGGAGATCCATCTGTTGGAGGCCGAGCTCCGCTTGCTGCGCTTCGTCTCGATGCGTCTCCAACTCGATTCGCACACCGCGCGCCGCCTCTTCGGTCTCGCGCACCGCGTTGGCTTCGGATTCATACGCGTCGCGCTTCTGCTCGTTGCTCTGGCGCGACGCCTCTTCCTCTCGAAGCCGTTCTGCCAGTGCGGCTTCGGCAGCCGCAATCGAATGAGCGAGCGCCTCGCGCCGCTCTTCTCCCGTACGGATCTCGGCTTCGCGCTGCTGAATCCAGGTTCGCGTCTCCGCGATCCCGGCCGACGTGCGTTCCACCGAAGCCCGCAGACGATCGCGGACCTCTTCTCGCCCCTGGTGCTGAACACGCCGCTCGGTCACCACGACATCCAGGCGCGACAGTTCGCGCGTCGCCGAACCGACCTGCAGGCCCAGCGCATCCAGCTGGCGCTGATGCCGAACACGACGCTCCCGCGCCTCCGTGAGTTCGCGCCCCAGGCGCTCGCGCTCGGTCTCCATCCCTTCAACTTCGGTCAGGAACTCGCTGCGCTCGGCGACACGACCCTCGTGGAGTTCGCCAATCGACTTCACGCGTTCGCGAGTGCGCTCGAGGTCCTTTTCATGGTTGGCCACGGCCAGCGCCGCCGTGTGGTGGCGGTTCCGGAGGTTGTCGAGCTCGTCGGTTGCGGCCACGAGCAGGCGCTCAGATTCCACCTGGCTCCGCTCCCGAGTCTCGACGTCGGCATCGAGCCGGGCCACCTCGGCCTCCAACTCGCGCATCTCTCGCACCCGTGTGAGCATGCCGGCCTGGTTCGCTTCTCCGCCACCGCGAATCACACCATGCGGTGTCAGCACGTCACCACTGACCGTCACGAACGTGCACGGGATCCCGCCTCGGCCATAACGTTCGACGGCTTCCGCCAGACTGTCGACGACGTTGACGCCACCGATCAGCGCCCGGCCGACACTCTCGAAACCGGGACGGAACCGGACGTGCTGCGCGAGCGGACGCCCCAACGGCACGAAGCCTTCGGCCGCGTCCTGGTTTCGCTCGAGCACCAGAACGCCGCGCCCGGCGCCAGCGGATCGGATCGCGTCCAGTGCATCTCCCGGGTTCGCGCCCGGCGCGAGAATGGCGCCCTCTGCGCAGTCCGCGAGCACCGCCTCCACAGCGCGTTCGTAGGCAGGATCGATCTCGAACGCGTCGCGCACCAAGCCGCGGACGCCAATCCGTGAACGGTTGTCGTCCGAAAGCCCCAGCAGGTGCCGGACGCCGGCGCCGACATCTTCCCCGCCCGCCAGGATTTCCTGGAGCGAGGCGAGCCGGGCGCGTCGGGTCTCCCGAAGCTCTCGCCGGCTGCGGAGTTCGCCCGCCGACGTCTTCTCATGCGCCGCTGCTTCCTCACTCCGGGTGATCGCGTCGCGCAACGAACCCATCAAGCGGTCGCGCTCGGCCAGGAGATTCCGAAGCCCTTGCTCGAGCTTCTCCTGCTCTGCTTCCGCCTGCGCACCTTCGTTCTGTTGGACTTCGAGTTGCTCGTCGGCGCTTCTCAGTCGGCGATCGATGTCGGCCCGCCGGTCCCCGATCGTCGAGAGGCGGTCCTCGGTTCGCGCGATGTGCGTCAGCACCTCAACCAGGGTCTGGCTCTCCGAGTCGCGCGCGAGTTCGACCTGGCGCAACGCCTCGCCGGCGGTCCCGGCCTCGCCTTCGGCCATTCGCATGGCCTCGCCCTCTTCGGCCAACGCGGTCTCCACCGCTGAAAGCTCGTCCGCGAGGCTCGCCGCTTCCTCTTCGAGACTCTGCAGTTGTGTCCCAAGCTGGTCGCGCTCGCGCCCACGGGACTCGCCCATCTCGGCGAGCGACGCCCGCTCGCGACGTTCGTACGAGACCTGACTCTCGAGTTCCTTGATCGCGGTGCGAAGCTGGAAGAGTGCTTCGTTCCCCTGCGACAGGATGCGCTCGCGTTCTGCGAGGCCAAGGCGCTTCTCTTCGAGACCCGCTTCCCGCTCGGCAAGCCGAGCCTCGGACGCGGTGACCTGATCGCGCAGGGCGGTCAGCTTTCCCCGTCCTCCGTCGAGTTCAGCAACCAACTCGGCGCGCTCATCGCTCGCGAGCGAGAGTTCGAGCACTCGCTGCTGTTCACGAAAGCGCTTGAACTGGGCAGCCTTGCGCGCCTGTCGCTCGATCGAAGAAATCTGACGCCGGATCTCACCGAGCACGTCCTTGACGCGCAACAGGTTCTGATCCGTCGACTTGAGCTTGCTCTCGGCCTCTCGTCGGCGGGCTTTGAACTTGCTGATCCCAGCGGCTTCCTCGATGAGCGTGCGACGCTCCTCGGGCTTGGCGGAGACGATCTCGGCGATGCGTCCCTGCTCGACGATCGTGTAGCCCTTGGTTCCGATGCCGGTGTCGCGGAAGAAGTCGAGGATGTCGCGAAGCCGGCACGGCGTCTTGTTGAGCAGATATTCGCTCTCACCGGTGCGGTACAAGCGCCTCGAGATCTGGATCTCGCTGTACGCCGCGAACTCCGGCGGTGCGACGCCGTCGGCGTTGTCGAATGTCAGGACGACTTCCGCGAGGCCAACGGGCGAGCGGGCATCTGAGCCGGCGAAGATGACATCGTCCATCCCCTTGCCGCGCAGACGCCGGGGCGACTGCTCACCCATGCACCACCGAATGGCATCGACGACATTGGACTTGCCGCAGCCGTTCGGGCCGACAATGCCCGAAATCCCCTTGTCGAAGGAGAAGGCTGTCTTATCGACGAAGCTCTTGAACCCTGTGATCTGAAGGGCTTTGATCCGCAACGCGTCCTCGGGCCCCCGCGGGAACACACCGATGGAGGGTCGGTGCACCCATGGGGGAATAGGGCTGACGATCAGGCTGCGGGGGGGTGTGCACGTTGTAACACCCGTGGGTCCCGCGTGGCAAGCCGGCAACCCGATTGCGAGGGGGGATCCCCTCCTTGAAAGGCCAACCATTGTTTTCTTCTCGAGCTGACGCGCGTTCGGTGCTCCCGAGAGTGGCGGTACACCCCCACGGGGTGGCAGGATCCAACCCTGTCGCGGATCTCCCGCACGATTCAACGAGGCAGCGGTGCGTTTCCGGTTCCTGACCTGCGAACTCGACCCGGGCGAGCGCGTACTGCTTCGCTCTGGCCGCGCTGTCGAGATCCAACCCAAGGCCCTCGACGTGCTGATCTCACTGGTGCAGCACGCGGGCGAAACGGTGTCCGCAGACACCCTGCTCGAGTCGGTCTGGGCCGACGTGCAGGTCACGCAGGGCTCGGTTTCCCGTGCCGTGCACGCGGCGCGGCGGGCCATCGGCGACGATGGAGGCCGACAAGGCGCGATCGAGACCGTGCGCGGCCGCGGCTTCCGATTCGTTGCGCCGATCGAGCAGTTCGACTCCGCCGACAACCTGCCGACCTTCGTGCCTTACGTCGGCCGCGAACGGCTGCTCGGCGACTTGCGCGCGCGCTTCGACGCCGCCGGGTCCGGTGCCGGTCCCGACATCGTGCTGCTTCGCGGGGACGCGGGCGCGGGCAAGACCCGGACGGCCCAGGAGGTCATCGCGTGGGCGCACGAGAACAAGTGGGAAGTGCGCGAGTCGCGCGCGCACGCGATGGACGCGCCCTTCGCGGTGTGGGAGCGGCTGGCGCCCCACGGAAGCGGCGCCGAATCCCGCGGAGCGCCTAACGTCGAGCGTGTAGCGCGAGCGGCCGCACTCGCCCGCGCCTTCGACCGGCTCTCGACTGAGCGACCCCTACTTCTCGTGGCAGACGACCTCCATGTCTTTGGCCAGGAAGCGTTGTACTTCCTGGCGGCCCTCCGTGGGAGCGAAGCCAGTGGTCGATGGCTGCTCGTGGCCAGCCACCGCGACCATCTGTCGACGCCCCCCACCGGCGTCGAGACGGTCGACCTCGGTGCCTTCGATTCGAACGAAGGCGCTCGCTTTGCCGGGTCGCTGGGGTCGCGCCTGCCGACCGCACTGGTCCTGGAGATCCATGAACATGCGGAGGGGAATCCGCTTCACATTCGCGACCTGCTCGCCTGGATCCAGCCAGACGCCATCGAGGAGCCTTCGAACGGGCGCTTCGGTGACCTCATGAGTTTTGCCGACCTCGTTGCCGCTCGCCGGGAGAGGCGGTCGCCCCTTGCGCAGGACCTGATCGATTGGGCCGCCGTGGCCGGAGACCACGCGGCCTTCGAACTCGTCACCCACGTGGCCGGACTCGACCCCGGTGCCGCGATCGATGCGCGAGACGAATTGGAGACGCATGGTTGGCTCCTGAACCGCGGTCCCGCCCCGCCGGACCGTGCGCCATTGGCCTTTCGACACGATCGCGTTCGCGAGGCGCTCTACGCGGCAATCCCGGCCTTGGAGCGTGCGCGACGGCACCACGCAATCGCGACCTGGCTCGAACGGACACAGGGGACCCCAACGAGCGGCGCGCTGGAGACGCTGGCCGTGCATTGGCGCCAGGCAGCTGCAGCCGCACCGCGTGGGGCAGCGACCCGCTTCCTGGTTCGCGCAGGAGAACTCTCGCAGGCCGCTGGCCAGGTCCGGCGCGCCCACGGATTCTTCGAACGCGCTGTCGAGACCGTGGGGGACGCCTTCGATGTGGATGACGACGACCGCGTCGCCGCACACCTGGGCCGAGCCCGGACAGCGCGCGCGCTGGGCGATGCTGGAGCGTCGATGGATTCCGCGCAGCACGCTCTGGCTGCGATCGGCATCGACGGGCCCGCGGACACGTTCGCCGAAGCCGCATGGCTCGCGGCGGGACCTGCAATGCCATACCGCGCGGCCGACCGCGAGGACCAGGCACCACGGCTTCGGCTGGCGTTGGATCGATTGTCCCTCGATGCCCTCAGCCTTCGTGCCCGGCTCTCGGTTCGGCTCGCTGCAGAACTCCAGGGCCGCGGCGAAGATGGCGAGCGTGCACGACTCAGGGAGCAAGCCCTTCGGTTGGCCCAGGGCGTCGCCGAACCGACACTGCTCGGCGAAGTCCTCCTCGAACCCTATGCCGGCGTCGGACTCTCGCTCGAGCCCGAGAGGCGACTCTCGCTGACCGAGAAGATTGTCGGCTGCGGCGACCTTGCGGCCGAGGTGCGGGGCCGACTGCTCCGGATCGGCGCGCGCATCGAGCGCGGCGAACTCTCCGAAGTCGATGCCGAGCTCGAAGCGTTCGCGCCCCAGGTCGCGGGCCAGAGCGAGCCCGTCGGCATGTATTGGGTCTCCCTCGTGGGCTCGACGTTGGCGAGCGCGCGCGGTGACTTCGCATCGGCTGAGCAGCTGGCACAGGAGGCGCATACGCAAGGGCTTCGGATCGGGCTCCCTGTCGCGACGCCGCACTTCGTCTCCCAGATGATGGCCCTGCACGTGCACCGCGGAACCGACGCATTGGTCACGTCCTTGGTCGACGACTACGCGAAGCGCGGAATCCACGCGACCACCTGGGGGCAGACGGCGTGGTTCTATTGCGAGCGCGGCGACCTCGAAGCCGCGCGGCCGCTCTACGAGCGATGGATGGCGGACGGGATCGGTGACCTGCTTGGCGACGACACCTGGCGCTTCAACGCGGGTCCGGCCGCCCGTTGCATTGCCGCATTCTGCGATCGAGAACGAGCGCGCGAACTCCTGGGCAAGCTCCAGGCACTGCCGGTGGACGTCCTGCGGCGCGGCTACCTCGCGACCTACGGCCCGAAGGACGCCTACCTGGGCCTCCTCCATTCCGTTCTCGGAGAAGGGGCCCAGGCCCTGGCGTGCTTCGACCGTGCGATGGACCGCGCAACCGCCGCAGGAGGCGAAGGCTGGCGCGACATCGTGCTCAGGCTCCGGGGCGCGTCCCAGGCCGGCTGACCTCGATCTCGGGCGAACCGGCGCTGACGAGCCCCTCCGGGACCGATGCCGCCGTGGCGGGCGTGACGCCCAGCCACGCCCACAAGGCCAACCCGAACCAGATCACAGCCGCGAGCTGAAGGTTCCGGCGTGACTGCGATC
This sequence comes from Deltaproteobacteria bacterium, assembly GCA_029261815.1. Lineage (GTDB taxonomy): Bacteria > Myxococcota_A > UBA9160 > UBA9160 > UBA6930 > JAJDAP01. The sequence continues at coordinate 21,018 of JAJDAQ010000004.1, forward strand.
TCGGCTGCTGCATCCCTGTTCCCTCGGCCTCACTGCCCGGCTCGGGCTTCGTGGTGATGAGGGTATGGGTTCCGGCGCGCAACCACCTTGACCGTTGCTTTACCAACACCGTCAACCGACAGGTCGGTCAGTGCAAGGCGGCCGCCTGCGGTGCGTCGCCGACGACCTGAAGTGCGTGAAGGCGCGCATAGAGTCCGCCTCGGCGGAGCAGATCGTGATGGGGGCCGCTCTCGATCAGGCGACCGTGCTCGAGAACGTGAATCGTGTCGACGTCTTCGATCGTGGAGAGTCGATGGGCGATCACGAGCGACGTCTTTCCTTCCATCAACACATGGATGCCGTTCTGTACCAACGCTTCGGTCTCGCTATCGATCGAACTCGTCGCCTCATCGAGAACAAGGACATCGGCCCCATGGGCGAGCGCACGCGCAAAAGAGAGGAGCTGACGCTGGCCGGCTGAGAAGTTGGTTCCACGCTCGCGAATCTCGGTCGCGTACTTGTCCGGGAGGCGATCGATGAAGCGATCGGCCTCGACGGCACGTGCGGCGCGAAGGATCGCGTCGTCGTCGATGTCGTCACGACCCAGGCGCAGATTGTCTTCGATGCTTCCACTGAACAGGAAGACATCCTGGAGCACGGTGCCGACACGGCGACGCAACGCATGTTGCGACACGCTGCGAATATCGACGCCGTCAAGCAGGATGCGTCCGCGATCCACTTCGTAGAGCCGAGTCAGAAGCTTGATGATCGTGGTCTTGCCTGCACCGGTCGCCCCGACGAACGCGGCCTTCTCACCGGGTTCCACCCGGAATGACACATCGCGGAGCACCCAGTCCTCATCGGAGTATGCAAACCAGACGTTCTCGAAGACCACTTCGCCGCGCGCGGCATTGCCGGCCCAGGCCACCGGCAGCCGCTCGTCTTCGGGGTCCGGGATTCCGGGCTTGGTGTCCAGGAGTTGGAGGATGCGTTCGAGACTCGCCATCGCCGACTGCATCACCGAGTACTTCTGCGAGAGGTCCCGCAGCGGCATGAAGAACATGCCCATGATTCGCAGGAAGAAGAAGATCGTGCCGGCAGTAACGGATTCGGTCGCCTGGGAGATGACGATCGCAGCGATGACGCCGCTCCCCACATCGACCACGGAGAAGAGCGCAGAGTCGTAGTAGATGCTCTTGAGCCAGGCATCGCGATGCTCGCCGTTGAGCTGCTCGAACTCATCCTGGTTGCGACGTTCGCGCGCAAAGAGCTGCACGACCTTCATGCCCGTGACGGTTTCCTGGATCGTCGCGTTGATGCGCGCGAGCAGGATACGCGTGACGCGGAACGCTTCTCGCACCTTGAAACGGAACACCACCATCGCGAGCGCCAACGGCGGTACCACGGCGAAGGTAAAGATGGCCAACCGCGGCTCGAGCCAGAACAGAACGAGCGCAAAGCCCGCCATCTTCAGGAGATCGGTCAGCAGCAACACGAGGCCGGCACTGAACATCTCGGACAAATGCTCGACATCGCTGGTGGCCCGCGTGACCAGGCGGCCGACCGGATAGGTGTCGAAGAAGCCAAGGTGAAGCTTCTGGATGTGATCAAAGACCTCGCGGCGGAGGTCCCGCATCGCGGATTGTCCCGTACTCACCATCACCAACGTCTGCAGGTACTGGAGCGCGGCAAAGAGCAGGTACCCCAGCACCATGAGCGCGCCCAACCACCAGAGCTGGCCCACTCCCTCGGGCGCTTCGAGCAGGGGCTCGAGAAACGGCAGGGCGAGATCGCTGTCCGGCGCGTCACCGACGATCCCGCGCTCGGCCAGCGAGGGAACGATGTGGCGATCGAGCCCTGTCATCACGATCCAGGTCGGCGTGATCTGGGCCAGGAACATCGGAACCGCGAGTGCCAGGGTCAGCAGCATGCGGCCCGTGTACGGACTCACCCAGTGCCACAGGCGCCGCAGGAGCTTGCCGTCGAGCGCCTTGCCGAGGTCCTCTTCTTCCAGCGCTCCGTCGAGACTGCTCTTGCGGTTCGGGGCCTCGGCGCTCACTCGCCACCCCCAACCCGCGAGGACACCGACGCGGCCGCGTCTGGATTCTCGTCCGCCTGGTCTCGTGCGAGCCGGCAGTACAGCCCGCCTTCGGCCAATAGCGACTCGTGGGTCCCGCGTTCAACGATGCGACCTTCGTCGAGAACCACGATCTGGTCGGCATTTCGAACCGTCGACACGCGCGAGGCCACGACGATGACGGTGCGACCTTCGAAGACTTCGTCGAGACCTTCCTGGATCGCAGCTTCGGTCTCCGCGTCCACAGCCGACAGGGTGTCGTCGAGAATGAGGATCTTCGGGTCCAGCGCCAGCGCACGCGCGAGGGCCGTCCGCTGCCGCTGCCCTCCCGACAGCATGACGCCACGCTCGCCGACGAGGGTTGCATAACCATCCGGAAGCTCCGCAATGTCCTTCGCGAGCTGGGCGCGTTCAGCAGCCGCTTCGACATGGGCGGGATCGGTGACCGGCAACCCGTACGCGACGTTGTCGGCCAGTGTCATCGAGAACAGGAAAGAGTCCTGGGGAACGACGGCAATCCCTTTGCGCAGGGTCGCGAGTGGAATCCGGTTGACGTCGTTGCCGTCGATGAACAGCGCGCCATCTTCGAGCTCGTAGAGGCGGGGAATCAGGGACGCGAGGGTCGTCTTGCCCGAACCCACTGGTCCCACGATCCCGAGCACCGTGCCCGCTTCCACGCGAAGATCGATGTCGTGGAGCGCAACGTCGCGTTCCTCCTGCCCCGGATATCGGAAGCTGAGCCCCCGCGCTTCGATCGCGCCGTGAAGGGCCGGAATGTCGAGCATGTCTTCGCGATCGGCGATCGACGGCTCAACGGCGAGCACCTCATCGATCCGCTGCATCGACGCCGTGCCTCGCTGAACGAGGTTGAACATCCAGCCGATGAAGAAGAGCGGCATCGTGAGTTCGACGTTGAAGAGAAAGAACGCGAAGAACTCTCCGACCGTGAGTTCGCCCGCCATCATCTTGCCGCCACCGATCACGAACAACATCAGCATGCCGATGTTGGGCAGCAGTCCCGTGATCGCAGGCATCCCCGCCTGGATCCGAACCGCGTGCATCCAGCGGTCGTAGAGATTGTCCGCGAGACCGGCGAACTTCCGTTCGGTCTCACCTTCCATCGCATAGGCCTTGACCACCGAGATGCCGGAGACCGACTCCTGCAAGTGGTTCGACATATCCGCGAGCCCGACCTGCACCGCCAGGTTCGTGGCGTGCATCGAGCGCCCAAAGAACCGCGCAATGAAGATGAAGACCGGGAGGGGCGCGAGCACGTAGAACGTCAGCTCCGGATCGATCCACAACATCATGCCCACGGCCGAAACGATCATCACCGGCGTCTGGGCAACTTGCAGCAACCCGACGCCTAGCATCAGACGCACCGCCGTCAGGTCGTTGACGGCCCGGCTCATCAGGTCGCCCGTACGCCAATCGAAATAGAACGACTGCGGCAGACGCTGCAGGTGCTCGAAGAGGTCGTTGCGCAGCTGGAATTCGATCTCGCGCGCCGCGTTGAAGATCGTGACCCGCGAAAAGAAGCGCGCCAGGGCGCGGAAGAGCGTCACGGCGGCCACCAACGCGCACGGAGCCCAGAGATCCTGCCCTCGCGCACCGTCGACGAGTGCCTCGATGGCCCACTGCACCGTCTTCGGAAACGCGGCGAAGAAGCCGACGTAGACGAGGGTGGCCAATACCCCGAGGACGTAGGACTTCCAGTTGCGACCGACATAGCCGGAGAGCCGCTGGAACATCCGTTTCCGATTCACGGCGATCGTCTCGCGATCCTGGACGAAGTCGGCCACAGCGCTCATCGCTGGTACCACGTGGCAATACGCGCTCGGTTGACCCCGAGCGCGCGTGCCGTCACGGCAAGGAAGTTGCGAAGCACCGAGAAGACGATGCCGTCCGCCTGGTAACGACGCGCCGACGTCGTCGCGGGATCCGCGAGCAGCGCCAGCCGACCTTGCCGCTTGAGGTTCTGCACGAGATCGAGATCTTCCATCAGCGCGACCTGGGGAACGCCTCCGGCCGCATCAAGTGCAGTACGGCGCACGAAGAGCCCCTGGTCCCCGTATGGGAGTCGGGCCCAGCGCAGCCTCACGCGCACGCCCCATTCAACGATCCGCAAGGCGATCCCAGGCTCGGCGAATGCGAACCCGAATGCGCCCCCCACGACGGATTCGTCTTCGAGGGCTTCGCGAATCGCATCAGCAGCATTCTCCGGGAGTCGGGTGTCGGCATGAAGGAATAGGATGACCGGTGTGTCCGTTGCGAGGACCCCGGCCTGGAGTTGGCGCGCACGGCCCGGCTCGCAGGCGATCACCTGCGCACCGGCTTCCCGCGCCCTCTCGCAGGTCGAATCTTGGCTCCCGCCGTCGACGACGAGAACCTCGATCCCGAATCCGGTCGCCAGGGCCAGGGCGACGGCGGAAGCGATCCGTTCTTCCTCGTTCAGGGCGGGGATCACGACAGCGATCCGCACGGGCGGACTCTAGCGCAGCCACGCGGCGCGACGCGCGGTGTTGCCGTTGCACCCGGGCAACACCGCCGGCGGATCGGGAGTGCCCCGACCCGCGCGGCCCCCTATCCTGGGCCGCCCAGGAGGACCCATGAAGGACATCAAGCTCGGACTGCAATTCGGTTACTGGCAGGCCCAACCGCACGCCAATTTCGTAGAAATGGCGCAGGAAGCCGAGAAGCTCGGCTACGACATTGCCTTCACGGCTGAAGCCTGGGGCTCGGACGCATTCACGCCGCTGACCTGGATTGCGGCGCACACGGAGCGGATCCGCCTGGGCACCGCGGTCGTCCAACTCTCGGCGCGCACGCCGACGGCGACGGCCATGCACACCCTCACCCTCGACCACCTATCGAAGGGCCGAGTCTCCCTCGGCCTCGGAGTGTCGGGTCCCCAGGTCGTCGAAGGCTGGTACGGACAACCGTTCTCGAAACCCCTGAGCCGGACGCGCGAATACGTCAGCATCATCAAGCAGGTCCTCGCGCGCGAAGCGCCCGTCCAGAACGATGGGCCGCACTACCCCCTGCCCTATCCGGCCGATGCCGAAGGCTCCTGGGGGATGGGGAAGCCGCTGCGCCCGATCACGCATCCCCTGCGCGCTGATGTCCCGATCCTGCTCGGGGCCGAGGGACCGAAGAACGTCGCCCTGGCCGCCGAGATCTGTGATGGCTGGCTCCCGCTCTACTACTCGCCCTTCCGACCCGAGGTCTACGCAGAGTCGTTGAAGGCCGCGAAGCCGGGGTTCGAGACCATGGTGGGCTGCACGGTCAACGTCACCGACGACGTCAAGGAAGGCCTCATGCCCATGAAGGCATCGCTCGGCTTCTACATCGGCGGCATGGGTTCCCAGAAGCGAAACTTCCACAAGGAGCTGATGGCGCGCATGGGCTTCGAAGCGGAAGCCGAGAAGATCCAAGAGCTCTTCATGGCGAACAAACGCGCCGAAGCCATCGCCATGGTGCCGGACGAGTTCTGCGACGAAATCTCGCTGGTCGGCCCGCCCGACCGCATCCGCGATCGCCTCCAGGCCTGGCACGACACGCCGGTGACCCATCTGCTGGTCTTTGCCCAGAGCAAGGAGCAACTCCGGACAGTGGCCGAGATTGTCATGGGGGCGTAATCCTACGCGTGTACCTTCGCACGTGGTGCTGAAGTCTTCGGCGCCAATGGAGCGAAATTTTGCGCGTAGCCCAACCCCTCGCCAAGACAGGCCTTTTCCTGGTCTCGAGTCTGATTGCCCTCGGTGTCGCCGAGGTCGGCTTTCGGGCTTACGACGCTTCGGCAGTCGATCCCTCCAACCAGGTCTCGACCCGGCACGACACGCGGCTCGGCTGGTCCCTCGATCCCGGAACCACGATCGAGCGGGTGACGGCCGAGTATGAGATCACCGAGACGATCAATCGTCACGGCCGTCGAGGCCCGGACCGCGAGATCCCGAAGCCTGCGGGCACGCGCCGCGTTCTGCTCCTGGGGGATTCCTTCCTCGAGGGATACACGGTCGAGGACGACGAGGTCGTCTCTGCGCAGCTGGAAGACCTCCTGAATACCGAAGAAGGCGCGGCGCCGGTCGAGGTCATCAATGGCGGCGTGGCCGGCTACTCGACGGATCAGCAGCTCCTGTTTTTCGACCATGAAGGGGCCGCCTATCAACCCGACGTCACCGTGCTGCTGTTCCACGTCAACGACGTCTGGTTCAATGGACAGGACCACTACTGGCGCGGCGCGAAGCCGTTCTTCCGGCTCGAAGCAGACGGCTCGCTCGCACTCGAGAACGCCCCCGTACCGCCGCCGGACCCCGATCGTTTCGCGTTCGAGGTGAAGGGAGGGACCGGGGCTGCGGGCTTTCTTCGGCGCCTGGATGCCTGGCTCGGTTCCCGCCTACATGCCTACCTGTTCGTGCGTTCGCGCATTCTTCGCGCGCCGGTCGTGAATCGCCTGCTGATCCGCAAGGGCATCGGCGCGATCCCGGGCGAGTGGACCGCCTGGTCGGTGAACCCCGACAAGGAGATTGCCGACGCCTGGCGAATCACCGACGCCTTGCTGCAGCGACTGCGCGACCACGTCGAGGCGGCGGGCTCCGAGTTCGCCGTGCTCTACGTCCCGGCGAGCGCGGCGGTCTCCAGTGAGAAGTGGGAAGAGGTCCGCTTCGGCTACGACATGGATGATTCCGATTGGTCGCCCGTGCACGATGCCATCGTCCTCGGGGAGATCTGCGAACGCCGGGGGCTTCGCTGCCGGATCGACCCCGAGGGATTCCGGGCCGAGAACGAGTTGCGGTCGCAAAGCGCCGCCACACCGCTCTACTTTGACGAAGATGCTCACTGGACGGCGGCAGGCCATCGATACGCGGCACAGCAGATCGCCGGAATCGTCCAGGGGCTTCTCACCCCTCAGGCTGTTGCCCGATCTGACTGAGTCCAGCGAGCTCGCAGATGGCGGGAGGGGCGCCGGCGCACGCCGCTTGCTATCAACGCCGCCGTGACGCCGCCCCCCGACAATCGCGAGCCGACGGCACCGGCCTATGCCCGTGCCGGGGTCGATCTCGACCAGGACGAGGGCTTCATCGATGAGGTGAAGACCATCGCGAAGGGCACCTTTCGCCCGGAGGTCCTCTCCTCCATCGGTGGCTTCGCGGGCATGTTCAAGGCCCCCGAGCGTTACAAGGAGCCGATCTTCGTCGCCGGCGCGGACGGCGTCGGCACGAAACTGAAGCTCGCGGCGCTGCTTGGCCGCTACGACACGATCGGCATCGACTGCGTCGCGATGGTCGTGAACGACCTCATCGTCCAGGGCGCGGAACCCATCATCTTCCTCGACTACATGGCGATGGGCGAGATGGATGAAGAGATCGGGACCGAGGCCCTGCGCGGCGTTGCCGAGGGCTGTCGTCGCGCCGGATGCGCGCTGCTCGGCGGTGAGACCGCGAGCATGCCCGGCGTCTACCAGAAAGCCGAACTCGAGCTCGTCGGCTTCGGCGTCGGGGTCGTCGAGCGGGACAACATCATCGACGGTTCGTCGATCGGCCAGGGCGACGTGCTGATCGGAGTGGCGTCGAGCGGACTCCACTCGAACGGCTTCTCCTTGGTGCGCCAGATCATCGACGAAGGCGTCGCGGCCGGAAAGTTCGACTATCGCGATGCACCGCCGCAGCTGAACACCTCGCTGGCCGCCGCCTTGCTGACACCGACCCGCATCTACGTCAAACCGGTGCTGAACGTCATCCGTGATTTCGACGTCCACGGTATCGTCCACATCACCGGCGGCGGGTTCGAGGGAAACATCCCGCGCGTGCTCCCGAACGGCGTGCGCGCACGAATCGATCCCGACGCCTGGCCGCGGCCCGCGATCTTCGGCTTCCTGCAGCAGCACGGCGAGCTCCCGGAATCCGAGATGCGCCGGGTCTTCAACTGTGGCCTCGGGCTGGTGATGGCGGTCCGCCGCGACGAGGCCGAGGACGTCATCCACCGGCTGGAGGCGATGGGCGAACGCGCCTACCGCATTGGCGTCGTCGAGCAGAAGGCCGAAGACGAACCCTCGATCGTGTTCGCATCACTTTCGAGCGAGAGCCCCGCCGACTGATGGCCCGCGGGTTGCCGGATGGCGCACACCTGCGCGCACGTCGATGGGACGTGCTCGTGCTGGGGAGTGCCCTGCCCGGTCTGGCGGCCGCCGTCCGACTCGGGATGGCCGGGCTGCGAGTCTTGGTCGCAGAAGAAGACGCAGCCGCCCGCACCCCTGATCTGTTGCGAGAGCCCTTCTTCACTCCGGGCGGTCCCGTGCTCGACGGCTGTCTGCGCGCACTCGGTGTTGCGCTCATCGATCGGCGCGCCCTCGAACCCCAGGAGTTGTCCTACCAGGTCCTGCTCCCGGAATCGCGCGTTGACGTTGGCGGCGTTCCGCTCACGACGGAAGAGTTGGTGGCCTGGGGCCTCGCGAAGCCCGAGGAAGCCGCCGTTCTGCTCCACGATATCTCGGAAGCCGGGCGCGCCGAAGGTCAGGTCTTGCTCGAGAGCGACCTCACGCACAAGAGCGCAGGTCGCCGCGTCCGCAACGCCACCACCGGCGCGGCGTCACGCGGCCTGCCCGCTTCGCTCCCCGAAGCGGGCGATGACCTCGGCCGGTTCTTCGATGCCCAGAGTCGACTGCTTGCGGGCGACAGCACCCGCAATCTCACCCCCGAAGCGGCTGCGAGAGTGCTCGGCGGCGCACTCGCCGGCGGCGCCCGCTTCCCCCAGCCCGAGCAGACCCTTCGCGCGCTCCTGCGGCGTCGACTCGAATCCCTGCACGGCGAGATCCGAACCCTTGGCTGCCCCTTTGGCCTGGTCGAACTCGGCGACGCACCAGGACTCGCGCGGATCGGCCCCGACGACGCTTGGCTCGGCCGAGCGATGTTGTTGAACGCGCCCGGAGAACGCATCGCCCACGCATTGCGCGAATGGCAGCAGGACGTTCCGAAGCTCGTCACTGGCAAGGCGCCGACACACCGACGGCTCGCCGTGCAACTCGTCGGCCTGCGCGAGGCGGTGCCGGAACCGCTGGCCGATCGCGCCATCCACTGGGACGGAAGCGACGCCTCCCCGATCGAAATCGCCCAGTATCCGTCGAGCCGCGGGAGCCGCTTCGTCGACCTGGTCGTCGCCCGAGAGATTCCTTTCGACGCCGACGACGAACGAGAAGCGGCCCGCATGCTCGAAACCATCGCCGAGTTCGTCCCCACGGACCCGCGCCAGGCCAAGCGCGCACCCCTTGCACCTCGACCGCTCTGGGACGACGAAACCGCTCGGGGGCCCCGAAGTGCCGGCCTCGGCTGGCCGGCAGCGGTCGATCCGCGGACGCCGGGACGCAGCACCGTCTTCCAACTCCCGCGCAACGAAGTCGCCTCCCTCGGGACCGAGGGTGACCTGCTGCTGGGCTGGCGCATCGGCGACGTCATTCGCGAAGCGATCGGCTGAGCGCTCGGACATCCAGCCGCTCCCAGCAGACCGACGACGCACGCGCTGACGCGCGGCCACGGCTAAGCTCCCGCAACCCCCCGGAGGAATGACCCACGTCTTCCGACACCAAGAAACCGGCCCTCGACGCCGCGCCGACTGGACGAACATTCGTGCGGTTGTTGGCATACGCGCGCCCGTATACGGGGCTACTCGTTCTGGCGCTGCTATTCGCGGGGCTCTACGCGGGCGCGCGCACAGCGCGCGCCTATATGATCAAGCCGTTCTGGGACATCGTCGTCCAGAATCAGATCGACCAGCCGGGCCAACCCGCGTGGGAAGACTGGCTCGACGCGAGCGGCCTTCCCGGCCTCGGAAACGATTCGGCATCGCCGGAGTCCAGCGACGCCGACGCGGTCCCCACGGCCGAGACCGCAGTCGAAGACAACGCCGTCATCGCGGCCGAAGTGCAGGAAGCGCTGCCGGGGCTCCTGATGGCGACCGCACTGCTGCTTGTGCTGCTTCCGCTGACGCACTTCGGACAGGAGTACCTGACGCACTTCCTGTTGGGCCGCGTTCTCGTTGATATCCAACAAGCCCTCTGCAGGAAGCTGCTTCGGCTACCGCTCGGCTTCCACCAACAAGCGAGTCGCGGCGAGACCCTCTCACGCGTCATGAACGACGCGCAGCGGGCCCATGTCGCCCTCGAATTGCTGTTCTCCGAGATGGCTCCTTCGGTC
>JAJDAQ010000005.1 GCA_029261815.1 Deltaproteobacteria bacterium
ACGGTTCCACCCTTGATGACGAGGTCGTGGGCCATGAGATCTCCTTTGATTGACGAATGTCATTGTAGGTGGGCGTGCGATGATGCGCCCCCCGGTTCGGAGCTAGCGCGATTTCATCGTCTCGACGTGCCAGTCGGGCGCCTCAGGCCAGAGCGCGCGCACCATCTCCGGCAAGTTGGCGTCCACGCGTAGCCGCGTGAGTTCGGTTCGCGAGATACGCCACTGGCCGTCGGCGCAGCGACGGTAGTCCTCGTGGTAGTGGCCGAAGCCGTCCATCCACAGGCCGGGCCCGCGGAGCGAGTCGAACATGGGCCAGATTCCGCTCGCGGTGTCGCTTCCCGTGAACTTGATCTCGGGCATGTGGCCGTGGTGAACGGTGACCATCTCTTGAATGGCCGCGCTCACGTACGCAACGATCGCGTCGCGACCTGTGACCGGCGGCGTGTCGGATGTGCCATTCACCATCACGCAGTCGTCGGTGAACACGTTCGCGAATTCGGCCCATGCCTTTCCGTCCATCGAGCGGAAATAACGTGCCTTCAACTGCTTGATCGCTTCCAGGTCTGCAAGTTGGTGGGCTTCCATGGGGCGCTCCTGGTCCATGCGTGGCGCGTCATTATCGGCCGCGTCGGACGTTTCTGCGTGGGTAGATTCGGTCGATGGCGCAGATCCAAACGATGTCTCAGCTGGCAGTTTGGGACACGGTCCAGGCCTGAATCGAGGCTGAACCACCCCAATTCATCCAGCCAGAATGTGTTCTCCATCACGCAGCTCAAGCCGTAACATGTTGAAGATCAAGCGAAAATCCATATGCGGCCGATTCAGCGTGGGGATTGGGGGGCTGGGACGGCCGCCGGCCTGCACGCTAGAATCCTCCGCTCACTCCTCCTCCCGTTCGAGGCTTTCCCACATGAACCGCATCCGAGCCGCCAGACAGGCTCGGGGCTGGACCCAGGCCGACCTTGCCGACCGCGCCCGGATCTCCCCCCGCACCATCCACGCCATCGAAAAGGGGCAGGACTGCCGTCAGGCCACCAAGCGGAAGCTGCTGATCGCGCTGGCCATCCCGTGGACCGAACGCGCCGAATATTTCCCGCCGGCACATGCCGTCGCCGCCGCAGTGCGCGTGGGACGGCAGGTCGAGGACGTCCGCGAAACGGCCTAGGCGAAGCCGACGAAGTCCGCGTCCGCAAAGCCGACGAAGTCCGCCTCGGCAAAGCCGACGCGAAGAACCGGCCCTCCCCTGGTAGCCCAGCCGGGGCTCTAGTTCGCCGAGGCTCCGGCCAGCGCAATCTCGGAAGTGCCAACGGTGGTAATGCGCGCCTGGGGCCATGCCGTGATCGCGAGGGCGTCTTCGACGCTTCGAACGCCAGACGTTGCCGCGACGACGTGTAGAACGCGGCGGCGGTCTTCTTCCGAACGGACGAAACCCTGGACGCGGACGTCCCGGTCATCGACATGCAGATCGGTCCCCACCGCCCACACATCCGCGGTCGTCAGTGCGGCGGCCACGCGCAGGCGGAGCGTCGCTTCAGGGTCGACCTGGCTCCAAGCCTGGAACGCCGCGGCGGCGACCGCGCCGACGATGAGGAGCCTGCGGAGCCCCTGGAACAAGCCGCGCATGGGGCTCGGATCGTGATTCGCGTTCATGGGGCACCTCCACACGGTCGTCCGAGGAGACGGACGATCGATTCTCGAGGCGGGAACGCCGGGGGGGCATGAGTATGCTGCGCGAAGCGCCATCCGCTTTCTGTGAGGCGGATCACGTTTCATTGACCGAAAGGCTGGAGACCATCCGCCCGAAGAGGCTCCAATGACCGCAACGCCCCAGGCCACACGCCGCCTCGCCCGCTGGCTGACCTTCTCCGTCGGTGGGCTCATCGTGCTCGCCGGCCTCGTCGTCGCCTGCGCAGGCAGCCTCGTCAACGGCAGCCTTCGGATGAGCGGGGTCGTCGTGGAAGCCGAGAGCGGAGCCCCAGCCGCCGGCGCCCAGATGCGGATCCGCCGCTCACGGTTCTCGCTGCTCGCAGAGGACTTCTCCGACGTCGACACGACGACCGAGGTGCTAGGCGACGACGGCGCCTTCGAAGTCCGTTGCTGGAGTTGTGCGGTGATCCGGATCGACTTCGTGAAAGAAGGCTTCCACCGAGCGTTCGAGACGGCGGCCGTCGACCCGGAGGACCGCGGCCAGGACCGGCGCAGCGTGGACGACCTGGTGGTGAAACTCCTGCCGCTCGGCGAAGCAGTCGCCCTGGTTCGGACCAGCGGCCAGGTCACGGTACCGGCGCAGGCAGACGATGAGACATCGTCGGCCGCGGCCTCGATCGTCCTTCCGGTGGGCGCGAATGCCGCGCGCGCCCTGCCGCTCGCGATGCTGGAAGCAGGCGGAGGCAACGACGATGCGACACCGGCTGCATACGTACGGCTCGTGGTGGAGCGCGATGGGAACGGCCGTGTGGCCATGGCCAAGCCCCCGGGCCGCGCGTGGGAGCAGCCGGTCGCTGCGCACCTCGATTTCTCGGCCGGAGGTGGGGGCGCCATCGCCTTCACCCCCGCCGACCGGCACGTACACCGCGTCGCCCTCGAAATGCGCGAGGCGCCGGCCGACGGCTATCGCCCCACCCTTCTGCTCGACCCTGGCGCAGGCGAGAGCCGCCACTTCTACTTCCGCGCCGGCGGCCACTACGGCCGCGGCTCCGTCGACCCGGCCACCTACGCCCGCCGAACCACGGGCGACCGCATCGAAGTCACCGTTCGGCTCTGGGTGAATCCCGAGCCAGGCAACCGAAGCCTGGAACCGCGCTAGCCGCGCACCGAGTCGCGCCCCAGCCCGAGTCGGCTAGATTCCAACTCCCGCGCGCCGGTAGCTCAGCTGGATAGAGCATCAGGCTTCGAACCTGAGGGTCGGGGGTTCGAATCCCTCCCGGCGTGCCAAGGACTTCAAGCGGTTAGGCGAGAAGCTGCGACTGACCCTGTTCTTTCTGTACCTGAGGGTCAATTCGCGATTCCTTAGCTGCGGCGGTGCCTTGGCACCGACGGAAGGGCGGCCCGAAACGGCACCAGACGGCACTGACTACCATGCAGGGCTCTGACCGCTGCTCACGCGCGGGCCTCAACATCGCAACGTCGGTGAACGCCGAAACGACGCTGGATGGGCCTGGCTTCTCCTTGGCAACCAGTGGCGCCGCGATCGAGGCTCCCACGGCCTCATTCGGAGACCGTCAGTTGTGGGATCCTGGTGCTCGAATCGGACTCCGTGGACCGACCGCGTCGACAATGGCCTAGTCGAGCACGAATCCTTCGTAACCGTTCGCTGCGACCTCATCGCATTTTGCGCGGTAGGCGGGCGACCCTCCTGCGTAGGCCAGGAAGGTGCGCTTCTTGTCGGGGAGGTTCTGGTTCACGCCCATGAACCATGAGTCGGTTTTGGAGAGCAGGGAGAGCGCGGCGATGTCGTAGACGTGCTTCGTCCACTCGTTCTCCGCCGCTTCCGTCGGTGCAATTCGTTCATGGCCCTTATCGCGCATGTAGCGGAGAAGATCCGTCACCCATTCCACGTTCTGCTCGATGCAGCGGGGAATGTTGCAGAACGTCGCTGCGTTGTGCGGTCCCACGAGTGTCAGGAGATTCGGGAAGCCAACTGTCTGGATGCCCAGATAGGTCCGGGGACCGTCGGCCCATTTCGCCTTGAGCTTCCTGCCGCCTTCACCGCGAATCTCGATTCGGTCGAACGATCCGGTGATGGCATCGAATCCGGTCGCGTAGATGAGGATGTCCAACTCGTACTCGGCATTTGCGGTTTTCACGCCACGAGGCGTGATCCGCTCGATCGGGACCTCCCTAACGTCGACCAGGTGCACGTTCTCCTGGTTGTAGACCTCGTAGTACCGGGTCTCCATGGGTACCCGCCGGGTCCCAAAGCCGTGGTCCTTCGGGACCAGCAACTCCGCGACCGCTGGATCATCGACGCGCTCACGAATCTTCCTGCGCATGAACTCGCTGATCAGATCGTTGGCCTTCTGGTCGACCAGGATGTCCGAGAAGTTGCCCAGCCAGATGCCGAATCCCGGCTCCGCGTACAGCTTCTCCCAGAAGGCTTCGCGCTCCTCGGGAGTCACCTCGAGGGCGGCGCGCGGGTCTGAAGCGTGCAGGAAGGCCCCATGAGACTCCCGGCACCGCTCGAAAATCTGGGGATAGGTGGCCTTGATCTGGCGTTGGGTCATCTCGTCGATCGGGCGATTGCCGAGAGGCGCGCAGTAGTTCGGTGTGCGCTGAAAAACCGTCAGGTGAGCGGCCGTCTTGGCGACTTCCTGGATCACCTGGACGCCGGTCGCGCCGGTGCCGATCACGCCGACGCGCTTGCCAGCGAAATCCACAGGTTCATGGGGCCAGCGGGCCGTGTGGTGCGACTCGCCGGCGAAGCTGTCGAGCCCTTCGAAGCTCGGCAACGTGTGCGCAGACAGGGGACCGACGGCCGTGATCAGGAACCTCGCCCGGGCGCGGCGGCCGTCTTCGGTCTCGATCTCCCAGAGGTTCTCGGCTTCGTCGAACGCCGCAGTCGCCACACGGCTGTTGAACGTGATGTCCCTGCGAAGGTCGAATTTGTCCGCGACGAAGCCGAGATACCGCAACGTCTCCGGCTGCGGAGCGAAGTGTTCGCTCCACTCCCACTCCTGGAGAAGCTCCTCCGAAAAGGAGTATCCGTAGCTGTAACTCTCGGAATCGAACCGCGCGCCGGGGTACCGATTCCAGTACCAGGTGCCGCCCACGTCACTCCCGCCTTCGAACACCCGGACCGAGAGCCCGAGTTCGCGAAGGCGATGCAGCTGGTACATCCCCGCGATGCCTGCGCCGATGATGATGGCGTCGAGTCGATCCTCGGACCCGTGGTCAGATGTCGACAAGCTCAGGCTCCTCTCGTTGATTGAGGGCCGACATCAATCCAGAGCGGCCAGAAAATCCAGCACAGCACCGGCAAAGGCATCGTTGCGGTCTCCGGCGACCATGTGGCCGGCTCCCGAAACATCTGCGACCTGGGAATGCGGCACGAGCTGCATGAAGTCCTGGACGCCCTCGTCGGTAACCAGCGCACTCCTGGCGCCGCGAACTAACAAGCAGGGAATTCGCAGGGATCGAGCGGCGGCCCGATGCCTTTCCGGGTCGCGTTTCTTGCCAAGGCCGCTCGGCCCGTTTGTGAGGTTCGGATCCCAATGCCACCGATATCTCCCGTCGGTGAGCCGAAGATTCTTGGCAAGCCCACTGGGCTCAGCAGGCCGAGGCCTGTGCGGGAGATACCGGCTCACGGCCGCCGCGGCTTCTTCGAGACTCTCGAAACCGTCCGGGTAGGCTCGCATGAAGACAAGGATCCGATCGGCTTCCTCCGAGTTCATCCCGGGCACGATATCCACGAGAACCAACGCCCGGGCAACATCGGGCGAACGCTCCGCTTGGGCGATCAAGGCGGTGAGGCCGCCCAAAGAAGCACCGACGATGACAGGCGGGCTCGGCAGCGACCGAACCACCGACTCGATGTCCGAGGCAAACGCGTCCTGCGAGTAGTCCGCATCCGAAGCCCAGCCGCTCTCGCCGTGCCCGCGAAGATCGATCGTGATGGCGTGCCATCCCGCCTGCGCCACACGGTTCGCGGCGGCCCCCCAGGCATACTGGGTCTGGCCCGCGCCGTGGAGGAAGAGCGCGGTGTTGGCGTTGGGATCGGCGTAGCGGATGCCGGCCAGCGCGAGCCCACCGCCCACCGAGAACTTCACCGGTTCTTGCTGGACCGGAGCGACCTCTCCCATTGTCGATTCAGGACTGACAAGGCTCATCTGGCGAGATTCCGAGAGCGCTCGATCCTCGAAACAGGAATGCCTCGTTCAAGACTCGCATCAGAAGCCCATCGTCGTCGCGGCCGAACGTTAGTGCGCGCCAAAGCTCTCGTCCGTGATCGTGCCAGTGACGCCCCCGCAGGCCTCCAATTTCGTCCGCATCTCCTGGGCTCGCTTCCCACGGCGTTCGCGCCTTGCTTCCGTGTCGCAGAGCCGACCGAGCACCTCGTCACCCCAGGCGATGTGCTTGCGCGTCCTGCGGACTACGTCGTCGAGGATCTCGATCGTCGGTGCGTCAGAGATCTGGTCGGTCTCGCGCCCCATGCGGTCATACACGGCGAGCAGGTGCGGCTTCAATACGTCGAACATGCCGGTGATCTTTTCGATCGTTAGGTCGGGGCTCTCGGGCTCGGCCACCTCCTGCACCAGCGCAGCGAATCCCTCGTTCGCGGCCTCCGACGTTGTCACCGAACGCTTGCCACAACGGAGTTCAGGCAGTCGACGGCCAAGCTGGTCGGCGCTCTGGGCGTCGTCCCAGACGATCTTGCCGAGGCCGGTCTTCACCGGGAGCTCAGGGATCGTGGCCACCCACCCTCCCCCGATCATCATCATCCACTCGTGCGCGTAGCGGAAGTTGCGAACACGCCGCGCGGTGGTCTCCACGTCGTAGCGACCGTGCAGTTCACGGAGATCGGCAGGCACGTCGAATGCCGAGTAGGCATCGAAGGTGGTGCGCTCGTCGGGGCCCGCGCCCGGGTACATACGGATGGCTTCGCTCATGCCCCCGCCTCCTGACTGCGCGCTCGGTGTCGCTCGAGAAGAATGCGGGCCGCCTCGCGCATGGTTTCGCGGCTCGGGCCGCCGCCGGAGAGTTCGACCAGTTCCTGCAACTCCTCCTCGGTAAAGCCCGCGTCCTTTCGATCCTCCCAGGCGATCGGGATCGCGGCGTCTTCCCGGTTCGAACGCGCGCCGCCGAGACTGAACTGCTTGTCCACACTCCGGCGGAACTCCTGCGTCCGCTCGAGGTACTCGGGGTCGTCCTTCGTGAACTCGCGTACCCAGTCGCTTCCGAAACGGACATGGGTGAGTTCGTCGGCTAGCACGTAGTCGATCGCCTGCCGCATCTTCTCGTCGCCGACTTTCTCCGCATAACGAATCATGTCGCGAAAGACGTCGCAGGCGAGCCCTTCGAGCCCGCGGTTGACGCCGGCCACGCGCATCGCGGGGTCGTCGGAGCAGGCGCACTCGAACAAGAAGCTGCTTTCGGGGTACATCCCCACCCAACCGCCAACGTGGTCGAGCAGCTTCTCGAAGATCTGGACGTGCCGGGTCTCGTCCCAGCACTGACGCGCCATGTTCATCTTGAACTCCCACGGTGCGTCGGGGAAGTCCCAGAGCGAGCGGCCGGCACCCTCAAGCGCCTGGAGTTCACCTGCGAAAATGCCGTGGAAGCGCTGCCTGAGGCGAGAGTCCAGTGCCGGATCATCGGGATTCAGCGGCTCGTTCAGCGTGACGAGCATGAACGCTGGGCCGTAGGCCTCGAACAGCGGCGCGGCCTCGGTTCCCTGCACCGATTTCTCGATCATGGGCGTCAATTTGTCGAGCAGCTCGACCAGCGTGTCCACGTCATCGGGCACCTGGGCAAGGATCGTCACCATGGCGCTGTCCTGCCGGACGAACCGGCTATCCCGCGCCAACTCCTCGTGGTTGATGAAGCGTTTCATCTCGAAGCCTCCCCCTTCCTTGCTCATGTTCGGCCCCGGACGGGGTCCGGTAATGTGGCCAAGACCTCTACCACGAATGTTTCGGATCTACAACATCTGAGTCGGATCGGAAATTGCGCGACGGCTCAAGCCGCTGGCGAAGATCACGATTCGTTTCTGATCGGTGGTATTCGTTGTCACTCTGAAATGGCCGAGATAGGATCGGGCCGATTGCAGCGTGGAGACCCCGGATGAGCATCAAGGACCGCGCTGCGATCATCGGCATCGGCGAAACCGACTATGTGCGCGGCGCTGATCGCGGCTCCACCGAGCTCATGCTCGAAGCCGCGCGGACAGCGATTGCGGACGCAGGCTTGCTCTCCAACGAGATCGACGGTCTCGTGTTGCCGCCTGTGAACATCACGGCCGAGGAGATCGCTGCGAACCTCGGGATCGAGGATCTTCGTTATGCGGTGACCGTCCAGATGGGCGGTGCGAGTCCCACGTCCAGCCTGCAGAGTGCGGCTTTGGCGCTTTCACATGGCGTCGCGAAAAACGTGCTCGTCTTGGTGGGGTGGCTCGGTTTCTCGGCGATGCGCCCCAAGCCGGGCGTGCGACGCGAGAGCCTCTCGATCGCAGCGATGCGCCGAGCCGTTGCCGGCTACTACCTGCCGTACGGCGCAACGACACCCGTCCAGATGTACTCGTGGATCGCGACGCGCCACATGCAGACCTACGGCACGACCCACGAAGATATGGGTGCCGTGGCGATCGCTTGCCGCAAGCACGCCCAGTTGAACGACCGCGCCGTGATGAAGGGGCGCCCGCTCGACATGGAGCAGTACCTGAACGCCCGATGGGTCTCGGAGCCCTTCCGGTTGTTTGACTGCTGCCTCGAGACCGATGGCGCCTGCGCCGTGGTCTTGACCGGCGCCGAGCACGCCCGCGATTGTCCACACCGTCCGGTGTACATCATGGGCGCAGCGGAGGGACACCCCTATCCCGCTGACGATATTCCCAGCCGGCCAGACATGCTGCGGTTCGGACTCTCCCACGCAGCGCCCAAGGCCTTCGAGATGGCCGGGATCGAACCGACCGACCTCGACTTCCTCCAGATCTACGACTGCTTCACATACGTGGTGCTCCTCCAGCTCGAAGCGTTGGGCCTTTGCAAGCCCGGCGAAGCCGGAGACTTCGTCCGCGACGGTCGAATCGAGCTCGGAGGCGAGTACCCAATCAACACCCACGGCGGGCTTCTCTCCCAGGCACACGTGTGGGGACTGAATCACGTCGTCGAGGCGACGCGCCAGCTAAGGGGTGAGGCTGGCCTCGCCCAGGTCGCAAACGCCGAGCTCGGTGTAGTGACCGGGTGGGGAGACTTTGGCGACGGCAGCCTAGTGATCCTTCGGAGATGAACCCGTGACCGAATCGACAGCATTTCCGGCTCCGCGGCCCCAGACCCAGCTCGACGAGGAGTTCTGGGCGCACTGCGCGCAGGAGCGACTCTGCTTCCAGGTGTGCGAATCCTGCGGAACATGGCGCCATCTGCCGCGCATCATGTGCGCTGGGTGCGGCTCCGCCGAGTGGGAATGGAAGGAATCATCTGGCAAAGGGCGACTCTACTCCTGGACCGTCACGCATCAGGCGATGATGCCCCAGTTCGCCGCGCAGGTTCCGTACATCGTCGGCGTCATCGAACTCGAGGAGGGCGTTCGCATGATCAGTCACCTGCGTGGAATCGAAGGGGATGCGTTGGAGTTGAACCTTCCGGTCGAGCTCGAGTTCGAACGCCTCAACGAAGATGTCGCACTGCCGATGTTCCGCCCCGCTCGCTGAGACCAGGGGCGTGATGGACGCTCGTTGCTTGGTATGATCCGCGTCCAACGTTTCCGATCGGAACCAATGATCGGACCCAGCTGTCAGGCAAGGAGGTTGCATGTCCGTCGCCACAGAAATCCCGCTACCCGGCGCCGAAATCCTCGATCCCCGGCGCTTCGTCAGTGACGGCTACCCGCACGCGGACTGGGCGCGGTTGCGCCGCGAGGATCCGGTCCACTGGTGCGCGCGCCAGAAGGGGGAGCCCTTCTGGGCGATCACGAAGCACGAGGACATCGTACGAATCTCGCGGCAGCCCGAGCGCTTCCTGAACGCTCCGCGCCTCCTGATGAGCGCCGATCAGGGTCTTGGGGAGCAGGATCTCCCGATTCGAATGTTGCTCAACATGGACCCGCCCGAGCATCACCAGTTTCGGAGCCTCATCAGCAAACGCTTCACTCCTCGGGCGCTGCTGGGCATTCGCGAGCGAGTCGACGGCATCGCCAACGAGATCCTCGACAGCGCGATGGAGGGCGGCGGCGAAGCAGAGATGGACTTCGTCGGGGCGGTCTCCGCACTGCTCCCGATCTGGGTCATCGCAGAGATGTTAGGCGTTCCCCGCGAGGACTGGGAGCTGCTCTTCCACTGGACGAACCGCACGATCGGCGCAGCCGACCCGGAGTACCGCGAGGAGGGCAAGTCCGCGCAGGAAACGGTCGAGGCCGCGCGGACGTCGCTCTTCCACTACTTCAACGACATGACGGAGGATCGGCGCAAGAACCCCCGGGACGATCTGGTCAGTATCCTCTCCAACGCGAAGATCGATGGCGAGCCTCTACCTCCCTTCGAGCTGCTCTCGTACTACCTGCTCCTGGTCGTCGCAGGCAACGAGACCACGCGCAACGCGACGAGTGGTGGCCTGCTCGCGCTGATCGAGAATCCGGATCAGCTCGAGAAGGTCCGAGCGAACCCCGCACTCGTGAAGCCGATGGTAGAGGAGGTCCTCCGCTGGACTTCACCGGTGATCCATTTCTGCCGGACGCCAACGGATGACGTGGAGATCCGTGGGCAGCAAGTGCGCGCCGGCGACCGCCTGGTGCTCTTCTATCCCTCCGCGAACCGGGACGAAGAGGTCTTCGAAGCGCCGGACGAGTTCCGTGTGGACCGGAGCCCGAATCGACACATCGCGTTCGGTATCGGCGAACACTTCTGCCTCGGAGCGCACGTCGCGCGACTCGAACTGGAAGTGATCTTCCGCCACATGGTCCTGCGCATGGAGGATCTCGAGCTAGCGGGACCGATCGAACGGCTCCGCTCCAGTGTCGTCGGCGGGATCAAGCACATGCCCATTCGCTATCGGCTACGAGCTGCGAGCTAAGGACGCCCCCGACCGCCCCGCGCACCGCGGCAGGCGTTTACGCGTCGGCTCCATCCAGCTCGTCGAAGACTTCACGCGCGATGCGCATTCCCTCTACGGCAACGGGGAAGCCCCCGTAGATCGCCATGTGCATGATCAACTCTCCGATCTCCTCGCGGCTGACACCGTTCTCGAGCCCCCGGGACAGGCCGTGAGCGCCGCGATCGTGATCATGCTTCGATCCCGTTGCGAAAGGCCCGGCCGCGACCAGACGCCGTTCGGTAGCACGGTGTCCATGATGAAGAGACCCCAATCGTCGCGAATCTCTTCGGGTGCCGGCAGGGCGTCCGTCAGGCGGCGCGCGAGGCGTAGTCGTTCGTCGTCGTTCATCGATTCTCCAGAAGTAGAGCCGTCATCCGATCAACCCGCCCCGACCCGGAACACCGGGACATGGAAATCTCCGCCCGGTAGCGGGACGATCTCCACATGGGCACGGCATCCCAGCTTCACCGAGCTCGGACTAGCGTCGGGGATTCTCGCGGGAAGCCGCAGTCCGGCCTGCTCGTCCAGATCGATCAATCCGACGACGTAGGGGAGATCCTCGAGATAACCCGGCACGGCGGGATGCCTCACCACGATGAAGCTATGGAGCGTCCCTTGTCCCGAGACGGGCTCGAACGCGGTCGCCTCACCGCACCGGCGGCAACGCTCGAGAGGAGGCTGGTGCCACAGCCTGCAATCGGTGCAGCGGCATAGCTCGAGCCGGCCGTCAGCTGTCGCCTGCCAGAACGGTTCGCTGTCGAGATCCGGCCGCGGCTGCGGAGGAGTGCTCGCACCCATCAGCGGCTCGCCGCGAGGAGCATCCCGCCTCCGTAGGGCCCAGCGCCCGCGGTCACCAGTGCGAGGCCGGCATCCTCGACCTGACGCTCGCCCGCATCGCCGCGGAGCTGGAGGACGGCCTCGTAGGTGTGATTCAGGCCGTGGATGTAGCCCTCGGAGAGGAGGCCGCCGTGCGGGTTCACGACGACGTCGCCGCCGTAGGTCGCCCTTCCCTCCTCGAAGAATCTGCCGACCTGGCCGCGCTCGCAAAGTCCAAACTCCTCCAGGGTCACCATCACCGTGTACGTGAAACAGTCGTACATACAGGCGACATCGACCTCTTCGGGGCGGCGTCCCGTACGCGCCCAGAGTTCAGGTCCGGCGCGTACCGAGTACATGGACGTGAGGTCCGGCCACTGGTCCCACGAGCCGCCTTCTCCTGTGAACTCTGCGTGGCCGAGGATCTCGACGGACGTATGTCGCAGATCGCGCGCGCGCTCCTCGGTCGTGAGCACGACGGCGCATGCCCCATCCACCTCCAACGCGCAGTCATAGATGCGAAGAGGCTCGTTGATCCAGCGACCGCCCAGGTAATCGTCCATGGTGATCCGGTCGCGCTTCACCGCGTGAGTGTTCGCGGCCGCGTGCTCGCGCTGCGCGATCGCGATCTGCCCGAGGTCCTCGCACGTGCTCCCGTACGTCTGTTGATGCGCGCGCGTCCACATTGCCATCCATTGCGGCGGAGTCAGGTAGCCGTGCGGGCCCGCGAATTGTTGCTCGCCGCCCACCTGGAGTGCTCCGTCAGCGCGGCCAAAACGCCGCCCGGAGCGCCCGTTGAGCGACCGATAGGCGAGCGCCACATCGCACGCGCCGGCCTGCACTGCCATGGCGGCGTTCGCGACGACACTCGTCGCGTAATTGCCACCCCCCATCAGGTCGAGGTTCCAGCGAAGCCCAGCGGAGCCGATCGCGTGCGCAACCCGCATGGGGGACGCGGAGTCCGCCACTTGATAGGTCGCGGCCCCGTCCAGGTCGGACGCGGCGAACCCGGCGTCGGCGAGTGCCTCGCGCGCCGCCTCGGCCGCGAGCGTCAGCGTGCTCTTCCCGGAGTTCCGACTGTACGCGGTTCGTCCGATTCCAACGATGACGGGCTTTCTGCTCATGCGGTCTCCATCGTCCCGAGCAGGTCCCCGAACTCGATCGTCTCGCCAGCGCGCGAACGCCTACTTGGCGCGGGTGCGCTCGCCTCGCTGGACCTGGCCATGCAGCTTGGTGCGAAGTCCGCGAGGGAAGTTCCCGGCGATCAAGAAGTGCGCAACCGTGTCACCCGAGTTCCACCAACGGTGCGGAATGCCCGCCTTGAAGTGCAGCGTGTCCCCTTCGCGCACCACGTATTCCTCATCGCCGATCGCGAAGGTGAGTTCCCCCTTTTCGCACAGGACGACTTCCTCACCCTCGTAGGCGTAGGCGCCCTTGCCGCTCCCGAAGCCTGGGTGCAGACGTCCCCGCCACACTTCGATGGCGGGGTCGAAGAGATCTCCAGACAACCGCTCCACTCGCATTTTTGAGGAGGCGCTGATCACGGGGTGATGCTTCGCGCGGATCAGGACAACGTCGGATTCTTCGGCATCGTCGCCCACGAGTTCCGCCGGCCGCCGATCAAGACCGCGTGCGATCTTCAGCAGGACAGCAACGGAGGGCACCATCTGACCGGTCTCGACCTTCTGGATCGTGCTCGCCGCGACTTCGCTGCGTATGGCCAGTTCGTGGAGAGAGAGACCGAGTTCCTCCCGCCAGTCCCGAACCCGCCGGCTGATCTGCTGAAGTGCTTCTTCCAAGCGAGCCTCCTAGCTCCACTGGTAGCACCGGCGTTTCCTATGCTCAAGAGAGGATTTCCGATCCGAAACGCTCGGCCGGCGCATCAGGGATGTCCGCTAGCCCCAGATCTGGGCGTGGAGCGTTCCTGTGCGGCACTGCGGAACGTGCGTTGTACCAAGGCCCCAATCTTAGCGGGCCACTGACCCGCGTCGGCCACGAAGGTATACGCAACCGGAACGACCACGAGTGTCAGCAGCGTCGAGGTTGCCAGGCCCCCGATCACCAGGATTCCCATCGGGTTCCTCCACTCGGCGGCATCCGAGGTCGAGATCGCGACCGGCACCATCCCCGCGATCGTCGAGACGGCCGTCATCAAGACGGGGCGAAGGCGCACCGGCCCGGCTTCGCTCATCGCGTCGCGTGCAGATCGACCCTGGAGACGGAGCTGGTTGGCGTAGTCCACGAGCAGGATGCCGTTCTTCATCACGAGTCCCATCAGGGCCACGAGGCCGATCTGGGCGAAGATGCTCATGGAGGTCCCTGTTAGTCGGAGGGCCACGAAGGCGCCCGCGAACGAGAGGGGGGCCGTCAACATGATGATGCCCGGCTGAACGAAACTGTTGAACTGACTCGCCAGGATCATGTAGAGCGCAAGGAGCGCCAGGAAGAACGCAAAGACCACCGCCTGAGCGGAGTCTCTCATTCGTTCGGCCATTCCCTGGTGCGTGCCAGTCAGGCCCACTGGTAGCCCAACCATTGCGACGATCTCGTCCAGGCGATCTGCGGCGGTACCGAGCGCGACGCCCTCCGGAGTGTTGGAGAAGATCGAGACCTTTCGTGCACGGTTCTCGCGCTCGATTTGTGCCGGCCCAGCGGCCACCTTCAGATCTGCGACGTTGGCAAGGTCGATCAGGCGGTTCCCGGCAGACCGAATCTGGATGCGGCCGAGTTCCGAGAGGTCATCTCGCTGGTCGGACTCGAGTCGAACTCGAACGTCGTAGCGTTTCCCGCCCTCCTCGAATGTCACGACGTCCAGGCCTCCGACGAGTGCGCGCACCGTGGTCGCAAGCGACTGAATCGGTACTGCCTGGTCGGCGGCGCGATTGCGGTCTACCTGGATCTGGATCTCAGGCTTCCCGAACTCGAAGCTCGACTTCGCATCCACGAAATGCGGATCGGCGCGCATCTCCGTGACGATGGAATCTGCCGCCAGCCGCAGAGCGTCGAGGTCCGACCCGCGGATCCCGTATTCCATATTGTAAGACGTGAAGCCGCCGCCCTGGATGAACGACACCTCATTGACGCTGACGAGTTTCGCTGTCGGGACAGCCTCACCCAACGCGAGCCTGGCGTGATCCATGACCTCGAGCATGCCGACCGACCGTTCCGCTTTGGGTGTCAGGCCTGCGTAGACGTCGATTTCGTGGACGTTGCCCTGGGCGCCGCCACCGATCGAGACGAACACGTTGCGAACATGCGCGACGCCGGAGAGCGCTTCGCTCACCCTGGCGGCGGCCCGCTTGGATTCGCCAATGCCGGTTCCAAGCGGCAGCTCGACGCGCCCTTCGAACTCGCTTCGGTCCACGCGACCCGAGAACGCGAGGGGAACACCGCTCGCCATCGCCAATCCGATCCAGACCGACACCGCCGCGACCCCGAGCGTGGTCCAGCGCCGCCGAAGAGACGCTTCGAGAAGTCGACCATAGCCGCGCTCGAGGCCGGAGTAGATCCGCTCGAGGAACTGGAAGACTCGGCCATGCGCCTCCTCCCGACGAAGGACGCGGGCGCACAGAGCCGGCGTGAGCGTTACCGCCACCAGCAGCGAGACCGCCACTGCGAACGAGATGGCTAGGCCATATTCATAGAAGAAGCGCCCGATCACGCCCTGCATGAATGCGATGGGAATGAAGACGGCGAGTACCGAGGCCGTACCCGCAAGGACCGCGGCTCCGACGCGATCCGTTCCCGTCGAGGCCGCGTCCAACGGATCGTAGCCCTGTTCGATCCGGCTCTGGATGCTCTCGAGCACCACGATGGCATCGTCGATCAGGAGTCCGATCGAGACGGAGAGCGCCATCAGCGTGAGGATGTTGAGCGTGAACCCCATCACGTAGAAGAGAAAGAACGTGGAGACGATCGAAGAGGGGATCGCGAGGGAAACGATCAACGTCGTTCGGACGCTCCGGAGGAACACGAGGGTGACGAGCACCGCCAGCACACCGCCTAACACGATGTCGACGCCGACGTCTCGGGCGGAAGCCTCGACAAAGCGAGAGACATCCCGCGCCATTACGACACGAATGCCTGAGGGCGCGCTCTCCTGGATCTCGCGCACGACGGCTTCGACCCCACGCGCGACCTGGACCGTATTGCGTCCGGACTGCCGGCGCACTTCGAGCGAGACCCCGCGGACGCCGTTCAGCTCGGCGTAGCTCCTTTCGTCTTCGAGCCCGTCCTCGACGCGGGCGATATCGCCCACGCGCGTTGGTGCCCCGTCCCGGTAGGCGACGACGATCGCGCGAAATTCCTCGACGGTCTGGACCTCGCCCATCGTTTTGACGGAGAACTCGGTATCCGCGCCTAACGTCTCCATCCGGCCACCCGGAATCTCCGCGTGCTCTGTTCGGAGCGCACGGACCACATCGTCCACGGTCAGCCCGTAGGCTCGGAGCTTGCGCCCGTCGATCCAGATACGGATCTCGCGCTCGCGACCCCCGACGAGCGTGGCGGATCCGACTCCCGGGACGTGCTGCACGCGCTCTTTGACGACATCGTCAGCGAAACGACTGAGCTCGCGAATCGGCAGGTCGCCGGAGACCATGACAGACAGGATCGGAGCCGCGTCGGGGTCGACCTTCTCCACGACTGGAGGCTCCGCGTCGATTGGAAGCTCTGCCCTCGCGCGTGCGACCTTGTCGCGGACGTCCTGTGCCTTGACGTCCGCATCTTCCTCCAGCTCGAACTGGAGAAAGATCTGGGACACGCCTTCCGAGCTGATCGACCGAAGCTCTTCGAGCCCGGAGACGCTGCTCAGGTGATCCTCGAGCACATCGCTGATTTCGGTCTCGATCGTTTCCGGTGTTGCCCCCTCCAGTAGTGTCGTGACTGCCATGTACGGCATCTCTATCTTGGGAAAGAGATCGACACCGAGGCGACCGACCGAGATCAGCCCGAGCGCAACGAGTGCGCCCGTGAGCATCACGGCAAAAACGGGCCGCTGGATCGAGAAGTCAGCGATCCGCATGGGCAACTTCCACTGCGACGACATCGCCGTCGGAAATCGTGCCCAGCTTCGGTCCCACGAGCACACGCGCCCCCGGCTCGAGACCGGCCACGACCTCTACTCGCATAGCGTCGAGTTCCCGGACCTCCACCGCGCGCCGGGCCGCTCGGCCGTGCTCGTCGACGAGGACATAACGTGCACTTTCAGCGCCGAGGAGTGCGGCTCGCTCCAGAACGACGATCTCTCGAGCGTCGGGGAACAGCTCCACCTCCGCGAAAAGTCCCGGCTTGATCTCGTAGTCCGCGTTCTCCAAGGGAATGCGAACCTCAAAAGCCCTGGATTCCGGATCGACAAGATCGTTGAGGATGAGGACCTCGGAATCGTAGTTGCGGTTCATTCCGTCGACGCGGAGATGAGCGAGCGTCCCGACATGGATAAGCGGAAGGTAGACCTCGGGGACTTGGACGATCGCTGCGACCCAGTCGATCTTCATGAGCTGCACGACCGGTGAGGCGCCGCTCATCATCGTGCTCATCATCTTCCCTTCGTCGACGTGTCGTTTGGTGATCACCGCCGGATAGGGAGCGCGAACCGTGGTGTCGGCCAAGTCCTGCCGCGCTTGCGCAAGTGCGGCGTCGGCTCGGTCCTGATGAGCGGACGCCACTTCTAGCGCTGTCTGCACCTCGTCGAGACGCTGGTCGGAAGCTGCCCCCTCCGTGTGGAGCTGCCGTATGCGCTCGAACTCGCGTTCGGCACGCTGGGCCTCTGCAGCTGTCAATCGGGTCTCCGATCGCGCCTCCCGCACTCGGATTTCGTACGCCGACGCCCGTGTCTCGAACAGCGCCTGCCCTTCGTCCACCCGGTCTCCAACGCTGACGTGAATGGTCTCGATGATTCCGTTCACGCGTGGACCGATGTCGGTCATCTTGTGCGGAGCGATCGTGCCGGTACCGAAGACCGGCTGACTGACCTCCTCGAGAACGACGACCGAGACAGCTACGGAGATGGCCTCAACCGCAGGGACATCGTCCTTGACGACCTCGTCCACAGAGCACGCGACAACGAGTAACGGAGCGAGCAGGAACGACGCGCGCACGCTCACTTCTCCTCCAGCAACTGTTCAAAGATCGCTCGAACTCTTGGCGCCGCTTCGGACAGAGCCTGGTCGCCCGGATTTTCGATCCATCGAGACGCCGTGGTCGTGACGGTGCCGATGATTGAAAGCGCGAGTGCCTCGGGGTCGAGGCCGTGAATTCCCCCATCCCGTTCGAGTCCCGTCGCGATCTGGATCACCCATTCCGTGAAGCCCTGGAACAGTTCGACCGCCCCGTCGCCGAGTGTCTGTCTCACCCGCCAAGGAAGACCGTGCGTGGCGCTCGCATAGATCCGGAGCAAGTCTTGGTTGTCTTCGAAACACTCGAATAGCGAGTCGATCACACCGAGGATTTGGTCGCGCGGATCGTCGAGTGCTTCTACCTGCCCCTGGACACGATCGCGGATGGTCGCGGCCGCCTGATGAATCACGGCTTCGTAGAGCTCTTCCTTGCCTTTGAAGAGCCCGTAGACCGAGTTGAGGGAGAGCTCGGCCGCAGCTGCGATCTCGGCGACCTGAGCCCCCTGGAACCCTTTCTCCCCAAAGACGGATGCCGCCACTGCGATCACGTCAGCGCGCCGGAGGGCGAGCTGTCGTTCGCGTCGTCCCTCTCGTGTGGTGTGGATCGGAGTGCTCATAGGGAGGGGATTGCCTGTTTCAAGTTTCAGAATCTAGCTTCTAGAATGGGAATCTAGCTTCTGAAATTGTCGCGTAAAGTCAACATAACTGTTGATTTTCTTGAATCAGGCGCCACAATCCCGTTCTATGCCGTCCTCAGCCGCTCCTCTCAGGCCGCGTCGTAGAGACTTCGATGAGACCCGAGTCCGAATTCTCGGTGCAGCCCGGAACCTCGTTGCCGAACGAGGGCCCGAATCGCTCTCGATCGCCGAGGTGGCCCGGCGGGCTGGAATCGACCGGACCACCGCCTACAAGCACTTCCGGACGCGGGACGACCTCGTCGGCGCGGTGATGGGCTCCCTGGGCGATGAGATCGGGACGATGCTCGAACGCCCGATGGGCTTCGGCGACCTGATCGACCATATGGCGCGCTTCTTCATCGAACACCCGGAGATCGGCCGCCTGACCCTGCATCACCTGCTCGCCGAGAATCCATTTCCGCGGGCGGGATGGGATCGATTCGTAGGGCAGCTCGAGCGCCTCGCGAACAGTTCGCGGAGCCAGGAGCACATCGATGCCGAGGCGCTCGGACACATCATGATGGCCATCGCCGTGCTCTGGCCGATCCAACTGCGAGCGCTCGAAGGCGACATCGAGCCCGCCGCCGCGGCCGAGCGCTTGGCCCGAGAGATCAAGCGGCTCTTGCTCTTCGGTGTGCTGCGCCCCGAGAGCTGGCCGGACCTGGTGGATTCCATTGCCGGGGAGCGCTCTGAATGATCGAATGGAAGTGCGTTGCAACAGGAGCCGACGGGCTTCGCATCTACCGAGTGGACGCGGAGTCGGGAAACGTCTCGATGGGCGGCGGTAGTGGACGCTCGGGCCCGCTTGATCTCGTCTTCCGGCAGTTCCCGACGGAGACGACTCGCTATCTGTCGGAGAAGTTTCAGGCCGGCGGGTCGGCGGTCGGCGGCAGTTCATTCTCGGTCGCTTGCCATGTCGTCTCCCTCCCGGATCTCCTTTTCGTCGTCGACTCGACCTACCGGACCACGGCTGCGGAGATCTTCCCCGGGACGCTCGAAGAGATCGTTGCGAGTGAAGGCCGGCGCCTAACAGACCGACCGATCCAGGTGCTCTACACGCACGCGCACTTCGACCACGCAGGTGGCCACCAGGCCGTCGAAGCGATGGCCGGTGACGTGGAGATCCTCACGCATCCGTACACGGCAAAGCTCTTCCCGATCGTGAGCCAGCGGGAATCGTTCTTTCGGATCAAGGAGACCTTCTTCCGCGACTGCGAGATCGGGGTTCCGATCTCGAGCGTGACCGAGGAGATCCGCGCGACCTACGTGCGAATGCTCGATTCATCGGGCGCTGACATGAGTCAGGCGCCCTGGGGCTCCGTCGACGATGAACCCATGCGGGTCGACCTGGTGCCGCTGGCCGAAGGAGCCTCCGAGCTGATGTGTGGCAACGGGCGCCTGGAGATCCTTCGCTTCGACGGACACATTCCAGGCCACCTGTGTGTGTGCGTCGATGGAGCCCACTTCATCACGGGCGACATGTGGCTACCCGCGACGACATCCCTGGTGACGCCCGCCTTCGTGGGCCCGTTCGCCGACGTTCCCGAGGATTGCTTCGGCGTGCTTCGGTACATCGAGTCGGACTTGCGACTGCTCGCCATGCCCGTCGACGACTGCATGGCCTATCCGAGCCACGAGGTCATCTACCGCAATCCCAAACGAATGGCGATGCGGGATCTCGAGATCCTGACCTCACGGATGGGGCTCCTCTACGAAGTGCTCGAGGAACATCAGACCGAACCCATGCGCGTGCTCGACCTGGCTTGGGGCGGTCGATCGCATAGACCGCTCTGGAAGGTCGAAGGCAGCGTCTTCCGACTCGTCGTCGCGCACGACGAGGCAGCCGCCTTCGTGCGCGACCTGGTCGAATTCGAAGACCTGCGCGAGGTCGAGCCCGAACGTTATGTCTGGACGGGCCAGAGCGATTTTCGCGATCGCGTATCCAGCCATCTTCACGAACAGAGACTGACCCACGGACACCTCGAGTTCGTGAGCAGAGGAGCCACCAATTGAACGAACCCCTATACGATCCCTTGTCGCCCGACGTGAGTCGCGATCCCTACCCGCACTATGAGGCGCTGCGCCGCGAGGCGCCCGTCTACCGGATACCGGGCTCCGGCTTCTATGCGGTCTCCCGATACGAAGATGTCGCTCAGGTGCTGAAGGACCCGGACCAGTTCTCGTCGAACGCCATGCGCATGATGATGATGAGCAGCATGACGGGCGGGATCCAGAACATGCCCAAGGACATCGAGGAGATCCGCGAACAGCGCCAGCAGGTCGCTGAGCAGCTCTCCTTCGATCCCGCCATGTTCCTCTCGGCGCAGTCGGTGATTTCTTCCGATCCGCCCAAGCACGGGCCGATGCGCGGCATCGTGAATCGCGGATTCACGCCAAAGAAGATCTCGGCACTCGAGCCCCGGGTGCGCGAGATCGCCCGCACGCTCCTGGACGAAGCCCTGGCGGGTGACTCCTTCGACCTCGTCAATGACTACTCGATCCCGCTTCCGGTTCAGGTGATTGCTGAGTTGCTAGGCGTCGAACCCGAGCGGCATGGCGACTTCAAACGCTGGTCCGACACGGTCGTATCCGGAGCCTCCGGAAGTGCCGCAGGACCCGCGGAGATGATCGCGACCTTTGGCGAGTTCACTGAGTACTTCAACGAGATCATGGAGCGGCGGCGCGTCGAGCCCGCCGACGATCTCATCAGCACGCTCGTCCGGGCAGAGGAGGGCGACACGCTGACCCCGGTCGAGGTCGTCATGTTCGCCGTGCTCCTGCTCGTTGCCGGGAATGAGACAACCACGAACCTGATCGGGAACGGCACGATGGCGCTGATCGAGCACCCGGATCAGTTCCAGAAGGTAAGGGGCGATCCGAACCTGATTCCGGCCTTCGTCGAAGAAGCCCTGCGCTACGACTCGCCGGTCCAGGTGCTCTTCCGCCAGGCGACATCGGACGTGGAGCTCGCAGGAACGACGATCCCCAAGGGCTCAGTCGTTCTGCCGATCTTCGCCTCGGCAAATCGCGACGACGCCCAGTTTCCGGAAGCCGACCGGTTCGACGTGAGCCGCAACACGGCCGGCCACCTGGCCTTCGGTTTCGGAATCCACTTCTGCCTGGGCGCATCGCTCGCAAGGCTCGAGGCGCGCGTCGCCTTCGAGGAACTCCTCGGCCGCGTCGCCCGACTCGAACGAATGGAGCAGGAGGTCGATTACATCGACTCCTTCCTGTTGCGGGGGCCGAAACGTCTCCCGCTGCGATTCGAACCCGCCTGATCGAACCAAGGAGCCAACCATGGCTGCAACCGAGCCCACGACGACCGACCCGTACCTGAGCGACGAGTTCGTCACCGACCCTGTCGCCGTGATCACGCGCATGCGCGAGGAGGATCCGGTTCACCTGATCCCGGGGATTGACGCCTGGATGGTCACGGAGTGGAAGGACGTCCGCGAACTCTTCACACACCCCTCGACCACGAACGACCGCAGGGCCTACGAGAACTACACGCTTCCGGCTGAAGGATCCGTGCAACGCTGGTTCGCTGACAACAGTCTCTTTGCCGTCTCTCCGGAGCGTCATGCGCGCATGCGGAAACTGGTCTCCGCGGCACTGACGCCGCGCGCCGTCGCCCGACAGGAAAGCCAGGTCCGCGACGTGGTCGAGGAGTTCGCGGTAAAGCTTCGAGGGCGAACCGGCGTGGTCGACCTGATGGCCGAGTTCTGCGAGCCCATCCCGAATACCGTGATCGGGCGCATCGCCGGCGTCCCGCAGAAGGGGGAAGACGAACTCCGCTGGCGCCAGCTCGGCCGCGATTCCGTCCGCGGGATCAGCCCTTTCCTCACGCCAGAGGAACGCAAGAAGTCCGAAGACGCGATCGCCGAGATCTGCGAATGGATCCGTGGCCTCACCCTCGAGCGACGCAAGAACCCGCAAGCCGATCTCCTTTCGGACCTAGTCAGCGCACACGACGAAGGCGACCAAATGACGACGGACGAGATCGTCCTGATCGTTGCCGCACTCGTCGCGGCCGGTACCGAGACGACCACCATCGCGAGCAGCCGCGGAATCCACGCCCTACTCCAACACCCGGACCAGATGGCGTTGCTGCGGAAGGACCCGAGTCTTCTCCCAAATGCAGTCGATGAACTGCTTCGCTTCGATTTCGGGTCCGTCGGCCTGCCCCGCTACGCCGAATCCGATTTCGAGTTCCGCGGCAAGCAGATCAAGAAGGGCCAGCTCTTGATGCTCAACATGATGGGCGCGCACCGAGACCCGTCGGTGTTCCCGGATCCGGACCGCCTCGATGTCACGCGCGACACCAAGGCACTGACCATCTTCGGCCATGGACCGCACTTCTGCCTCGGCGCCAACCTTGCCCGGCAGGAACTGCGTTGCATGTACGAGGCGACGCTTGACTACTTGCCGCAGGGTGCCCGCCTGCTCGAAGACCAGATCCGCTGGCGCCGCATCGCCATGTTCTCGTCGCTCGAAACGATCCCGGTCGACTTCGGCTGATCTCGCAGAAACGACCATCCGAGACGTCTCCACAGATCCGCACTCACTGGCTCTAAGGGAGCAATCATGTCCAACCGACTTCTCCGATTCGTCCTCCTGTTTGCAGGACTCACACTTGCCACTGCCTGCCAGACGCCGCAGGTCGTACCCGTCAGCGAAGCCAGTCCACCGGCTCAAATGGCAGCAGAAGTGTCGGACGAGTTCGACGACGACAGCGGTATCCCGAACCTGACGGGCATCTGGACGGCTCGACTTCGCTCCATCTATCAGGGCGTCGGGCCGCTCGGCCTCGGGATCTCCGAGGGCGCGGACATTGACTACCTGCGCCTAACCATCGACGTGGAGATCCAGGACCAGCGGGTCTTCTACGGCACGATCCGGAGTGTGGCTCCAGACGGCGCGGAAGCACCGGCGCAGGAGATCTTTGGTGCGATCCACTCCAGTGGAGAGACGGCCATCTACCTGACGCGCGCTGGCCGTGGGGTCATGTCCATCAACTCCCCCGACGAGATCGAGGTCTGCGGGGGGCGCGGCGACGAACAGGTGATGCTCGCCTTCTGCGGACCACTGCGCCGTGCAGAGGCGGCGGAGTAATCGATCAATCCCAACTCCGTTTCTCCTACGCAAACTTCGAGGTGGCACACGCTCGCGATCTGCGGCGTTGCCATCGCATCGGGCGCGGCGGCGCTGCTTTTCGAAACGCTCTGGTATCGAGTCGCCGGGCTAACGTTCGGAAACGGGCTGTGGGCGAGCACGATTGTGCTCGCCGCGTTCATGACGGGGATGGCACTCGGCAACGGACTTGCTGCGCGGCATGGGGACCAGGCCACCAATCCGTTGCGTCTCTACGCGATTCTCGAACTCTGCATTGGCGTCGCCGCCACCGCAGCCGTCATCCTGCTGCCGCAATCGGGGACGTTGCTTGCTCCGCTCTTCGAGGAGCTTCGCACCACGCCATGGGTGCTCCAGAGTGTGCGCTTCGGGATCGCGTTCGGCTGGATGGTGCTGCCTGCAACGGCGATGGGCGCCACACTCCCGATACTGGTCAGGGCGCTCGCGCAAGCACAGCACGGCTTCGGGCCTGCCGTCGGAATCGCTTACGGGTGGAACACAGTCGGAGCCGTCGGCGGCGCGTTGCTGGGCGAGGCGTTCCTAGTCGAAGCGTTCGGGCTCCGCGGCACCGCCTTGGTGGCGGCAACGCTGAACGGGATTGGCGCACTGGCGGCTTTCTCTCTCTCGACGACACACATGCCCGGGAAGCCTCCCGAGGCGCACATAGGGTCGAGCAGCGCTTCCGCCCCTCGCGCTGCTCGGTGGCTCATCGCCGCATTCGTCGCAGGCGCGGTCTTCCTGGCGCTCGAGGTCGTTTGGTTCCGCTTCCTGTGGCTCTTCGTCTACGGAACCAGCTTTCTCTTCGCCACGATGCTCGCAGTCGTTCTGGCTGGAATCGCTGTTGGCGGGCTGCTGGTCGGGAGGTTCCTCGACCGCGCGGAACGCGCCTCCCCACTCCTTCCTTTCCTTGCCCTCTCCGCGGGGGTCCTCGTGATCACGAGTTACGCCGGCTTCGTGGCGTGGTTTGAAAGCTCCGCGTGGCTCGCAACCTCGAGTGCCGGGACTGTCGTCGACGGAGCGACCCTCGTCCTCGTCGCCGCTCCGATCATGTTCCCTACCGCGGTCGCATCAGGCGCCATGTTGCCGACGCTCGTTACCGCAGCACGGGAACAGCTCGAAGGCCACGCGCGAGCCGTCGGCTGGATCACGCTCGCCAACACCTTGGGTGCCGCGGTCGGTTCGGTCCTCGGTGGTTTTCTCCTCCTACCTTTGCTCGGTGTCGAGCGGTCCCTCCTCCTATTGGCATCGTGCTACGGGATTCTCGCGATCCTTCTCTCCACGTCCTCCCGCCTCCGTGTTCTGTCGCTCGGGCTCGGATTGACAGCGACGGGCGCGGCATTCGTTCTCTTTCCCGTAGGCGCGATGCACTCGAGCATCGTGCCGCACCGAGTTGGCGCCTTCCTCGACAGTAGTAGCGAGCTTGTCGAGGTGCAGGAGGGGCTGCTGGAAACGATCGCGTTCGTCCGAACCCATCAGTTCGGTGAGACCCGACACTGGCGACTGCTCACCAACGGCTACACGATGTCGGGCACCATGACCGGGTCGCGACGCTACATGAAGGCGTTCGTCTACCTGCCAGTCGCGATCCACCCCGCTCCGCGCGACGCATTGTTGATCAGCTACGGCCTGGGCCAAACCGCCCAGGCGCTAGCCGACACGAGCGAACTCGAGCGAATCGACGTCGTCGACATCTCTCCGGACATCGTGCGCACGAGCGAGCGGGTATTCGAGAACCCGCAGGACAACCCGCTGGCCGATCCCCGAGTGCACGTCTTCCTGGAGGACGGTCGCTTCTTCCTCCAGACCGCGGGGCGGCGCTATGACCTCATCACAGCCGAGCCGCCGCCCCCGAAGGTGGACGGCGTGGTCAACCTGTACACGCGCGAGAACTTCGAACTCGTCCGAGACGCGCTCGCCGACGGTGGCATCACGACCTACTGGCTTCCCGTCCACGATCTCCACGAGGAGGACACCAAGTCCATCCTCGCCGCATTCTGCGCAGTCTTCGAAGACTGCACGCTGTGGAGTGGCGCCGCGCTCGACTGGATGATGATGGGCAGCCGCGGCGGCATCGAACCAGTCGAG
Source organism: Deltaproteobacteria bacterium (assembly GCA_029261815.1). Classification (GTDB taxonomy): domain Bacteria; phylum Myxococcota_A; class UBA9160; order UBA9160; family UBA6930; genus JAJDAP01. The sequence continues at coordinate 25,567 of JAJDAQ010000005.1, forward strand.
GTGGAGCATTTCCGACGACAGTGGACCGACTCGCGCGTGGCCGCGGAGTTGGGAGCATTGGGTTTCGAGCAACCCGAGCAGCTTGGAGCCACGTACTTGGCGGGCCGCGAGGAAATCGCGACGTACATCGCAGACACTCCGCCGCTGGTCGACAATTTCCCGCTGCGTCTGTCCGATCGTCCCGTCGTCGGCACCTCTGCCCAACACGTGCAGGGCTACCGTGACTTGATGGATCCCGACCGGGCCCGCCGCGCCTTCGAGCGCAGCCCCTTGGTCAGCCGGGTGTTCCCGCCCGCCTTGCGCGAACAGACGCTCGGGTTCTTCCATTGGCAGCGATGGACCAACGCACTTCTGGCAGACGACTGGGGAGACACACCCGGCTACCCAGACATCCACAACGTCCTCACCCAAACGTCGCTGGAGACGTTGCCGCTCTGGATGCTCGGGAGCAGCGTTGAGGAGCAGCGCATCCTCGAACGCCAACCGTTGCTCCAGAGCGTTGCCGCGCTCGACGCGCGCGCAATCGGAGCACTGTCTGCACGCCGTCCAAGCGAGGCCGCGGCAGGATTCAAGCGGGCGCGCGACCTAGCGGGAAGCGACCAGCTCCGTCGTCTTCTCTCGTTGGAGCTCTACGCCCTCTGCCTGGCGGGGGATCTCGACGCGGCGGCCGGAATCGCGCGTGAGCTGATCGAATCATCCCCTGCTCACAGAGCCGCGGACGGGCGATGGCAGTGGTTCGAGCGGACGTTCGGGCTGCCCGATCCGCGGTCGAAGCCGTCGGTAGACTGAGGCGCTCGCCAGCGCCGTCCACACGTGTGGCACGATCCGGTCAGGCGCCGATCGTGTAGCACCAATGTAGCTACGGGGACGTACATTCACGGGCTTCGGCATACGTCTGCGGAATCTCGCCGTTACCCTAACCCGCCGTCCACGAACGACAAAGTACGCCCACGGACGTCAGCGGAATCTCCCCGACCAAGTCTTCGAACCTGAGGGTCGGGGGTTCGAGTCCCTCCCGGCGTGCCATGGATTCCGCAGAGGGGTCCAGCCAGTACCACACCTGATCGGCCGATCGCCTTCCGGTGCTTACGCCTCCTCTTGCGGACTTTCGTCCCCTTCCTACGAGCGTTTCGATTCGCGTCGAGGGCGCGAAAGCTTCGTCTACCTCGAGCCTTTGGCGCTCGGTGCCGCTGTGAGGTCTGCGACCACGCGACAACACCCGGTTGCCTCGTGGTCGTGGCACGTCTCAAGAGCGGCGCCCAGGACCCGCTTCACGTCGCGAAGCCCCTTCATTCGCGCTTCGACGCGCGATCGCCGCTCTTCGATGAGCCCTTGGACACGCCCCCAAGGTGCTGGGCGAAGGAGCGCCGTTACGTCCTCGAGGCTGAATCCGGTGGCTTGCGCAGCTCGGATGAAGCGCAGGCGCTCGAGGTCCTCTTCTGAGTAGAGTCGATAGTTCGAGGCGCTCCGACCGCTCGGCTTTAGGAGGCCCGCCCGCTCGTAGTATCGAACGGTCGAGGTGGGAACCTCGGCAGCGCTGGCGAGCTCGCCAATGGTGAGCTTTCTGTTCATAGCGCCGTTCCATCGAACCTTGAACTTGACTTCAAGGTGATTTGATTCAGCGGGAGACTTGAAATCGTTATATGAATAGCTATTCATATATATAATTCATCTGGAGGCCTCTCCCATGCCCAAGAGTGAAGTTGTCGGTCTCGACGCATGCACCACGAAAGTCATCGACGAGGCCCGTGTTGCGGCCGCCAAAGCACAGCTCCTGCCCGAAGACGAACTCGACCAGCTCACCCAGCTCTTTCGGCTTCTCGGCGATATGACTCGTGCCCGGCTCCTCTATGCCCTCCTCGAGGCGGGTGAACTCTGCGTCTGCGACCTCTCGGCTGCGACCGGGACGCCTGAGACGAACGTCTCTCATGCGCTCCGCCTTCTTCGAACCGCCGGCATCGTCAAAGCCCGTCGAGACGGACGAATGATGCACTACAGCCTCGACGACGCGCACGTTCGGATGCTTCTCGATGTCTCTCGTGAGCACCTTCGCCACGCCGGAATGGGGGAGTAGTTATGCCGCGTCTGGCGCTTGCCCTAGCAGTCTTCTGGTTCTTCTCGCTCTTCGTCTTTCGAAGCTTCCTTCAGTGGCGAAGGACTGGCTCGACAGGCCTGAAGGGTTTCCACGGCCGTGTTGGCTCGCTTCCCTGGATGGCGGGAGCCTTTGCGGGCGTCGGGCTCGCTCTCGCAGCACTTGCTCCCGTTGCAACGCTCCTTGAGCGGCCGGGGGGTAAGCTCCTCCTTGAGAGCACGCCCCTTCATTGGTTAGGCGCTCTTCTCGCCTTTCTCGGAATCCTCGGTGCGCTCCTGGCGCAACTCTCGATGGGAGACTCATGGCGCGTCGGCGTTGACGACACAGAGAAAACGGAACTGGTTACCGGCGGGCTTTTCCAGTGGGTTCGAAACCCAATCTTCTCGTTCATCTCACTCACAGTCATCGGCCTCTTTCTTCTCATCCCAAGCGCCCTCTCGCTTCTAGCGTGCTTCCTCACGCTTGCCTGCATCGAACTGCAGGTTCGTGTCGTGGAAGAGCCCTATCTGACCGAGACCCACGGTGATGCCTACCTCCGCTACGGCGCTGCCGTCGGTCGATTCTTCCCTCGAGTCGGCTTGATTGGCGGCGCGGCCCAGTCGGCCCGCCACGCGGAAGGGAGTTCGCGATGAACGCTGAATGGGCTCAAGGCCTCCTCTTGGCGAATCTCCTTTCCCACATGCTGCTCCTTGCCGGCGTGCTCTGGTGCATCGCGTTTCCCGCTCGGCGCCTCTACCCGATGACAAGCCCAAACGCGTGGTACTACGCGATATGGACACTCTTCGGCTTCATCTTCCTCTCGAACCCCGCGTTCGTCTACCTCGACTGGAACAGCGGAATGTGGCCTAGCGGTTTTCGCTTCTGGCTGGCCCTGCCGGTTGCGTTTCTCGGGGCGGCGCTTGTCACCTGGGGAATGGTGACGCTAGGCGCGAAGCGAACCTCGGGCTTAGCGGATGGACTCGTTTCGAGCGGCCCCTACCTCGTCACGCGGAACCCTCAGTACGTTGGCGACTTCTTCCTCTTTGTCGGCGTTGCGCTCATTGCGAAATCCGGCGTTGTTCTCGTTACCCACCTTCTGACCGCGCTCGTGTTGCTAGTCGCGCCGCTCGCAGAAGAGCCCTGGCTCGAGGAGCAGTACGGCGAAGCCTATGCTGCGTACCGCCTAACCGCGCCGCGCTACTTGTGAGTAGCGGCCCACCGGAATGCCGACTGACGTGCTCCAAGACCCCCTCTTCTGGGCCTGCGTTTCGCTTCTGGCGCTCACCGCCGGGAACGCCATCGTGGCCAACGCGCTTCCACGAAGCTCTGTGCTCGGTCTCGCGGTCATTGCTGGCGTGATGCTGAGCCGCTTCATTCTGGTACTTCCCTTCTGCCCGCAACCTCGCTTCGAGCTTGCGGGGCTCCATTGGCCGCTCGGGTTGGCGCTCATGGTGGCTAGCGGTGCCCTTCTTGTTCCCGTCTTTCGAGTGCAGTGGACGACGGGCCCGGACGCCTCTGAGCGTCTTCAGACAGCCGGCGCATACGGTCTCGTCAGACACCCGGGCTACCTCGGGAACATCCTGCTTGGCCTTGGTCTTGCGGTTTCATTTCGCTCCACGCTTGGCGTTCTCCTCACCGCATTCTGGTATGTCGGCTTTCTACTACACGCGATGATTGAGGAGGCCTCGCTCGAGCGAAGTTTCGGAGAGGCCTATCTCGCCTACAAAGCCCGGGTTCCAGGGCGAATCTTGCCCTGGCCGCGCGCACTCTCGAGGACCTCCGGTTGACCGCTCGAAGCGAACTACTGAAGCGAGGCCTTCGGCTTGAGGCGCTCACCATCTCGTGGAACGTTGTTGAAGCGGGAGTTGCAATCGGCGCTGGCGTGATTGCTGGAAGCGTTGCGCTTGTCGGCTTTGGGCTGGACAGCACAATCGAGACAATCGCCGCCTCTGCGCTCTACGTGCGACTTCGAGCAGAGATGAAGGGGGCAAGCGAAGAAGAGGCCGAGGCTCACGAGGTACGAGCGCTTCGAATCGTCGGCGTAACGTTCTTCGCGTTGGCCCTCTACATCCTCTACGAGGCCGGGAGCACACTTTGGCTACAGGAGGCACCGGAGGCGAGTCCAATCGGCATCGGTCTTGCCGGCCTTTCCCTTCTCGTTATGCCGCTTCTGGCCTGGCGTAAGCTTCGAACGGGGCAGGCGCTCGAGAGCCGTGCGCTTATCGCCGACGCCAAGGAGACCATCGCCTGCTCCTATCTCTCGCTCACCCTGCTCCTGGGGCTTGGAGCAAACGCTCTCTTTGGTTGGTGGTGGGCTGACCCGGTGGCCGCTCTTGCCATGCTGCCCTGGGTAATCCGCGAAGCCCGGGAAGCGCTCGAGGAGGCCTCTTCAGAATGACCTCCAGAGAGGCGCAACTCGCTCACGAGATGACTGTTGGCTGGCCTGAATACAGTTCGCACCCTTGCTGTCTTAAGTCCGGCGATGTACAAGCCGAGACGGAGCATGAACTTCTAAGCCAATGATGCGAACCCGAACACACCACATTCTCTTTCTGACTGCGCTGCTTCATCTCTTTGCAGATGTTGCCTTTGCAGGTGGTGTGGTCCTTTGTGTTGGCCCAAACGACCATCGCGAGTTCGAGCAGTCGCACTTGGCCGGAGCAAGCTGCGAAGCCGTCACTGCTTCAGACGACTCTGCCAGCTCTCTTCCGAATGACTGCAGCGACAGCGAGCTCCACTCCGATGCCGAAATCGCCTCTGCTAGCGAGAACGACTCGATTCCGGCCCCTGCGCTCGTTGCGCTCCCGAGCCCGTTTCAGGCAGCGGTTCCGCCCCGCGCCACGTCTTGGCTTCCGTTCGCTAGGGCACCAGACCTGGCCCCGGCGCTTCTCCGCCACCGCACGACCGTTCTTCTTCTCTGATTCGCACGCCACGCACTCTATGAGTTGCGCGCGCGGACCCCACCGGCATAGAGCCGGCTGGCGGCGCGCATTTTCCTCGAACTTTGTTTCGTGGTTTGGCTATGCGAATGAAATCAATCTGCCCGTTTGGGTTCCAACATCTTCTCCTTCTAACAACGCTTCTTGTCGGAGCCAGCGCCAACGCTGAATCCAAGGCGTCGGTTCCGCCTCCCCGCCCACTTGGCGAGGGAATCGAGACGCTCTCTCCAGAGAGCCTCGACGAGGAACGCCGCCTAACGGAGGAGCCACAAGGCGACATCACTCTTCGAGATGCGCTCTCAAGAGCGCTTCGCTCGAGTCCAGACCTAGAGGCGTTTGCCTGGGAAGTTCGGGCGAACGAGGCGCGAGCGCTTCAAGCGGGTCTCCTTCCAAATCCGGTCCTAGTGGCCGAGGGCGAGAACTTCGCGGGAAGCGGGAGTTTCGGCGGCTATAACGCGGCCGAGTCGACGCTCTTCCTGGGCCAACTCGTTGAGCTCGGCGGAAAGCGCGCGAAGAGGCGCCGCGTTGCGGAACTCGAGGGGGAGCTCTCCGGCTGGGATTACGAAGCGGCGCGACTTGATGTCCTCACAGAAACCACGCAGCGCTTCCTTTCGGTCCTCGCTGCCCAGATGCGGCTCGAACTGGCAGAAGACCTGGTTCGCCTTGCAAGCGAGTCCCTTGAGGCAACGCGTGCGCGCGTTCGCGCCGGCGCCGCATCATCCGTCGAGGAAGCTCGCTCCGCTGTCGAGCTCTCAACGCTCGAGGTCGAGCGGACGCGACGCGCCCAGGCGCTCGAGGCCTCACGACGGCTTCTCGGCTCGAGCTGGAGTGAAACTTCCCCTCGCTTCTCTGCTGCCATCGGCGACCTCTCGGCGCAGCGAGCACTTCCAAGTCTTGAGCGGGTTACCGCAGAGCTTTCGGAGAACCCGGACGTTGCGCGCTGGAAGGCGGAGACTGCTCGCCAGGAGGCGGCACTCGAACTCGCCCGCGCTGGCGCTATGCCGGATGTGACGGCTGGAATAGGCGTTCGGCGTCTCCACGACTCGAACGACACGGCGCTTCTCTTCTCTGTCGAAGTTCCGCTTCCGCTCTTCGACCGAAATCAAGGGGAGCGCGCTGCAGCGCTTGCCGAAACGCACCGCGCCAAAGCGCTCGCGCGAGCGAGATACCAGGAGCTAAGCCGTGAACTCGTCGCCGCACACGCCGCGGCCGAGAGCGCGTACTCCGAAGCCGTCGCGCTTCATGAAGCAGTCCTTCCAAAGGCTGACGAGGCGTTCCGACGCACTCGCGACGGCTACCGGAAGGGACTCTTTCGCTACGTCGATGTTCTCGACGCTCAGCGAACCCTCTTTGAAGCCCGGGGGCAGCACATCGATGCGCTCGAGCAGTACCACGCCGGCGCCGCAGAGCTCGAACGCCTAGTCGGCTCGCCACTCGAAAGCCTGACCCAGGGGAACAACTGAAATGAAACGTATTCGCACCCTAGTTCTAGCCACCGCCCTAGCACTCTTTTCGCTTCCCGCGTGCTCGCCCGAAGTTGTTCCCGAGGAGCACGCTGATGAACACATCGAGGAAGGCCACGAAGGAGCGGTTGTCCTCTCCGAGGCCGAGCGCGCCGAGTTTGGCGTTGAGGTCGGCGTCGCCGGGCCCGGTCTCATTGCTCAGACCGTCGAGCTTCCAGGCGAGATTCGAGCCAATGAGGACCTCCTGGCCCACATCGTTCCGCGCTTTCCAGGAATCGTTAAGTCGGTGAAGAAGGCTGTTGGCGACCAGGTCGCGAACGGAGACGTGCTCGCAACAGTCGAGAGCAGCGAGAGCCTCTCGACGTACTCGGTGAAGTCGCTCCTTGAGGGGCTAGTCATCGCGCGGCACGTCTCAGTTGGCGAAGCGGTTACGACCGAGCGCGAGCTCTTCGTGGTTGCAGACCTCTCCAATGTCTGGGTCGACTTTCAGGCCTTCCAAAAGCACCTGCCGCTCTTGGAGGTTGGTCAGCGCATTCACATCTCCGCAGGGCATGGCCTTCCTGAAGCCGAAGCGTTGGTCTCCTACATTTCGCCCGTCGTTGAAGAAACGACTCGCACCGCCACAGTTCGTGCCGTCGTGGAAAACACCGATGGTGGTTGGCGTCCCGGGCTCTTCGTGACCGGCCGAGTCGAGGTTTCCGGAGACGAGGTGCCGGTTGCCATCCCAACCACGGCGATTCAGACCGTCGGCGAGGTGCCCGTGGTCTTCGTGAGCGACGAAGGCGGCTTCGAGCCGCGTCCCATTCGAATCGGTCGCCGCGGTCCGCACTTTGTCGAGGTCACCAACGGTCTCGAGCCGGGAGAGGAGTTCGTCTCCGCCGGCGGCTTCACGCTAAAGGCCGAGCTCCAGCGCGGCGAACTCGGCGAAGGACATGGGCACTAACAATGGCGACTCTCCTTCGTTTTGGTCTCGAGAACAGGCTCATTGTTGGGGCGTTCGCTCTCCTTATCGCGCTAGCGGGCATTCAGAGCTACCGCGGGCTCCCCGTTGATGCCTTCCCCGACGTTTCCCCGAACCTGGTCCAGGTGTTTACGACCACCGAGGGCCTCTCTCCCGAGGACGTCGAGAAGTACGTCACCTATCCCGTGGAAGCCGCGATGAACGGCCTCCCAGGTCTTGAGCGCATCCGTTCGGTCTCAAACTTCGGCCTCTCGGTGGTGAACGTCTACTTCCAAGACGAGGTCGACATTTACTTTGCCAGGCAGCTCGTTGGCGAGCGCCTGCAGGAGGCTCGCGAGCAAATCCCAGAAGGTTTCGGCGAGCCCGAGATGGGACCCATCTCGACCGGCATGGGCCTTGTTCTCTTCTACTACCTCGAGGATTCCTCGAAGCAGTACTCGCTCGAAGAGCTCCGGACCATCCAAGACTGGATTGTGAAGTTCCAGCTTCAGACCGTTCCCGGCGTCACCGAGGTGCTCGGCATCGGTGGCAGCGAGAAACAGTTCCACGTCCTGATTCACCCCGAAAATCTCCTCCGCTACGACCTCACCGTTGCAGAGGTCATCGCGCGAATCCGCGAGAACAACCTAAACGTCGGTGCCCAATACATCGAGCGAAACGCCGAGGAGTACGTGGTTCGCTCAGTCGGCCTTGCAACGAACCTTGAAGACCTCGAGCACATCGTCTTGAAGTCCGAGGACGGCACCCCGGTCTTTCTGAGCCAGGTCGCTGACATCGAGATTGGCGGAGCTCTTCGCCGAGGTCTTCAGACGCGAAACGGAACAGAGGAGGTGGTGGCCGGAATGGTCATCAAGCTCTTCGGGACGAACTCCTCGACCGTCATCGAGCGCGTAGAGGAGAAGATTCAGACCATCAACGCAGCGCTTCCGCCTGGAGTTCAAATCGTCCCCTACTACGAGCAAAAGACATTGGTTGAAGCCTCGGTTTCGACGGTGCAGAGCGCTCTCGTTCAGGGAATCGCACTCGTCTCGCTTGTGATTGTCATCTTTCTGGGCGCACTTCGACCTAGCGTTGTCGTTGCTCTCTCGATTCCCTTCTCGGTGCTCTTCGCAACCTTTGGCATGGGTCAGCTCGGGATGTCGGCAAACCTCATGTCGCTTGGCGGACTCGCTATCGCCATCGGAATGATGGTGGATGGGACCATCGTTCTTGTGGAGAACGTTGATCGGCTCCTTCGAGAGGGCTCCGAGTCGATGACTCGAAAGGAGGTCGTTCTTCAAGCGTGTAGCGAAGTGGCACGGCCCATCGCCTTTGCCATCTCCATCATCATCATCGTGTTCTTGCCGCTCTTCACGCTCGAAGGCGTCGAAGGCAAAACCTTCCGGCCGCTCGCCTACACCGTGGCGCTGGCCATGGCCGGCTCGCTCATCTTTGCGCTCGTGATTGCACCGATGCTCTCGATGAGCGTGATGCGCCGCCCGAAGGGCGAGAGCGATGGCCCCCGTTGGCTCCAGCTCATCCTGCGCGGCTACCGGCCGCTTGTTGCCACCTTCGTTCGGCACCGCGTGATGGCGCTTGGTGTCGCCGGCGCGTTGCTTGCTCTCGGGGCAAGCGCTTTCCCGTTTCTTGGCTCCGAGTTCACGCCCCGGCTCCAAGAGGGGACGCTTGTTCTTCGCCTCACGATGCCGCCCTCGATTTCCCTCACAGAGAGTAAGCGCGTCACGATGCTCGTCGAGCGTCGCATGATGAAGGTCGAAGAGGTGACGGGTGTTGTGACCCGAATCGGTCGTGGGGAGGTGGGGGCCCACGCAGACCCCGTCAATAGCGCCGAGATGTACATTCTTCTCACGCCGCGGGACACCTGGAGCGTTAACTCTCAAGAAGAACTTGAAGAAGTGATTCGGGACGGTGTCGGCCGGGTTCCGGGGGTTCTGACGAACTTCACCCAGCCCATCGCGATGACCGTCGATGAGCTCCTCGAGGGCGTTCGCGCCGAGCTCGCAATCAAGCTCTACGGCGATGACTTGGACGAGCTCGCCGAGAAAGCGCAGGAGGTCGCCCAGGTTGTTGGGCGCGTGCGCGGCGCCGCCGACGTCCAGGTCGACCAGGTCTCAGGCACCCCCCAGCTCGTACTCCGAGTGAACCGGCATGCCGTTGCCCGCTACGGGATGAACGTCGAGGACGTGCAGAAGACCGTTCGCGCCGCGGTTGGCGGTGAGGTTGCCGGACAAATTTTCGAAGGCGTTCGACGCTTCGACATCTTCGTTCGGTTTGCCCCGGAGTACCGCTCCACGCCCGAGGCCATCGGGAACATTCTCGTCGCAGGACCGGGCGACATCCGCGTGCCGCTCTCAGAGCTTGCCGATATCGAAGAGCTCATCGGTCCTCGCCAGATTACGCGCGAGGACACGCAGCGCTTCATCACGATTCAATGCAACGTCCTCGACCGAGACATCGGTTCGTTCGTCGAGGAAGCGCAGGCCGCCATCGACGCGACCGTCGAACTCCCGGCAGGCTACTTCGTGACGTGGGGTGGGCAGTTTCGCCTGCAACAGGAGGCGAATCGAAGGCTCGCCGTGGTCGTTCCCATCACGCTTCTCGTCATCTTTGTGCTGCTCTTTTCGAGCTTCAATTCGCTTCGAAACGCCGGCCTCATCATCCTGAACATCCCACTCGCACTGGTCGGAGGCATCGTTGCGCTCTGGGTCTCCGGGCAGAACCTTTCGGTTCCAGCCTCGGTTGGGTTCATCGCGCTCTTTGGCATCGCGCTCGAAAACGGCATGGTGCTTGTGACCTACCTGAATCAACTCGTCGCCGAGGGAAAGCCCATCGACGAAGCATCGGTCGACGGCGCCTGCCTTCGCCTGCGCCCCGTTCTCATGACAGCAGCGACAACCGCGCTTGGCCTTCTGCCGCTCCTCTTCTCTAGTGGAACGGGGAGCGAGGTTCAGCGGCCGCTTGCCACCGTTGTTGTGGGTGGACTCGTGAGCTCTACGGTGCTGACGCTTCTCGTCGTGCCGGCGCTCTACAAGTGGTTCTCCGCACCGGACTCAGGCACCGTGAAAGGTGGCGTCGGGCCCGCCGCGTCGGGGGCTCCGATTGGCTGACCACAGCCGAAACCGTCGACCGTTGCGCCCGACGAAGCCCGGCTACGACGAGTCCTCCTTTGATCGCTTCGCCAGTTGGAATCCCTCGGGCGCCGCCGCTCGAAACCTGATCCGACTGACGCGCTGCAGCATGAGGGGGTTCCGTTCGCCTGAGCAACCGGCCGCGTTCTGGTGCCGTCGTGGGCGCCGGCCAGTGCCGCTCTATGCCGCTTCCTGTCACCCTTCCCCTCGTAAGTTTCTGTTGTTTCTTGCGTCGCGAACGGGCTTCGAACCTGAGGGCGGTCAACTCCCCTCGACCATTCCGGTTCACGAAGGGGGAGTCTCCTGAGAGGCGCCGCCTAGTGCCGCCCGTCGTTTGGTGCCGTTGAAACGACCCCTCAATGCAGGCTATTGCAGACTCCTGCAGAGCGACGACATGCAAGTCCCCGTCATTCCTCATCCTCTTCGCGGGCTTCGAACCTGAGGGTCGGGGGTTCGAATCCCTCCCGGCGGGCCAACCTACTTGTCCGTTGCGGTAGGCCGGCTGCCGATCGCAGCATGGGGCTTCTTCGCGAGCTGAAGACAGAGTTTCCTGAGTTGCGCGGTGCGAATCAACCGGACCGTCACGGCCTTCGGGCTCATGTCAGGCTTCGTCATCGCCGCCTGCCTCGAGCACCCGGATATCATCGAGATCCTGGCCGCTCCCGCGCAACCGCTTCATCTGGATCAGGCCCTCCCGCGACACGACCGGTAGCTCGCCGTGCTCCCACCCGAGTCGCTCCCTTCCCGCCCAGACCGCTTCGAGTTCAGCAGTGACGAGGAGGAGATCGATGCTCAGCAGGTCCCCGGAGTCTGGGTCTGGTTTGGACATTCGGTGGATCTCGACGACACCGGCTCGAATCACCATGGGGCCGGCCTCGATGGTGTATCCGAGCCCACGAATAACGTCCCGGGTCGACTCGACGGCTTCGGATCGCAGCAGCAGGTCGATGTCCATCGTCGCACGCGGCTGCGCGTGGATCGCGACTGCGAGGCCACCACAGACCGCGAACTCGATCCTGGCTGCTTCCAGGGCCTCCACCAGGGCGCGAAATTCGTCTACCAGATCCATCACGATGCCCCCAACTTAGCGGCCCCACGCTGGGGGGGGGACTGCTGGGGGGAGTCGGGAACGGTCGGTGTGACGCGAACCGGCCTCAGGGCTGGTGGGATCGTACCATCGGCACGCGGACGCCGATTGCGAGTGGCCACGGGTGGACCCGCCAGCAGCGGCGTTGGCAATGGTGAGCCCTCTACGGGGACTCCTGGTGGGGCTGGCCCCATCGCCGGGAGCGCGGCGGCGTTGGCGCGAGGACAGCGCAGCGGCACGATCGCCTCGAGCGCAGAGGGCGCATCGCCAGTGGGCGATCTACGCGCTGGTACTTCCCCGTCACGGCTCCCCGTAGGGGATGGACTTAACGCCCACAATCAGACGGTCAGCCAGAACGCAGCTTGAACGCCCTATCCCCCGTGCGCTTCGAGCTGGGACGAGAGGAACACCTGCGGCACTCCCATTCGCACGTGCCCTTTGGCGGTGGGAACCACATGTGCCTGGGCCTTCGCTTTGCCGAGATGCAGACCAAGGCCGTTCTCTTCCAACTCGTGCAGCGTTGCCGATGGAGCGTCCCGGACGGCTACCGGATGCCGGTCCAGCAGGCACCGATCTCGAAGCCGGCGGACGGGCTGCCGCTCCACATCGAGCGGATCGACTGACGTCGTGAAGCTCGCTTAGGACGTCTCGGCTGGCGCTTCCCGGAAGAGGAAGTTGTCTTCCATCCGATCGCCGACCGCGCGCACGTGCTCGATGTACTGGCGATAGCTGCCGTTGTAGTTGCCATCCTGCCGGCGCTGCGTTTCGCCTTCGAAGTTGTAATAGCCGGGCGTGCAGTCTGCGGCCCGCGTCGTCTTCCCGCGGTTCGCGATCACTTCTTGCACCCACCACTCTTCCGCCTCGGGCGTCGTGTCGAGTGTGTGATGTCCGTGCGTCCGGGCGAAGTCAATGCAGCGTGCGATGTGATCGCCCTGCGTCTGCAATACGTCGGTCAGGTTGAATTTGAAAGACGCCTGGTAGCCGCCCATGATGAACAGGTTGGGGAAGCCGTTGGAATGGATCCCCAACGTCGTGCGGATCCCGGACGCGTACTTGTCATTCAGGTCGACGCCGCCTTCGCCCTCGATCCGATTGTAGATCCCGGTTTTCTGGATCTCGAATCCGGTCGCCATGATGAGTACGTCCAGCGGATACGTCTTGCCATTGAAGACCGGACCTTTCGCAGAGATCTCGTTGATCCCGCCTCCGTGTGTATCGACCAGGTGCACGTTCGGCCGGTTGTAGGTCGGCAAGTAGGCGTTGTCGAAACACGGTCGCTTGCACATGAACATGTACCAGGGCTTCAACGCTTCGGCAGTTTCGGGGTCCTCGACGACCTCGTCGATGTGCTTGTGGATCCGCATGACATAGTCGATGTTGCCCTGCTCCTGGCGGCGGACCTTCTCATCGGGCGAGACCTCGCCCGAGCCTGCGCCGCCGAACCCGGGCGCGTCCTGCTCGAGTGCACGTTCGCGCCGCGCCGCCTGCCAGCCTGGCTTCAGCTTCGCTGCCCAATCCGCATCCGTCGGCCAGTCGTTCTTGATATCGACCATCGAGGGCGTGCGCTGGAAGACGTAGAGTTCACGCGCGTTGGCTCCAAGGTTGGGGATGGCCTGCACGGCCGATGCGCCGGTCCCGATGATCCCAACGACCTTGTCGGAGAGCTTCGAGAGATCCTCTCCGGTGTAGTCGTAGTCCCAGCGCGATGTGTGGAATGAGTGGCCGGCGAACGAGTCGAGGCCCGGAATCTTCGGCAGTTTTGGCTTCGAGAGCGTCCCGTTGGCGCAGACGACGAAGCGCGCGCGCATGTGATCGCCGCGATCTGTTTCGAGGTGCCACATCTGCTCCTCCTCGTTCCAGATTGTGGACGTCACCGTCGTCTCGAAGACGGCGAGTTCATACAGGTCGTACCGCTGCGCGATATTGCGGCAATGCGCATAGATCTCGGGACCCTTCGCATAGTGGTCCTTGGGCACGTAATCCATCTCATCGAGGAGCGGCAGGTAGTCATACGAAACGACGTCGCAGGCCACGCCGGGGTAGCGGTTCCAGTACCAGGTTCCACCGACGTCGGCGCCGCGTTCGACGATTCGAATGCTCTCGATGCCCTTCTCGCGAAGACGCGCGCTCGTCAGGAGTGCTGAGAACCCGCCCCCGATAAAGAGACACTCCACAGTGTCATCGATGGGCGCCCGCGGTGTGGGCTCGCGCATGTGCGGGTCTTCGGCATAGTGGGCGAGCTCGCCGTCGAGGTCGGACGTGAACTGGGCCGTGCCATCCGGGCGATACGCCAGGCGCAAGTCCCGCTCGTCTGCGAATCGTGACTTGATGCGCGCGTACTCGTCGGGCGACCTGCGCGGTTTTCTGGCCATGCCATCCTCCTTTGTCGATACAACCGTACCGAAGCGACGATCGGCGCGTTCAAGCCCCTGCGGCACGCCCACGTCGCACCGCAATGCGGGAGACATCCGGGTTCCCCACCGACCAGGTGACTTTCAACGTGACGCCGCAGAGCTTCCAGCCCGCCGGCGTCCGTGTCAGCTCGTTGATGTAGTACCCGCCGATGGTCCAGCGCTCTTCGCCCGGAGACGGAGAGTCATCGGCGCCGGCCGCAACGAAATGTTCGGCTTGCATGTTGGACATGCAGGTCGCGCGGTCGCCGCGAATCGTGTGGACGTGATTGGTACTGGTGTGTTGTGTCGCCTCGAAGCCTGCGAACAACCGCCTTGCGTCCCGGACCCAGGTGTCCGCAGCGTAGCTCCCCGCTCGAATGCCGACTGAGGTGAAGTCCATCTCGACTTCGTCGGTGAAGATGGACCGGTAGAGTTCCCAGTCGCGCCGATCCAACCCGGTTGCGTAGGCCACTACGCAGTCACTGATCTGTGCGCGATCGACAAGATCCTGGGGCGAGACTTGGCTCATCGACATTTGATCTCGATTTCACGGGCAATCACGAACGGCAGGCGGCCGGGCGCAAGAAAGTGCGCCTCGTCAGAGCGGGTGGCCGCCAACTCGGGGCTCTTCCCCGAGACTCGCAGGGCGTCTGTGTCCTCGAACCACGACATCGGAACGCCATCGAACACGGGCTCTCGGCCGCTCTCGTAGATTCCGGAGCGTACGTGGCACTGCACATAACGCCGGTTCCCCGGGACCCTGGCCGCGATCGGGCCATGCCGTTCGCGCCAATGCTCCTGAAACTTCCGGTGGTCCAGATCCGCGCGGCGCTTCAGGAACGCGATGAATTTCGCCGCTTCACGCGGCACCTCTCCGTCCAGGATCACGACCTCGTCGGTCAGCAGACTTCCCATGCTCGCCGCGTCGATGAAGGCGGCCTCGTCCTCTCGGACAGCGCGGTAGCTCGGCGCACCTGCGAGTTCTCGCATGGCGTCGACGTCGTCAAACCATGCCTCTGCCACCCCATCGTAGTCGGGTTCGCTTCGTGCATAACCCGAGAGGTGCGTGTGGTTCTGTACATAGCGACGCAGTCCCGCCTGCATCACGACCAGGTCCGCGTGACGGGTGCGCCAGTGCTCTTGGAACGCCTCGACCGAGAGGCCGGGCTTTCGCTTGAAGAACGCCACGAGCTTGACCACTAGCGGCCTTCCGGGCGGTAGAGCTTCAAGGGACGCGGGCGGGTGATCCAGTCCGCTTGTCGCGCCCAGGGGCGGCCAGCATTTGCGCCTCCGTCGACGACCTGGGCCGTGCCGGTGACCCAGGACGACTCGTCGCTCGCCAACCAGAGCGCGGCGTTTGCGATGTCTTCGGGTTGCCCGATCCGGCCCATTGCCTGGGCCTTGGTCAACCCAGCGGCCATCCGCTCAAGACTCTCGGCTGAAGCACCGGGTCGACCCGCAGCCAGCGGTGTGGCGACGATGCCGGGACAGATGCAGTTGACGCGGATGTCGTAAGCGCCGAGTTCCAGCGCCACCGACTTCGTCAAGTGGATGACGGCGGCCTTGGCCACGCTGTAGAGATGCGGTGACTCGCCCGTCTTCAGCCCGGCGACCGATCCCGTGCTGATGATGGATCCGCCTCCTTGCGCACGCATCACTGGCGTCGCGTGCTTGATCCCGAGGAACACGCCCTTCAGCAGTACGTCGAAGGTGATGTCGAAATCCTCGACCGAAGTCGATTCGATCGGCCCCAGCGCACCGCCGAAGCCTGCGTTGTTGAAGATGCAGTCGAGCCGACCCCAAGCTTCAGTGCAGGCACCGACCGCGCCGCGCACGTCGTCCTCCTGCGTGACGTCCACCTTGCAGAAAAGCGCGCTGTCGCCGAGTTCGCGCGCCAGTGCCTCGCCGGGCTCTACCTGGGTATCCGCGATCAGGACCCGGGCGCCCTCTGCCACGAATCGGCGCACCGTGGCGGCCCCGATGCCGCTCGCTCCACCCGTAATGATGGCCGTTCGCCCGTCTAGCCGGTTGCCGGTCGCTGTCATGACTTCTCCCCGGCGATCAAGGCGCCGTCCTTCTCGAATGCATCGATCGCTTCACCCGAAAGCTGCCCCCATTCCTCGAGGACCTCTCGATTGTGTTCGCCTCGGTAAGCGGGGCCCCCTGATACGCCGCTGTCTGCTGCACTGAAGCGGTAAGGCGATTGCACGACCCGGCGCACGTTCCCGCCGCGATCGTCCACTTCTGCCGCGACGTTGCGGGCTAGCGCTGTCGGCGACTGGTACGCGGCCGTCGTCGAGCGGACATCTCCCCACGCGAGGTTGCTGCGGTCAAGGGCCGCGATCAGGGCGGCGCGATCATCGAACGACAGGAACCAGGCCTGAACCGCACCGCGACGGCAGCGGATCTTCTCGTCGAGCGAGGCCCCATTTGGTGTCGGATCCATCACGCCGTGCCGGCGAACGAGGTCGCGCCAGATGCTGCGAAAGTCGCCGGTTACGATCACCGGGCCGCCGGGCGCATCCCACACTTCTCCACCGCCGCGCGTTAGTGGGACCTCATCCAGTGTGAACGTTGCGTAGTCGTCGGTGACCAACATGACGTCGAGCATCGAGAGGTCGATGTGCTGTCCTTCGCCGCCTCGTTCGCGATGTACCACGGCCGCAAGCACAGCGACCAAGCCATGCAGGCCTGCGTTCATGTCCGCGATCGAGAGCACGGGGTCGGTGGGCGCGTTGGCATCGAGCTCTGCCTGCCGTGCGATGAAGCCGGACTCCGCGTGGAGCACGCTGGCGTATGCCGGTCGTGAGGCCTCGGGACCGTCCTGTCCGAACCCCGAGATCGAGAGCATGATCAGGCGAGGATTCACCGATTGGAGGTCGGTCCAGCCGACGCCATGACGCGCCATGACGCCGGGGCGGAAGTTCTCGATCACGATGTCGACATTGGCGGCCAGTGCATGGACGATTTCGCGGCCGGCGGGTCGTTCGAGGTCGACGCAGATCGCACGCTTCCCGGCATTCTGCTGCGTGTAGTAGCCGGAGATCCCGTTGCGGATGTCGCCCCAACCGCGGGTGACATCGCCTTCCGGCGGCTCGAGCTTCGTCACGTCGGCCCCGAGATCCGAGAGCATGCGCCCGGCGAACGGGCCCGCCAACACCCTCGAGAGATCGAGTACACGCAGGCCTTCGAGCGGACGCGCCACCGTCAGCCCGCGTCTCGGCTACTCGGCGCGTCCGAGCTCGGTGCCTGGGTCGGAGCGGCCATGTTCTTCGGACGAAACGACTCGACGTCGACCGGGTCGAGAGCGATTTCGCCTGCCAGGACGCCGCGCTTCCATTCCTGGTGCTCGGGCTCGCGCGCGTGGAACTCAGGCATCACTTCGTTCGCGAACAACTCGAGGCTTCCGCAGATGTCCTCGTGCTTGTTATTTCCG
Source organism: Deltaproteobacteria bacterium (assembly GCA_029261815.1). Classification (GTDB taxonomy): domain Bacteria; phylum Myxococcota_A; class UBA9160; order UBA9160; family UBA6930; genus JAJDAP01. The sequence goes on from JAJDAQ010000005.1 coordinate 43,045, forward strand.
GCCTGGTTCAGGAGGATCACCTGGTCGATGTTCGACTCCTCGAACTTGCGAAGCTTTTGCCGCAACGTTTCAGGCGACCCGACCAAGCCCGAGCGCCGCTGCGTCTGGGCCTGCGGCGTCTCCTTCCACTTCAGGTACTCCTCCCAGAGACTCACACTACCCGGCTCGACCACCCCGTGTGTGCTGTAGAAGCGCAGTGCGAACTGGAAGAACGTCCAGCCGTCGGCTTTCTGGAGCGCTTCCTCGTCGGTCTCGCAGCACATGAAGCCACTGACGAGCGCGATGTTCGGGTTCGCTTGATAGTCTGCGAGTTTGTCCTGGCGGTTCACGAATGCGTCGTAGTACGTGTTGACCCAGGCATGGGCCGCATCCGCGGAAACGAACTGAAACCCGAGCGCTCCGATTCCGCGCGTCCCGGCCATCTCGATCGTGTCGAGCTGGGAGCAAGCGACCCAGAGCGGCGGATGGGGCTTCTGCAACGGCTTCGGCAGCACGTTGCGCAACGGGAAGTCGAAGTACTTTCCATGGTACTCCCAGGCCTCGCTCGTGAACATCGGCAGAATCGCCTTGACGGCGTCTTCCCAGACTTCGCGCTTGTCGCGGAAGCGCCGGTCAAATGGATGAAGCTCGGTAATGCTCGAGCCCTCACCCATCCCGAATTCGACGCGGCCTCCGGAGAGCAGATCGAGTGTGCTCACCCGCTCGGCGACGCGCGCTGGATGATTCGTCGTGAGCTGCACGATCCCGTGGGCGAGCCGGATCTGCTTCGTCCGCTGGCTCGCGGCTGCCAGGAAACACTCCGGCGCGGAGGAATGGGAGTACTCCTCCAGGAAGTGGTGCTCGACCTCCCAAGCGTAGTCGTAGCCGAGCTGGTCGGCCAGCTCGATCTCGACCAGTGAGTTCTGCAGCAGGTCGAACTCACTCCGCTCGGTCCAGGGCCTGGGCAACTGGTGCTCGTAGAAGATGCCGAACTTCATGCGGACCCCTTTTGCTGGGAGTCTTCCGAGCGTAGCCCGCTTCGAGGGATGGGCTCGACCCTGTCCGCCGGTCTTGTTGCCTGGCCCTCGCGAACTCACAAAGGCCCAATGACTGTGTCGCGCTACGCCTGCTCGTTCCCTTCAACCGACCGAGGGCACGAACCGCCGATGATGAGACGCCACGACACCTTCGACTACAGCGCGCGCGATCGACTCGTGCCGGGGAGATTCGCAGCTATCGTGCGTGCGGTGTAATGGAAGTGCTGCCCGACGAAAATCCTGGCCGAGCTGATCGGCGCCCCTGGTTCCTGCGCCTGGCTGAGCGCATTCCTGGCCACCCCCTCGTGGTCGGGGCATGTGCTGCGGCGGCTCTGGTCGCATTGCAGCTCGGCGTGTGGTTGCTCTTGCGACGCCTCCTCGGCGAGTCGGTATCGGTCAGCGAAGGGCAGCTCCGGCCGATGCTGTTCTTCGCCGTGGTCATCGCCTTCACTCCCGCGAGCGTGGCGTGGTGCGCGGCGCTCGCGAAACGCGACCTGGCAGATCTGGAACCCGCACTCGACCTGACTTCGGGAGAGTTCGAGCGCGCCTCCAGCGGGCTCGCAGAGGTTTCCCCCAAGTTCGCGACGATCGCCGGAACGATGTTCTACGGGCTCACGCTCCTGTCGATGGAAAACAACGTCGGCCGCATATCGACCGTGTTCTCCCCAGAGCGATCGACGATCGACGTCTACATCGTCGCGATGGCCGGCATCGTCGTCGCGGCGGCAACCGTCCCGATTTTGTCGCTGTTGCGCATGGTGGCGCGTTTCCGGGGTCTGGGACTCAACCACGCGCGTATCGACATCTTCAACCTCGCAGCACTTCAACCGTTCGGGCGTTTCGGGATCCGCGCCGCGCTGATTCCGCCCGTTCTGCTCGGGGTCGCGATGTTGGTGGGCACCGACGTGCGCGCGGGCGCAATGATTGTGAGTTCGGTTTCCGGGGGCTGCGTGTCTCTCTACGCGCTTCTGCTGCCATCCATCGGAGTGCGGCGTCGCATCCTCGAAGAAAAGGCGCGCGAGGACGATCGGATCACGCGCGCGCTGCGTGGAGATCGCGCGAGCCTCGCTGAGTCGGGAGTCGCGCAAGACGCAGCACAGATGCGTCAGGTAGACCTGCTCCAATACCGCGCTGCCATCGCGGATCTTCGAGACTGGCCGATCGGCGACTCTCAATGGCTCCGGTTCGGCGTCTATCTCCTGATTCCCCTGGCGACGTGGACGACGAAGGCAGTGGGTGAGGCCATGGTCGGCAAGCTGTTGGAGTAAGGGCCAACGATCTGCACCGACACCCGGTTCGCGTCGCAGCTCACCTCGACGAGCGCCGGCCCCTCGTGCCCGAGCGCTTCCTCGATACCGGCGTCCAGATCTGCGATCGCGTCGACCCGCACGCCCTTGGCTCCGCACTGTTCCGCGAACGCCGCGCAGCTCGGGTTGTGGAGCGAGTTCTCCCAGACGGGCCACTGTCCGCTCCGTTGTACCTTCGAGATCTTGCCGAGTTCGCCATTGTGGAGCCGCACATCCCGGGCTCCCCGTAGGGGATGGGCATAACGCCCATACGCGGAGGTTCAGCGAGAACCCAGCTTGAATGCCCTATCCCCGATCCGGGCGACGTTGGGGGATGGCCCGGGGACTTCGAAGCGAGCGTCTGAGGCCGGGACGCATCGCGAA
>JAJDAQ010000006.1 GCA_029261815.1 Deltaproteobacteria bacterium
CTCCTTGGGGGTCCGCGTCGACCGCGGCAGGCCGGTCAGCGTGACGCCGGCCTTTGGCCGGCGGCCGCCTGGCGGCGGCTCGGTGGTGGATTGCCGCTTGGGAGGTTGGGGTGGGGTTGGGAGGATTGGGTCCGGGTTAGAGCAGCGGATCGCAGGGGGTGGGGGCGCCGCCGTTGATTTCGCTCGGGTTGGAGGCGTTGCAGACGCCGTCGTCGGTGCAGAAATTTTCGATGACGCCGTTGTTCCAGAAGCCGAGGAGCTGGGCGACCGAGGCGGGGATTCCGGTGCGTTGGCCGTGGGGGTCGCAGCGGTTCTGGATGCCCTGTTCGTTGCCGACCGGGGGGATGAACGGAATGTGGGCGGGGTTGTTCACGTCGAGGGCGCCGGTGTCGTAGTAGATGACGCCCGAGGTCTGCGGGCCGACGGCGTCGGGAATCCCAGGGAGGCCCGTCCAGACCGAGCCTTCGAGGGTCGGGATCCGAAGGCTTCGCGCGAGCAGCTGGGTTCCGAGGTTCGCCACCTGCTGATCGTGGAGGGATGCGGTGACGAGCATCTGCTTGGGCGGAACCCCCGGCAGCGGGGCGAGCGTGTTGCCCGTGATGTGGCCGACGTAGCCGGCGGGTTCACCGCGCACCCAGAGCGAACCCGTGAGTTCGATCGCGATCTGCTGGTCCATCGAGTCCGCGTTCAGCGAGAGCTGCAGCGCCTCGAAGGCGCTGAACTGGGTCGAGCGATAGAGCAGGAACGGGAAGCTGATGGCGGGGACATCGACGTTGAAACGCGTGATGTCCGGCGTCGTCGCCGCCAGCATCGTTCCCATCACGCCGCCCAGACTGATGCCGATGTAGGTCGTGTCGCCCGCCGGATCGATGGTCGGCGCGCCGCTCGGCGTCCGTACTTCGGGCGCGAGGTTGAACGCGCCGCGCTCGAGCAGGCGCGTCAGGACCAGGGTGTTGGTCATCCCCTGACGCAGCCGATCCGGCAACGCCTCGAACAGGTCGGGGTTGCCATTCACCTTGAAGATGAAGCTCTGCAAGAGATCGGGCCGCGTCTCTTCGCGGGAGAGGCCGGACCAGTTGGTCGCCGCCGCGACGCGGTCGAATCCTGCGAACCCTGGATTGTTCGTAATGCCGAGGACGAGTCCCGGCCCTTCACCGAAGAGCCCGTGGCCCAGGATGGCCTTCGGCAGCGGTGCCTGGAGGGCCGAGCACGGGATTGCCAAGCCATAGGGTGCGTTCGTCAGCGTATTCCACACCGGCGTCCCCGACGGGTCGCGCATCAGGAACGATACTTCCGTCCGCTCGAGGAAGAGGTCGCGGTCCAGGAACAACGGGACCTGGAAGGTGCCGCGGATCTCACGCCAGATCGGCACGTTGGGGTCCTGGCAGCCTGGGTTCACTTCGTTGACCGAGTCGACCGTGAATGTCTGCGTGCCGGCGTCGATCTGGGCGTCGGTCCACGCGAGTGCCTGGTCCCGCATCGAGACCATTTCGTGGGTGAGGTTGTGGTCGCTCATCACGGTGAAGTCGAAGGCGAGCTGGAGTTCTCCGGCGTCGAGTCCGGGGCGCAGCGCCTGCAGTCGTTCGATCACGTCGGTCACCCGCTCGCGCGTGTCTTCCAGTTCGGGGATGTCGGTCGGTCGACCATCGCGGATCGCTTCGAATGCAATCTCGGGCTGGATCGTCTGCCCGGTAACGTCGCGCAGGCCGCGGACGGCCACGATGTAACGGTGGCCCGGGGTCAACGATTCACCGGGGCGCAGGAACGTAAGCACCCGATCGGGCGCCGCATTCGGCCGCACATCGTTCTCGACGAAGTGGTTGATCGCTTCGCCAGTCTCCCAGTCGATCAGCAGGGTCGGCGAATCGGCGTCGAGGCCGCGCCCGTCGTAGGTCCGCGACGTGGGATCGATGCGGGGCGCATCAGAGGCCACGACGTCGACGCCGGCCGGAAAGTGCATGAGCACATGCGTCGTCGGGCTGAATCCATCGTTCTGCTCGAACGGCACCGGGTCGATCGGCCGCACACCGGCGGGCAGCACGAAACGCGCGAAGATCGGCAGTGAATTCGCCCCATACTTCACGTGAACACCGGTTTCCGTGTCCGCGGGTTCGAGGAAACGGGACGACGGATACGGGAGCGAGCACGCGACCTGGTTCAGGACTTCGCACTGGTCGGGATTCTCGAAGGTGACGACATGAAATCCGTGGGACCCGACCCAGGCGCCGACGCCCGTCGTGGCCCGCGCTTCCACCGTGTGTTCGCCGTCCGCCAGGCTGGCGACCGTGACGGATGCCCGCTCGGAGTCGACCTGATCCAGCACGACCGGGTTCCCGTCGATCAGGATCTCGACGCTGCCAGGCTGGGTGCCCGGCGGGACATCGACTTCTACGAAGACGGCCCCTGTGGTGACCAGGCCGTCCGCGGGCGAGTAGATCGTGAGCACGCGCGGGCCGCTCGCGCACTGCATACCGATACCGGCCAGCGCCACAGCAAGGAGGAGAGAGAGCGACAAGACACGGGAAAGCATGAGAGCTCCGTTGCTGGAAAAGAACCGGGGGCGGAAAGCCCCGAAGCGGAGAGCACTCTATCACGGCACGGTCGCGGCGAAAGCGATTTCCCTGGGGTTTTCCCTGGTCCTGGTTCAACAGCGGCCGTCCCGAAGCGCTCCCCGTCGAGACCGGAGCTGTCACAGCCGTTGCGCACGATCTGCACATGAACAAAACCCCGCTCTTCTCCGTTTCCCTCGCTACCGCCCCGCTTATCGATCCGCCGCCCCTGAAAGCGCCGGTATCCGAATCTGCGCTCTCGGCTGCTCTCCGCGGCGTTGCACGCAGTGCCGCATGCGTCGGAGCCGTCGTGGTATGGGGGCTCCTGGTCGCGCTGGCGGGCATCTGATCCAGGGGGCTCCACGATTCGCGCGTGAGTCCGTATCCTCGGGCGGCTTTGCCCATCGAGTCCCAAGAGCGCTGGCTGGTTGACGGCTTCAACGTCCTGCACACGGCCATCCTGTACGGCCGCGAACGCGGCGGCTGGTGGAAGGAAGAAGCACGCAACCGGCTCCTTGATCGCGTGCGCGGCTTTCGCGACGGCGAACTCTGGATCGTGTTCGATGGTTCCCGAATGCCGGAAGGCCCATCCGACCGGGAGCGGGAAGACGCGCAGCCCGACGCGCCCCGAATCATCTTCGCGCCTTCGGCCGACGACTGGCTGCTCAGCGAGGTCCGGCGTGCCGCGACGCCCGCGGGCCTGCACCTGGTGACCGCCGACCGAAAGCTCGGAGACCGCGCTCGCCACCACGGGGCCCGCATCGTGAAGCCGCGGGCATTCCTCGCCCGCTGCGACGAATGCTAGGCCGGCGCCTCGCGGAGTCGGCACTGACGAGCCCCGACGGTCCCGCCTCGCCTCGGCGATCAGCCGGCCGGAGGTGCCTGCTGCGGGAGCGGCTCACTTCGGAGGCCGGCCAGCAGGTTATCGACCGCGAGATCGGCCATCCGCGCACGGGTCGCAACCGTGGCACTCCCCACATGCGGCGCGACCGTGACGCCGCGAGTGCGGAGCAGCCGATGGTCGGCCGGGAGCGGTTCCTGTGCAAAGACATCGAGGGCGGCGCCCGCGAGGTGCCCGGCGTCGAGCGCATCGGCCAGGGCGGACTCGTCAACGAGTCCGCCACGCGCGGTGTTGATCAGGAACGCGCCTGGTTTCATGCGCGCCAGGGCTGCCGCGTCGATCAAGCCGCGCGTCTCCCCGGTCAAGGCGACATGGAGACTCACGAAGTCGGCGGAATCGAGCAGATCGCCGAAGGAGGCCGCTTCGACGCCGGGCACCGTTCGGCCACTACGCGTCCAGCCCAGGACGCGCATGCCGAAGCCCTGCGCGCGCCGCGCGACGGCCTGACCGATCGCCCCCAGGCCCACGAGGCCCAGGGTCGCACCATGGACGTCGTGACCCAGTAGTAGGTCCGGCTCCCAAGTGCCCCACTCACCGGCGCGAACCAGGCGCTCGCCCTCTGGCAGCCTCCTCGCCCCGGCCAACAGGAGCGCAAAGGCGAGATCGGCCGTGGTCTCGACCAGGACGCCGGGCGTGTGCCCGACCGGGATCCCGTGCGCGGCGGCGGCCAGCAGATCGACATGATCGAGACCCACGGAATAACTCGACAACACGCGAAGCTTCGCAGCCGCGTCGAACCAAGGCGCATCGATCCGATCGACCAACGTGCATAGCAGCCCATCAAGATCCGGGGCACGCGCCATCAGCTCACCCGCAGGCGGCGCTCCGGGGCCACTCCAGATATCGAGGTCGACGTCAGGAGCGCTCGCGAGTCTTTCGAGCGCGCGCCCGGGCAGGTGCCGCGTCGCCCACACGTTGAAGCGATCCGGCATGCCTAACGCTTGCGAGGCGAGTGGAACTCGAGCACCCGCGCTGCGGTTTCTTCCACTGCCTTGTCCGTGATGTTCAGGATCTTCCACTTCTGCGCCCGGAACAGCCGCCGCGCTCGCCGAAGCTCGTCCTTCACCGCATCCATGTCCGCATAGGTCAGATAAGGCGGCGCGCCGAGCTGGCGCATCCGCGCGCGGCGGATCTCCAACAAGACGGTCGCATCAACCACGAGGCCGACGACCTTGTCGGGGCGCAGCTCCAGGAGCTCTCGGGGCGGATCGATGCCGGGGACGATCGGCACGTTGCCGGTCTTGTAGCCGCGGTGCGCCAGGTACATGGACAGCGGCGTCTTCGAGGTGCGCGAGACGCCGGCCAACACCAGGTCAGCCTGGTGCAGCGTATGCAGGTTCGCACCGTCGTCGTGTTGCACCGCGAACTCGACCGCTTCGACCCGGTTGAAGTAGTCCTCGCCAAAGCTGTGGAGCACCCCCGGACGGAACTGCGGCACCAGGCCGTAGTGGTTGGCCAGCGACGAGATCAGCGGCCCGAGCAGGTCGACCGCGGGCACGCCCTTCTCGACGGCGAGATCGCGCACCACCTGCGTCAGCGGCTCGTTCACCAGGGTGAAGACCACCAGCGCCTTGGCTTCAGCGGCGCGGTCCATGATGCGGTGGACCTGCGATTCGTGCCGGATCTCGCTGAAGGTGCGGACCCGGAACTGCTTCTGGAACTGCGTCGCCGCGGCTTCCACCGCGTGCGTCGCAGTCTCGCCCGTTCCATCGGAAAGGAGATACAGCTCGAGTCGGGGGTCGGCTTGCTCGTCCACGAGAACACACTACCCACCCGCCAGACGGATGCACACAGCCAAGGGCCATGTCACCCTCCTCCGACCATGCCCTACGACCCGACCGCCATCGAGACCCGTTGGCAAGACAAGTGGATTTCCGAGCGCACCTTCCGGGCCGAAATCGACCCGGAGAAGCCCAAGTACTACGTGCTCGACATGTTCCCCTACCCCTCCGGCGAGGGCCTCCATGTGGGCCATCCAAAGGGATACATCTCGACGGACGCGATCGCGCGCTACAAGCGATTGCGCGGCTTCAGCGTGCTGCACCCGATGGGCTGGGACGCATTCGGCTTGCCCGCAGAACAGTATGCGGTGAAGACGGGCACGCACCCGCGGATCACGACCGAGCGGAATATCAACAACTACCGCCGCCAGCTGAAGCAGCTCGGCCTCTCCTACGACTGGCACCGCGAGGTCGATACCACTGAACCCGACTACGTGAAGTGGACCCAGTGGATCTTCTCGAAACTCTTCGAACGGGGCCTGGCCTACGAGGCCGAAGTGCCCGTCAACTGGTGCCCGGCGCTCGGCACGGTGCTGGCCAACGAGGAGGTCATCGACGGCAAGAGCGAGCGCGGCAGCCACCCGGTCGTCCGCATGCCCATGAAGCAGTGGATGCTCCGGATCACCGAATACGCCGAACGATTGATCGACGACCTCGACGACCTCGATTGGCCCGAACATATCAAGCGGATGCAGCTCGAGTGGATCGGTCGGTCCGAAGGCGCACGCGTCGCGTTCCCGATCGAAGGCAGCGACGGCGAGATCGAGGTCTTCACGACACGGCCCGACACGCTATTCGGCGCGACCTACATCGTGCTCGCACCGGAACACCCGCTCGTGGCGGAGATGACGACCGAGCCACAACGGGCTGCGGTCGATGCGTATGTCGAAGGGGCCGCGCGCAAGAGCGAACGCGTACGCACGGCCGACACTGGCGAGAAGACCGGGGTCTTTACCGGCGGCTTCGCCATCAATCCCGTCAACGACGAACGGGTTCCGGTATGGATCGCCGACTATGTGCTCTCGACCTATGGCACGGGCGCCATCATGGCCGTTCCGGCGCACGACCAGCGAGACTGGGACTTCGCGACCCGGTTCGAGATCCCGATCGTCCAGGTCGTCGACAATGGCGGTGATGTCTCCGAAGGCGCGACCACGCAGCCCGGCGTCGCGATGAACTCGGCCTTCCTCGATGGACTCCCGACTGCGGAGGCCAAGACGCGCATCAACGCGTGGCTCGAGGAACAGGGCAAGGGCGAAGCGACCGTCTCCTACAAGCTGCGGGACTGGCTCTTCAGCAGGCAGCGCTACTGGGGCGAACCCTTTCCCGTCCTCCACCTGGAAGACGGCACCACCAAGCTGGTCCCCCACGACGAACTGCCGGTGTTGTTGCCCGAACTCGACGATTGGACCCCGTCGGGCGACTTCGAGACGCCGCTGTCGCGCGTCCCGGAGTGGATCCAGACCACCGACCCGGCGACCGGCGCCCCGGCACGGCGTGATCGCAATACCATGCCGCAGTGGGCCGGAAGCTGTTGGTACTTCCTGCGCTTCTGCGACCCGCTGAACCACGACGCCGCATTCAGCCCGGAAGCCGAGCAGTACTGGATGCCCGTCGACCTCTACGTCGGGGGGGCCGAGCACGCCGTGCTGCATCTGCTGTACGCGCGCTTCTGGCACAAGGTCCTCTACGACGCCGGATTCGTGCACTGCAAGGAGCCGTTCCAGAAGCTGCTCAACCCGGGCATGATCCTCGGGTACAGCTACCGCTACTACGACGACAACCTCGAAGATGACCCGGCGGTATCGCCCAACCTCTACCCGTCGTCGGCCGTGCGCATCGAAGGCGAGCGAGCGACCGCGGCCGCGAACGGTGACGAGGTCAAGGCTCGCTGGGTGCATCACACCGAGATCCGGCTGGACGAGGACGGCACCGCGCTCCATCCCGACCGCGACGACATCATGCTGGAAGAAGTCACCGAGAAGATGTCGAAGAGTCGCGGCAACGTGATCTCTCCGGACGAGATGATCGAGGAGTTCGGCGCCGACGCGATGCGCGTCTACACCCTCTTCATGGGACCGCTCGACAAGGGTGCGCCCTGGTCCACCGAGGGAATTCCGGGCTGCTTCCGTTTCCTCCAGCGCAGCCATCGACTCTTCTACGAGCAGAACGGCGAGACCGAGTCGCTCCGCACGCTGCCCGCGGGAGCCGGGACCGACGACCAGCAGCGCCTGACCGCGGCCACCATCGCCGGGGTCACGGAGGACATGGAAGCCATCCAGCCGAATACGGCCATCTCCAAACTGATGGTCTTCGTGCGCGACATTGCCAAGGACTCCCCGCTTCCGCAGGATGCAGCGGAGGCCTTCCTCATCATGCTCGGTTGCTATGCACCTCACCTTGCCGAGGAACTCTGGAGCCAGCTCGGCCACACCGGCTCGGTCGGTCTCGCCGCATGGCCCACCTACGACGAAGCGCTTCTCGTGTCTGAAACGATCACGCTCGCGGTACAGGTGAACGGGAAACGTCGCGCCGAGATCGAGGTCCCGGCCGATGCCGACAATGACGCCGTCCAGGCCATCGCACTCGCGGACGAAGGCGTGCAGCGCCATGTCGAAGGCAAGGCGCCGCGCAAGGTCATCGTAGTCCCCGGCCGCCTCGTCAACATCGTGGTGTGACAGCGGACTAGACTCTTCGAATCGGGGAGATTCGCATTGTCACACGGAAAATGGGTCAGCCTCGCTGGCCTCCTACACCTAGGAGTTCTACTCGCCGGCTGCGCGCAGACAGGCGCGACCCTCGAAATGGCGGCCGCCGCGGGCGATCCCCAATCGAGTTGGACGTACCTGTCGGAAGCGGCCGCGGAAGCGACCACCCTCGTCGATGAAGTCGCTGTGGATGATCTCGAGCGGCGAGAAGGCTATCGGGTCATCGCGCGCACGCTGTCGCTCGGCTTCGAGCGATTTCTCGAGGTGGCGGACCCCGCACATCCGGACTTCTACCGGCTCCAGTCGGCCTACCGAAAATTCGCCGGGGACAATCCAGACCAGCTCTATCACGCGGCGCCCGTAGACGGCGCCCATGTCTACGTCGTACGCGGCCAACTCCGGGCGGAGGGCATTCGGACCGTCTTGATCGAAGTCTCGGTCTATGGCGGCAACCTGAGCTTCGAAGGCACGGCCTCGCGCCGCCTGGTGGGACACCTCGACGAGCGCGATCTCCTCGTCGACGCCGATGGTGGCTTCGAGGTCATCGTCGGTGGACCGCGCCGTGAAGGGAACTGGATCCCGTTGGCCGATGACGCGCAGAGCCTCTTGGTTCGTCGCTATTTCGAAACGCCTCAGCTCGCGGACCCGATGCCGCTGTCGATCCAAGTGGTTGGAGGCGCCGCTGCCGTTCCGGAACTGGACCAGCGGGCCCTCGCCAAGGGCCTGATCGGGACGGGTGCGTTCACGCGGGAGACCGTGCGGGTGTGGGGCGGTTGGCGCGAGGGCGTCGTGGCCCGACACGGCGTGAACGTACTGCGCCCGCTCGACGATGATGGCGCGCTGCTGACGCCGGCAGGGATGCATTACCTCCAGGGCGCTTGGGCGCTCGCTGAGGACGAAGCCCTGGTCTTGCGCTTCGTTCCGCCGGACGTGCCCTACTGGGCGTTCCTCCCGATGAATATCTGGATGGAGAGTTTCGACTGGCGCGGGGCCAAGGCCGCGACCCTCAATGGATTCAACGCGAAGCGCGACGAAGACGGGCGCGTCACCCTCGTCCTGAGCGAGCGCGACCCGGGTCACGCGAACTGGATTGCGGCGCAGGGCCATCGCCGAGGGCTGATGTCGATGCGCGTCGCGCGGCTCGGAGAACATCCGCTGCCGACAGTCGAAACGACCGTGGTGCCGGTGGAGTCCCTGCGACAGGGCAGCCGCTAGCGCCTACGCGATCGGGCGGGTCCGCGCGCGGTCTTCTTCGTGAATCCGCGTGATCTCGCGTTGGCGCGCTGCGAGACCGACCTGTGTGCGCTGGTGATGGCGCCAGTAGTAGAAGACGGTGCCGCCGATCAAGACCAGCGGCAGGAACGACAGGAAGACCGTGGTGCCAATGTACGCGACGCGGCTCTCGTCTTCGCCGAAGCCGCAGACGGCACACGCGCGCGCGAGATCGGGCACGAAGACGAACAAGGCGATGAGGACCAAGGCGCGCATGGCGGCTCCTAGAGGTAGACGAGGGTGTAGAGGAGCGGCCAGACGCCGACCACGAAGTACCAGAACACGCGCATGGCCTGGAAGGTGCTGCTCGCGAGTCGGCCCTGCTGGTGGCGCTGGACGACCATGGCCATCACGCACAGAGCGCCAATGACGTGAATGCCGTGCGTCCCCACGATCAGGTAGAAGAACGCGCCGTGCTGGCTCGACGTCATTGATAGCCCGTCGCGAAGGAGGGCCACCCACTCGACGCCCTGGAACACCACGAAGAAGGCGCCCAGCGCGAATGCCAGCAGCAAGGGCGCTCGGGCTTCGCGACGGTCACGCTCGAAACGCCGACCGGCCCAGAAGAGTGCAACGCCTGACAGCAGCAGCGCGATCGTGTTGATGAGTGTTTCATCTGCCGGCAACCGCGGCTGACCCGGCGGCGGCCAGCCCAGCACGGCCGAAGCGCGCGTGATCTGGAACGCGCTGATCATGCCCGCGAACATCATGATCTCGGTCAGGATGAAGACGAGGGTGCCGAGAACGGCACTCGGCACCGCCGGCAGCGGGCGGGGATCGTCGATGACGCGGAGGTCGGCGGTGGAGCGCGGGGGGGACATGCGCTGACCTCGCCTAGTGGTGCGCTTCGGGCGTGGCCTGCGCGACTTCGGGCTTGTACCAGTTGTCGCCCGACTGCTTCATGACATCGCCGGCTGTGCCCGCGAAGAAGAGCAGCATGAACACGACGCAGGTCGCGATGATGTAGCTGATGAAACGCGGCTGCTCCGTGATGTGCATGAAGTGCTTCATCACCAGCCAGGCCTTCACGAAAGCGATGCCGAAGGCCGTGAGGAGTGTGACCGCCTGGATTCCGAGCCAGGGGCCCACAAAGCTGATGACGAGAAGAACCAGGAGGATCCCCCAGATCTTCTTGTAGTGGGCCGGACCGTGATGCGCTGCTTCAGACATGTTCGTTACTTCGCGATGTAGAGGAGCGGAAAGAGGAAGATCCAGACGAGGTCGACGAAGTGCCAGTACACGCCGATCAATTCGACCCGGTGCAGGTCGAGGTTCTGCTTCGCCCGGTGGGCCACGATCACCATGATGATCATGCCCGCAATCACGTGGGAGGCGTGGATTCCGGCGGCGACGTAGTAGAAGCTCCAGAAGTTGTTCGCCGTGATCGTCAGGCCGTGCGAAATCTCGGTGTACCACTCGAAGGCCTTGATGCAGAGGAAGAGTCCCCCGCCGGCCGTGGTCAAGTAGAGATAGTTCGCAGCCTTCTTGCCGTCTTGCTCATGTTCAGCCGCATAGTGGGCGAGGACGGCGAAGAGGCTCGAGGTCAGCAACACGAAGGTGTTGGTGAGGCCGATGTACTCGTTCGTACTCCCGGCGAAGCCCACATTCGCCCAGCCCTCGTTCGCGAGCCGATGCATGATGTAGGAGCCGAGGACTCCGCCGAAGATCACGATTTCCGAGCCGATGACCCACCAGACGGCGAGCCGTCCCGTGGTCATGCCCGATGCAGAACGCGTGGTTGCAACAGGTCGCATGATGTCGCTCTATTCCTTTTCCCACTGGGGCCAGAAGTCGGTGCCCTTGGCCTTCCGGTCCGGGTGCGAATACTCGTAAGGGCCGCGGTAGACCGTCGGGAGTTCGGCGAAGTTGCCGTGTCCCGGAGGGGACGGCGCGAGCCACTCCAAGCTGTTCGCGTTGTACGGGTTCGGCCCCGCGTCCTTTTCCTTCTTGCGCAGCGTGATGAACACGTTGACGAAGAAGACGACCTGGAACGCCAACATCACGACAAGGGCCATGGTGGCCAGGACACGCATGTCCTGCATCCCCATCCCGAGCCAGACGTCCTCGCGCATCAGCTCGCCGAAGCCTTCGTAGCTGTAGATACGGCGGTGCTGGCCGAGCTGGCCGAGCACGAAGAGCGGCAGGAAGATCACGTTGAACGGAATCACCGTTCCCCAAAAATGGATCTTGCCCAACGTCTCGTTCATCATCTTGCCCGTCATCTTGGGCCACCAGTAGGTGAGCCCGCAGAACGAACCGATGATGGCGATCGGGAAGAACGTGTAATGGAAGTGCGCCAACACGAAGTAGGTGTCGTGATAGAACACGTCCGGTCCGGAGGCGCCCAGGAAGATGCCGGTCACGCCACCGATCAGGAACTCGCCGATAAAGGCGAGGGCCCATAGCATGGGCGTGTTCAGCGTGATCGAACCCTTATAGAGGGTCGCGATGTACACGAACATCATCTCCGCGATCGGAACCGAGATCAGCAGGGTCGTGATCGTGAAGATGTGGGCCATCCGCGGGTCGATGCCCGAGATGAACTGATGATGGGCCCAAACCGTGAACGACAGGATGCCGGTACCGAAGACCGTGTAGAGCACGGTGCGGTACGCGAACAGCGGCTTCCTGGAGAACGTCGTGATGATCTCGGCCACAAAGCCCAGCGCCGGCAACAGCACGACGTAGACCTCGGGATGGCCGAAGAACCAGAACAGGTGCTGCCAGAGCACCGGATCGCCGCCCTTGGCCGGATCAAAGAAACCCGTGTTCAGCGTCTGGTCGAAGATCAGCATGATCGCGCCCGCGATCAGCGGACCCACCGAAGCCATGAACAAGATCGAGGCAACGACGATCATCCACACGGCCATCGGAATGTCGTACAGCCGCATTCCCGGAGCACGCGAGTTCATCGCCGTCGTGATGAAGTTGATTCCGCCTAACAGGAAGGCAACGAACTCGAGAGCCACCGCAACGACCCATAACGTCGCCCCCAATGGCGTCAGGTTGTACTCACTGACCGCTGAAAGAGGCGGATACGCGGTCCAGGCGCCTCCGAACCCGCCGCCTTCGACGAAGAACGAAGAGATCAGCACGATCGCCGACAACAGGAAGATCTGATAGGAGAGGCGATTGATCTTCGGAAAGACCATGTCGTCGCAGCCGACCATGAGCGGGATCAGGAAGTTCCCGAACGCGGCGATCAACACCGGCATCGCGACCCAGAAGATCATGATGGTGCCGTGGTTCGTGACCAGCGCGTTGTACTCGGCCGGCGAGACGATGCCGAAACCGGGGACAGCCTCGCCCGGGAAGGCGAGCTGCATCCGGAACACGTACGCAAAGAAGCCGCCGATCACGGCCATGGCCATGCCGGTGACGAGATACTGGACCGCAATGACCTTGTGGTCCACGGACCAGAGGTACTTCTTGAAGAAGCCCTCGTCTTCGTGGTGCCCGTGGTCGTCGTGGGCTTCGTGGGTGACTTCGGCTGTTGCCATTTGTCTTTCCGCCTTCGCTAGCGGCCGGCCTGGGCCAGCATCGCACCGTTGGACTTCGAAGCCATCCACGCCGCGTGTTCTTCAGGGGACTGGACGTGCACCATGCCCGGCATCAGGCCGTGGCCGATCCCGCACATCTCGGCGCACTGGATCTCGAACTCGCCCGTTTTGGTTGCCTGGAACCAACCGGTGATGACCCGGCCGGGAACAGCATCCTGCTTCAGGCGGAATGCGATGACCGAGAAGTCATGCAGCACGTCACGCGAAGTCAGCTCGTAGATGTACGGGCGATCGACTTCGATATGGAGATCGTCGACGGTCTTGATGTCGTCGGCGGTATCGAGCTGCCCGTCCGGACCGGGATGAATGAAGCTCCAGGCCCACTGCTGCGAGACGATGCGCACGGTCTGGGTTTCCGGCGCATCGGGCAGGGTCTGCTTGATTTCGACCCAGACCTGGATCGCGGCGATCACGACGAAGACGTCGCAGACCAGCACGAGCATGTGGGCCCATGTGATGAACTTCTTCGGCTGCTGCTCGCCGCCAGTCAGGTACTCGGCTTCGACGCCGTCCCGCTTGCGGAACGCGAAGATCAGCCAGAAGAAGAGGCCGGCCGTCAGGAAGAACCAGAAACCCACCAGATAGGTGATGAGTAAGATGGCTCCGTCGACGTCGTCGGCGTAGGTAGATGCTTGAACGATCCAGTCCATTGGGTTCCCTCTAGTCCAGGATCACGAACGTGAAGGCCGCGGCGATCCACGCCACTACGCCACCCATCGTGAGCGCGAACGTGTTCCAGGCCAGATCTTCGGGCGGGTGCTGCTTTGCCATTCGGGTTCCTACTCGCTCTCGCCCGAGAGCGTCATGATGTGAGCAATCACGTCCTTCATCGACTCGTCTGTCGGAAGCGTGAGCGACATCGGCTGCATCATCAGGCCGAAGGTGTCGCGCGGGTCTCGGCCGCGGATGCCGGCCTGGTACTTCTTGAGCTGCGACAGCAGGTACCAGTCGCTCTGGCCGATGAGCGGCGGGCCGCCCTGGGGCTCTGAGCCGGTGCCATCGATGGCGTGGCATGAAGCGCACAACGCGTACATCCCCTGGCCCTTCGCAGCATCGCCATCGAGCGTCCGAGCCGGCGTGACGATCGGCAGCGAGGCGACGTAGGCCGAGACCGCTTCGACGTCGCCTTCGCCAGTCAGCGAACGCGACATCGGTCGCATGCGCATCCCCTGGATATCGTCGAAATGCGTGCCGCGGGCCCCGCTCATGAAGTTGTTCAGCTGGGTCGTGACGTACCACTCAGGCAGACCGGCGATGGCCGGCGCCTCGAGGTTCTGACGGCCTTCGCCAGCGTTGCCGTGGCACTGTGTGCAGAGATTGAACAAGGCCTCGCCCTGTCCGTCCTCAGCCAGTGCGGGAGCGGCGATCGCGAGACCGGTCAGCCCGAACAGGGCGAGCGCGGCACACGCGACGAAGAGATTCTTGGCGGTCCTCAAGGGATTTCCTCATTCCTGCACGCGGTCGTTTGGAACCTGGCGCCACGCCGAATCAAGAACGCCCGCCCGAAGCTCCGGGCGGGGACTCCCCTCGATGTGACACCCACGCGGCAGACCTCCGATCGATGAGGTGGCCGCGAACGCTGCGGAGTGTGAAGCGCAGGGCTCGTTTCGTCAATGGTTTTGGCACGGCTCCGTGCGCGCCAAGCACCCGGGATCACACGCGAATCAGCCGAAGTTGCAAGGGGAAATGTGCCTCACTTCGCAACGCGATCGCGCGTCGTTCAGCCTGGCAGAACCGGTGGATTGAAGTGATAGAGCACGATGTAGATCAGTACGCCGGTGACACCGACATACATCCAGATCGGCCAGGCCCAGCGCGCCAGGCGACGATGTCGTTCGCGCTGCTCGGTCAGCCCGAAGCGGATCAGCAGCAATGCCATCACCGGCACCGCAGCCGCCAGCGGAATGTGCGTCGCCAGCATCAGCAGGTAGAGGGTCTTCGCGAGCCCTACCGCGTTGTACGTGGTGTTCTCGAAATCCCTGGCTGACTTGTGGGTGATGTAGGAGGCCAGGAAGACCGTGCTGACGCCGAAGGCCGCGATCATCAGCCGCTTGTGGAGCTGCTCGGCGCCCCGCCGGATCGCCACGCGACCGACGATCAACAGCACCGTAGCGGTCGCATTCAGCCCTGCGTTGACTGCGGGCAGGATCGAGAAGTCCACCGGCGCGACTCCGGAACTAGGCCGTCAGGCCGGTCCACGCGAGGTCGACCAGGAGCGCCAGGTAGAGCAAGAACAGGTAGGCCAGCGAGGTGAAGAATACGCGACGCGCGGCCGGGTCGTCCTTCTCGCGGAGGAGCCGCACCTGACTCCAGGTGAACCATACGTTCAGGGCGATCGCGGTCACGCCATACAGCGGACCGACCCAGCCAAGCACCCACGGTGCGAACGTGACCGGGATCAGACCGAGCGTGTACCAGAGCATCCGGCGGTAGGTGCGCTCGGGCCCAACGACGGCCGGCATCATGGGAATGCCAGCGGCGGCATAATCGGCACCGCGGTAAAGGGCGATCGCCCATACATGGGGCGGCTGCCACAGGAATACGATCGCAAACAGGACGAGTCCGGGCAGACCCACCGCACCGTTGACGGCCGCATCGGCGATGAGCGGCGCGGCGGCGCCCGCGGCGCCACCGATCACGGCGTTGTACACCGAGCGCGGCTTCAGCCAGATCGTGTAGACGAATACGTAGAACAGGATCGACGCGACACTGAGTCCGGCCGCGAGCGGTCCGGCCACGACCCAGAGCAGCACCGTCGAGACGACCGACAGCGTGACGCCAAAGATGAGGGCCGGCGTCGGCGCGAGTTCGCCAGTGGGCAGCGGCCGCATTCGCGTCCGCTCCATCAACTTGTCCCGGTCCCGCTCGACGTACATGTTGAGCACATTGGCCGCAGCCGCTGCAAGCGCGATGCACGAGAGCACCTGGAATGCGTAGACCGCGTCCGGCCATCCGCCGCCGGCCAGCACCATCGCGGGCAAGCCCGTGAAGATCACCAGCGGCAGGATCCGCGGCTTGGTCAGCTCGAGATAACTGCGCCAAACAGGCACAGGAGCATCGATGGATTGCGGCGCAGCGCTCATCGCGAGGGGGGTCTCCAGAAAGCGTCGCTAGGATAGGCACTTACGACCGCCGTTCAACTTTCACCGCCCGCCGGCCCGGTCGCTTCGGCATTCCTCCGGTGGATCGCAGCCACGAATCCAGCAGGCCTGGCGAGAATGCTGCAAACCTCGCCTAAGTTTCCGCGCGGGGGACAGGTCGGTGCGGCTGGAACGGGGAACATGGTTGTATCGCGCGACCCGCGCGACAGCCGGCGTGTTGGTTGCGGGCCTGTTGCGCTCGTTGGCGTGGACCTGGCGCGTCGAGATCGAGGGACCCAACCCACTCACCGCGTCACGGACCGAGGGCCCGGCGCCCGTCCTCGTGACCTGGCACCGCAACCTCTTCACCGCCCTCGGTGCATTCCGCGACCGGGGAATGGTGATGCCGGTCAGCCGCAGCCGCGACGGCGACTGGATCGAGGCCGTCCTGCGCTGGATGGGCTTCGGCCCCAGCGCGCGCGGATCGTCCTCCGACGGCGCGAGCACACTGCTGCGCACGCTGGTCCGCACCGTGAAGAGCGGGACTCCGGTGGGGATGCTGCCCGATGGTCCGCGCGGGCCCGCCGGCGTGGCCCAGCCCGGTGTCGTGGCGCTCGCCCGGATGACGGGCGCGCAACTCCACCTCGCGGGCGTCTCGGCCGACCGCGCCTGGCGCTTCGGCAGCTGGGACCAGGCCATCCTCCCGAAGCCTTTCGCTCGCGTGCGATGTCACTTCGGTCGAACCCTCGATGTGCCGAAGGGGTCAGACAAGGAGGCGCTCGCGGAAGCGCTTGCCACGCTCCAGGCGGAACTCCATGCGCTCGATCTGGCGCTGGATCCAGCGACCGGGGGCATTCCCAGAGACTGAACTCCTGACGCGACGAGATTCGTGCACGACCTTCGACTTCTCACCCTGAACTGCTGGAACGGCAGAGCCGAGCCCGCGGCGATCCATCGACTGCTCGAAGAGCGCTCTGTCGATGTCGCCTGCTTCCAGGAACTCGCGCCCGCCCAGGCCGAAGCCGCGGCCGCCGCCCTGCCCTACGGCAAGCTGAATCCCCGCGACGATTTCCGTGGGATGGGCATCGCGCTCCGCTTTCCCGGGGAAGTGCTTCCCATTTCGTTGCCGCGCCGGAATGCCTGGGCGACGGATTTACGCCCCAGCGAATGGCCCCAGCTCGAAGCGCAGGTCCAGGTCCTCGATGTGCACCTGCAGGCGCCGCACGTCTACCCGTGGCGCTCAATTCCGCTTCGCCGCCGGCAACTCGATGGCCTCGAGGACTGGCTCGATGCGCGCCCCGTGCCGCACCTCATCCTGGCCGGCGACCTGAACTCCACACCGGCCTGGCCCGCCTATCAACGGCTGGTCCGACGGCTCGAAGATGCCTCCGGATCGCTGTCCGAGAAGCCGCCGCGCACCTGGGGTCCCGGCGCACGCGCTCCCCGCTGCCTGCGCATCGACCATGTCCTGGGGCGCGGCCTGGAAACGCTGTCCTGGGAAGTCGTCCGCGTGGCCGGCTCCGATCACTCCGCCGTCCTTGTGGACTTGCGGCTTGCAGACGAAGAACCTGGAACAAGGAGTCTCCGATGACCGACCGCAACCTCGCCCGCATCTTTGCGCTCGGCATGTTGCTGCTGTTCACGGCCGCGCCCGCGCTGGCCGGCGACGGCGAGCTCCGCCACTTCAAGCTTCCCGAGCTCGCGCGCGTCCTCAAGTCCGAGGGCTACGGATCAATCAAGGTCAACGACGACCATGTGCGCTTCAAGGCCAACGGTCGCACGTTCGGTCTCTACCTCTACGACGACGGGGATCTGCAGATGTACTTCGGCATCGCAGGCGTTTCACTCACGGCCGAGAACCTGAACGAGTGGAACAAGAACTATCGCCTGTCCCGCGCATACCTCGATGACGAGGGAGACCCGGTGCTCGAGGCTGAC
>JAJDAQ010000007.1 GCA_029261815.1 Deltaproteobacteria bacterium
ATTTTGATGCCGTGATCGGCACCTTTGCACATCCGCGCTACGAGCTGATCGGCACTGACCGTGTCCACGATGGCGAAGCCGACGTCCGCGAGTACTTCCGCCAGACGCGTACGGCATTCCCCGACCAGCGGAATGAGTTGATCGCCCTGCATCATGCCGCGGACGCTGTGATTGCCGAGTTCTGGCTCCTTGGCACGCACAAAGGGGCGCTCGGGAATCTCGCGCCCACCGGACGAAGTTTCCGCTGTCGCATGACCGCGTTCTTCCTCTTTGAGGGGGAGGGCCTCGTCTGCGAGCGGGTGTATTTCGATTCGGGAACGATCCGGCGGCAACTCCAGGAGGAGCCCGCGTGATCGAACGTCGCATCGTCCCGAGCGTCGCGCCGTCGGATGAATCGCCGGCGAAGATCGCGCGTCAATTTCGTTCGCGCGTCGCTTCCGGCGAGATCGCGCTCACCGCGGTGGGCGAGGCACGGGACGCACCCGAAGCCCTGCTGTCCGGACGTTATGCCCCGCGCTACGAGATCCGACTGTTCGATACGATCTATCTGCTCTCTGACGTGGCCGAGAACGAGAACCTCCGCTTCTTCGTCGGCTACGTGGTGAAGCGTTCGCGCGCGTGGGCCCGTCTCTTCTACAAGGACGTCTCCCTTACCTGGCGGTCGGCGTCGCACTGGGTCTCGAACGAGGAGGAGACGTGGATCGGGAAGGGCGACCTCGCCTGGAGCAAGGTCAACGGCGAGTTGCAGCCGTTCTCCAACGAGGCGACCACTGACCTGCCACTGGAGATCCAGACCGCCGTCGAGTCACTGGTGCTTCGTGCCAAACGCATCCGCTACGACACGACCGGGCCCGGACTCGTGCTCCGCAACGGTGGGCCGAATCGCGTCTCGCCGTTTTCGGATTTCTCGAATCCGCGGCGGCGCGCGCAGGCGGACCCGGCGAACCGGATCAATGGCGGTCGCCACGTCGCGTGGTTCACGCGCAAGAACGATCCAGCTTCGCTGCGTTTCGCGCGAGGCTATGCCCCTGACTTCGAGCGCGGAATCATCGAGCGGGCCGAGAGCCGCAGCAAGGTCTACGGCGGTCGATTGCGTCGCTTCCGCATCCTCTCGGAGAATCGACAGATCCAGTACCAGTTCATGTCCGGGCGCTGGCATAACTGGATCCTGCCTCCCCAGGCACTGACGACGCAGGTATCTCCCTATGGGGTGCGCACGGTTGACGTCGCGTTCGACGATGACCTCTGCGTGCCGGGCTGGGAGTTTCACTACTACGACGATTCCGAGGACCCGCCGATCCTGGTGAGCCAGATTCCCAAAGGCTTCGCCGGGCGACCGAATACGAGTGATTCCAGCCGAAGTGACACCTCGGCTTGGCTGAATGGGCTTCCGGTCGTCCAGGAGTTCAAGCGCAAGGTGTTGCACCGAAAGTCCCCGGCGCCTGGTTAGGCGCCGGGACTGATCAGGACCTCAGTGAATCGAGCCTTCGCTGACAGCCTTGCACTGCCGCTACCAGACGTGGTCAGTGCCTTCCCAGGTCTTGAAGCACGGGGAATCTTCGAGCGTCAGGCCATCGATCACGGAGATCAGGCCCGCGGCGCTGGCTTCGGAGGTGATCTCGGCGCCCGGGCCACCCATGTCGGTCTGCACGAAGCCCGGGTGGACGAGGGCCACCGCGATCCCGTCGGCCTTCAGCTCCGGCGCCGCGATCCGCATCACCTTGTTGACCGCACCCTTCGACGAGCAGTAGGCAAACATCACCGGAATATCGAGGCCGATCGCGCCCATCTGACTCGTCACCGTGACCGCGCGCGCGTTGGTGCCGCTCGCAAGGTTCGCGCGGAAAGCCTGCAGCACCCGCAATGGCGCCATGGTGTTCACCGCGAAGGTCTCGGCCCAGCCGTCGTAGTCCATGTCAGCGAGGCCCTGGTGCTGAAAGCCCGGACCGGCCATGCCGGCATTGTTGATCAGGATGTCGATCGGTCGGTCCCCTATGGTCTGCGCCAGCGCCGCGACCGAGGCCCCGTCACTCACGTGGACTTCGTGCACCTCGACCTTGTCGTTGCTGGCGGCCAGGCCCTGCAGGTCGCTGGCCTCGCTCGGCGCCCGGCAGCACGCAATCACGTGCCGTCCGGATGCAGCAAAGCCCCGCACGAGTTCCAGTCCGATTCCCTTGTTGGCACCCGTGATCAAGATCGTTTCCATCGGTCGCTCCAATGCTGGCGTGGTTCAGACGCCGCGTCATGAATGGTTGCGCGCCACCCAAGGCAGGGGAGCGCGCGAAGCGCGGCTGCCTGGGGCAGGGCCGTTGGAGATTAGGGCGTGAAGGGAAGGGCTGCCGCACCGTGAAAGCGGGCGCCTCGCAATGGCCCGAGCGCCAGACACGGGCTTGGGCCTCATCGCAGCCCCTCTCCGTCTCGCGAAAGGCGCAGACCCGTTTCTCACCAGGCGCGCCGACTTGAATCAGGCAGAGCGCACCCGCCAGAAACGAGAAACGCCCGGAGGGCTTTCGCACTCCGGGCGTTTCTCGGGGTAGCGGGGCCGGCAAGCATCCCCCGTGGAGGGGTGGCCTCCGACTGAGATGCCTAGCGTCGCCGCGACTTTCGTCCGCTCACTGCAAGCCCCGTCAACCCAAGGCCGAGCAGGGCGGCGGTGCCGGGTTCCGGGAGCGCGTTCAAGCTGATGTTGTCGATCCCCCCGAGCTCGTCGAACTGCATTCCCTGGTTGTCGACGATTTCGAAGGCGACGAAGATGCTGGTGACGTTCGCCATGATCTGATCGAAGTTCATCGTCCCCGTGAACCCGAAAGCGCTCGGCATCACGCTCGGAAAGCTGGGGTCGATGCTGGAGAGGTTGACGTCCTCGATGAGGCTCAGGTTGCTCTGATCCAACGTGATGTCGAAGTGGGTCCACGGAGTCGGCCCCGAGGGGGCGGGCGCGGACCAGACCAGCGAGTTCAAGTTCGACAGGGGGCCGGAGGCGATGATCAACGCATAGGGCGCGAATCCGGACGCGAAGACTCCCGGGTCGATGATCGTATGGTCGAAGGAAAAGGACCCGCCGACGAAGGATGTCAGGTCTCCGAGGAACGCCGCTGGAGCCGAGGCCAGGGACGCCGGGCTCGGGATGGCATCGACGAGCTGGGCATAGCCACCCGGGTTCCCGCCTGCGCCCGCGAACACCATGTCGGCGCTGTTGTCCGTCACGGTGACCGTCGGGCCCCCGAATCCGATTCCGACCGAGAGGCCAACCGCCGTCCAACCTTCCAGGTCAGTGTCGAAGGTGCTGGTGATGGCGCCCGCCTGGAGCGGAGCCACCGAGAGGAAGCCCCCGAGTGCCAGGGAGAATGCCAGGGATCCGATTGACCGTCGTCGCATGAGAGGCTCCACAACAAGAGTGAACGGGCACGACTCGCCGCACCTTGTGTATGGAGTGGTTGCCCACACGCGGATGTGTCACATGAGTCGGGGGTCAATCCCCCCTCGGGGCGGCGCGTGAGGCTGGCGGGCATTTCCCTTCGAGCGCGATCCAGCCTAAAGCCGGTACACGCGGGTCGCGGTTCCGCGGAACATCGCGTCCTTCTCGTTCTCGCTGAAATCGCGGACGATCTTCTTGAGACCGTTCCAGAGCACCGGATAGGAAACCGAGAGCCGGTCGACCGGGAAGTTGCTCTCGAACATGCAGCGGTCGGGCCCGAAGCACTCGATCATGTGCAGGTAGTAGGGCGTCTGGGCTTCCACGAACTCGTCCGAGCTGGGCGGTAGCGCGCGTCCCATCCAGCCGAACCCGTTGTCCGGCATCGCCAGTCCACCAAGTTTTGCGACGACGTTGGGGCATTCGGCGATTTCCGCGACGTCCTTCTTCCATTGCTCGAAGATCTCGGCGCGGCGGTCGGCGAAGCGCCCGACACCGAGCGGTGTTCCGAAGTGATCGAGCACCATGGGCGTGTCGGGGACGGCACGGGCCAGGGCGGCAAAGTCGCGGTTCTGGTGATGGTAGTGCCAGGTGTCGTAGCTGTAGCCGAGTTCGCCAAGTCGCTTCACGCCGGCCCGAAATGCGGGATCCTGGTACAAGCCCGCGGGCGCACGGCCCGCGATCATCAGCGCCTGCGGGTCGTCATCGCGTGCGCCGGCTTGGCGAATCCCCCGGAACAGGCTGCGGCCGGCCTGCTCGTGGGCCGCCAGGATGTCGTCGAGCCGTTCCCCGAGCCGGAGATCCGCGGTCCCCACGATGGCCGCGATGCGCGCTTTCCCCGGGCCGCCCTTTGCGCTCTCAGCCGCGACTTCGGCCACGAACTCGGTCTCGCCGATCGGTCGCAGTTCTTCGGGGCCGTCCTCCCGGTAGGATGCGCCGCACTCGAGGAATACGGTCTCGACGATGTTATGCCCGCTGCCCGTATCGGCCCACAGGTTCTCCAGGAGGTAGGGCGGCATTCCGCCAAGGCTGTGCCACAGGTGATGATGCGGATCGACGATCGGACGTTCCGGATCGAGAATCTCCTCCTGTACCTGGGCGTGCCAGCGAGCAAGATCGTCGGTGGGCGCTGCCATTCGAATTCCTCCAACGCGACAAGGGGTGTCGCGGTGCACCGCGCCGTCGAGAAGTCATGCGACCGGGTCGAGCACCACGACAGGGATCACGCGTTCTCCCGCGTTCTTCTTGTAGTCCGTATAGGGCGGGTAGATCCCGACCATGTCATCCCAGATGCGCTCGCGCTCCTCGCCCTCGGCGACGCGGGCGCGCGCTTTCACATGCTTCGCGCCCACCATCAGCTCGCAGTTGGCATCGGCTTCGAGGTTGAGAAACCAGATCGGGTGGTTGGGCATCCCGCCCTTCGAGGC
>JAJDAQ010000008.1 GCA_029261815.1 Deltaproteobacteria bacterium
CTCGGCCGAGCAGGTCGGCGGCGCACAACGCGTGCTCGACATGGCCGTCGACTACGCGAAGACGCGGCTCCAGTTCGGTCGTCCGATCGGGTCGTACCAGGGCATCAAGCACAAGTGCGCCGACATGTTGGTCGCGGTCGAGTTTGCGAAATCAGCGGCGTACAACGCGTGCTTCGCCGCGGCGGAAGACGATGCGGACCTCATCGAATCTGCATCGCTGGCGAAGGCCTTCTGCTCGGAGGCCTACTTCCACGCTGCCGCCGACAACATCCAGATCCACGGTGGGATGGGTTTCACCTGGGAGCACCCGGCCCACCTCTACTTCAAGCGCGCCAAGGCAAGCGAGCTGCTCTTCGGCGACGCGCCGCACCACCGCGAAATCGTGGCCCAACGTGTCGGGCTCTGACCCGCGGCCCGACAAGTGGGCCTCTAGCTTCCGGCGATTCCCGGAAAGACGGTGACGGCGCAGGTCGCGAGGGCGGCCGCCGCAGCGATCGCCAGGATCGCGGCGTCTCGCCACTCGTCGCGCGCCGGCCGTTCGGCCTCCATGCGGAGCGCTCGGTGGGGATCCGGATGGGGCGAATGGGGGCGGCTCGGTGCCTGACTCATGCGGGTGGGTGGCCAGTCGGGCCCAAAGGGTTCCCTTGCGGGCGTGGAGCGCGGTTTCATCAAGCCCCGTGCGTTGCGGCGGCAACCGGCGCACCATCGGGGGCGCGTCCGGACCGGATGGCGATTGAGACGGAGACCCCATGAGATTCGGAATCTTCTACGAACACCAGCTGCCGCGGCCGTGGAGCGATGGCGTCGAACACCAGCTCTTCCAGGACGCGCTCGAACAGGTCGAGCTGGCCGACAAGCTCGGCATCGAATACGCCTGGGAAGACGAGCACCACTTCCTCGAGGAGTACTCCCACTCGTCAGCGCCCGAGGTCTTCCTGGCCGCCGCGTCCCAGCGCACGAAGAACATCCGCCTGGGGCACGGGATCCGGCAGGTCATCCCGGGCTACAACCATCCGGCACGCACCGCCGAGGTCATCGCGACCCTCGATCTGGTTTCGTCGGGTCGTGTCGACTTCGGAACCGGCGAGAGCTCGGCCATCCTCGAACTCGGCGGCTTCGGAATCGATGTGGCGCAGAAGCGCCGCATGTACCTCGAAGCGACCGAGCAGATCTGCAACATGCTCGCGATGGATCCCTACCCCGGCTTTGACGGCGAGTACTTCTCGATGCCCTGCCGCAACGTGGTTCCGAAGCCGTTGCAGAAGCCGCACCCGCCCGTCTGGGTCGCGTGCTCGAACCGCGACACGATCAAGATGGCGGCCGAGAACGGCATGGGCGTGCTCTGTTTCGCCTTTACCGACCCGAAGGAAGCCAAGCACTGGGTCGACGAGTACTACGACATCATCAAGAGCGACAAGTGTGTGCCCATCGGCCATACGGTGAACGCGAACGTCGCGATGGTGACCAGTTTCTCCGTGCATCCGGACCGCGCGGAAGCCGTTCGTCGTGGACGTCCAGGGTTCGACTTCTTTCGCTATGCGCTGGCCAACCTCTACGTCTTCGGCGAGCACAAGCCCGGACGAACGGACATCTGGAAGTCGTTCCAGGAGAACCGCGAGCACCCGATGCTGCAGACCATGAGCGACTCCGGCGGAATCGGAACACCCGATGATCTGCGCAGTCACCTCGAAGCCTTCGAGGGCGTCGGTGTCGACCAGGTGATCTTCATCCAGCAGGCCGGGATGAACCAGCACGCCCACATCTGCGAGTCGCTCGAGCTGTTTGGCAAGCAGGTGCTTCCCGACTTCAAGGGACGCGATCCGGAGCGCGAAGCGCGCAAACAGGAAGAGTTGGCGCCCTACATCGAGCGCGCGCTGGCCCGCAAGCAGTGGATGAAGGCCCTGGAAGATGACGAGATCCCGACGTTCGAGGCGCTGGGGCGTCAGATCGTCGCGAGCGACCAGGGGCGCTGAGGACCTCGGCTGGTCCAGGTCTTCGTCTGGACTAGAATGCTCGCCCGCCCGAAGGAGCCCAGGAATGGTCTACGACAGCATCCTCGATACGATCGGCAACACCCCGGTCGTGCGTCTCAACAAGATCGCGCCTGCGAATACCGAGATGTTCGTGAAGATCGAGTCGTTCAATCCGTTGGCTTCGGTGAAGGACCGCCTCGCCTACGCGATCGTGACCGATGCGGAGCGAAAGGGGATGCTGAAGCCCGGCGATACCATCGTCGAGGCGACATCGGGTAACACCGGCATCGCGTTGGCCATGGTCTGCGCCGCACGCGGCTACCAGTTCGTGGCCACGATGGCCGAGAGCTTCTCCATCGAACGCCGCAAGGTCATGCGAGCGCTGGGGGCCAAGGTCATCCTGACGCCGGCCGCCGGCCGCGGGACGGCGATGGTGGAGAAGGCCGAGGAGTTGGCCAAGAAGCACGGCTGGCTGCTTGCGCGCCAGTTCGAGAACCCGGCCAACCCCGAATACCATCGCAACACGACGGCGCCCGAAATCCTGCGCGACTTCGCCCA
>JAJDAQ010000009.1 GCA_029261815.1 Deltaproteobacteria bacterium
ATACTGCGGGGGAGTCCTGATCGCGCCGCGTGTAGAGACGCCGGCCGACGCGTCGCCCCCACTCCGCTAGCCTCCCTGTCTCGGGCGCGTAGCTCAGTTGGTTAGAGCACCTGCCTTACAAGCAGGAAGTCCCCCGTTCGAGTCGGGGCGCGCCCACCACCGAGGCCCGCCGGAACCCACCGGCCTCGCACAGGAATTTCGTTTCGAGACAGCGTCTCCAATCGGCGAATTTCCCTGTTCTGCTTCGGTGTGACTGCGGAGGCCTCATTCTCCCGCGGATAGGTGGCGCACGCACGAATCCAGAAGATTAGGCGCGCTCGGCCAGCCGCCGTGTTGGCGAAGTCACTCGATCGGGGTGCAGCGAGGGAGGTGCAGGCTCGCGAACGCGTGTCGGAGGCCGCGTGTTGTGAGGCGCAGCTCACGCCCGAGCTTCTGCCTAATCATCCGGGGGCCATGGCTCCTGGCACGCACACGAGCCTTGGAACGCCGATCAGATTGTGTGTCAATCTTCCGCCAGCCGACTTACACTAGGGCGGCTTGCTCAATCGAGGCGCACCGATTCACCCGAATGTCAGCTCGGCATCTTTCGCGTTGGCCAGCGTATGCGGAGCGCTTTGTTGCCCGCGGCCGTTGTCCTGTTCGCAATCGCCGCGCCACGTGGATCCGATGTGTGGGGCGCGATCGCAAACGCAGCAGACCTGACCCGGGCGATCGGGTAGATCCCGGCAGGTGAACCGCCGCCGACGCGGCACTACAGAGGAGGGGAACCATGAAAGACCAACGCCGTGGGCAGGTCCTGTTTCAATCGATGTCGAAGGTGGGCGCCGCGCTTGTGATTGGCGCGGCAGCATCCTTCGCGATGCCGACCCTGTCGTTCGCGCAAGGGTCTCCCGGAGAGGATCCGAAGGGTGATCGCGTCGACGAGATCGTCGTGAACGCCCGGCATATCGAGGAGTCCCTCCAGGACGTTCCCGTTGCCGTGACCGCGATCGATCGGGGCACACTGGATGCGTTTCGCATCGACGAGGCAGCCGACCTCGTCAGTCGCATTCCGACGCTCAATATCCAAACGGGCGGGTCCGGGGCCAGCGCTCAGGTCAGCTTGCGCGGAGTCGGTTCCTCGAACATCTCCAACTCGTTTGACTCCGCGGTGGCCCTCAACTTCGACGACATCTCCGTCAGCACCCAGCGGCTCCTGGGGAGTGCTTTCTTCGACGTGGAGCAGGTGACGCTCCTGAAGGGCCCGCAGTCCCTGTACTTCGGCAAGGCGGCCTCCGCCGGCGTGCTGGCCCTGCGATCGGCGAACCCGACCGAGGATTGGGAGTACGGCGCCAAGGCGTCGTATGAGTTCGAGGAGGACGGCTACACGTTCGGCGGCTTCGTCTCCGGTCCCCTCACCGACACGCTCGGGATCCGGGTCGCGGCGGAGTTTCAGGACATCGAAGAGTTCGTCCAGCTCGGCAGCATCGTGCCGACGCGCGATCGGGATCGCGGTCTCACGAACCTGGTCTCGCGGTTGACCCTCCATTGGGAACCGACCGAAGACTTCTCCGCGAACCTGAAGATCAACTACAACCGCCAGCGGTCGGAAACCCTGAACGGAACGGCCGACATCTTCTGCGGCGCCGACGGCCTGCCTGACCCCTCCGCACTGTTGGGCGGCGCTTTCGGCGGAACGCCGGGCCTCGACTTGTTCCTGCCCACGCATGACTGCGACATCGAGGACAGCAAGTTCTCGTCGCCCGACGGCAACGCCCTGATCAATACGGTGCCCGCAGGCTCGCCCGGCGCTACGCGCAACGTCAGCAGCGCATACAACGACACCGACACCTACTTCGTCCGGTTGAAGCTGGACTACGCGGTGAGCGAGGACTTCGACGTTACATTCCTCGCGGGCTACATCGACCTGGACAACGAATACAGCGATTCGTTCAACGCGACGGGCCGAAACCCCGACGGTTCGGCGGCTGGACTCGTGGCGCCGTTCCGCAACACCCTGGAGCAGGTCACGCTGGAAGGGCGGTTGGCGAGCAACTTCGAGGGGCCGTTCAACTTCCAGGTTGGCGTGTTCTGGGAAGATCGCGAGATCGGACACAAGACGGCGCAGAACGCGTTCAATCCTTCGCTGCTCGCGGTCTTCGGACCGCCGTTCGGGCCCGATGCAGCGACCGGGGCTACCTTCGACTGGCTGGCGGATCGCCCGATCGACGCCGAAGCCCTCTCGGTCTTCGTGAGCGCCCAGTATCAGCTGAGCGACGAATGGGAACTCTCCGGCGGCGTGCGCTGGACCGACGAGGAGAAGAGCTCCTCGATCTTCTTCCCATTCATCCACGTGGGCGTCGGAGCGTTGGTGCCGGCCGTCCCCGCCGGTTTCCGAACGAGCGACATCGAGTTCGAGGATCGCAACTGGTCGCCCGAGTTGGTGCTCCGCTACACGCCGAATGAAGACACCACCATCTACGCGGCGTTCAAGACGGGCTTCAAGTCCGGCGGCGTCGACAACAACACGCTGCCCCTGGGCACGGTGGCCAACCTGACCAGTGCGAATGCAGGCCTCCGCGATGCGGCAGAAGACGGGCTGCGGTTCGAGTCGGAAACATCACGTGGCGGTGAGGTCGGATACAAGGCCGTGCTGCATGACGGGACGCTCAACCTCAATGTGACGACGTACTACTACGTATTCGAAGACCTGCAGGTCCAGGCCTTCGACGTCGCGGTGTTCAACTTCGATACGCGGAACGCGGGCGAGCTGACCACGTACGGGGTGGATGTCGAGTGGGGATGGGAGGCGCCCATCGACGGGCTCTCTCTCTTCGGGGCGGTGTCCTTCCTTCGGTCTGAGTACACCGGGAAGTTCATCACCGCGAACGGTGACGACCTGAACGGACGAGATGCCGCCCGTGCCCCCACCTGGTCGGGTCACATCGGGTTCGACTACGTGCTGCCGCTCGGAGACGCGTACGAGCTGCGGTTCACGCCGCTCTTCTCGTACACCGGCAATTACCTGGTCGCGAACTCGACGCGGAGTCGCTTCAGTTCCGCGAATCCGCTCGGCAACCTGCAGCAGGACGACTTCGTCACGATCGATGCGGTCCTTTCGATCGCTACGGCCGACGAGCGGTGGAAGCTTTCGCTCATCGCCAACAATCTGACGGACGAACAGTTCATCAACACCGCCGGTCCGGCGCCGTTCCTGCCGACGGCGCTGCCGGCATTCGCTGCCGATGACCAGCAGGTCTCGGTCAGCCGCGGTCGCCAGGTCTTCGTGGAAGCGGCGTTCGCTTTCTGACCCGAGATCCTGAGTCAGAATCGGGTGGGGCGGTCACGCCCCATCGAAGGATCTGATCTCAACCCTCTGGAAAGCCCTCGGACCTTCTCGCATCAGGGACAGGTCCGGGGGCTTTCGCGTGAGGGTCGTGTCCGCGCACGGTGCGGCAACGCCTCGCCGTCCTTAGGGGATGCGGGCGTCGGACGACGAACGGGACGCGGCCGCTGGCTGCCGCGGCGCGCGTCGTTCTTCAGAACAAGCAGACGTTCGCCTGGCAGCTCAGGCCGATGGGCAGGCAGTCGTCGTTGTCGTCGCAGCTGCCGCCGAGGTCGGAGCGGAGCGAGCAGGTGCCTGCGAGGCAGGAGTTGCCGCCAGGGGGCGCGTTCTGGCACTCGCTGTTGGCCGCACAGGAGCCTCCGAGTGGCAACGGTAGCTCGCAGGTTCCGGACAGGACGAAGCAGGTGGAGCCCAACGCGCAGAACGTGAACGGCTGCGAGCAGTCGCCTCCCAACGCGACGCTCTCGTTGCAGCGATTCCCGAGGCAGAGCGCCGATTCACAGCCCTCGAGGCGCGCGCAGCCGTCGCCCCGCGCACCCGTGGCGCTGCAGCCGCCGCCGTCCGTGCAGATCGGCCGCGCGGCCGGGCAGTCTGCCGACGTCGCGCAGGGGTCGCCGACGCAGATGCCACCGATCGCTGTGTAGCCGGCCAGGCATTCGAAGTCGCCGCGCGCGTTCGACCCGCCGTCCTGGTCGCTGCAGTTCCCGAAGGCGTCGACGCCCGGGGTGGTGCAATGAATGCCGGCGACGACGCCTGGGTCGCCTTCAAGCCCCGGCTGGCAGAAGCCGGCCGGGTTACAACGCGCTGCACCTGCCGGGCAGTCGGCATTCTGCGTGCACTCCGTCGGCGCTGGATCGAGCGCTGTCACCCGGAAGCCGTGCAAGACGGTGGCGAACACACTGCCGTTCGAAGCGACCTGGGACACGTTCATGTCGAGGGTGACGTCGCAGGCGGTAGCCGCGGACGCGACGGGTACGGCGAGCGCCACCTGCTGCGAGATCCCGCTCGCGACGTCTGCCACCTGGGCGGTGCCGCCGCAGGAGATCGTGGCCTGCGCGGCGAAGTTCTCCGTCAGTCCCGGCGTTCCGGAGGCGGGGGACGCCGAGAATGCCAGTAGCTCGAAGTTCGCGTCCACCCCAGTTCCCGTGATCGGCAGGGTCGCGTTGAACGTCGCCGTACATCCGGTGGTGCCCGGTGTCGCGGAGCCGACATCATGGATGCAGTTGGCCTCGAGGCCGTCCGTATCGAGGAAGAGTTCATTCCGGACGGCGTATGCGCCGGAGAATGCGGCCGAAAGGGGGCTGAAGAAGATTGGCCCCACGGCGGACTGCGGGTCCTGGGCTTCCAGGGTTCCGTCGCTGCCTTCATCGATCGTGGCGTCGGTCGTCTGGGACAGGCCATCGATGGAAGGCGGCCCCATCAAGGCCGGCGGCGCACCCGGTCCCGTGCATGCCGCATTCAACAGGAAGGCGCCGAACCCGATCAGGATCATCAGCTCGACTTGGATCAAGGAGCGGGAAGTCACGATGCTCTCCTCGTGGTGCGATGGCACGCAATCAAACATCCGGCGATCCCTAGCATCAAGCCAAGCGCCGGCTCGGGCACGAGCGCCGTCGTGGCCACGATCTCGCCGGCGAAGCGAGCCCGCACGATCGTCGAGCTCAAGGGGCCGGCGACGGGCGAGAGCCCGATCAGGAATTGATAGGGGATCACCACTTCGTAAACGCCGGGCGAGACCTCGGTGAACTGACTGGTGGTGGCGTCTACGGACGCTGAGGCCGACGTCAGGAACGGGATCAGTGCCGTGCCGCCGATGCCGGCGTTCGTCGCGATCTCGAACGCGCCATTGACCAGGGACCACGGCATCGTGCCCTGAAGCCCGAACGGCCCGAGTCCATTGCCGACGACGGTGAAGCTTCCGGCCGCCGCAAAGACCAGATCGTGCAACGCGACTTCGCCGCTGATGCCGCTGGTGGCATCGGCGAAGGAGAGCCCGATGGCGGCCGCCGTGGTTCCGGGCGCTCCGCCCGGTGCGGGCGAGGCGAGGTGGATGTCGGAAGCTCGGATGTCCGACGTTCCCGGCAGGACATCGAACGAACTCGGGTTCGTCGCGTCGTTACCGATCTCCAGGACGAAGTCGCCCGTCAGCGGGGCCGACGAGAAGCCCGGCTGTGCGACGAGAGGCGCGAACGCGAATTGCGTGTCGCTGAGTCGAGCTTGGACGTCACCCGAAACGAACGCGAGAGTGCTTCGCGAAGGGTCGAGGTGAAAGACCTCGAACTGGACGGCGGCGGCAGGTGCCGCATGGATCGCGGTCGCAATCACGACGACGGCGGCAGCAGCAAGCTTCGGCATAAGGAGACTCCATTGTCTCCCGCGTTCCCAGGTGCGCTACGGGCGACCCGAAACGCTCCGGTATCCTGCCACAGGATGCTTCGGTTTGCCCGGCGCCTGGCGCTGAATCGCAGCTTCCGCTGACTGCGCTGCCAATGCGCAACACGCGTGCAAGTCGCTCGTGGACCGGCCATGTCTCCGCGCCTCGCTGTCCGCCTTTGTTGTGTCCCCTTCGGCGCGTCCGGGGGGGGGGACTAACGGCGCGACGCGCGGCTGAGTCGGCGCTCGCGGCCCGGCCGTTGGCGCGGCGTCGGTGCCGCCACACTTCCGAGCAGCCACTTCGGGAATCGCTGACGCAACGCGGCGGGCCCGATCACGCGGATGCGCTTGGCCCGGATCTCGGCTTCGAGCGAGCGGAAGCCTCGCCAGGCTTCGGTGAAGCAACGGATCTCGGCGAGGACTCGCAGGTCGGGATCGAAGCCCGGATGCCGGATGCAGACGTCGACCGCGTCGTC
>JAJDAQ010000010.1 GCA_029261815.1 Deltaproteobacteria bacterium
TCCTCGAAGCGGAAGATCAGATTGCTGCCGAGGGCCAGCGCGGTGTGGAGCAATGACGTTTCGACTTGTTGCCCTTCGCCCGTCAGGTCGCGGTGGCGCAAGGCGGCCACCACGCCCAATGCGGCGAGGAATCCGGTGCCGAGGTCGGCGTAGGCGGGGCGCACAAGGCGCGGCGCGCTGGTGCCCGGCGCGGCACTGACCGAGCCGATGCCCGAGAGCCCCTGCACGACGACGTCGTAGCCGCCGTCGCGCCCGTGCGGGCCCTGCCGCCCGTAGGGGGTGTTCTCGAGGTAGACGAGGTCGGGCTTGATCGATGAGAGCCGCGCATAGTCGAGGCCGAAGCGATCGATGTCCGTGGGCTTGAACGAGATGAGGACGACATCGGCGGTTGCGACCAGTCGGTCCACCACCGCGCGACTCTCGTCCGACTGCAGATCGATGCACACACTCTGCTTGCCGCGATTGCAGATCGTGAAGGCGCGGCCTTCGTGGCGGATCCGCGTGCGTTGGTGCAGCCGGTAGGTGTCGCCGAGCGGCGGCTCGATCTTGATCACCTCGGCGCCCATGTCGGCCATCAACGCGCCGCAGGTCGGGATGGCCAGGGCCTGGGCAAACTCGAGCACGCGGACGCCGTCGAGGGCACCCGGCGGCGGCTGGGAGTCGGATGCGAGATCGTGCATCGGCGGAACATACCGCGGGCCGCGGCGCGCGCGGTCCCTTCTGGCGAAGGGGCCGGATGCGATAGTCTCCGCCGCCATGCCCGTGACGCCTCGTCCTTCCGCCACCGTGATGCTTGTCCGTGATGCCACGTCCGGCGTCGAAGTCTTCCTGATGAAGCGCAGCATGGCCGGCGTGTTCGGCGGCCTGCATGTCTTTCCGGGTGGCAAGGTCGATGCGGGCGATCGCGCGTCGCGATGGGAGGCCCTCGGTCGCGGCCCCAACGATGTCCAAGCAAGTGGCACACTGGGCGTGGATTCGGGCGGTCTCGGGTATTGGGTCGCTTGCATCCGAGAGTGCTTCGAGGAAGCCGGGGTGCTCCTCGCGCTCCGGGAGGACGGCTCGACCGTCGAGCTACGGGACGCCGCGATTCGCGCGCGGGTGGCGGCCGCGCGCGACCGCTTGAACGGCGGTGACCCCGACGCCCTCGAGACCCTGTGCCGCGAAGAGGGCTTTACGCTCGCGACGGATCAGCTCGCCTATGTGGCGCACTGGATTACGCCCGTGGACCAACCCAAGCGATTCAATACGCGCTTCTTCGTTGCGCGCGCGCCATCACACCAGGAAGCCCTGCATGACGGGCACGAGGCCGTGGACAGTGAGTGGATACGACCCGAGGAGGCGCTGGCGCGTCACGCCGACGGCGACCTGAACCTGATCTCGCCGACCTTCAAGAACCTGGAAGCGCTCGTCGGCTTTGACGACACGGCGAAGTTGCTCGAGGCCAAGCGCTCGATCGATCCCCGAACGATCCCGTCGATCCTGCCGCGGTTTCGTCCCGAAGACGGCGAACGCGGCGAAGTGCTGGAAGTCGTGGGGCACGGCGGCCGGGTCGAGGACATCTAGCCGGTCAGGCCGGTCCAGTCGGTTGAACCGCCGAACTCGCGGGCGACGCCATTGTCGCAGGGGCGGCGAGCACGGTCGCGTGCCAGGTTAGTTGCCGGCGAGCTGCGGTCGGCCCGGGGCCCCGAGCGGCGCCGGGAGATAGCCGAGGTTCGATCCAGTGCTTTCGAGGCCGGTGGGCCCGTAAGCGGTGATGGCGATGAAGACGGTGTCACCGTCGGCGACGTTGAACTGGTGGCTGAATACGCCGCCGGAGGCCGTCGGCAGGCCGACATCGATGCTCTGGTTGAGGTTGGTCGGCGTCGTGCCCATGAGAATCCGGAACCCGGCCACGGTCGACGTGTCCGCGTGCTCCCAGCGCACCGTTTCGGTGCGTGCGCTTGCAGCAGCCGCGAACGCCGTGAGGGCGAGCCCGGCAGCCAGCGCGAAAGCAAGGCGGCGAAGCGAGAAGGGAGGGAGTCGCATGGGGGAGTCCTTTGGTCGAAGACCCCAGTACATTCGGCCAAGGTGGCTGCTGGCCCCGTGATGAGGGTCACGGGTCTGTGAATCGCTCCCGAGTTGGGGGCTTACGCCCGTTTGTTGCTCCCCTATTGCCCGCGGATTGCGATCCAGGTGCAGAAACAAGAAAGGGCGGGCAAGCCTCTCGGCCCGCCCGCCCTTTTGGGTCTGGATCGTTTGCGTGACGCGCTTCTAGAAGTTGAACGTCACGTCGACGCCGAAGGTCGCCGGGGGCGCGAATGCCGCGCCACCGAAGCCCAGGCCGCCAAAGTCGATTCCGGCCGTGACGTACTCCTCGTCGAAGATGTTTCGACCGAAAACGCCGATCTCGGCACTTCCGCCACCGAAGGGCACCGGAATGTCCGAGAGCGCGATCCGGGCGTTCACCACGTCGTAGCTGTCCTGCTGGATCTCATCCAGGAACGGCGCGAGCTGGACTCCCTGGACCTCTTCGATCGCGGTCCAGCGGATCGGACCCCCGGTGTAGCGCCATTCGAGGCGGGCGCTGACGACGAGGCCATCCGCTCCGAGCGGATCCGACTCGTAATGGAGCGCCAACAACGCCGTCTGGTTCGGCTGGTAGCCGAAGCTCGCCTTGTCCGCGATGTCGACGACTGCGTTCGTGACCGGGTTGCGTGCCAGGAACTCGTCGTATTCCGGATCGAGCAGACCCCAGCTTCCCTGGAACGTGAGGTTGTCCGTGATCAGCCAGAGCGTCTCCACCTCGATCCCCTGGATCGTGGCTTCACCCGCGTTGACCGTGACCGAGCTTGCGCCTCCGGCGCCGGAAGCGAACTGGTTGACCTGGATATCCTCGTACTCGCTGTAGAAGTACGCGGCATTCACGCGAAGGCGGCCATCGAGGAGCAGCGCCTTCACACCGATCTCGTAGGACGTCAGTTCTTCCTCGTCGAAGGGCTCCAGGGTCGAGGACGCGCGGGGGTTGAAGCCGCCCGCCTTGTACGCCGTCGCGACGCGGCCGTAGACGTTGATGTCTTCGGTCGCAGCGAAGTTGACTGCGAAGTCCCAGTCGAAGCTGTTGAAGTCGGCGTCGTTTCCGCGCCGGGGGAAGGCCGGGTCCATCGGGTTGCTGATCGTCTGGACGAACTCCTTCTGATCATCCGAGTACCGGACACCGCCGGTGAACGACAGCCGCTGGTCGAAGCAGTCGGGCGTCCATGTCGCACTTGCGAAGAGGGCCCAGGACTCTGCTTCGCCGCTGTAGAACAGGCCGCCAAACTGCTGGAGCGGGAGCGGGAGCATCCCGCCAGCCGGCACGATGAACTGCTGCGGGTTGAGTTCCTCGAACTCTTCCTCGAAGTAGTAGGCGCCGACGGTCCACTGGACGCTCTCGAACAGGTCCCCTTGAAGGCGGAGCTCTTGCGTGAACTGATCCTGTTCGCGCTCGTTGCTGGCCGCGAAGAGCTGGACGTTCGTCAGGAGGCCCGGAGCGAACATCGGGTTCAGCCCGAAAACGTTCAGTCCGGCGCTGCCATCGAGTTCCGTCGCGTTCTCGGTGTTCTCCCAATCCCGGTACGTCGAGATCGAGGTCAACGTCGCGAAGCCAAGGTCCCACTCGAACGTCAGGTTGTGGCCCTGCGTCTTGTGTTCGCTGGCCTGCTGGAAGTCGAGGTTCACGCTCTCCCGCCGGTCCGTGGTCGGGGCCAGCGGCGTTCCGGCGCCCGCGAACGAGGCGGCGAGCCCCGGGCTGACCGCGAAGAGCTGGAACAAAGCGTCGTAGCCCTCGGTATCGACGTAGTCGTAGGAGTAGTCGACGGTGAGGTCTTCGGTCGGTTCCCAACGGAGCGCCAGGCGGAATGCCGTCGTCTCGTACGCACCCGGATCTTCGCCATCCGACGCGTTACGGTTGTTCACGTAACCGTCGCGTTCCTTGTACAGGAAGGTGCCGCGTCCGTAGAGGTTCGTACCGCTGCCGATCTCGCCAACGTTCACGGACGTGCGGCTCGAGAACTCGCCGAACGTTCCGATCGTGAACTTCTGCTTCAGTGAGCGCTCTTCACTCGGCTTCGCCGAAATGAACTTGATCGCACCGCCTGTGGCGTTTCGACCATAGAGGGTGCCCTGCGGCCCCCGGAGCACTTCGACGCGTTCGAGGTCGACGAGGTCGAGCACCGCGCCCGAAGCGCGCGCGAGGTATGCGTCGTCGATGTAGAGCGCGACGCCGGCTTCCACCGTCTGCAGCGGCTCGGCGTTCGACACGCCGCGGATCGCCGTGCCGATGTTGGCGGCGGATCCGGGCGTCTGCGTCAGGTAGACGTTCGGCGCCAGGTTGCTGATGTCACTCGTGTCTTCGACGCCGAGGTCTTCGAGCGCGTCGGCCGTGAGTGCGGTGACAGCGAGCGGTGTGTCCTGCAGGTTTTCTTCGCGCTTTCGCGCGGTCACGATGATCTGATCGATGGTCTTCGGACCGCCGTCATTGTCTTGGGCGATCGCCGCCCCTTCGGGCAGCGCGACGCACAATGCGACGGCACCCAGAATCCACAATTGTGTGGTTCGCATGGTTCCCCTCCTCGGCCGACATTCGTCAGCCAGTACGCAGTTTAGAAGGGCAACTGGTTGGAAAGCAAGGGGATGCCCTTGATGCTTTCGGTGTAGTTTCGTGAGTCGCTGGCTGCGCGGCGAGGAGTGCTACCCGTACGGCGGCTCCGACGTATCGCCGGGGGCAGCGAAGGGAGTGAGTGTGCGCTGGGTCTGGCGGATTCTGGGCGTCGTCGTTCTGCTCGCGGTTCTGGGCGCACTGGCATTTCGCTGGTGGTTCGGACCCGCGCCCGACGCGATCCTACAGGCCCACCCGTCGCCGCCGGCGCCGGTGCAGTCTCCGGCGGAGGCCCTTGCCGACTTCGAAGTCGCGCCGGGCTTCGCGGTGGAATTGGTGGCGGCGGAACCGTTGGTGGTCGACCCCGTCGCGATGGACTGGGACGACCAGGGTCGCTTGTACGTGGTCGAGATGCGCGGCTTCATGCCCAACGTGGATGGAGCGGGCGAGGACGCGCCGATCGGCCAGGTCGTCGTGCTGGAGGACGAAGACGGTGACGGCCGGATGGACCGCCGCGACGTCTTCCTCGACGGACTCGTCTTGCCGCGCGCGATCGCGGTCCTGCCGCAGGGCGTGTTGATCGGGGCGCCCCCGAACCTCCTCTGGTGCCGAGACTCCAACGATGACCGTGCCTGCGACGAACCCGTCCGCCTAACGCACTACGGCCTTGGCGCGCACGACCCCGAGCACCTCGAGAACGCGCTGCTCCCAGCGCTCGACGGATGGATCTACAACGCGAAGTCGAAACGGAGGTTTCGGCTGCACTTCGACGACGTCACTGATGCGGTCGCCCCGGATCCGATCGAACTCGAAGTCGGCGCCGTCCCGATGCGGGGCCAATGGGGACTCGCCCAGGACGACGCGGGGCGCCAGTACCACAACCACAACTCCAGCTTCCTGTTCGTCGATCGTTTCCCGGCCGCCTATGCGATGCGACAACGGGCGACCGCGACGCAACTGGGTGCGCCCGGCCTGGGCGTCGGCTTGTCCGCCGGCGAAGAGGTGCATGGGACCCGTATCGCGGCGGGCCTGAATCGGGCCTACCTCCCGGGAACGCTTCGGCCCGATGGACGGCAGAAGGCGCCAACGGCCGTGAGCGGGCTGGTGGTCCAACGCGGCGACCAGTTCGGACCCGATGCCGTTGGCGACGCCTTTGTTCCAGAAGCGGGTGGAAGTGCCGTCGCGCGTTTCGACGTGGACTGGTCGTCCGCCGGACCGACCGCGACACATGTCACGGTGGCCGATGAACGCTTCGAGCGGCGCGAGTTCCTGACGTCGCCGGATGAGCGCTTTCGGCCCGTGGATGTGAAGGTCGGACCCGACGGCGCCCTTTGGGTGATCGACATGTATCGGGGGATCATCCAGCACGCGAACTACCTGTCGGACCACGCGCGTGCCGACATCGCGGCGCGCGATCTTGCGGCGCCCGGAGAGACGGGTCGCATCTGGCGGGTGCGCCGAAGCGACCGCGCAATCTCGTATGCACCGCCTCCGCTTCACGCCGAAGAGGACTGGCTGCGCGGTCTCGATCACCCGAACGGCTGGGTTCGTGACCGCGCGCAGCGCCGCCTCATCGCGGCGCCGAGCGACCGCGCACTCGCCGAGCTCCGCGCACTGGATCAATTCGGGGCGCTCGGCCGCACCCACGCCCTGTGGACGCTCGCCGGCATGGGCGCGGGTGCGCTCGACGAAGGAACCTGGCGCGCCGGGCTGGCCGATGCCGAGGCATCGGTGCGGCGGACCGCGCTGCAAGCAGGAACCGCGCTGTTGTCTGCGTCCACGATCCCGACGGTCATCTCCGCGCTCGAAGACCCCGATGCTTCGGTTCGCCTCCAGGCCCTGTTCACGCTGGGCGAGGCGCCGGCCGACGCGCGACCGATCGCGCGGATGTTGGACGCCGCCCGCAGCGGCGATGCGCTGACCCGGTTTGCGGTGTTGTCCGGCATCGCCGGGCATGAGCCCCGCGCACTCGAAGACGAGATCGGCGTCGGCGCCAGCGATTGGCTGGAGGCGGTGGCCGGCGCGGCATGGTTGGCCGCGCGTGCGTCGGGTTCGCCGGCGGAAGCCGTCGCCGCACAACTCGACCGGGTCGCCGCGGTGACGTCGGCTCCGGTGCGCGCTTCGGTGGTGCGGGGCTTCGTCGACGCGCAGCGACGCCCCGGCGTCGGCGCGATCGAACTGACGCAGGCACACGCGGTATTCGATGCGGTAGAGATGACTGACGAGGCAGGCCTCGCACTCCGGAGTCTCCGGCGGACGGTCACCTGGCCCGGGGATCCGTCGCCCGGGGGCGCGACACCGCTCACGAGCGCTGAAGAGGCTCGGCGAGAGCGCGGCGCAGATCTCTTCGCGGCGAGCTGCGCCGCGTGTCACGGTGCCGAGGGTCGCGGGCAGGCCGGCGTCGCGCCTCCGCTCGTGGGTTCGCCGTGGGTGCGGGACGCCGATGATTGGCTTGCCCGGATCGTCCTGGGCGGGTTGCAGGGCCCCATCGTCGTCGCCGACCAGGAGTGGAACCTGGCCATGCCCGGCCACGCCCACGATGCCCGGTTCGACGACGAAGGCCTGGCCGGGTTGATGACGTTCCTGCGCCGTGCCTGGGGCCACGCCGACGCCCCAGTCACGCCGGAGACCGTGGCCGCCATCCGCGCGGCCTCCGCCGACCGGAAGGTTCCGTGGACGGCGGACGAGTTGCTGGCGTTGTCCGTCGAACACCGACTCGATGCGTACGCGGGCATCTATCGCGTGCCCGTGGTCGGACTCGAACTCGAAGCGGCGCGCCAGCGGACGGTGCTCGCGTTCGGGATGAAGGGTGGCGGCAAACAGCCGCTCGCCGAAGTCGGTCCGGATGCCTTCGCGGCCGAAGGGCTGGCGCTGGAATTCCAGCGGGACGACAGCGGAGCGGTATCGTCGGCAACGATCGTTCGCGCCGGGCAGGCCTTCACGATCGACCGGGAGGCGCCTTGATGGCCAAGCGAACAACTCGACCCAGATGGATCATCGCGGGCCTGGTGCTCTTGCCGTTGGTTGGCCTCGGCATCTGGCTAGCGCCGCACCTGGCCGGCCCGCTGGGTCTCAAGGAGCCCGTGGTCGACACCGTGCCGCCCACTTTTCCGGCCGGTCTCGAGGACGCCTCCGTGGTAATCCTCGACTTCTCGAAGACGTCGGGCTTTCGGCATGACGACGCGATACCTGCGGCCAGCCGTTCGCTCGCGGCGATCGCCGAAAGGCGTGGCTGGAAGGTCTTTCCCACCGAGAACGCCGCCGTCTTCAATGACGAGCAACTTGCACAGGTCGACGTCGTGTTCGGGAACAACATCACGGGCGACAACTGGACCGAGGACCAGAAGGCCGCCTTCATCCGCTGGGCCGAAGGCGGGGGCGGCTTCGTCGGGGTCCATGGCGCGGCGGGGACACGCTACCGGTACTGGGATTGGTACACCGACGTCCTGTTAGGCGGAGGTCGCTTTACGGGTCACCCGATGTTTCCCCAGTTCCAGGAAGCACGCGTCGTCGTGGAAGATCACGACAATCCGATCATGGCCGCGTTCGGGCCCGAGTTCGTTCACGAGGACGAGTGGTACACCTTCGAAACGGGCGCACGGGAGTCCGGCTCCCACGTGCTCGCAACGCTGGACGAGTCGAGCTACGCGCCGGAGGCCTTCGGCGAAGACCTGCGCATGGGCGACGATCACCCGATCGTCTGGTTGACGTGTCCCGGAGCCGGGCGGAGCTTCTATTCCGCGCTCGGGCACGCCGCCGTGACGTACGAGCGCCCAGACCACGAAGCGATGCTCGAAGCCGCGATCGCATGGGCCGCCGACCGCGCTGCTGCTTGCCCCGGAGGCTGAAGCGCGCGCCTATGCGCGCGGGTCGACCAGGATCTTGATCTCGTCGGGCGATTCCCGCAGTCGCTCGAAGGCGTTCCCCATGTCGGCAAGGTTGGATGTCGAGGTGTGGAGCGTCTCGACGCGAATGCGCGCGTCCTGCATCAAGGCCATCGTCACGTCGAACTCGTCCGACGTGTAGGCCAGCGAGCTGACGAGCTGGACTTCGTTGGCGAGCCAGGTCGCCGGCGAGATCGTAGCGTCATGGGACGAGAGCCCGATGAGGGAGACGGTTCCGCCGCGGCGCACGAGTTCCGCACCCTGCTGGATGGTGGTCGGAATGCCGGCGCACTCGAACACGACGTCGGGGCCCACGGGACCGAAGAAAGCGGTGACCCGCTCCGCAACCTCCTCGTTCTTCGGGTCGATGACGAGCGACGCACCAAGAGCGGCGGCCTGGCTGCGGCGGGCTTCATGCGGCTCGACCACGGCCACGGCGCCCGCACCGTTGGCGAATGCTGCCTGCATCGTCAGGAGTCCGATCGGGCCCGCGCCGAGCACGATACAGGCGTCGCCCATGTGGAGGCCGGTGCGCCGAACGCCGTGAACGGCGACGGTCGCGGGTTCCAACATCGCGGCCGCCTTGTCCGAGATGCCATCGCGTACGGTGTAGAGCC
Source organism: Deltaproteobacteria bacterium (assembly GCA_029261815.1). GTDB lineage: Bacteria > Myxococcota_A > UBA9160 > UBA9160 > UBA6930 > JAJDAP01. The sequence continues at coordinate 9,117 of JAJDAQ010000010.1, forward strand.
GCGCTGCATTCAGTCCGATGCGCGGCGCAAAGCCGCCGTGCGGTGTGGCGTAGGGTCCCATTCCCAGCACGCTCATGAAGGCCGTGTCACAGTGCGCGGCGTCTCCGGCGTGGCAATGGGGGCAGCCACCGCAGGGCGGAGCGATCCCGATGCCGACGCGATCGCCTTCCTTGATGTGGCTCACGCCCTTGCCGAGTGCGCTGACGGTCCCCGTCCACTCGTGGCCGCAGATCGAGGGGCTGTAGGGGTCGCCCGTGACCCAGGCTTCGAGATCGGTGCCGCAGATGCCGCACAGAGTCACCTCGACGACCGCGTGGCCGTCGATGGCTTCGGGCTCGGGGAATTCTCGGATCTCGACCTGATGTTGACCGGTGATGAGTGCTGCTTCCATCGCTGCATGCTCTCGCGGCGGGGCGGCGTTGTCAAAGAAACGCTGATGCCGGATCCTCCATCGATGGATCTTGCCTACGGACCCGAGTACGAGACCTTTCGCGCGGAACTGCGCGCTTTCCTCGAAACGCACGGCAGCGAGGCTCCAGGGCGTCGCGGCGAGATCGCCAGCGTGGGCAGTGCGGAAGTCACGGCGTGGCAGGCCAAACTGATCGACCGCGGCTACGCGGCGCGGACGATCCCGAAGGAGTACGGCGGCGCGGGCCATGAAGCGGACCCGCTCATCGCCACGATCCTGTCCGAGGAGTTCGGCCGGACGCACGTGTCCAAGGGGGTTGGGGGGCAGGGGATCGACATGCTCGTCCCGACCTTGCTCGAGCACGGCACCGAAGCGCAGAAGAAACGTTATGTCCCGGCCACGGTTCGCGGCGAGATGGTCTGGTGTCAGGGGTACTCGGAGCCGGGTGCCGGGAGCGACCTCGCCGCGCTCCAGACGTCGGGGCGCGTGGAAGGCGACCACCTGTTCATCAACGGCCAGAAGATCTGGACCTCGACGGCCCAGTTTTCGCAAATGATGTTCGCCTTGATCCGAACGGAACCAGACGCGCCGAAGCACGAGGGCATCAGTTATGTGCTCGTGCCCATGGATACGCCCGGGATCGATGTTCGTCCGCTGAAGACGATGACCGGCCACGCCGAGTTCAACGAAGTGTTCTTCGACGAGGTGAAGGTACCGCTGGCCAACATCGTCGGACGACGCGGCGAGGGTTGGAAGATCGCCAACACGACGCTGCGCCACGAGCGCAACATGCTCGGGAGTTCAGCCACGAGCGAGAGCCTGTATGAAGGGGCGCTTCAGGTCCTGCGCGAAGAGCGCATTGACGGCGGGCGCGCCGTCGACAGCCCGGTGCTTCGCGACCGCCTGATGAAGCTCCAGGCCGAAACGATCGCCAACAAGGCCCACGCCATGCGGCTGTTGACGTCGCGGCTGCGCGGCGAGAATGCCGGCGTCGCGGGTCTCGTGTCGAAGCTGAACGGCTGCCAGCTCAACCACGATCTCGCGGGACTGGCGATCGATGCGATGGGGGAGGGGGGTGCGCTCTACCGGGGGTCCGAGCGCGCGCGCGACGGTGGCCGGTGGCAGTTCCAGTACATGTTCCAGCTCGGCTTGATCATCGGTGGCGGAACCGCCCAGATCCAGAAGAACATCATCTCCGAGCGCGGACTCGGGATGCCGCGGGAACCGAAGGCCGTGAAGGCCGCGGCGGAAGCCACTCCCGGGAGCGACACCTGATGGATTTTGGACTCTCCGAAGAGCAGGCGCTCCTCGATGAGACGGTGCGGCGTTTTCTGGACGAGCGCCTCCCGATGTCGCGCGTGCGCGAGGTCGTCGAGAGCGAATCCGGCGTCGACGACGAAGGCTGGCGAGCGCTCGCCGAACTCGGTGTGGCGGGGGCGTTGGTCCCCGAAGCGTTCGGCGGCGCGGGGCTTTCGCTGCTGGACGCGGCCGTGATCGCGACCGCCCTCGGTCACGGGGCCGCGCCGCTGCCGTTCGTCGGGAGTTCGGTTCTCGCGACGCTGTTGCTTCGGGACGTCGCCGACGGCGATGTCCAGGCGCAATGGCTGCCGGCACTGGCCGGAGGTGGCGCCCGCATCGCAGTGGGAATCGCCGAGCGCGTGGAAGCGCGGCAGGGCGCCGGGCTCACCGAGGCTGAGGGAGGGCTCTCGGGCACCGCGCTCTTCGTACTCGATGGCCAGGACGCCGACGCGTTCTGGCTCGTGTGTGGCGACGATGCCCACCTGGTTCGCGCTGGGGCGGCGGGTCTGACCGCAAAGCCGTTGCCCACGATCGATCGCACGCGCCGCTGCGTCGAAGTCGGTCTCGAGGATGCGGTGCCGGAGGCGTCGTACCGCGGGGTCGGCGCGTCGCTGGATCGTGTCCTGGATGCCGGTCGGATCGTCCTGGCGGCCGACATCCTGGGCGGCTGCGATCGCGCGCTCGCTCTTTCCGTGGCCTACGCAACGGATCGCAAGCAGTTCGGGCGCCCGATCTCGACGTTTCAGGCGGTGAAACACATGTGTGCCGAGATGGCCGCCGCGATCGAGCCGTCGCGGTCGCTCGTCTGGTACGCGGCGCACGCCTGGGATGCGCTGCCGGACGAAGCTCCCCTGCTGGCCACGTTATGCAAGGCGCATCTCTCCGACGTGGGGCACGACGTCATGCGCACGGCGACCCAGGTCCACGGTGGCATCGGATTCACCGATGAATGCGACCTGCAATTCTGGTTCAAGCGCGAGGGGCTGAGCCGCCAGCTGCTAGGGGGCCCGGAGGCGCTTCGGGCGCATGCCGCCCGCCTACAGGGAATCGCCTAACCTTCGTCGACCCAGCGCTTCAGCAGCACGTGAGCGATCGCGAATGGCGGCGGGACCATCAGGCGGTCCGTTGGCCCGGCAAGGGCGGCCTTGGCTTCGTCGCGCGTGAACCAGTCGGCATGTTCGAGTTCGTGCGAGTCGATCTCGATGGTGGTGCTCGTGGCGCGCGCGCGGCAGCCCATCATCAGCGACGCTGGGAACGGCCATGGCTGGGAAACGATGTACTCGATGTTCTCGACCGCGATCCCGGCTTCTTCGTCGGTCTCGCGCGCGACCGCTTCTTCGAGCGTCTCGCCGCCCTCCACGAAGCCTGCGAGCGCCGAGTACATGTTGCCGGGCCAGCCGCGTTGGCGGCCGAGCAGGCAGCGGTCGCCATCGGTCACGAGCATGATGACGACCGGGTCCGTTCTCGGGAAATGCTCCGCAGAGCACTCGATACACCGGCGCGACCAGCCGGCGTCGCGTGACTGGGTCTTGGCCCCGCATCCGGGACAGAACCCGTGGCGCGAATGCCAGTCGACCAGGTGCCGCGCTTGTGCCGAGATAGCCGCGTCGTCGCCCGACATCGTCGCTGCGGCGGCGCGCAGGTCCGGAAAGTGCGCAACGCCCTCCCAACCGTACTCGTCGAGTGGAGCGTCGCTGCGACTGATATCGAAGGCAAAGTGCGCGCGGTCATCGACCACGCCGAGGAAGACGGGCGGGTCGCCTTCATGTCCATCCAAGATGGCCGGCGTCGCCCAGGCCAGGCGCGGCTCGTCGCTGCGCACCAGCGGGTTGAGCTTCCAGACGGGCAGGATGCGCGTGGCATCCTCCGTGAGCTGGAGCGCGATCCATTCAGGGTCGCGGCGTCGCGCATCGAGTCGGTTGAGGGGACTGCCGGAAAAGACGATCTCGTTCATGGCGCCCACGCTATGGCAGGAAGCGGCCGGAGTCGAGATCGTGCGGATCAGTTCTGGGTCAGGCGCGCCACCAGGGCATCGAAGGCCGCATTCGCGATGCCGAGCATCTCGTCGTCGGTTCGATCCTGGATCGGGTGTTCCGTGTAGACGGCCGCGGCCGGTGCGCCAAGGGCGCGCGCCTGTGCCACTGCACCGTCTTCGAACTGGACGGTCGCGACGAATACGCCAGGGATGCCCCGGCTCTCCAGGTCGACGATGTCGTGCACACTGCACGACGTGCAGCTGCCTCAATCGGCGAGAGCTTCGATCACGGCCCCACACTCGCTGGCGATCTGGTGTCGAAGGTCGACGGGCGCCGGCTTGGTAAAGGTCGGCTTGGCGTAGCGCTTCACCACTGCGCCGTGCTCGACGAGGCGTTCCTCGATCCGGTTCAGGAACAGGTCTCCACGCGGCTTCGAGATGTCGAGGAGTCCGACGGTCACGCCGTCGAGCGCATCGAGACGCGGGATGGCCGGTCGCTCGGCGAGCGCGCGCTCGGAAGTCGGGTCGAGGACGGTGCGGGACACAAAATGAGTCTACCGCGCCGGCTGGGGCGTGCGAGGTCGGACCCAGCGGGGTGGTACGATCGTTCCAGGAGAGCTCATGAACGACATCGCCACGGTCACCGGAACGACGACGCCGGATGCACTCGGCCGCACCTTGATGCACGAACATCTGATCATCGGGTACCCCGGCTGGGAGTCCCATACGACCGAGCCCGGCCCGACCCGCGACGAGATGTTTGCGGTATGCGTCGACCGGATCGAGGAGATGAAGGACGCCGGCTTCACGGCCATGCTCGATCCGTGTCCGAACGATCTCGGCCGTGACGTCACGTTCATGGCCGAAGTCGCGCAGCGGACGCGGTTCCAGATTGTCTGTGCCACCGGACTCTACAAGCAGGCCGAGGGCGGGATGCCGTACTGGCATTTTCGCGGGCAGTTTGGCGACCCGACGAACGCGATGGCCGAACTGTTCGAGAAAGAACTGACGGAAGGGATCGGCGAGACCGGGATTCGCGCCGGCATCATCAAGGTGGCGACGGGGCCGGGGGAGATGACCGACCACGAACGCCACGTCTTCGATGCCGCCGCGAAGGCATCGACGGCCGTCGGCGCGCCCGTGACGACTCACACGGACCGTGGAACCGTCGGCGATCTCCAACAGCAGGTCCTCATGGAAGGCGGCGTGCCGGGGAACCGCATCGTGATCGGACACTCGTGCGGGACCTCGGACCACGACTATCACATGAAGATCGCGCGGGGCGGGTCGTACCTGGGGTTCGACCGCTTCGGGCTCGAGCCCGTACACCCGGATGCCGAGCGGGTGCGATCCCTGGTCGCGCTCATCGAGAAGGGCGCGGGCGATCGCGTGGTGGTGTCGCACGACTCGGTGTGGTGCTGGCGTGGGTCACCGTTCCCGGACCCCGCGATGGCGAAGGCGCTGGCAGACCTCTGTCAGCCGCTCCACTTCACGAACAAGGTCGCGCCTCAGCTTCGCGAGGCCGGCGTGAGTGAAGCGCAACTCGATGCGTTGACCGTGGACAACCCGCGACGGTTCTTCGCTGGAGAGGCACTCGAAGTCCTCGTCTGATGCGATCAGGCGGCGCCGAGGTCGCCGTCTGTGAGATTGACCGGGCAGCCGATCGTTTCTTCGCTCTCGATCCGGCCGGCCCATTCGGGATCCGGCGTCGAAACCACAGCGCGTCCGCCGCTCGCCAGGTCGACGATGGCGGCCGACGAGATCGCGCGGTCGCCGTCGTAGATCACCGTGCTGGTTGCGATCCGGCCCGGGCCGGTCACCCCGCGGTGGACCGCGACGGGGGGCGATTCCGCCGCGGTTGCCGCACTCACGTCGTCGTGTGCAAAGGGTCGCTCCGGAGGACGACTCGCCCACAGGCTGACGCCTTGTTTCGTCAGGAGGCCACTGACCGCATTCACCATCCCGACACTGCCTGGGTCGAGGCGAAGTGCTTGGACCATCTTGGCCAGGGCCTGCAGGACGAAGTTGTTGAGCGGCCCGCCGCCGAACGTCATTCCGCCGGTGACAGTGACCGGTAGCGCAGGGTCGACGCCCAGTTCCCGTTGCTGGACGCGTACCGCGCTCGGAAAGCAGCTGTAGAGTTCGCGCGCGGACACATCGGTGGGCGCGATCGCGGCGTGCTCGCAGGCGACACGGCCCGCGTGGGCGAAGCCGGGACTCCGATGCAGGTCGGGGCGTTCGCTCAAGGGGACCATGTGGTTGTTGTCGGCCACGGCGAGCGGGAATACGAAGCGCGCCGGATCGATCCCCAGCGCGTTTGCCTTCTCCAGAGAGCACAGGATGAGGCCCGCCGACTGATCGACGTTCCACTGGGAGTTGTGGAGCTTGGTGTACGGAAACGCGAGCATGCGGTTTCCGTGATCGGTGCTGCGGATGGCATCGGCGGTCGGTGCCGAGCGGTTCCACGCATCGGGATTCGCGGCCGCGACCTGGGCCATGCCCGCCCAGAGGGCCGCAACCTCGTCGCGGTGGGCGTCGAGGGAGAGGCCGTCTGTCGCGCGGAGTGCATTGTCGATCAGGGCGTACTGGCTCACCGGTCGGCCGAGCCCGTGCTCGAGTTCCTGGGCGCTCATGATCTCGGCCGCGGGCCGCAGGACTTCGTGGGCTTCGCCCCCGATCTCGGTGTCCTGGACTTCGACGCCCGTGATCTGTGCGCGTAGTGAGCGGAACTTGGCCTCGGCGCCAACGAGGAGTACGACATCGGCACGGCCGGCGAGGATGTCGGCCGCAGCCCCTCCGAATAACGTCGTCTGCAGGACACCGATCTCGGCCACCAGCGTTCGTGCCTTCGCGCCGAAGCGCTCGGCCAGCGCACGACCCGGGTCGCCGTATGCCCAGAATCCACGAGGGAGCCGGATCGCGTCCGCGGATTCGAGCAGGGCAGGGGAGCCTGCGTCTGCCGCAGCACCTTCCAGCGCCTGGACCATCAAGGCGAAGGCGTCGGCGGCTGCATGCGGGTCTTCTTCCCGTTGTTGGACAGCGGCAGCGCCGACAAGAACGGGGGTACGCGGGTCGAGGGGCATCAGGTCTCCAGGACCGGCAAGCATCGGCGGCGAGGGCGTTGGCCGCAACGTTGGCGCTCGTCAGCATGGCGGCGCACATTCCCGGCGTGCGGTGCGCCGACGTGCCGTGTGGAGGCAGACCGTGTCCCTCGAGGTTCGTAACTTCTCGCACATCTGTATCAGCGTCTCCGACGCCGAACGTTCCCTTGCGTTCTACCGTGACGCGCTGGGACTCCGCGTGATCTTCGATGTGGCGCTCGACGGGCCCGGGATGGAGAGCGCGACGGGTGAGGCGGGTGCGAGCGGACGGATGGTCGGCCTGAAGGTGCCGGGAGCCGGTGGCGTGACCCTCGAATTGCTTGAGTTCGCGCACGCGCGTGGTGCGGAGACACCGGGCCGGCCGTCGTACGGCTACACGAATGTGTCCCTGAGCGTCGACGACCTGGACGTTGCCTACGCGCAACTCGAGGCGGCTGGTGCCAAGCTCCTGCAGCGACCCTTCGACGTCGGCGGGGTCCGGATGTTCTTCGCAGCCGATCCGGATGGGACCGCGGTCGAGATCATCTCGTTTCCGAACGGCGCGACGACATCGGCCGAACACAACGGCGCATGATGCGTTACCGGCCGGCGTCCCTCAGCGGGTGGCGTCGCACGGACGCCCGATCACCGCGAGCGCTTCGCACGCCGTCGGCAGCGCGGCGGCGTGGCGGGTCGATTCCGGTCGCGCGTGACCGGCCGTGAAGAGCGCCTGGCGAGCCGCATGGGGTGATTCGGCGACCTCGGCGAGCACCGCCAGCAACGCGCTGACGTGGGCCGTTGCCAGACTCGTTCCATCCGCAAATGTGAAGCCGCCACCGGGAGCGGTGGAGACCACTTCGACTCCGGGCGCCGTGATCTCGACGGTTCGCCCGCGGTTCGATTGCGGCCACAAGGTGTCATCGCGGTCGACCGCGCCGACAGAGACCACGGCCGGATAGGCCGCGGGGTAGCGCGGGGTCTGCTCGCCTTCGTTTCCCGCTGCGGCGACGACGACGCCGCCTAGCGAGTCCAGCCGGGCGACGGTGCGCTCCAGCACGGCGTTCTTCGGGCCCACCAGGCTCAGGTTGAAGATTCGCGCGCCGGCCGCCCAAGCCGCGTCGGAGCCAAGGACCAGGTCATAGAGCTGGCAGATGTCCGCAGACCCCGTCGTCGGCCCCGGTCGGCAGACCGGAATCGCAACGACCGTCGCGTTCGGGGCGGCGCCCGAGATTCCGAAGCCGTTCCCTCGGGTCGCGGCGATCACGCCCGCGATCAGGGTTCCGTGCGCGCCCGGGGTCTCACCGATGCGACCGTTCTCGATGACTTCGACGTTGCCGAGGTCGGGATGGGCGGTGTCGGGACGCGAGTCGAGGATCGCGACGCGAACCGATTTGGCGCCCGAGACGCGCGGAACCTTCTCGGTGCCGAGCCGATCGAGGCCATACTGCAAACCGCGATAGGGGTCGGGCCGAACCGTCGACGGCTCGCGAGCTTCGGGTGCCGCCGCAACGGTTGAGGGCGCCGCAGCGCTCGAGTAGACGTCATTGGGGACGGCGATTGCGCCCGGCGGCAAGCCGGCAACCAGGGTGTCGGGCGAAGCCTCCGGAGGGCCCGTGATGCGCGCGACGGTGGCGCATAACACGGGGCTCCAGCGGGACTCTACGAGTTCGGCGCCCGGCCCCAGTTCGAGGGCGGATGCGCCGACGCTGCCATCTTCAAGGCGCGGAAGGACCACCAGGACTTCGGAACCGCCGCCATCTGAGGCAGGCGCAGACGAGCCCGGCAACGCACTGGCGATGACGTCGTCCGGGAAGGGCCCGCACTCGTCAACGTCCTGCGCGACCACGGAGAGCGGCATCGCTATCAAGGCGATTGCCATCCCCCACGCTCGGGTCCGCTTGAAGTCCATGATCGGGTCCGCTCGTCTCCTGAGAAAGTTGAATCTGATGAGGCCCTTGGCCTCAGGGAAGCACGGGCTCTGCGAAGAGCGCGACGCCCTCCATCTCGGTCCGCAGCCGGTTCGCGAATTCGACGGCGTCAGCACCTGCCGGGAGGTGCAGGCGCATCACGCCAGCACGCGTGGGTCCCGCAACCACGGATGCCCCCAGCGCGTTCAGCGCTGCGTGGATCTGTCGGAAGGGGACGTCCGGACGAAATACTACGTCGAGCTGCGGAACGCTGAGGACGGTTGGGGCCGCGCTCTCACTCGCCGAGAGATAGCGCGCGTCAGCGCTCGAATCCGAAGCCAAGTTCGATCCGACCAGCGAGGCGCCGCCGAGGCCACCGACCACGAAGAGCGCGGCGGCTGCTGCGATGGCCGACCGCCGCGTACTCGCCCAGACGGGACGACTGCGTCGCGGCGCACGGCGGGCCTGTGCGGCCGGCTGCTGCTGCGGCGTTTGCGCGTCGGCCGCGATCCGTTCGCGCACGCGCGCGAACACGGCTTCCGGGTCCGGGAGCTCGTCTACCGAAACCGCCGTCGTCGCCTGCATCATGGCGATCTCGTCGCGGCACGCCGCGCACTGCGCCGCATGCGCATCGATGGCGCCGCGGACGGGTTCGGGGAGTTCTTCGGTGGGGTACCACGCGAGCCAGTCGAGAACTTCGGGCGGGCAGGCGGGAGCGATGTCGGGATGGGTCATGATCGAACCTCTCCTCGTAGGGGCGGGCGGCGACGCAGTTCGCGTCGCGCTCGCGAGAGTCGGCTCTTGACCGTGCCGGTCGAGATGCCGAGTTCCTGGGCGATTTCTTCAGTGCTGCGACCATCGAACAGCGCCAGGACGGCGACGGCGCGCTGTCCGTCGGGCAGTTCTTCGATCTGGCCCCGTACCGCACGCAGTTCACTACGGGCCTCGATGGCGCCGGCGGTGTCGAACTCATCCGGTGCGGCGTGAAGGATCTCGTCTTGCGTCGGAATGACGGACGATCGCTTCCGACGGCGCCGGTTCCGGTCCGCCTCGAGGCATTTGTACGTTGCGATCCCGAAGAGCCACGTCGAGACCTTGGAGTCGCCGCGGAAGCCGTCGGCGCTACGCCAGACCTCGAAGAAGACGTCGGAGGTGACCTCTTCCGCGAGTGCACCGTCCGATAGCCGCCTTACGACGAAGGCAAAGATGCGCGGGTAGTAGCGGTCGAATAGCGTCCGGAACGCGACATCGTCGCGTTCGCGAATCCGAACGACGAGCTGGAGGTCGTCGTTCATCACGGGCGGTACCCGGTTTGTCCGCCGCCCGGGAAGCCGCCGCCGGTATTTGGCGCTTGCTCGCTGAACGTCATGCCGGGCGTGGCCGGCAGAACCGGGCCCTGACAACCGGAGCCGGGGGAGTCGCACGGGCCTGGACCCCCAAAGGTGGGTGTCGTCGGGAGCGGCAGGGGCGCGCCGCCGGGCGTCCCGCCCGAAGCGACCTGGACCGGACTCAAGTGGATGCGCGGAGGACCGGCAGTCGTTTCGGCCGCGCCGCCGAGGGACGTCTCCGATGACGTCGAGCCGTCCCCACTGTTGTCCGGCGAGACGCGCAGCTCGCGCTCTTCACCCGCGCAGGCACCGGGCGGAGCGAGGTCTTCGGGTTCGACTGCCCAGGCTGGCAGGGAGAACGAAAGGCACAACGCTGCCGCGGCAACTCGTGCGATTCGGAAGTGATTGAAGACCATGGGCGATTTCTCCTGCGCGCCGGTCAGTCCCCGAAGCCGACAATGAAGTAGGCCCCGATCCGGTGTCGATCGAAGTCGAAGACCGAGGTCGTCGAGTCGTTGTCCTGGTAGTGCCACTGCAGTTCCAGGCGACCCTGCTCCCCGATCTTTCGCCCGATCGTCACTTCGACGCGGGTTTCATGTTCGGTCCGGTCTGTCGCGCGAAGGCGATAGGCCTGACCATTCGCCAATTGAGTGGCCGTGAGGGGGTCGATGGGTTCGGGAAAGGTGCTCGGATGACGGAAAGACCGGCTCGCCCAGGCCGCTGCCGCGCGGAGGTCCCAGTCGGGCCCCAGGGGGGCGAAGACCGAGGCACGCAAAACGGGCCCCTGATACGTGTATTCCTGGCCGCGGGCCGAGAAACGGACCCACCGGATGCCAGCCGTGACCTCGATCCGGTCGTTCCAGACCGGGCGGGTGTGATCGATTCCGGCACTCCACTGGTTCCCATCGCGGTTTCGCTCGCGCTCTTCATCGACCCCGACTGGCGAGCAGGGCGAGAATGCGAGCAGGCAAGCCGGAGTGCCGCTGTCCGGAATCGAAGCGTTCTCGAACAGGTAGTTGTCGCGGTCGAAGCGAGCGGTCAGGCGGGTGACGCCACCCCCATCATCCACCCGGAACAGGGAGGCTTCGGCCCGGTGCGTGGCGAGGAATGGGTCGCCGCCGACCCAGGCGTACCCGGCGGATCCGAGCACGCGGAGGCTCCAGTCCGGGGTGATCGACCGGTCGGCCCACAGCAAGAGGCTCGGATAGTGGATGTCGAAATCGTCGAGTGAGTCGTGCTCATTGCCTTGGTAGGTGAGAGCACCCGACACCAGCCACTCGTCGGTACGGACCAGGTCGGCACCGGCCGAGAGTGTCCACACGAGCCGCTCGTCCGAGTCTCCGGGAATCTCGTCCGGTAGGCGGACGCCGCGGCCGCGCAATACGGCGTTGTCGTCCCATTCGAAGCCGACTCGGAGCGAGGCCCAGCGTCGGAGATCGCGTTCGCCGAGGCGGGAAAGCGCCTTGTCTGCGGCCTCGGCCCATTCTGTTTCGGGCCATTCGTCCCGGACCCGCTCGAGCGCGCTGCGCGCAGCGTCGGGGGAGCCGTTGCGGGACAGAGCCAGGCCTTCGTAGTACGACGCGACGGGCTCTACTGCGTCGCCGGCCAGGTCCCGGGCTCGCGAGAACAGTACCGCGGCGCGCTCGTCCTCCGAGTCGTCCAGGGCGATGAGCCCCTGATAGAGAGGGAGTTCGGGCCGTGCGCACCCCGCGCCCTCGGCCTGCGCGAGGGCGCGGCGAGCAGCGGGCCGATCGCTGAGGTTGTAGAGGGCAACTCCCTGGTCCAGTGCGAGGTCCGCGTCGTCGGGTGCCAGCTCGCGGGCTCGTGTCAGCCAGGTGACGGCCTCCGCATACTCGCCAGAGCGCGAAAGGCAGCGGCCGAGCAGGCTGGCGGCGGCGACGTCGCTCGCCGTAGACGGATCGGCAGAGAGAAGCGGGATCGCCGCGCTGCATCGTCCTTCGCGCGCGAGAGCCACCCCATCCGCGGCCCATCCGGGACCGGCAAGCATTGCGATGGCAAGCGACCAAGCGCACGCACCAGCGGCGCGCCTTCGCGGGGAGGGGATCGAGGGGTCTGCCATCTGACTGCCGGGTCCTGCTTGCGATCCCCGGCCGGAATCCGTCCGTTCGGCGGGGGATGCTCAACTTATCACCATTTCCCCCGAAATTATGAGCCCCGCGGGGAACTCAGGGTTTTCACCATGGACACGATCTGGGTGTCTGACCGGACCCATCGACAGGCTTTGGGAACCGGATGCAGGCAGACGGCAACGCAATGACAGCTGAAGCCACCATTCCCAGGAGAATCCAAGCAGTGCTCGCCGTGGAATCTCGACTCCGAAAGCAACCCACCCAGGCCCGGTCCCGCATGACGGTCGATGCCTTCCTGGAAGCCGCTGACCGCGTCTTGCGCCGGGAGGGGTACGAAACCGCATCAACGAACCGTCTCGCACGGGTCGCAGGTTTCAGTGTGGGTTCGCTCTACCAGTACTTCGATGACAAGCAGGCCGTGGTCGGCACGTTGATCGATCGGGAGCTCCGGCAGGAGGCCCGCGAACTCGTTGCCGTGGTCGACGCTGCGCAAGGGGATTGGCGGATGCTGCTCCAGGCGGCCATCGAATGCACGGTCCAACTCCGAGTCGCGCACGCGCACCTGTATCGCACGCTCGAGGGGCATCCCGAAGATTTCGGAGGACGGCAGGCGCCGTGCTACGCGCGCAGGTTGCAAGCTCCGCTCGCGGGCGATGCGGTTCAACGCGCCGTTGCCTCGCATCTTGTTCGGCTAGGCGCCGGGCGGGTCGAGCCGCAGTTGACGGCCGGGTGTCGTCTCGTGAACGCGGCGACCTGTATGTTCGCCGTGGAAGCGCCCGCGCATGTTCCCGCTGAGCAGATGACGTCCACGCTGGTTCGTGTGCTGGGACTGTACGCGGAAGCGGGAGAAACGCCTTCGGCCGAATCGTTGGCCTGCATCGCGCGTTGGCGCGACGATGCGAAGGCGCAACGCGCGCCTGAGGATGTGCGCGCTCGGAGGCTCCAGGAAGTGCGGTCGCGGTTGCTCCAGAATCGCGGCATCGCCACCCATGAACTGGAAGCCGCCGTCCAGGTGGGTGCCAGCCTCGACCTGGTGGTCCGAGAATTCGCCACGCAGGGAACGGCCTCTCATTCGGCGGACGACCTGGCCGTTGAGTGTGCGTGCCTGCTCGACGCGGTGGCTGCCGAGGTCTTGCTCGAGCGTTAGGTCTTCGTCGCGAGATCCATTTGACAAGCCCTGGATCGGGCATAGGTCTCCTTTCACGCACGCGTCAATAACACGTGGAGCGCCCAGAGGAGACCTTCATGCGAAACCATGCACTACCGACACTTTTCGACCGCTACTTCGAGACCGCCCCGACACCCGCCGCGTCATCCGTCCGCGAGACCTATCGCCCGGCGGTTGATCTCATCGAGACGGAAACCTCGTTCGAGTTGACACTCGACGTGCCCGGGGTGGGTGAGGCCGGCGTCGATGTCCAGTTCGCGGACGGGATCCTCGAAATCCGTGGCGAACGTCCCGGAGAGCCGCCGGCGGAAGGCACTCGCACGCTACGCCGCGAGAGGGCGTCCGGCGCCTTCTTCCGACGTGTCGCGTTCCGCGACGATGTTGACGTCGATGCGATCTCGGCCGAAGTGAAGGACGGCGTCCTGCGTGTTCGGGTCCCGAAAGTGGAACGTGTGCAACCGCGCCAGATCCCGGTGACCGTGAACTAGGGCCGCCTTGTTCGTCAGGTTCGGATCCAGCCCTGGAATGGTGGCTGGTGCCCGGGGCAGGACTCGAACCTGCACGGCCGAAGCCAGGCGATTTTAAGTCGCCCGCGTTTACCATTTCGCCACCCGGGCGCGCGAACAAGATAGGCGATTCGAAGTCCGTCTCGCAGACCCTCTCGCGGCGACGTCCGAGGGTCAGCCGAGTTGGACTTCGAGGCGCTCGCCCACGGCGTCGTCATCGCGAAGGGCGTCCAGGACCGAGCGATCGAGGACCGTCGTGCGCAGGTAGCCCATCGACGCATTCTCGATTTCGACACGGAACAATTCCCGGGGCTCGGCGAAGATCCGTCGAGCGCGGACGGTGGTCGCTTCATCGCGAATCTCGTTTCGCAGCGAGTCCACGACCCGTTGGACGCGGCGCGCGTTTCGCGCCGCGGGGTCGAGATAGGTCTCGAACGAGCGGTTTCGGCTCGGGATCTTGAAGCGTCCGGGTTGCGTCATCGGCCTTGAAGAATAGGGAGCGCGGCTGCGCGTCGCTTGCGAACGCACGGACTTCTTCCGCAGCCTATTTCGACTGGCGTTGTGCTGCGAGGAAGTGGGCGAGGGCCGCTTCTGCCTCCGGGTCGGCATCAAATGCGACCCCGGCTCCGCCTTCGTCGAGGTCGGCTGCGGCCGGGTCCAGTTCACGTCGGGACCACGCAATACGCCCCGTCGTCTCGATTGGTGATTCGTTGCCTGGAACGTGGATCTGGACGACGACCCGGCGTCCCGGCGGCGGCGGGTCCAGGCTCTTGAAGAAGGCCCCGCCGGGCGACAGGGTCGCGCAGGTTTCCTCGGCCGCGCGGTAGTACCGTCTGCCGGTTTCCGGATCGATCTCGGGATCGATCGTCGAGACGCGGACATCGACGTCCACGGGCGTCCGGGCGTGCTGTCGGTTCTTGCGATCCATCGGGTTTCTCCCTGGCCGAACGCCATGACGCGAGGGCCACTGACGAGATCGGATTCACTCGTGTGCAGCTTGAGCGCATCCGCCCCCTCAAGTCCGCGCACGGCCAGTCCGATGTAGGGCCGGGTCCTCGTGGATCCACGAGGGAGGAATGCGTATGTCGGACGCGTCGCAAGAGGAGAGGGTCCAGCTTTTCTCGCTGGACGAGCGCGAACAGCTCGGAATCGGTGCGGACGAACTCCTGCGCGTGGCCGATATCGCCGATGGCGGCATTTTCGTGGAGCGGGTCGGTGTAGGTGAGACCGGTTCGCTCGATGCCGGTGTGCCCGCGCTGCGCGTCGACATCGCGGTGCTTCCGCTGGCGGCCGTCCTGAATGCCATTCACGACGCCCGGAAATCCGGGCTCCTTCGTTATGTCTGGCGCGGCCACGAGAAGTCCGTCTATCTCAATCGCGGAGAAGTCGTCTTCGCGAGCTCCAACCAACGAGTCGATCGCCTGGGCGAATGCCTGTTGCGCGCCGGGGTGCTTTCGCTCGATCAGCTGCGAGAGGCCGAGCGATGCTTCTCTCGTTCCGAGCGCTTCGGCAAGGTGCTCGTCGAACGCGGATTCCTGACTCCGCGGGAGCTGTGGAATGGCGTGAAGTACCAGGTCGAGGAAATCGTTCGCTCGCTCTTCGCCATGCCGGCCGGTTCTGTCTGCTTCTGGGAAGGCGACGTCCAGCCCGACAACGTCGTTCGCCTCTCGTTGGAAACCAGCCGCCTCGTTAGCGAGGGCATCCAGCGAAGCGAGGAACTCCGCAAGTTCCTGTCTGTCCTGGAGGACGGGCGCGTGCGCCTGGCCCAGGTCGACGGGTTCCAGGACACGCTCGCCGGAAGCGAGCGCGCGATCGCGGATGCGATCGGGACCGAGCGTTCGTTCGAGGATGTGTGCGAAACGCTCGATCTCGACCGCGAATCCGCTGCGCGGAGCATCCAACTCCTACGTCTCGTGGGCGCCGTGAAGTTGATGCGACTTCCGGAGCCCGCGGGTGTCCTGGCAGAGAGTGACCTTCGGAACCCCGGAGATGATGAGCTGCGCGCCCGCGTTTCCGCCATGGTGAAGTTGCTAGGCGAACTCCGGGCCGAGATCGCCGCGGTCGAGAGCCCTCTCGATGAGGCTGCGCCCGAAGAAGGGCCGCCCGTCAACGATCGCCTGGCGCGTGTGCTCGACGATGCGACCGGGCGCTTCCCGGCGCTCCTGACCGGCATCCAGCTGAAGGGCGGGACGCTCGACCCCGAGATCCTCGTTGGACGCGCACTGAAGCTTCCGGGAGACCGCGAAGGCCAACTCGTCAGTGCCCTCGGCGAACTCGTGGCCTACCTCGAATTCGAGATCAAGAACCACCCCGCAATCGATGAGCCCGATGAGGTGCTCGCGCGGTTCGACGACCTGAGACGCCAGGCCAGCGCTGGCTGACAGTCGCTTCGCGGGCATCCCGCTCGGTGTCTGGCATGATCCGGTCGTGGAATGGCTCTTCGGATGGCACCCGGTTCGGGAAGCCCTGCGCGCCCGGCGTCGGGCCATCGAGTCCTTGCGCTTGCGCGAGGGTGGCCACCACGGTGACGAGTTGGGGAGGCTGGCGACCGCGCTCGATCTCCCTGTGGAGACCCTCGAGGCAACTGCCTTCGACGCCATGGTTCCGGCCGGCGTTCCCAGCCAGGGCGTGGCGCTCCGAGTCGGGGCGATTCCCGAATTCGGATGGGAGGCACTGGTGGCGAACGGCTCCCCTGGGGGACGATGTGTCGTTGCACTCGATGGCGTGGAGGACCCCCAGAACGCGGGCGCGATTGCCCGCGCCGCGGATGGAGCGGGAGCCAGCGGCCTCCTGCTGACGACCCGCCGGGCGCCGCCGCTGAGTGCCGCGCTCTCTCGAGCGAGCGCCGGAGCCATCGAGCACTTGCCGGTTGCGCGGGTCCCGAATCTCGGACGCGCTTTGGAATCGCTGAAAAGCCAAGGATTCTGGGTGCTTGGCGCCGATTCGGGAGAGGGCGAAGACCTCTTCTCGTCGGCTGATCGGGTCTGGCAGGGCGACCTGGTGCTGGTCCTGGGGTCCGAGGGGCAAGGTCTTCGCGCCGGGATCGCGTCCAAACTCGACTTCCGCGTGAAGATCCCGATGGCCGGAGCGGTGGAGTCGCTGAACGTGGCGGCGGCCGGGGCGCTCTTCCTCTATGAATGGCGCCGACGACAAGCCTGACCCGGGGCCAGGCGGGTCGGCTGCAAGCACTCGCGGCAAGTCCCTCCAAGTGCGCGGAAAACGGCCGGTTGTGCCGTTGCGCCCCGCGGGTTCGCTGTCTAGACTCGGCGCCCGGTCGCATCTGGGCTGGCGTAGCTCAACTGGTAGAGCAGCTGATTTGTAATCAGCAGGTTGCGGGTTCGAGTCCCTTCGCCAGCTCCAACATCGTTCGTCGTGTCCCTCCCTATAGGAGGGGGCGCACCGCACGATGTTGGAGCCGCCGAATCACCAAGGGGTGGGCAAGCCTGGCGCAGCCGGAAAAATAGATTCATCGAGCAGGCGTGAGGCGGTTCGGTTGTCAGCGCAGGGAGCGCAATCAGCGCGCGTTGACAATCTGAAGGGCGTCATACGCTCGCTGTCGCTTCACGCAAAGAAAGCACTTCAAGCGCTGCCCCGGTAGCGCAGGTTTCGAGAGGGAAGACGAACCCAACTGATTTTCTGGGCACACCAGCCCGGCAAGTGGAGAGGTACCAAAGCGGCCAAATGGGGCGGACTGTAAATCCGCTGGTTTTACCTTCGGAGGTTCGAATCCTCCCCTCTCCACCACCATTCCAGTTCCAGGCGGGAATAGCTCAGCTGGCTAGAGCACAAGCCTTCCAAGCTTGGGGTCGCGGGTTCGAATCCCGTTTCCCGCTCCAACCGTTTCAATCCATTTACCTAACAAGAGAGTTCAGGCTCACGTAGCTCAGTCGGTAGAGCACGTCCTTGGTAAGGACGAGGTCACCGGTTCAAGTCCGGTCGTGAGCTCCAGGTCGAGACGAACCACTCATCGCCGCACACTGCGGCGCATCGCAGAAGAGGAATTAGGCGCGATGGCCAAGGAAAAGTTCGAACGCAGCAAGCCCCATGTGAATGTGGGGACGATCGGTCACGTGGACCATGGGAAGACGACGCTGACGGCGGCGATCACTTCTCGTCAGGCGCATAAGGGTCTGGCCGAGCAGGTGGACTTC
>JAJDAQ010000011.1 GCA_029261815.1 Deltaproteobacteria bacterium
ACATAGGTGTCTGGGTCGACCTGGCCGGGTCTTCCGTCTACGGCCTCGACCGCTCCCACGATGCCGTCGAGATGCGCGCGGTCATGGATTCGCAGGATCTCGTCGTCCGACGCTTCGCGCGCAGTTAAGACGCGTAGCCGGCTCCGGAATGGATCGATGGCTTCTCCGACGGCAGCGAGGCGTTCGGGCCGTTCCGGGTGCCCGTCGGGGCCCACATGGGCGGCGGCGTCAGGATGTTCAACGATGGCGAAGCGCGGCGTTTCGGTCACGGGCCGAGCGTAGCGGGCCCGTGTTGGATTCGACGGGGGCTCCCAAGCCCGTGTCGCTCATGCGCAGCGGTCCCGGCCGAGGCTCGCTAGTAAGTGGGGCATGTCAGGGGTCGTCGCCATCACCGGTCTTCGCACCTTCCTGGGGCGCCGCCTTGCGGAGCGTCTCGCGGAAGGGGGGCACGCTCGTGTGGTTGGCATCGATCACGTGCGTCCCCGCCGGCTGCCGCCGAACGTCGACTGCCACATCGTCGACCTGACGGCGCCTGACGCCGGGGCCACGCTGGCCGAGGTCCTCCACAAGGAATCGGTGACGACGTTGGTCCATCTGGCATTCCGCCAGGAACCCTCGGCCGACGTCGAGGCAGACCACGAACTCGACGCGATCGGCAGCATGCACGCGCTCTTCGCCGCCGCCGCATCCGGTGTGGAGCGGGTGGTCATCGAGTCGTCGACCCGTTGCTATGGGCCGCGGCCAGACAACCCGAACTTCCTGAGCGAGGCACACCCGCTTCGCGGTCATCGACACGACCATCGCGTGCGCGATCGCATTGAAGTGGAGCGGTTGCTTGCGCAGTGGCATGAGCGCCACGCGGACATCGGCGTGACCGTCTTGCGGCCGTGTTGGATGCTCGGCCCAGAAGCCGATCACCCGATCGCGCGCTATCTCGCGCGACCCGTGGTGCCGATGTTGATGGGCTACGACCCGTTGATCCAACTCGTGCATGAAGAAGACGTCCTGGGCGTCTTCGAGCAGGCCGCGTTGATGCCGCATCCGGGGACCTTCAATATCGTCGCGCCTGGCGTCGTTCCGTTGTCGCTCCTGATTCGGTCGGCCGGGAAGCGGACGTTGTCGGTGCCCCACCGTTTCCTGCATCGCCTACGAGATTTTCCGTCACAGACGCAGACGGGCGACGAGCCGTCGGGCTTCTACGATTACCTCCGGTATCTGTGGGTCGCCGATGGCGAGGCCGGCTGGACCGAATTTGGGCGTCCCACCTACGACACCCGCGAAACCTGGGCGTCGTTCGTCGGCGCCAGGCGGCTACGGAGCATGTCGTGAGCCAGCCGCCTGAATCGCCCGACCTGATGGACAGCGCTATCGAAGCGCTGACCGACCGGATCCGTGAGCGCGTCGCTCCCGAACTCGACATGGACGAGGTCTTCGAGTTGTTCGAGCAGCTCCGCAAGACCGCCGGCGCGATCGGTGTGCGCGAACGTACCGGCGAGATCGACGAGTTTGGCATGGACCGCGAGTACATCCGTGAAGTCGCGCCCGTGCTCGATCTGCTGCGAACCCGTTGGTGGCGAATCGGCGTGCAGGGTGCGGATGCGATCCCGCGCGAGGGCCCCGTGCTCTTCGTGGCGAATCGCTCCGGAATGTTGCCCTGGGACGGTTTGATGGTGGCCGATGAAGTCGCGCGTCAGCGGGATGGTGACCGCCCGCGCTTCCTGATCGCCGACTGGTTGATCACGCTGCCATGGGTGCAGCCCGCCATGGCGCGCATGGGCGGTGTGCGCGCGTGTCGCGAGAACGCTGAGCGGCTGCTGCGGACCGGTCGCTCCGTCGTCGCGTTCCCCGAAGGCGCAAAGGGCGCGACCAAGGTGTACCGGGAGCGATATCAGGTCCAGCGATTCGGTCGCGGTGGCGTCGTTCGACTCGCCGCCGAACTCGGCGTCCCCCTGGTTCCGGTCGCCGTGGTCGGTGCTGAGGAAACGAACCCGATCCTGTTCAAGGTCGAGCGCGCGGTTCGGCCGTTCGGCTTGCCGTTCGTTCCCGTGACGCCCACGTTCCCGTGGCTCGGTCCGCTCGGCATGCTGCCGCTGCCGACGCGTTGGAGCCTGTCGTTCGGCGATCCGATCGATCCGGCGGATTTTGGCGTCGACGCTGCAGCGGACGAGATCGCCGTGTCGCGGCTCAACGAAGAGATTCGTCAGGACATCCAGCGGCGAGTCCGAATGCTGCTCGAAGAACGACTAAATCCGTTCGCCTAACGAATCTGGAACTCGCGGGGCGCCTCTGCCAGCGGCAGCCGCCGTCAGTCGTCTTCGGTCTTGTCTCGGGCGTCCAGTAGCTCGGTCAACCGGTCGAGGCGCTCGTTCAGCGCGTCGATGTCCGAGCGGCGCGGGACATCGAGAATCTCGGCGATTCGCTCGGCTGCACTCTGGACCAGTTTCTCGAGATCAGGCGGTCCGAATGCGACCCATTCGTGTCCGCTGTCGCGCGGCTTGATGATGCGCCGGACGTTGCGACCGATCTCTTCGAAGTTACCGCTCGCGTCGTCAACGCCCTTGCGGAGCGCGTCGTAGATCGCGTCGCCGCCTTTCTGAAAGATCTCCGAGAGCAGATTGTTCGGCACAGCACGGCCGTCGCGCTCAGTGTCCACCAAGATTTGGGACAACGTGACCGAGGTGATGTCTTCACCGGTCTCGTTGTCGATCACCTTCACCTCCTGGTTGTCTTCCAGGAGTTCGGCGATACCGCGCAACGTGATGTAGCGACTGGTCGCGGTGTTGTAGAGCTTGCGGTTGGCGTACCGCTTGATCAAGACGGGCATTCGAGGGGGCCCCGTGCCTGCCGAGCGCAGTGCGCGCATCGGACGTCAGCGGGCGCGGACTGTACCGACAAGGTCGCGGGGTGTCAGCCCTCGACGGGGACCCGTCGTGGCTTCGATTGGCGCGCCGTGCCGTCGTCATCGGGTTTCCCCGAATCGCGGGCAGTCAGTTCCCAAAGGACCTCGCGAACGGCCAGGAAGGCGCGAAGAATGGTTCGGGCCTCCGGGTCTTCTCGGCTCTTCTCCTCCCAGCGGAGAATCTCTTCGTCGAGCACCTGAGAGATTCCGGCAAGCACCGCCGCGGGGTCCTTTCCGCCTTCGGGGTCGAGCCACTGCCGAACACGCTCAAGCGCACTACGCAGCGTCGCGAGTTGGCCGTCGGCTTCGAGCGGGCCGCGAGTGAGGGCGCCCGCTTCGACCAGCGCCTGAAGGGCTGCGACGGCTTCGGACGCCGCGCGGCGCCCGTGCTCACGGGCGCGGGCGAGGGCTTCCTCCACGGACTCCGGGGCTTGCTCGTTCACGACGACCTCTTGGTTGGCTGGCGACCGGACAGAGCGTGCTCGATCTGGACGAGTCCGTCCAGGTCGTGCACGTCTCCGGCCAGCTCTGGGATCAAGGCGACGAACGCATCGTTCCGCGTCGCTTCTTCGAGCAAGGGGGCCAGCGCGTGTCGGTCGCGATCGACACCCACGGCATAGGCACCTAGCCATTCGACAGCGACGACCGCATCGGCAGTATCTTCGGCCGGCAGCTGCTTCGCATAAGCGCGTTGCGCCTTCGGGCCAATCGGAAGCGGCACGCCGGGGTCCGGCCAGGGACGAACCCGATTCGCCACGATGGCGCGCGGGACGATGTCGCGCTCCGCGAGACGCAGAATGAAGTCCCGGCTCTGCGAGACCGACTGCGGACTCGGTGCCGTCGCCAGCAGGTAGGCGGCGTCGGCGCCGGAGAGCAGTGTCTGCATCCGGTCCGCGCGGTCGCGAAAGCCGGTGGTGAGCTGTTCGAATGCGAGCAGGAATTCCGAGATGTCTTCGAGAAACCCGAGTCCGGTGACGCGCTCGAGGGCCTGCACGAGGCCACGTGCGCCGCGTTGCAACCATCGGAAGCCCAGCCGGCCTGCACTCGCGGCCGGGCGGATCCACCATTGCAGCGCCTTCGGGTCGAGCAGCCCGTTCAACCGCTCGGGGGCATCGAGAAAGTCGAGCGCGTGCGCGGCCGGAGGTGTGTCCACGACCAGGAATTCGATCTCTGGGTCTTCGGAGAGCTCCTGAACCCGCGCCATCGCCGCGTACTCGGCGCTGCCGGCCAGGCGACTCGAGATCTGCTGGTACAGCGGGTTCGCGAATAACGTCGCGCGCGTTGCTTCGTCGGGCGAGAGTCGCGAGACGAGGCGGTCGAAGGCGCGTTTGGGCTCGACCATCAGTGCGCGGAGCATTCCGTGTGGGAGTCCTGCGCCCTCGACGGCCACCGGGGTGTCCGCAGCAGGCGAGATGTTCAACGCGTCTGCGAGGCGGCGCGCGGGGTCGATGGTCACCACCAGGGTCTTCTTGCCTGACCGCGCCGCCGCCATGGCGACGGCGGCAGCCATCGTGGTCTTGCCGACGCCCCCGGGTCCCACGCAAAAAAGGACACGGGCTTCGAGCAGGGTTTCGAAGGTGCTCATGGCGTGACCGCGTCCGCGAGGAGCGGACCGGCGAGCAGGGAAAGGTCTTCGGCTCCGATGATTCCGCTGGCGAGTCGTGGCAGCGTGACGAGAGGGAGCCCGCATGCGCCGGCCAACCGGGCCCGCTGTGCTTCGTGCAGCGTGTGTCGCCGATCCACGTGCGCGACGCATTCGGCGAGGCAACGCGCTTCCGGTCCCTGCCATTGATCCAGTCGTTCCCGGAGCCCCGGTGGGTCGGCAAGGGGGGCCGCCTCGAACGAATTGACGACCACCCGGTCGACCGGAACCTCCAGGTCCGCCTGGAGCCGTTCGAGCAGCTCCAGGGTCTCGGAAACCGGGGTCTCCTCCGGGAGCGCTACTGGCAACACCACGGTGCGCACGGGATCGCGGAGGAGGTCTTCGACCGCCGCCGCATGACGATGCAGCGGCCCGGCACGGACCGCGGCAGCCGCGACACCGGGGACATCGAGGAACGTGAGGCCGTGACCGGTCGCTGGGGCATCGACCAGGATCGAGTCGTAGAGTGGCCGGTCGCCGTCGGTCTGCTGGGCCAGGTGCCACACCTTCCCGAGCGTGATGAGTTCGCGCCAACCGGGCACTGCATCGAGCCAGGTGCGAAAAGCCGGGATGTCCAGGATTCGGCCGGCCCAACCAGCGCCCCCCGGAAGCTGCAGCGACAAATACTCCCGCAGGGCCACGTGAGGCGACATCAGCAGGTGGTCGAGTCCGGGCGCGAGGGCATGGATCTCTCCGTCGCTTCCATCGATGTCGACGCCGAGCCGCGACGGGATCTGAGGGTCTCGGCCGGTTTCGACGAGGAGGGCCCTCGAGCCCTGTTTGGCGGCCGCCAGTCCGAGGGCGCTGACGACCGTCGTCTTGCCGGTCCCGCCTTTGCCGGTCACCACGACGAGATTGCGATCCAGCAGTGACAGCATCGATCAGGATCCTTTGGCCGGGCTGCGCGGAGAGGCCTCAAGCGACGTTCCGGCCCATCCGAAACGTCCCATGAGCATGTCCGGGCCGGACCCTAGCGGATGGTCCCGACGTCTCAGCGGCCCAGGCCGCTCCTTTTGAAGCGAGGAATCCGGGTGATCATCCAATGCGAGAGCTGCGATACGCGCTTCCGGCTGGACGAGTCGAGAATCCCCGCGAAGGGTGCGCGCGTCCGCTGCTCGCGCTGCAAGACCGCCTTCTTTGTGGCGCATCCGAATGCGTCGCGCGAAGACGCCGTGGCCGACATCGTCGCCGATGCGGCAGCGCCTGGTGCCCCGGCCGGTCCCGGTACGACGCAAGACCTCTTTGACCCGACGGGCAATGGCGCCGATGACGCAGCCGCCAGCGAGAAGACACTCCAGGGGCGCCCCGCGTTGCCTGCCGACGATGAACAATGGACGTTCGAAGATGCCGCGCAAGCGCCGGCGCAAGAGGCTGCCCCGACGGCCGCGGCTCCGCCGTCCGTAGCGCCCCCTCCGGCGGCTGCCGAAAACGTGGGTGCGGCTGCGGCCGAGGCGTTGGCCGAGACGGCTGATCCGTCCGCGCTTGATCTGGATCCGGGGCCGGACAGCTCCGAGGATATTGGACTCGACCCGATGGCGGGTCCCGATCCGACGCCTGCCGTCACCCTGGCCCCACCTGCGCCGGGGCCCGTGCTCGAAGACCCCGACGACTGGGGCGGGATCGATGCCAGCATGAGCCCGACGGCCGCAGCGGAGCCGCCGGCACGCGATACGCGCGAAGAGGCTCCGGGCGACTCACGGCCCCCGATGACAGGTCCGTCGTTCGATGCCTCAGGCGTGAGTGATGACACTCCCGGACCGGTCGAGCCTTCAGACGACGCCCCTGGCGAAGACAGCCTGTTCGATGGATTCGGCTCGGATCTTGGCGACGCGACTGGCGACCTCGCTGCAGCGAGCGCCGATTTCGCGGGTTCCCGCGCCGATTTCGCGGGTTCCCGCGCCGATTTCGCGGGTTCCAGCGCCGATTTCGCCGGCTCCAGCGCCGATCTGGATGAAGCGAGCAATGACTTCGCGGGCGCCAGCGCCCACTTTCCCGACGCTGCACCGAGCCTCGACCGGGGAGACGTGGCGGACGCGGACGAAGAATTCGTCGAGGCGGGCCCGATGGCGGCCGCACG
This sequence comes from Deltaproteobacteria bacterium, assembly GCA_029261815.1. Taxonomy (GTDB): domain Bacteria; phylum Myxococcota_A; class UBA9160; order UBA9160; family UBA6930; genus JAJDAP01. The sequence goes on from JAJDAQ010000011.1 coordinate 6,619, forward strand.
GCCACCGAGACGGAATCGGCCGAGTCTTGGCAAAGTGCTCAATCACGCGGCGTGGGCAGCAGCGGCAGCGATGCTCTGCGTTGGCATGGTGTTGTCGCTGGTGCCATCCGTCCCTCCGGCTCCGATCGCGACGCAAGGTCGGGACGTGCCGCTGCCCTACGGCGGTGCAGTCGATGTACGCGGTCGGTTCGTCGACAATGCCTGGACCGGCCCGTTGTTCATCGTGAGCGGGACCTACGCGCCGGTGGAAGCGCCTCCGGGCGTCATGACGCTGCGCCTCACCTGGCTCGACGCAGATGGCAAATCCATGCCGTCAGACGCCGATTCGAGGCTCGTGGCGGGTGCCGCATTCGCGGTCCCCGATCTGCGGCAGATCAATCCCGCCGCCCTGGCGGAACTGGCGCTCGAAGCGGCGCCCGACTTCATCCGCGGGGGCCCCTTCGACATCATCGTGCCTGCGGTGCCCGAAGGAGCGGCTGACTTCGCGCTGGAAGTCCAGGTCGCACCGTTCCCGGTCCAAGCGGACGCGGAAGGGGAAGACGGCGCCCAGGCGCCTGGGCCTACGGCTTATCGCCGTCCGATACTTCGTCCGTCTTCGGCGTAACGTCGATCTCGTCCTCGCGAATGCCGGCTTTGAAGCCCTTGATGGCCTTGCCCAACCCCGAGCCGAGCTCGGGCAATCGGCGCGCTCCGAAGATCACGATGATGATGCCGAGGATGATGAGGAGCTCTGTGGCCCCGAGACCGAACATGCTCAGTAGGGTGCCCGCCGCGCGGGAGCCGGTCAAGCCACCGCACACCCGGCCCATCGGCCGCTAGGATCCCGCCCCATGTCGATCTTCAAGGCTTATGACATCCGCGGCACCGTCCCGGATCAACTCGATGCAGACACCGCTTACCGTGTCGGACGCGCAACTGCGCGCTTCCTGGGGGCGGACCGCCTGGTGATCGGTCGCGATGCGCGCGCGCATTCGCCCGAACTCGCCGCGGCCCTTGTCCGTGGCGTGACTGAAGAAGGGGTGGCGGTCACCGACCTCGGACTTGCCGCGACACCGATGCTCTACTTCGCTGTCGACAGTCTCGGCGCAGGTGGCGGGATCATGCTGACCGCTTCCCACAATCCAGCGCAGTACAACGGTTTCAAGATCTGCCGCGAGAACGCGATCCCGGTGGGCGGCGAAACGGGTCTGAAGGACATCGAAGCGCTGGCGGCCGACATCGCTGCCGATGCCCCGGTGTTGCCGTCGGGAACCGTGACCGCGGTCGATGTGATCGACGGATACATTGTGCACGCCCGTGCTGTCGGCGGTGGGTGTCCGACGGCCAAGGTGGCGATCGATTGCGGGAACGGCATGGCCGCCGTTGCCCTCGAACCGCTGCTCGAACAACTGCCGCTCGATGTCGAGCGCCTCTATTTCGAACCCGACGGGACGTTTCCAAATCATCCGGCGGATCCGCTCAACGCCGACAACCTCGTCGACGTCTGTGCGGCTGTGAAACGGACCGGCGCCGCCTTTGGCGTCGCGTTCGATGGCGACGCAGACCGCGCCGTCTTCATCGACGAACACGGTGAAGTGGTCCCGTCAGACCTGATGACCGGAGTCCTGGCGCGCTCGCAGCTGAAGCGTCACCCGGGTGGGACGGTGCTGTACGACCTTCGATCCAGCTGGGCGACCGCTGAAGAGATCGAGGCCGCGGGCGGCGTCGCGAAGATGTGTCGCGTCGGGCATTCGTTCGTGAAGGCCGACATGCGCCGCGAGGACGCAGTGTTTGCCGGCGAACTCTCGGGCCACTTCTATTTCCGGTTCTCGCCGACATTGGTCGCCGATGACGGGATCGCGGCCTTCGTCGCCCTCGTCGACGTGCTCGCGGAGTCGGGCCAACCGTTGTCCGAACTGGTGGCTCCCTTGCGGCGGTATCACGCGAGCGGCGAGATCTCGCGGGATGCGGGCAGCCGCGAGCGAATGACCGCGATCATGGAGCGAGTGGCCGCACTCCACGCTGGGGCGGATGAGATCTCTTGGATGGACGGCTTGCTCGTCCGCTATTCCGACTGGTGGTTCAACCTTCGCCCGTCGAACACCGAGCCGCTCCTGCGAATCAACCTCGAGGCGCGCACGCAGGACCGCATGGTCCGCGAGCGAGACGCGCTCGTGGACCAGATGGAAGCCGCAGGATAAGGCTGGATGCGCTCCGGCTGGAGCGCATCGTTCAGCTTGCGCCGCCCAGTTCTGCGTCGATCAGTCGTTGGAATTCACTGAACGGCTGCGCACCCTTCACCTTGATTCCGTTCACGAAGAACGTGGGCGTCGAGTTCACACCAGCAGCCTGGCCGTCGGCGAGGTCCTGGGTCACCCGATTCGCGTGCCGACCCTCGCTCATGCAGGCGTTGAACTCCTCGACGTCGAGGCCGAGTTGCTGCGCATAACCTTGGAGCGCAGGCGGCTCGAGACCCGCGGGCGCCTCGAACACGAGGTCGTGGTACTCCCAGAACTTGCCCTGGTCCTCGGCGCAGCCAGCGGCCTCCGAAGCACCGCGCGCGGCCGGGTGAATCGACTCGAGCGGAAAGTGCTTGTAGACGAAGCGAATGCGTCCCTCGTACTGCTGTAGCACCTGCTTGATCGTGGGCTCGGCGCGCACGCAGAACGGGCATTGATAGTCGCTGAATTCCACGATGGTTACCGGAGCGTCCATCGGGCCCTGGGCCGATCCCGTTGTGGCGACCTCTACGCGCGGCGTCTGGATCAATATCTCGACGCCGGCCGCGGTCCGCAGCTCCGTCACGAATTCGCGTGCGGCGTTCGCGCCCGCTTGTCGCTGGAGGAAGTCCTGGATCTGGCCTTCGACCGAGGCGAAGTCGGAGCCGATTCGCGCCTGGTTCTCGTCGTAGAAGGCCTTTACCTCTTCCGCCGTCACGGTGACGCGCTTCGACGCTTCCTGATCGAGGACTTCGTCCGCCGTCAGGCCCCGGTTGGCCGCTTCGGCTTCGAGCAGCCGCTGGCCGATCAGATTCTCGATCTGGGCCACGCGCAATTCGTGAAGCGCGGACGCGTCGCCTCCAGTCTGCTGTTCCAGCAGCCCATCCTTGATGAAGGCATCGAGTTCGTCGAACGTGATGGCGACGTCACCGATTCGCGCAGCGACGGCCCCAGTCGCGGCTTCTGCCTGTGCGTCGGCGGCCGAGGACTGTGACTCCGCGGCACAGGCAACGGCGAATAGCGCGAGGCCCACGAGCAGGACGCGGAAGGCAGGTTGGATGGTCATGGTTTCGTCTCCAATGGACAGGGTCGCTGGCGACCATGCGAGGGGACCAGTCTTGGATCTGGTCTTGGATGCCGCCAGGCGGCGAAGGTGGCTAGTGGTCGTGGCCCCGGGCTTCGAGGAATTTCCACATCTGCTTCAGGGCGATGCCGGGGAGGCTGCTATGCGGCGCATCGAACCACGCGATGCGCTTCGGTTCACCGGTTGCGGCGTGGAGCGCCTCGGAAGCCGCACGGGGAATGACCTCGTCTCGTTCGGCCTGGATGAATAGCGTCGCGCGCGGCGCAAGCCGGCCAGCCCAGTGGGCCGGGTTCGCGCTGTCGGGGCCGATCCCGGCACCTCCGAGGGCGAGCGCGGTGGCCACGATTCTGGGTTCTTCCGCGCAGAAGATCGTGCCCAGGATCGCGCCCAGGCTGAAACCCGCGTACACCGGGTGGTCTGCATCGACCAACGGGTCGCCGTCGGCGGCCTCTAGCAGCCGGCGGAGGTCGACGACGGCCTGCTCCGCGAGGTCGAGCCAGAGCCCTTCGTCCAATTGGCCCAGGTTCATGACGCGCTCCGAGAGCTTGGCGCTCGCGCGCTCGCCGTGGAGCGGGAAGTCGATGGTCGCTACTGCTGCGCCGGCGCGGGCCCAGGGGAGGACGATGCTGTCCATCGTGTCATTGGCCCGGTGGTGGCCGAGGCCGTGCTGCGCGATGACCAGCGGAAACGGGCCAGCTCCGCTCTCGGGCGCCAGGAAGCGTGCGGCGACCCGGTCTCCGCGACTCGAGTACTCGACCGTCCATTCGCGGACACCGTCTCGGCAACGAATCTCACCGGTCCACGTTCCGAGCGGTTCGGATGTCAGATTCGGGTCGAGGTCGAGGCGTCTCATCGGCCGAGGAGTCTAGTGGAGTCCTCGGCGCATGTCGGTCTCGCTCAACGGGCCAGGAGGGCCTGCCGTGCGCGGTAGAGATGGGATTTTACGGCGTCCCGGCTCCGATCCGTCTTGAGCGCGATTTCCTCGATCGAGCGGTGCTCCAGGTGATGGAGCCGGAAGAGTTCCCATTGGTCGCGCGATAAGCGCTGCGCGGCCTGATGGAGACGCTCGAGCCGTTCGTTTCGCTCGTACGCGGCCAACGGATTGGCATCGCCGAGCTCTTCGTCGGCGAGTTCCAAGCCGCCCTCGAGCTCGTCCTGCCCGAGGGGCACCGTTTCAGCCCGCTTGCGCTTGTAGCGGTTTGCGATGGTCCGCCGCGTCAGGCCGAAGACCCAAGCTGCGAACGGCGCTTCACCGCGGAAGCCCTCGAGCGAGTTGAATACGTTGATGAAGACCTCTTGGACGGTCTCGTCGACGTCGGCCGGGTTGGCCATGCGTCGTCCTACGAAGCGGTGTACCCGCTTGAAGTACCGCTCGTACAAGATGTCGAAGGCGTCCCGCTGGCCGGCGATGACACTCTTGACGAGCACCTCGTCGGTCGGCTCGGGGACTGCTGCTACTGCGTCCGGAGCTGCCAATGTCTCGATCCTTCCCAGGTTGTCCCGCCGTGGCGTGAGCCACGTGCAAAGACCATCCCCCCACGAAGAGGAGTGGCCGGGGGTCCGGGTCGGGTGTCAAAAAATGTCACTCGAGGACGAAGATTGTTGCGGGAATTGCCCCCCGAGGGGCTCAACCCGCGTTTGGGTCTTGAAGCCAGGTCTGGAAGGCCGGAAGAACGACGTTTACCCAGGTCGGCGCACCGTTCGAGCCGGCTCCTGGCCAAGCGGCGTTCTCCAAGACTGCGCGTTCGTCCGGGACGTGGCCCAGGTAGCTGGGCGTCACGATCCCAGGGAGCGCTTCCGTGGCCGCCTCGAAGAGCCGCCGGGCAGCGGTCCCGGTAGACGCTCCGTGGACGATGACGGCTGGCCGAGGGGCCTCGCTGCAGCGTTCCAGGTCGCTTCGCAACCGTGCGACATCCATGCCGTCCGGGCTCGTGAAGTGGAGGCTTGGCACGGCGGACGAGCCCGCTGCATCGCCCGGCTGCCACATGACCTTGGGGGCACCGGTTGCCTCGTGGGCGGTCAGGAGCTGCTGAATGATCGCGTAGCGCAGTTCCTCGCCGGGCCAGGCGGCCACGCGCAGGGCCAGGGAGCAGACGGGGTCCTGCGGCGCGGCAGCGACCGGGGGACTTTCCGGCTCGGCGTCGTCGAGGAAGAAATGGAGGACATCACCGAGTTTTCGCGCCACGCGATCTTGATTCTTTCCTGTGCGGCCGGGGTGTGCCCGGTCGCGGACTAGCGGACCACCAGGACCGAGTTGCGTCCGCCGACCGGGCCGGGTGCCGAACGGGGATTGATCGGGTCTTCGCGCCATTCCCCGTCCACGACATATCGATAGTGATAGGTCCCCGGCGCCAGGGAAAGGATCTTGGTCCAGACGCGGTCACCGGACTCGGCCTGAACCAACGACTGCACATCCTTGTCCGGTACCCATCCATTGAAGTCGCCCGCGATGCGCACGTCGGTCGCGCCAAGGTCGCGGAACTGGACCACGACCTCGCGAGCGGGCCCGGCGGGAACGAAGTCGTCGAAGCCGAGTTCGACGCTCCCGGGTTCGGGCGTCAAGGCGAGTTCGATCGCGAGTGCGCTGTAGTCTTGCGCGCCGTTGGCATTCTTGGCGAACGTGACCAGGGGGCGGCCGCGGCGAGCGGCTTCGCGGAGCTTGATGTTGGACCGAATCACGGAATCGAAACAAAGGTCGCCGAACCGGGTCCGGATTTCGCCCAGGGTTTCGCGCGCATAGCGTGTACGTCCGTCATACAGCGTCGGGAGGATGCGGACGGTCAAGTCGTGACCGATGCGGTCGGAAAGCAGCGCGATGGTTTCGAGGAGCTTCTGCACGCCGTGAATGGCGAAGTCGCTGGTTTCCAGCGGCACGATGACTTCTCGCGCCGCTCGAAGCGCGTTGAACGTCAACACGCCCACGTTGGGCGGACAGTCGATGATGGCGTAGTCGAAGCGGTCGGCGACGCTCTCGAGTGCCACGGCAAGGCGTTCGTTGCGATCACTGGCGCGATCGGTCGCGAGCTTCTGTTCGAGCGCCGACAACACGATGCCCGAAGGAGCGATCTGCAGATTGGAACTCCACGTCAGCAGGATTTCCTCGATCGGCGTCACCATGTCCGATCCCGCGGGATCGCACAGCACTTCGTACAGGTTCTCGTCGATGGCTTCGGGGTCGAACCCGAGGGCCAGCGTCGAGTGCGCTTGCGGATCCATGTCGACGACCAACACGCGGGCGCCGGAGACAGCAAGGCAGCCGGCCAGGTTCACCGTCGTCGTGGTCTTCCCACAGCCTCCCTTCTGATTCACGATCGCGATGGTGCGCATGACGAATTCTCCTGGATGCGCCGCTACTCGGGGTCCCGGATCGGCGGGGGCATCCCGCTGGTCCGTTGCGGCGAACGCGTGAGACGGGGTGTCGCAGTCGGCCCAGATTCAATGAGTCCGCCGCCGGACCGCTCTTGGAGTCCGCGGCGAGGCAAAGCGCCCCTGCCAAAGCGGCGGTCGGTTTCGGAAATTCCGCTCGTGAACTGGGCCAATTGACGATCCCCCCGGTCGTCTCTCGTTGCCGAAAGCTACCCCAGGCAACGGCTTCGTCAACCAAATGTGCTGGAATCTTGGGAGGTTGCGGCGGAACTTGCGAGTTGCGATCGGCCTCGGGTGTTCGCCCGAAGGCGGGCCCTGCGGTAAAGTGATCGCATGGCCAGCAAGCGGGGCACAGAGCAGGGGCCCGCGCGGATCATGATCGAGGGCGAGCACGGCCGCCGTCCCTTCATGCGCGGCATCATGGTCCACTCGCTCATGTCTCGCGGCGTCGACTTCGAGGACGCCTATGCGGCGGCCACCGCGATCCGTGACAGGCTGCGCGGGCGAGAACTCGTCCACCGCGACGAAGTCACCGAGATCGTGGAAGAGATGCTGGGCGAACGCCTCGAGGAGCGCCCCGTCGTACTTCTCCGCACCATCACGGTGCGGGAAGGGGAGAATACGCGTCCCTTCTCGAAGGGGGTCCTGGCACAGAGCCTGCTCGCGGCAGCGCTCGCACCGGACGAAGCGTTTCGAATCGCGCAGGAGATCGAGGCCACGCTCCTGAGCCGCGGGATCTCCGACATCGACCGTGCGGCACTGCGAGAACTGGTGCACGAGACCCTGGCCCGCACGAGCGAGCGTCTGGCGACCCGGTACCGCGTATGGCGAGACTTCCAGGCCTCGGACAAACCGATGGTGCTGCTGCTGGCCGGCGCTCCCGGGGTCGGCAAGACCTCGCTGGCGCAGGAAGTGGCGCATCGGCTGAGTATCACTGGCGTGACCTCGACGGACGGGATCCGCGAAGTCATGCGGATCATGCTGTCCCAGGAACTCGCTCCGGCGATTCACGCGTCTTCCTACGATGCGCACCGCCAGGTCGGGGGCCTCGACCAATCCGAGGATCCCGTCATCGAGGCCTACCGGAACCAGGCGGCCACGGTCGCGATCGGGGCGAAGGCCATGATTCGGCGCGCGATCGAGGAGAACACGAGTGTGATCCTCGAAGGTGTGTCCATCCTGCCTGGGATGCTCGACCTCGAGGCCTGGCGCGACGCGGCCCACGTGATCTTCCTGGCCGTGGCGACGCTGGAAGAGGACGCGTTCGAGGGGCGCTTCGCCGCGCGGGGCGAGCGCAGTGAACGGCGACCGGCGCACCGCTACATCCAGAACCTGGACAACATCCTGCGGATCCAGGAGCACATCCTCGAACTCGCGGACCACCACGGTCTGCCGATCGTAGACAACGATTCCTTCGAAGCGTCCGTACTGTCTGTACTGCGCCACGTCACCGAGACGTTGCGGAAACAGACGGAGAAATGATGTCCAGGACCTTCGCGCGAGCCATTGGTGTCGCCGCCCTTAGCCTGACTGTTGGGACCGCCTGCGCTTCGACCAAGACCGTGGAGGAGGAGCGCGCCGTCGCCAAGGATGTCGAGCGGCAGATCCGGCGCGACCTCGATGTGCTCCACGACCGCGTGGTCGACAACTACATCGATGACATCGGTGAACGCATCGTGTTGGCGGCCGGGCCGCAGGCATTCGATTTCTCGTTCACGGTTCACGAGAGCGACGACGTGAACGCCGCCGCCTATGCAGGCGGGACGATCTTCGTCACCACGGAGCTGATCCTCACCGCCCGCAATGTCAGCGAACTGGCCGGCGTGATGGCCCACGAAGTCGGACATGTCTCGCGACGCCACGTCGCCGACAACCTCGCCCGCGCCCAGAACGCCGGGCTGGTCCGGACCGCGGCCACGATTGCCGGTGGGATCCTGACCGGAACCAACGTCGGGGCCTGGGCCGCGAGCCAGCTCTCGGGTGCGGCGCTGTTGGGCTACGTCAACTCCTTTTCCCGTGAAGCGGAGTCCGAGGCGGATGCCTTCGCGGTGGGCGTTCTTCCCGCTGCCGGATACGACCCGGTCGGTCTCGTGACGTTGTTCGAAACGCTGGGGAACACGAGCGGGATCACGCAGACGACTTGGCGGAGCAGTCACCCGGCACCGACCGAACGCGCGCAGACCGCGGCCGGTCTGATCGAAGCGCGCGAGATTCCGGACGGACTGCAGAAGACCGACAATGGCAAGCTCGAGATCATCCAGCACCGGATCCGGTTGTTGACCGGGAAGCTCGATAAGGACTCGTGACCGAGTCGGAGGAAGTAGCGCGATGACGAAGCCCGCAGCACGAACCGTGGGAGAACTGGAAGCGGCCGGCGGCGCACCGAGGTCGTTGCGCGACGAGATCCGGGCGAACCTTCTCGACAACCTGAAGAGCGGCGCAGACCTGTTTCCGGGCATTCTCGGGTATGACGACACGGTCGTTCCGGCGGTGGAGAACGCGCTTCTTTGTGGCCACGACCTGATCTTTCTCGGCGAACGGGGCCAGGCCAAGAGTCGCATGATCCGCGCGATGGTGGCGTTGCTCGACGAGTGGGTTCCCGAAATTGCCGGGACCGAAGTGCATGATGACCCCTTCGCGCCGGTGTCCGCGGTGGGGAAGGCCTTGCTCGCTGAACATGGCAAGGACACGCCCATCAAGTGGGTGCATCGTGACGACCGCTACGCCGAGAAGTTGGCGACGCCCGACGTTTCCATCGCCGACCTGATTGGCGACGTCGACCCGATCAAGGTGGCCGAAGGGCGATCGCTAGGCGATGAGCTCACCATCCATTTCGGGATGCTGCCGCGGACGAACCGGGGAATCTTCTGCATCAATGAGCTGCCGGATCTGACGGAGAAGGTCCAGGTCGGCCTATTCAACGTGATGCAGGAACGCGACGTCCAGATCAAGGGCTACAACGTGCGGTTGCCTCTGGATATTCTCGTGATCGCAAGTGCCAACCCGGAGGACTACACGAGCCGCGGTCGCATCATCACGCCACTGAAGGATCGTTATGCGGCCCAGGTGCGCACGCACTACCCGGAGACCCGTGCGCTGGAGCTCGATGTGGTGCGCCAGGAAGCAAGGCCGCCGAGCGCCGACGGAATCTCGCTCTTCGTTCCTCCCTTCATGGAAGAGATCCTGGGCGAGATCACGATGCAGGCGCGCAGCTCGCCGGACGTGAACCAGACGTCGGGCGTGTCGGTCCGGATGTCGATCGCCAACTACGAGACGCTCTGCGCCAATGCGGTGCGACGCGCGCTGCGGCTGGGGGAATCGGAAGCGGTTCCCCGAGTGAGTGACCTGGAGGCCCTCGTGACGGGGACGGCCGGCAAGATCGAACTCGAGTACGCGGGCGAGGACCGGACCGAGACCGATGTCGTGATGGATCTCGCACGCCGCGCCGTTCGTGCGGTCTTCGACGTCGTCGCGCCCGCGGAGGGTGTCGCCTCGATCGTCGAGAGCTTCAACCAGGGATGGAACGTGGAGGTGTCCGCGGCCATGCCGGCAGGCGACTACCTCGACGGCCTCGACGCCATTGACGGCCTGCGCGACGCCGCTGCGGCCCTGGCGGGCGGCGACTCCCCGGAACGCCTCGCGTCGGCCATCGAGTTCCTGCTCGAAGGCCTGCACCTGTCGAACGAGCTGAACAAGGCCGCCAGCGAGGGCGGCGCCCGTTACGGCGCGGCGTCCAGCGCGTGAGCGAATGCCGCAGATGAAGGTCTGGCGCTACAGCCGTTGGGACGGATCCCAAGACGAGTTCACGCTCGATCCGCGGGAAGCCCTCGATGCGCTGTCTGACCTGCTGATGGAGGGGCTCGACGTCAACGAGGCCCTGGAGTGGATGCGCCGTTCCGGCTTCGACATGGCCGGCATGAACTTTCGTGTCATGGGCGTCGACGAGCTGATCGACGAACTGCGCCAACAAGCGCGCGAGCTGATGGAAGAATTCCACCTCGATGAATCGATGGAGGAGATGGCGCGTAAGTTCGACGACATCCTCGATCGCGAGGAGCGGGCGCAGCGCGCGGAACACGGGATGGAATCCCGCTCGCTGAACGACTTCATGGAGCGTCGCCATGGCGATCACGAGCGCCTGTCGGAGGCGATCGACGCCTTTCGCGATCACGACTTCGAGGACGGTGAAGCCGGCGAGGAATTCAAGGAACTCCTGGCCGAGCTGGATCGGATGCGCGCACTCGAGGATTTCCAGCAGCAGCACGGCGAGCGATTCCAGGGCGACGAAGCGGCCGATTACGAACAAGCCCAAGAGATCCGCGAACGCATCGAGCAGATGAATCAGCTCGCCCAGGATCTGCGCGAAGGGAACTTCGAGTCCATATCGCCGGAACAGTTGCAGGAGCTGCTCAGCGACGACGGTGCACAGTCGGTCCTCTTGCTACGGGACCTCGAAGACGAGATGCGGGACGCCGGCTTCCTGCGCGACGGTGAGAACGGGCCCGAGTTGACGCCGCGGGCCATTCGCCGGATCGGGGCGCAAGCGCTCGCCGCCGTCTACTCCAGCCTGCGCAAGGGCCGTCCCGGTAGCCACGATACGGTGAGCCATGGAATCGCGACCCGGCGACCGGACGAGACACGCGCCTGGGAATTCGGGGACAGCCTCGACTTGCATGTGGTCAAGACATTGATGAACGGTATGAAGCGCGCGGCAGCCGAAGGGCGCTCGTTCACGCCGCCGATCCGGCTCTCGCAAGACGACCTCGAAGTCTATGAGTGCGACTACGCGACACAGACGACGACGGTCCTGCTGCTCGACATGAGCTGGTCGATGTCCTGGGCCGGCCGGTTCCCGGCAGCGAAGCGAGTCGCGCTCGCGCTCGATCACCTGATCCGGACGCAGTTTCCGAGGGACGAGTTCTTCGTGGTCGGCTTCTCGACGCGCGCCCGCGAACTCCCGATCGCGAAACTGCCCCTCGCGACCTGGGACATGGGGGACCCGTTCACGAACCTGCAAGAGGGGCTGATGGTGGCCGAGAAGCTGATCAGCCAGCATCCGAGCCCGAGCCCCCAGATCCTGGTGGTGACCGACGGCCAACCCACCGCCTACTTCGAGGGGCGAGAACTCCGCGTCGAGTGGCCGATGGGGCAGGGCGGCGTGTCGCCCCATGCCGTGGCCGAGACGTTGGGGACGGTGCGCCGGGTGACACGCCGAGGAATCACGATCAACACCTTCATGCTGGACGATGCGCCCGAACTGGTCGGTTTCGTCGAGCGCATGACCGAGATCAACAAGGGGCGGGCGTTCTTTACGTCGCCGAACGCGCTCGGAAGCTTCCTGACCATCGACTACCTGAATCAGCGCAAGACGAAGTTCCGCTGAGCCGGCAGGGAGCCCAGAGCGGTCGATTCTGTCCCAGTCGCTAGTTTCCGCCGGTGCCGCGAAAACGAAAAACCGATATCCCCGGAATCGACCGCCGGGTGAGCCTGGACGAGGTCCAGGAGAAGGGCTGGGAGGCGATCTTCGAGCCGGACCTGGAAGCCCCGCTCCGCATGGTGGTCGAGATCGGTTTCGGGCGTGGTGAGTACCTCCGCCACTTGAGCGAGGTCTCGCCCGACGTGGCGCACGTCGGCGTCGAGGTTTCTCGCAAGCGCGTCCTCAAGATGGCGCGGCGGCTGGCGCGAAACGAAGTCGGAAACGTGCGGCTCCTGGCCGAGCCGGGCGAAGCGGTCCTGCGAGACGCGCTGGCGGACGCGAGCGTCCAGGGATTCTGGGTGAACTTCCCGGACCCGTGGCCCAAGAAGCGGCATCACAAGAACCGCTTGCTCCAGGCCCCGATCATCCGGCAGATGGCCAAGCGTCTGGTTCCCGGCGGATCGCTTCAGATCGCGACTGACCACGAGGAGTACGCGGAGCACATCGATGGGGTGCTGCAGTCGGAGGGCTTGCTCGAGAACCTCAACGCGCCGACGCCCTACCTGGATGAAGTTCCGGGGCGGATGCACACGGCGTACGAGGAGATGTGGCGCGAAGATGGCCGCCGCCTGCACTTCTTCAGCTATCGGCGGCGCGACGCATGAGGATACCGACGCCGACCCGCCTGATGCCGGAAGATGCCAGGCCGTCGAGCCACGAGCGCGAGAACATCAAGAACTTCGCGCCCGATGCACTCCGAGAGCGCCTCGGCCGTGAGGGGCTCCCCAAGTATCGGGCTGACCAGATCGTGGGTTGGCTCTATGCGCGAGGGGTCGAAGACTGGGACGAGATGACCGATCTCGCCGCACCCCTGAGGGTCCGGCTGGCAGAGCTGTTCGATACCCGCGCGCTCGACCTCGGTGAAGTCCAGCATTCGGTGGACGGCACCATCAAGGGCACGCTGCGGACCCGCGACGGCGCGGTCCTCGAGGCGGTGCTGATTCCCGAAGAGGGCCGCATGACGTTATGCGTGTCGACCCAGGTCGGGTGCCCGTTGGCGTGTTCCTTTTGCGCCACGGGTGCGATGGGATTCACGCGGAACCTCTCGACGGCCGAAATTCTCGATCAGGTCTGCCGCATGCGCGAGGCGCTCCCGGAAGGCCGCAGCATCACGAACATCGTGTTCATGGGAATGGGCGAGCCGCTGCTGAACCTGCCGAATGTGGTCTCTGCTGTGAAGACGCTCCAACATCCGAAGGCCTTCGGAATGGCGCCGCGCCGGGTCACGGTGTCGACTTCGGGCATCGTCCCGCGAATCGCGGAGCTGGTCGAGCAGGTCCCGGTGAATCTTGCCGTGTCACTCCACGCCGCGACCGACGAGGTTCGCGACATCCTGGTGCCGATCAACAAGAAATTTCCGCTGGACGAATTGCTCGGCGCGTTGAAGGCGCTGCCGCGGTTGTCGCGGCGTCATCCGGTGTTCTTCGAGTACACGCTCATGGAGGGCGTGAACGACTCGGAGGAGGACGCCCGTCAGCTCGTGAAGCGGCTCGAGGGGATCCCGTCCAAGGTCAACCTGATCCCGATGAACCCACATGACGACGCGCCTTATCAGCCGCCGTCTGCCGAGGTCGCAAGCCGCTTCATGGGCATCCTCGTGAAGGCGGGTCTCGTCTGTACCCTGCGCCGGAGCCGCGGTTCGGACATCGACGCCGCGTGCGGCCAGCTCGCGCTTCGGGAGCGCCGGGCCAGCAGCTGAACGCCATCCAGTCGCCTAATCGTCCCGCCGATGGAATCTGGGCGATGTTGTATGCGATCGGGGACATCCACGGAGAACTCGAGAAGCTGAATCGGCTGATCGGGGCCCTTCCGCTCGAAGCCGGTGACCGGCTCGTGTTCCTGGGGGACTACATCGACCGCGGCCCGGACGCGGCCGGCGTCATCGCGCGGCTGATCGATCTCTCCCGGACCTACGAATGCCGATTCCTGATCGGCAACCACGAGTCGATGTTCCTGGACTTCCTTGGCTGGCGGAAGAGTTGGTACTTCGGGGGTGACGCGTTCTTGATGAACGGCGGAGACCGCACACTCTCAAGCTACGGGTATTTCGGTCAGGAAGATCCGGAGCCGACCAAGTTCGATCTTCCGCCCGCCCACGAGCGCTTCTTCCGCGACCTCGAGCTCACGATCCACGAAGGCGACTACCTGTTCGTGCACGCGGGCCTTGGCGAGAAGGGAATCCGCTCCGGCGATCCGGCCTATGCCCTTCGCGCTTCGCGTCCCGAGGATCTCTTGTGGAACCGCACGACGATCGAGATGCCGCACGACCTGGGGATCACCATCGTCTACGGGCACACGCCGCGGCCCGACTTCGGCGTGCGCTGGAACGAACCCTTCAGCATCGGGATCGACACAGGCGCCGCCTACGGCGGGCCACTGACGGCGATCCGGCTTCCGGACGAGACGATCTTCCAAGCGATCTGACGAGGGCCGTGCCCGCTCTCAGTTCTTCGGGACCTGCAGCTCTTGTCCCGGGTGGATGCGATGGCGATTCCGGATGCCATTCAGCGAGGCAATGCGACCGGCCGATGTGCCATGACGGCGCGCGATGCTGTCCAGCGTGTCACCACGGCGCACCGTGTACGTGCCCGAAGGGTTGGAGGTCGTCGAGCCCGGCATCTTCAGGAGCTGGCCGACCTGTAGGCTGCGCGGGTTGGCCACGCCGTTTTCGGCCGCGAGGGCGGTCACGCCGACACCGAATCGCCGGGCGATGGCGTCCAACGAGTCGCCGCGGCGCACGCGGTACAAGCCGTCTTGGGGGCGGCTCGACGGTGCAGCCGGCGGCGCTGCGCGGCGGCCGCTTCGCCCATTGATGGGAAGCTCGAGGACCTGACCGATCCGAATCCGGTGCGCACTCCGGAGGCCGTTCAGGGCAACGATCTCGCTCGCACGGACGCCGTGCCGTCGAGCGATGCCGCCGACGGTGTCGCCGCGCCGGACCTTGTAGCGGACGTCGCGGATCTGTTGCGCAAACATCTCGCTCGCCGGCACCGAGGCGAGCACGACGCGCGCAGCACCACGCATCGGATCGCGCGGGACCCGGAGCGGATAGTCCTTCGGAACGTACTTCTGGTTCGCCCAGACCGCGTCGCCCAGGGCCGGGTTGGCTTCACGGAGCGCCTTGACGGTGACGCCGAACGCCTGGCCGAGCGCGGCGGGTCGATAGTAATGCTGCAGCGCCACGATCTCGGGGTCTTCGCGCGGGTCCTTTCGGACCGGACCGAAGTGTCCCGCGATGTCCGAGTTGATGTCGGAAGCCGCCAGGAACGAGGCATAGAAGTTTCGCGAGGCGAAGCCAAAGGTCCGGCTCTTGTACTTCTCGACGATGACGCCGATGTCCTTGGTGCCGAGGCGTTTGGCGGCTCGCGCCATGCCCGCGATGCCGTGGTTGTAGCCCGTCAATGCGAGCGGCCATGAGTCCACGCGTTGATGGTTCTTCTTCAGCAACTGCGCGGCAGCGACGGTGGCGATGAACGGGTCGTTGCGCTCGTCGACGACGGCATCGACACGCATGAAGATACGCCCGGTCGATCGCGTGAACTGCCAGATCCCCGAAGCGCCGACGTGTGAGCGCGCGTTTGGATTGAAGGAGGATTCGACGTGGGGCAGGGCAACGAGTTCTTCGGGAAGTCCTTCGCGCCGCAGCACCTCACGGATGTGCTTTTCCCAGCGACCCATCCGCACGACGCCCTCGCGGAAGCGATTGGCTTGTCCGAGTTGGAAGCGGATGCGTCCTGCGGCGGCGCGGAGCGTGGCGTTGGAGACGCCTTCCGGGAACATGCCGAGGATGCGTGCCTCCTCGGCCGTCAACCCGGTTCGTTTTCCCTGGGCCAGCCGATTCAAGATCGTCTTGTAGGGCGCGCGCTGCTTTTGGAGCCAGCGATCCCGCGCGCGGCGACTGAGCCCGCCGGGCAACTCGACGGCTTCGTACACCACACCGAGGTAGCGGGAGTCATGAAGGAAGCCGCCGGTCGTGTTGACCTCGGTGTAGACGCGCTTCCAGAACGTTACGGCGGGCTCGAGGGACGCCGGCCGAGGGAAGTCTTCCGGCGCCGCGAATGCGACCGTCGGGAGCACCATCGCGAGCGCGACCCACAGGCCCAAAGCGGGGCCCGCAAGGCGGAGGCAGCGGAACGGGACGTGAATTCGCAATTGGCACCTCTTCCGCTCACCCATCGGAAGGTTTGTCCGTCAAGTTGACGCAGGTTTTCGGCAACGAAGCGGCTGTCCGACTCCGACAATGGCCCCGCGGGGTGTGTCATTGCCCCGTAAATCGTACATCGTGCCTGACCGCACGAGTTGCTCGAAAGTGGGAACTCGCCCACGCCGTTTCGGTTCCCGCATTCCAGGGATGGGCCGCGACGGCTACTTCTTGCGGCCCTTCTTCCGAGAGGCGCGGGCGTTCTTCCGCTTGTTCTTCGACTGCTTGCGCAGCTTGGCCTGGTTCGCCCGGCGCATCTGCCGGCTGCCCCCGCCGTCCATCATCATCGAAGGATCGAAGCCGCCGGGCATGCCCGCGCCGGCGAGATTGCCCATTCCCGGAATCTTGGAGAGCAGGCCGCCAGCGCCCCCGCCGCCGAGTTGGCTCATCATCTGGCGCATCTGCCGGAAGCGGCCCACCAGGTCGAGGACTTCGCGGGGGTTTCGTCCGCTTCCCCCGGCGATGCGCTGGGCTCGGCTCTTGTCGATGACTTCGGGGTCGCGGCGCTCACCCTTTGTCATCGATTGGATCATGGCTTCGACCTTGATCATCTCGCGCTCGTCCACCTGGTCGGCCATGTCGCCGAACATGGGCAGCTTGCCCATGACCTCCTTGAGTGGCCCCATCTTCTGGATGGTCTTGAGCTGCGTCAGCAGGTCTTCCATCGTGAACTGGCCCTTGAGGATGCGCTCGGCGTCTTCCTCGGCCTGTTGCGTGTCGACGACTTCCTCGAAGTCCTTCACGAGGCCGACGATGTCGCCCATGCCGAGGATGCGGGACGCCAGGCCTTCTGGGCGGAACTCTTCGAGCCGGTCGACGGTTTCGCCCGTTCCGAGGAACTTGATCGGGACGCCGGTGACCGCCTTCACGGCAAGCGCGGCGCCGCCGCGCGAGTCGCCATCGATCTTGGTCATCACGAGGCCACTGAGATCGATGCGTTCAGCAAAGGCACCCGCGACGTTGACGGCGTCTCGGCCCATCAGCGCATCACACACGAGCAGCTTGTTCGCCGGGGAGGTCACCCGCTCAATGGCCTCGAGTTCGACCATCAGGTCGTCGTCGACGGCCAGACGGCCGGCGGTGTCGTAGATGATGGCGTCGTAGCCACCGTCGCGGGCGAGTTCCTTTGCACGCGCGCAGATGTCGGGGGGCTGCTCGCCTTCGGCGCCACGATGAACGCGGACGTCGATCGATTGGCCCAACTGTTCGAGCTGATCGGCGGCGGCGGGCCGGTAGATGTCGGCGGCGACCAACAGCGGCCTCCGGCCCTGTTTCTTGAGGTGTCGCGCCAGTTTGGCCGCGATGGTCGTCTTGCCGACGCCCTGAAGCCCCAACAGCATGATGGACGTCGTTCCGTCGGCCGATGCCAGATCAGGATCTACGGGGCCCATCAGGGCCGTCAGCTCTTCCTCGCAGACCGCGATGAAGTGTTGGCCGGGCGTGACCTTGTGGACCTGCCCCGAGGCGTCCTTGACCCGCGTCTCCACTTTCTCGCCGAGTGCCCGCTCCTTGACCCGGGCCAGGAAGTCCTTGACCACCTGGAAGTCGACGTCGGCTTCCAGGAGCGAGGTCCGGACGTCGCGGAGCGCTTCGTCGACGTTGTCTTCGGACAGCGCGCGCACGCCGGCTAGCCGTTCGCGTGCGCCCTTGAATCCGCGTGTCAGGGTCTCGAGCATGGCGAGGGAACATAGGGGAGCGCCGGACCCGGATCGAGGCGGTATGATTCCGCCTCGAATCGCCACGGGAGCGGACGCATGCCGACCGACGTTGAAGCCGAGATCACGGGAAATGTCTGGAAGATCGAACTCCAACCAGGAGTCAGCGTCGAGGAAGAGGATGTCATCATGATCCTCGAATCGATGAAGATGGAGATTCCGGTCGAAGCGCCGTGCGCGGGCAAGCTCATCGAGATCAAGGTCTCCGAAGGGGACAACGTCGAAGAGGGACACGTCCTCGCCGTGATCGAGTGACGCCCCCATGAGCCGGCTGCGCGTACGTGCGCTGGGACCGGTGGACCGTGCTGAAGCACTGGCGCACCTCGAACGCGCGCCGCGGCTCAACCTTCACCTGATCGATCAGGTGCTGCGGTTGGGCGCACCGCTGCAGCGCGGCGAGCCGCGGGGCGAGATCGTCGGAGCCTGGGGCGACCAGGGACTGGTCGCCGTGCTGTCGCTGCAGCCCACGGTGGTCCTCGACGCTTCGGTCGACCCGTCCGCGGTCGAGGCGTTTCTCCCGTACCTGAGCGGTGTGCACGCGGGGTTGCTGAAGAGCACGGAAGACGTGGTCGAGCCAGTCTGGGAATGGCTCGAGGCGCGCGGGCGCAAAGCCCTGCTCGATCGCATCGAGACGGCCTACGCGCTCGAACCGGGGCAACTCCAGCCGGTCGCGCCGACCCCCGGATTGAGTTTCCGCCGAGCGCGACTCGGGGACCTCGACGCACTGGTGGTCGCCTCCCGGGAGAGTCTGCTCGAAGAGGACCGCCCCGATCCTTCTCGCCACGATCCCGCAGGCTTTCGCCGATGGGTGCGCAGTCGGATATCGCGGGCCATCGTGGGGGAGCGCCACGGAACCCTGGTCTTCGTAGGCTATGCCGATGTCCGCTGTCCGCGGGGGTGGCTGCTCCAGGGCATCTACACCTGGCGAGATGCACGCCAGGAAGGCATTGCCACCGCCGGTGTCGCCGAACTCTGCCGTGTGGCGTTCGAGGCCGGCACCGCAGACGTTCAGCTGGCCGTGGTCGAGGGCAATGAGCCCGCAGAGCGTCTTTACGCGCGGTTGGGCTTTGCGTCGTTTGCGCGGCTTCGCACGCTGCTGTTCGGCTGAGATTCAGGGCCAGCGCGGCGGGCGGTGCTAGCCTGCGCCCCTTCGATCCCTCAACGAATCAGGAGAAGTTTCATGGGTCTGCTCGACGGTAAGGTGGCGCTCGTCACCGGTGCAGGTGGTGGTCTCGGTCGCGAACACGCGCTCGCTCTCGCCAAGGAAGGCGCGAAGGTCGTCGTCAACGACCTGGGAGGCTCACGGGACGGGAGCGGCGGTGGCTCCGCATCGATGGCGGACCAGGTCGCGGACGAGATCCGCGCGCTCGGCGCTGAAGCGGCAACCAACTACGACAGTGTGGCGACCGTGGAGGGTGGCGACGCGATCGTGCAGTCGGCGATCGACGCGTTCGGCAAGCTGGATATCTGCGTCAACAACGCCGGGATCCTGCGCGACAAGACGTTGTCGAAGACCACCGAGGATCTGTGGGATCCGGTCATCGACGTCCACCTGAAGGGCACCTATGCGGTGTCGCGCCCGGCATTCAACCACATGAAGGAGCGCGGCGAGGGCGGTGTCATCATCAACACGTCGTCAACGTCGGGTCTGAACGGGAATTTCGGGCAGGCGAACTACGGCGCGGCGAAGGCTGGCATCGCGGGCTTCACCCGTTGCATGGCCCTCGAGGGCCAACGTCACGGCATTCGATGCTTCATCCTCGCGCCTGTGGCATTCACGCGGCTTACCGACGATCTCCCCGGTTTCGACCGCGAAGGGATGGCCGAGCGGGTTGCGCCCGGTCTCGTGTCCCCGCTGGTCGTCTATCTCGCGAGCGACCTCTCGGGTGAGTCCACGAACAAGACGTTCTACGTGGGCGGCGGACGCATCGCAGAGATGCGTGTCGTCACTGCAGAAGGCGTGACCAAAACGGACGACGGGGGGCTCTGGACCGCGGAAGAAATCGCGGCCAAGATGCCCGAAATCGTCCTCGACTAACGAGCAGTCTGCCGCGGGTCGCGCGGTCCGCCGACGAATCGAGCCGGCCACGGACCTGGGAACTCCAGGTGCGTGGTCGGTTTCGCGTCTCGGCGCAGCGGCCGGTCCGGCCCCGGGTGCCTCTGGCTGATTGTGTGATACTCCCCGCACGATGAACGCCGAAGCCCCGCCGACCGCCCCGCGCCCGGGGGCCCGCCTTGCCGCGCCCGAGGTGGCCGACCCGAAGTCGGCGATGGTGCCGCGCTTCAACTGGTTCTTCCGTGGCTTCGCGCGCCGGTACTTTCGACACTTCGACTTCGACGATGCGACCGTGAGTCGGCTGCGCGCACACGAGGACCGCGGCGCCGTGGTCTATGTCATGCGCTACGCGAGCCGGCTCGACTACTTCCTGTTCAACACCTTGTTCGAACGCGAAGGACTCAGGCTCTCGGCCTTCGCGAATGGCTTGTCGTTCTACTACTACCAACCGTTCCTGGCGGGAATGAAGAAGTGGTTCCAGCGCCGCCGGCTCTCCCGCAAGGTCCGGGCCGAGTCCGACCAGGCCGAGGCATTGGATTCAGTGCGACGTGTCGCGGAATCCGGCGAGTCGATGTTCTTGTTCCTGCGCACCGGCCGCACGCGCTCGTTGCTCGGGGGTCGCGAAGTCGCGATTGAACAGGGCCGTCGGGAGCAGCGGCTGCTCGATTCCCTCATCGAAGCGGCGGGTGAGCACGGGCGCGAGGTTTCGTTCCTGCCCGTCGCGCTTTTCTGGCGCAAGGGGCCTCGAACGCATCGGCGCTTCCTGAACCTCAACTACGGCCAGGCCGCGCGACCGACGGATCTGGCCAAGGTGTCGTCGTTCCTGCTCGCGTACCGCAGCCTCGCGATCAAGGTGGGCGAGGCGATCGTCCTTTCGGATTTCGCCCGCAAGCGGCCGGACGCCGACGTCCCGGCCGTTTCGCGGCAGCTCCGCCGGAACATCCTGCAGTTCCTGCAGCGCGAGGAACGGGTCGTCGAGGGGCCGAATCTGCGCCCGCGGCACAAAGTGCGCGACGCGGTCATGGGCGACCCGAACGTGGTCGCGGCCATCCAGGCACTCGCGGACCGACACGGCTCGGTCGAAGCGGCGCGTGCCCAGGCGGAGAAGATGTTCCGCGAGATCGCGGCCAACATGAACCCGACCACGCTGGCGATCCTCGCGGCGGCCGTCGGCTGGATCTTCAAGAAACTGTTCGCCGGCGTCGAAGTCCGAGGGCTCGACCGGATGGCCGAACTCGCGAAGCGGACGCCAGTCGTGATGGTGCCGAGCCATCGCTCCTACTTCGACTTCCTGTTGTTGTCGTGGCTGCTGTACCAGAACTACGTGATCCCGCCTCACATCGCCGCGCGTGAGAACATGGCATTCGGTCCGTTCGGGTTGTTGTTCCGTGGTGTCGGTGCATTCTTCCTGCGCAAGTCGTTCGACGACGAACTCTACAAGGCCGTTTTTCGAGGTTATGTCTCCTACCTGGTCCACGAGGGGTTCCCCCAGGAGTTCTTCATCGAGGGAGGTCGTTCTCGAACGGGGAAGAGTCTGGCGCCCCGGATGGGAATGCTGAATTGGAACATCCAAGGCTTTGTCGATAGCGGCCGCCGTGAGCTCTACTTCGTGCCGGTGGCGATTACCTACGAACGCCTGGTGGAAGAGGGCGCCATGGTTTCCGAGGCCTCGGGCGAGGCGAAGCAGGAGGAAAGCATGCTCGGCCTGATGCGCGCGGGCAGGCTGCTTCGGCGCCGCTTCGGCGCGGTCTTCATCAACTTCGGAGAGCCCGTTTCGCTGGCGCGAGAACTCGCGGGTCGACGCGAGCTTTTCGAAGGCGAAGAAACCGAAGAGCGCCGCGAGTTCACGGAACGGCTCGGCAATGATCTGGTCGAGCGGATCAACTGGTCGATGGTCGCGAACACGACGTCGGTGGCCGCTTGTGCCCTTCTGGGCGAGCAACGCCGCGGGCTGTATCGCGCAGAACTCCTCGGGCGAATGCGTGAGATCGTCGAGTTGCTTCGGATGCAGGATGTCCAGCTGACGCCGGCGCTCGAGCGAGACGAGCCCGACTTCAGCGAATCGATCGAGTTCCTGCTGCGCTCGGGCCTGATCTCGCGGGAGGACGAGGCCGGGAAGGAGATCCTCTACTACGACGAGAGTCAGTGGCGTGCGCTCGACGTGTATCGGAACGTGTTGCTCCACTACGTCGCCGCGCCGAGCTGGATGGCCCGCGAGCTGCTTTCCGGCACGACGCGCACGGCTCTCCACGAGGATCTCGGATTCTGGCTCGAACTCTTCTATGAGGAGTTGTTCGCCCCCCAGGCGCTGCTGCGGGCCGCGCACTTCGACGGATTCCTGGATCACTTCGTCGCGATCGGAGCCGTGGAGCGCGACGGAGACCGCCTTCGGCCCACTGCGAGCGGTCGCGCCGCGCTTTCGTTCCTGGCGGAGCAGACGCGGGGCCTCGTGGAGGGCTACCTGGCCGTTCTTGCTGCGATCGACGAGATCGAGGGCGATATCGGCGGCAAGGACCTGGAGAAGTCGATCGAGGGGCATGTGCGTCGGCTTCAGCTCGTCGGTGAGATGCGGCGCCCGGAAGCCTGGAACCCGGTCGGGCTCCCGGCGATGCTGGCGCTCCTCCAAAGCAGGGGCTGGGTGACGCGGGTTCCCGGAGAGGGCCGCGAGAAACGCTATGCGCCAGGGCCGGCAGCCGCGGAGATTCCTGGACTTCGGGCCAAGCTGGCGGGGGCTCTGGCCGCCGGGTAGGGTCTCCCGCCCGATGGCTCAAGACACTCCCTCTCCCGATTTCGACAAGCGCGGCGGCCTCCTGACGGCGATCGCACAGGACCACTCCAGCGGTGAGATCCTGATGGTCGCCTACATGAACGAAGAGGCGTTTCAGAAGACGCTCGAACTCGGCGAGGTGGTCTACTGGAGCACCTCGCGCAACGAGCTCTGGCACAAGGGCGAGAGCAGCGGCAACACGCAGACGCTCAAGGAACTCCGCATCGACTGCGACGGTGATGCCGTCCTGTTGAAGGTGGAGCAGAAGGGCGATGCCGCTTGCCATACCGGGCGTCGGAGTTGTTTCTCGTGGAAGCCCGAGGATGGAAGCTGGCAGGACGTCGGAGAGATGGTCTTCGACCCGAAAGAGGTCTACGGGAAATGAGCGCCAAGAAGACGAAGCTGATCGTGGGAATTCCGAAGGGAAGCCTGCAGGAGACGACGACGAAGCTCTTCGCCTCTGCTGGCTACAACCTGACGATTCCGTCGCGCTCCTACTACCCGAGCATTGATGACCCCGAGATCGAATGCATGCTCATTCGCGCGCAGGAAATGGCACGTTATGTCGAGCAGGGCGTGCTCGATGTGGGGATTACCGGCCTTGACTGGGTCAAGGAGACGGGCGCCAAGGTGAAGGAGGTTGCCGACCTTCGCGCACCTTGGCCCAACTATCGTCAGATCCGTTGGCTCCTCTGCGTGAAGGAAGGCTCGAAGATCAAGTCCGTGAAGGACCTCGAAGGCAAGCGCATTGCCACCGAGGCTGTGGGCATGACGAAGCGCTACCTCAAGGAGCACGGCGTCAAGGCGGACATTGAGTTCTCCTGGGGCGCGACCGAGGTCAAGCCGCCGGTGCTGGCCGACGCCATCGTTGACGTCAGTGAGACCGGCTCCTCGATCCGGGCCAACAATCTCAAGATCCTCGACACCGTCGTCGAGACGACGCCGCGTCTGATCGCCAACAAGGCCTCGTGGGAAGACGACTGGAAGCGGCGCAAGATCGAGCGGATGCTGCTGATGCTGAAGGGCGCGATCGACGCGGCCGGCCGCGTCGGCTTGATGCTGAACGTTCGCCGAGCGGATCTAGACGCGATCCTCAACGTCCTGCCCGCGCTCGGCAGCCCGACGATCTCGGCGCTCGCAAACGAGGACTGGGTTGCGCTCAATACCGTGGTCGAAGAGACCGTGGTCCGCGATCTCCTTCCCGAACTCGTCGAAAAGGGCGCGACCGGCATCGTCGAGTTCCCGCTGTCAAAGATCGTGGGGTGAGTGGCGCCGGGCGGGTCCTCCGCCTGCTGCGCATCGTCCCGGACCACACGCGCACCGCGCTCTGGGGCTTTCTCGGCCACCGCGGTCCAAGCGGCGAGAAGGACCGAGTCGTCGTCCAGGCGGTCATCCAGGGTGACGCCGGTGTGCTGCTCACGGTGCGTCAAGATCTCCGCGGTTGGGAGCTGCCTGGAGGCAATCTCGAACCCGGAGAATCCGAAGAGGCGGCCCTCGTTCGCGAGGTCCTCGAGGAGACCGGCCTCTTCGTCGAGATCATCGACCTCGTTGGCGAGTATCACCGGACCGGCTTTCTGCCCCACCGTGCACGCGTATACCGGTGCCGGCCGCTCTCGGGCGACCTGCGGCCGAGCGACGAGACGCCGGTCGTCCGCTGGTTCGCGCCCGAGGCCGTGCCGTCGACCTTGTTTCCGTGGTATCGCGGCCCGTTGGCCGACGGCTTGTCGGGCGCGACCGGCGTCGCGCTTCACGAGCATCAGGGATTGGGTGCAATCTGGGACGGCTTCCGCATCGATCTGGTGATGCGCTGGACCGACGACGAGGCGGCCTGACAGACGCTGGAAGCGCCGCGGCCGTTAGAACGATTCCTTGTACGGTCGGATGTCCAGCTCGAGGGTCCAGGCGCTACGCGGCTGGGTGTGCAGGTACCAGAATGCGTCGGCGATGTCGTCGACGTTGAGCATCCCGTCCTCGCCCAGGCGTTCCTTTGCCTGCGGGAATTTCTTGGCGATCACGTCGCCGTCGATCACGCCGTCGATCACGACGTGCCCGACGTGAAGCCCGTCCTTGCCGAACTCACGCGCCATTCCGTGCGCGACCGAGCGTTGGGCGGCCTTCGCGGAGGCGAATGCAGTGAACGGCGGGCGTGCTCGGACCGAGGCGGTGGCGCCGGTGAATAGCATCGTGCCGCCGCCGTTCGGAACCATCCGCTTTGCGGCTTCCCGCCCGACCTTGAAGGCGCCGAATGCGCAGAGCTTCCAGAGGTTCTCGAAGAACTCGTCGGTCATGTCGAGTAGCGACGAGAACTGGTTGTTGCCCGCGTTGTAGATCACGAGCTCGGGGATGCCGGCCTCCTGCTCTGCGCGATCAAAGATGCGCTGCACGTGTTCAGTCACGGTCGTATCCATCGGGACGCCTGTGGCGCGTCCGCCCGCCGCTTCGATTCCTCCCTGGACGGCACGTAGCTTGTCCTCACTGCGAGCGCCCATGAAGACGTGAAGGCCTTCACGCGCGAGCCGGTGGCACAGTGCAGCGCCAACACCCGGGTACGGGCCGACGCCGATGACGATGGCGGAGCGGGTCATGGAAACTCCTCGAGAGCTGTGGGCTAGAGCCCGTGGGCGGGTTGTCGGGTTCCGTCGGCGGCGACGCGCCACGGGATCCAGACGAGCTGAACCGGTGCGGTTTCGGTGTCGCTCTTCTTCAAGCGCACCACGACTTCCTTGAGATCGAACGCGTCGGCCGGTGCGTCTTCCAGGTTCGCAAGATCGTCCTGGAACTGCGCCTCGAGGTCCTGGAGTTGTTCCTCCAGCGCCTCGACCCGCTCCTGGGCGCGCCCGATGTCGCCTTTCTCGCGTGCGGCACGGGAGACGCCGCGCGCCGCCGTGGCCGCGCGCCCCACGTTTCCGGCGCTGCCCAGCTTGCGGCCGAACAGGGCGCCGACGAGGCTGGCGCCGATCGAGATCACGCTCTGGGTCTTCTTCGACTCGTATTGTTCCTGTTGGACGTCGACCTTGTGCTCGGCGCGTTCGATGCGGTCCTTCAGGCGTTCCAGCTTCGGTGCATAGCGCCGACGCAGCTTCTCGAGCTGGTCGTCGCGCGACTCACGATCCAGCGCACGAAGGCGACCGCGGAACGCATCTTCGTCTTCGCCGATGCGGCTGTGCGCTTTGGGCGACTTGCACGTGAACACCGTGAGCGTGGACTCGCGATAGAGATGACTTGCGTGTTGTTTGGTCCATCTCGTGTAGGTCTTCGGCACGGTGGCGCTGCGGGGCAGCTCGCCGAAGGACGCGTCGGCGACTGGCCCGTCGTCGAGTTCGGGGGGAGCCGCGAGCACGGCCGCGCCGGTCCAGGGCGACGTCGACCCGTCAGGCACGGGCGCAACCGTGGCCGCCTGGCGCCATTCGTCGACGTCGAGCGTCGCCTTGGCGAAGTGCAGCGTGGCCGCGCCAAGCAGGCCGGGTCGGTAGACGATCCGCTCTCCCGCAGATGGCAGACGCGTGACGGGGAGGAATGCCTCGCTCACGCCGCGCGGCAGGATCGGACGCGGAGCCGGCGTGGCCACGGGCTCGGGCGCGGGTGCGGCCGCTTCGATGACATTGGCGACCGATGCGGGCGGAGCGACGGCCGTCTTCTTCTTGGTTTTGGGTGTGAGGGTGCGGATCTGGTCCCGCGTCATTGGGCCCGCCAGGTAGGACATCACCCAGCGCGTCTCGAACACGACAGGCGCGTCTTCGTGCACGTTGTTGAGCAGGAACTTTCGGCTGCCAAGGCCCGCAAGGACCTGCTCCATCGCGGCGCGGTCGAAGCCGCTTCCGGTCGAAGCGGCCGCGCCTTCGAGCCCCTCGATCACACGCATTTTGTCGCGTTCGGTCTGCAAACGTCCCAGGAACCACGTCCCGGTGTTGGAGAGTCCCTTGTAGTCGAGATCGACCGGATTCTGGGTCGCAAGGACGATGCCGAGTCCATAGGCGCGCGCCTGCTTGAGCAGCGTCAGCATCGGCGTCTTTGACGGCGGGTTCGCCGTTGGTGGGAAGTAGCCAAAGACCTCGTCCATGTAGAACAGGGCGCGCAGTGACCGGCTGCCGGGCTGGGCCCGCATCCACGCGACCAACTCGTTGAGCACGAGCGTGACGACGAACATCCTCTCGGCTTCCGGGAGGTGCGCGATCGAGAGGATCGAGCAGCGCGGCTTACCATCGGTCCCGTAGAGCAGGCGTTGGATGTCGAGGGGTTCGCCTTCGCGCCAGCTCTCGAAACCGGGAGACGCGAGAAGGTTGTTGAACGCCATCGCGAGCTCGACGCGTTCTTTCTCGGGGTAGAACGACTCCAGGTCGAGGACACCGACGCGATCGATCCCCGGCTGCTGGATCGAACGGATCAGCGACTCCAGGTCGAGCGAGCGTCCCTCACTCCAGGCGCGTGCCAGGAGCTGCGAGAGCAGCACGTGTTCGCGGCTCCGGATCGGGTCGGCGTGGATACCGATCAGGCCTAGCAAGCCCGAGACCGCGCCAGAGACTCGCTCGCGCAGTGCCTCGGCATCGAGCGCACCGGCGGCCGGCGCTGCCAGCGACTGCAGCAGGGAAAGCTGCCGTCCGGCCGTGCTGCCCGGGGTGTAGAGCACGCGCTCGGCCGACTGGTTCAGGCGGCGGATGCGATCCGGTCCTTGCCCCCATGAAGCGAGGCCTTCCTTCCAGAGGTCGGCGGTGGCCTTCGCGTGAGCGGCCGGCGTTCGCCCCTTTCGTGCGGCTTCGTTCTCGTCGATCCAGGGTGCGAAGTCGTCCGCCTGGAGCTTGGGGAACGTCAACAGCAGATTGCCGAGGTCGCCTTTCGGGTCGATGGCGATGACGGGAATGCCATCGATGAGGGCTTCTTCAAGCAAACCAATTGCGAGTCCGGTCTTGCCGCTACCGGTCATCCCCACAATCACGCCGTGGGTCGTCAGGTCCTTCGCGTCGTAGAGCAGCGGTGCCTCGCTCGTGGTGTCGGACGCGAGGTCGTGCTCGCGTCCCAAATAGAAGGCCCCGAGCTTCTCGTAATCGGCCACACTCACGAACAGTCCTCCGAGTGTCGGATGGCGGTCGGGTCGATGGCGGCATGCGCACCGTTCCCCGTCAGCGCAATCGACAGCGTCCGCGCATGTTGCCACGGATCCGCCGC
>JAJDAQ010000012.1 GCA_029261815.1 Deltaproteobacteria bacterium
CCCCATTGAATGGGTCGTCCGGAAGCAGACGCAGACGAACGCCGAACTCTACGGCTTGACCGACCGCGGAACGCTCGAGGTTGGGAAGCGGGCAGACCTCAACCTGATCGATCTCGAGAACCTGCAGCTCGGCGAACTCGAAGTGCACCGCGACCTGCCGGCGGGCGGAAGTCGGATCCTGCAGCGTGCTTCGGGATACCTGGCGACTTTCGTGAACGGCGTAAGAACCCGGGAGAACGATCGGGACACCGGCGCCCGGCCGGGTCGTCTCGTTCGCCCGACGGCGCTCCAGGCGTAGGGGCCACCTGCCGCGCCCGTCGCGGCGTTGGCTAGAGGAAGAGGCCCAGCGTCGGGTACGCGACTTCGGCCATGTCGAGGATGACTTCTCGGTTCTTCAAGAGGTAAGCACCGGCTTGTTCGCCGGGGGCCAGCACGTCTCGCCGCTGGCCCGCATACAGGAAGCTGGCGCTGCCGGGGCGTGCGTAGTGCAGGTGGAAGGCGCTCCAGACGGAAAGCGCGCCCGCGTCGTCCTCTCCGAGGATTTCGATGTTGCCCACGATCCGGCGTGTGCGGGCCGGCGGGTTCTCGCTCCACGCGTTCGCCTTGAAACTCCGCTCCACTCTGAGCATCAGGTAGGCCATGGTCTCGTCGCGGATCGGAAGGCCATCGGAGTCGACGCCTTCGAGTTCGCGCTCGATCGAAATCATGTCCTCCTTGCCGCGCTCGCGGTTCGGAACCTGCGGGTTTCCGCGACCGGGAATGACATAACGAATCTCTGGGTGGCATAGCGCCAGCCAGCTCTGATACTGCCGGCCGTCGAGCATCCGTGCTTCCCGGTAGTACCATTGCTCGATCTCGTATTGGCGTTCGGGGGAGGCGAGGGTCGTGCTCACGCTTCGTCCTCCACGGCTGCCAGTGCGTCGCGCCAGCGGAGGAAGAAGTTGCGCGCGTAGAATTCGTTCGCCGTCACCCCGACCAGTCCCGGAAGCTCGGGGTCGGGTTTCTCCTCGTTCAGCCCCAGGCCGTAGTAGTACGGGCGATCGTCGGCGAAGTCGATCTCGCTTCCGATGCGCTGCTGCGTCCAGGCTTCCGAGTCCTCTTGTTCGAGGATCCCACCCGGGCCGAAGAAGGCGGTGTGGTTGCCGCGTAGGATCCGCTTGAACGCATCGGGTGCGTCGGCGGGAACGACCGACCAGGACCAGTACTCGACCTTCCCCGGGCCGCGTGGATGCGAGACCTTGAACGCCGTGTTCGACCAGAGGAACGAGAGGTTGGGGAACACGCCGTAGGTGAGCCCCTTCATCCTTGAACGAAGAGGACCGACGCTCTCGATCGCGCGGGCCTGGACTTCTCGAAGGTAGTCGTGGACCTCGGGTGCCAGCAGCGAGGCCATTCCCTCGAAGCCCCACGCGACCTGTTCGAGCGGTGCGCCCTCGGGCATCAAGCGGAAGGTGGCGCCGTGGCCGGGAGCGGTGACGACACTGCGGCCGAGCTCGAAGACTTCGGCGTTCGCTTCCGGGGGGATGACGGCGGCGTGCAGGAACGGTCCGTGGTTGACGTCGCCCAGCTGGTTCTCGACCGGGAGCTTCCAGTTCGCGTCGATGACCCAGCGTTGTGGTGACCCGATGAACTCGATGCCTTTCGGGAACCGACCAAAGAAGGCATCCAGGTACCAGCGCATGTCGCCCAGGTAGTCGTCGAGCGGCTCGATCTCTTCGTCGAAGCTACCGAAGATCATCCCGTTCCATTGCTCGACACGGGGGACCCGCTTGAGGCCTAGCAACGACCTGTCGGTCCGGCCCTCGAGGTGTTGCTCCTGGGGGATCGCCTGCAAGGAACCTTCGACCGAGTAGTTCCAGTTGTGGTACGGGCAGACGAAGCTCTTGGCGTTGCCGCGGTCGGCTCGGCACACCGGTAGTCCGCGGTGGGAGCAGCTGTTGATCAGTGCGTGAATGTTCCCGTCGTTCCCATGGGTGACGATGATGGGCGTCTCGCACATGTAGGCTTGCACGAAGTCGCCCAGGTTCGGGAGCTGGGACGTGTGGGCGAGGAAGAGCCAGGCGTGGCCGAAGATGCCGCGCTTCTCGAGTTCGTAGAGGTGGGGGTCGCTCCATGCCTTGCGGCTCACGAGGCTGGCATCGTGATTGACGACGTCGTGGACACGAATGGGCATGTGGGCTCCAGCTGGGATCTTGCAGAAAAAGTGATCAATCGATAATTTCCTGCAATGGCCCTCGATCCGCAAGCCCCGGACGCCTCTCCGCCGCGCAAGGGCGAGCGCACCCGTGCCCGGATCCTCGACGTGGCGGAGGTCTGCTTCGCCGAAAAAGGCTTCTCCGGCACCTCTCTACGAGAGATCGCCAGGGCCGCCGGGATCCGAGAGCCCGGCCTGTACAATCACTTCTCCGGAAAACAGGGTCTGTACACGGCCGTCCTGGATCGGGCCCTGCAGCCCTTGGTCGAACTGCTCGACCGCGCGCTGGCAACGCCGCCGACCCTGGGGCTGGCAGAGCTTCCGCCGGCCGTGACGGACTTGCTGGCCGAGCATCCGCCCGTGGCCGCACTCTTCCAGCAGGCGCTTCAGGGCGATCCGCTTTCCGATGACGGCGTGTTGGATCGGTGGCTCGATCGCCTCTTCGCGCAAGGCACCGCCGCGGCCCGCGCGGGTGGCCAGGGGACCGGTGAGCGAGCGGATCTGGCGATCGCCACGATCGCCATGTTCAACCTCTGCACCGGCTACTTCGTCTCGCAGCGCGCCTTCGCGAGGATGGCACCCGGGAACGTCACCGACCCGGAGAACGTCGCGCGGCAGAAGCGCCTGCTACAGCGCATGGTGGGAGCCACGCTCGGCCCGTGATCGATCGCTAGGCCGGTCTCACGTCATCCGACAGATCCTCGAGGAAGACATTGAAATCTTCGGTCTGCTCGCCGTGCAGGATTTCATACGCGTGCGCGGCGGTGTCGGCGGAATAGAGTTGGTGTTGTAGAACGGGGTCGGAGCCGAGCGTGCGTGCCATGGTGGCCAACACTTCGAGGTGTCGGTCTCGTTCGCCGGCCGGGGTCGCGAGCAGTAGCACGCAGTGTACGGGGCGTCCGTCCGGCGTTGGGAAGGGCAGGCCGCGACGAGACAGGCCCATGACGCCGACCATGGGAAAGCCTTCCGGCAGCTCACCGTGCGGCACCGCGAGTCCCTCGCCCAGGCAGGTCGATATCTGCGCTTCACGCTCCATCACGCTTCTTCTCAAGACCGCAGGATCGACGCCCTCGAGCGGGTGCGTTTGCATCAGGTGTGCGACCAGTTGCTCGATCGCGGCCGACATATTCTCTGCTTCCAGGTCGGTCACGATGTTCTCTTCCTGCAGGAAGTCGACAAGCCGCGGCCGGTCGTTCCCGGCTTCACCCGAGCGCGTGAGTGCGCCCCGCGTCGCAAGCGGCCCGATCACTTCGTTGATGGTGACGGCCGTGAGCACGATGGCGGTGAAGAGCTCCGTGACATCGGCGAACGCGGGGTCGTCCTGGACCAGGATCACGAGTCCGATGGCGACGCCGGCCTGGGGGATGAGCGCCGCGCCGAGGTTGCGCCGCACGCGGTCGGTGGCGCCCGCGAGCCGCATGGCGAGGTCGGCCGAAGCCAGCTTGCCCGCGATCCGGCTCGCGACGAACACCAGCGCGATCAGGCCACCGCTCGCTGCGGCTTCGAGCGACAGATGAAGGCCCGCGAGCGTGAAGAAGACACAAAGGATGGCGGGTTCGAAGTCGGAGAAGACGACATCGACGATGCGCTCGCGGGCGGCCGACAGGTTCGTCTGGACAACGCCGAGTGCGAGGCACGCCGCGAGCGCGGATACACCGCCGTAGGTCGCGATCCCGAACGTTGCGAGCAGTGAGACCACGGAGATGGTCTCGAGCCGGATCGGTCGGCTCAGCCGCTGCGAAACGAAGTGTGTCAGCAGCGCGATCACCGAGCCGACGACGACGGCGCGGAGAAGCTGGACGGAAGCGCTCGCGATGGCGGCTGCGACCGGCAAGTCCACCAGACCCGCATCCTCCGTTGCGAAGCGCCCGGCCGCGCGCGCCATCTCGAACAAGAAGATGCAGCTCATGTTGTTGAGCGCGACGGCGGCGACCAGCGTCTTGACGAAGACGCCCCGGGATCGCGTTTCCCGAACCAGCGCCACCACGGTGGCTGGCGCGGTCGAGACCGCGATCGTCGCCAGCAATAGGGCGGTGACGGTCGGGATACCCGGGAGCCACAGTAGTCCGGTCGCCACGATCAGGGGCGTGATCAGGGCTTCCAGAACCAGCAGCCAAAGGAGTCGGCGGCCGGCGTTCCGGAGCCGCGCCACATTCAGGTGCGCGCCGACGGTGACGCCGATCAGGGCCAGCGCGAAATGCGTCAGCGGTGCCAGGCCTTCGATGGCCTCGGGCTCGAATGCGCGGAGAACCGAGGGGCCGAGCAACACCCCGGCCAGGATCTGCCCGGTCACGGCCGGCAGGCGCATCCGCTGGGCCACCCATCCGAGCGTGGTTCCGGTGAGCAACACGATGGCCAGGACGAGCAGCGGGTCGGCGCCCGGGAGCAGCGGCATCTGCGGAGGATGGCAGTTGATGGAGGATCGGGCAGCTGGCCCTGGATCGTCTGTAATTATGGCATGCTACATGCCATAATCTCGGAAACGGAGACTCCATGAAACGCATCGCGCTCGTCCTCGGCCTCCTTCTTCTCGTCGCATTCGGAGCGCTTCAACTCGCACTCCGCGGGTACTTCGGAAGCGAAGAGACACGGGGTGATGTGGCGACTGTCGCGGTATCGCCCGAAGCCGTGTTGGACCGGGCCGTGCGGCAAGCGCGTGGTGTCGAAAGCCTGGGCCGTGCGCCCGCGAAGCAGATCCTGTTCGGTGACTTCCACGTGCACACGACTTTCAGCTTCGACGCGTTCCTGATGAACCTCCCGCTTGCGGGCGGGACGGGCAGCCACCCGCCGGCCGACGCGTGCGACTTCGCGCGCTACTGCTCGGGCGTCGACTTCTGGTCGATCAACGACCACGCCGAAAACCTGACGCCGCGGCTCTGGACCGAGACGGTCGAGATGGTCAGGCAGTGCAATGCCGTGGCTGGCGATCCCGCCAACCCGGACCTCGTGACGTTCCTGGGTTGGGAGTGGAGCCAGATCGGATCGCGCCCCGACAACCACTATGGACACAAGAACGTCGTCCTGCTCGAGACCGATGAAGGCCGGATCCCGACACGTCCGATTTCGTCGCGTTCCGCTGCGGGCCCTGACGCCGACGATGGGATCGGGGTGCCGGCGCCGCTGGTCTTGTTCGGCGGCTCCCGCGGGCGTGACTTCGCACGCTTCATTAACGAGGTCGTCGAGACGCCCGGGTGCGCGGCCGACGTCCCGGTGCGCGACTTGCCGTCGGATTGTCTGGAAGCCGCGCCGACGCCCGAAGGGTTGTTCGCAAAACTGCGCGATTGGGACTTCCCGACGCTGGTCATCCCGCACGGCACGGCCTGGGGCATGTACACGCCCGCCGGGTCCGACTGGGCGAAACAGCTCCCGGGCAGCGACGAGAACCTCCAGACCCTGCTCGAGGTCTACTCCGGACACGGGAACTCGGAACGTTATTTCGGCTGGCGCGCGGTCGAGTTCGATCCGGAGGGAAATCCGGTGTGTCCCGCCCCGCGAGACGGGTACCTGCCCTCGTGTCAGCGTGCAGGCGAGTTGATTCGCGAGCGCTGCGCGAACACAGGGGAAGCTGCCGACGTTTGCGACGACCGCGCCGCAGTCGCGCGCCAACACTACGTCGATGCCTATCAAGCCGGATGGAAGACGGTTCCTGGCTCGAAGGCGGAAGATTGGCTGGACGCCGGGCAATGCCCCGACTGCTTCCAGCCCGCCTTCAACTACCGCCCGCTGGGTTCGGCCCAGTACATGCTGGCACTCCGGGACTTCAGCGACCCGGCGGACCCGAAGCGCTTTCGCTTCGGTTTCCTCGGTTCGAGCGACAATCACTCCGCACGGCCCGGAACCGGATACAAGGAATTCGCCCGAGGCGACATGAGCGATGGTGCTCGGCCGTCGGCCAGCGCGAGCGGTGCCAGGGGCGGCGGGGTCTTCGGGGGCGCCACCGATGAAGCGCCGATCGCCGAGTCGGTGGCCTACGTCGACGAGGGTGGCTCGCCCCTCCAGCTCTTCGAGACCCAGCGTGCCGGCAACTTCTTCTTGACCGGCGGGCTGGTCGCAGTGCATTCCGAGGGTCGCGACCGCCAGTCGATCTGGGATGCGCTCGAACGCAAGGAAGTCTACGCGACGAGCGGTCCACGGATCCTGCTGTGGTTCGACCTGGTCGAAGAGACCGAATCCGGTGAGCGGCTCATCCCGATGGGCTCGACGACCGAGCGTCGTGCGGCTCCGCACTTCCGCGCGCACGCCCTGGGTTCCTTCGAGCCGCAGGCTGGCTGCCCCGACCACGTCGTGGCCTCGATCGGTCAGGAGCGGATCGACCAGCTCTGCCTTGGCGAGTGCCACTTCCCGAGCGACACCCGGCGCGGAATCGAACGGATCGAGATCATCCGGATCCTGCCCCAGATTGAAGCTGGCGAGGAGATCGGACGGCTGGTCGAGGACCCGTGGCAGGTGTTCGATTGTCCGGGCACCGCGGAAGGTTGCATCGTCGACTTCGAAGACCCCGGCTTCGAGGAGTCTGCGCGAGATGCCGTGTACTACGCGCGCGCAATCGAAACGCCGTCGATGGCCATCCATGCGGACCCGGTGCCCTGCACGGACGGCGACTGTCTCGCAGAGACCCACCAACGCGCGTGGTCATCGCCCATCTTCGTCGACTGGGCGGCGCCGATCGAGGATCTCGGATCCGGCGGCTTCGCAGGTCGTTAGTCGGCGGCGCAGCAGTCGGGGTGCGCGCTGACGCAGCCGTAGAGGGGGCCACCCAGGCCTCCACCAACGGCGCGTCGCTATCGCGAAGCAGGACGCACTCTCCCCTCATTCGACTAGGGGTTTCTGCCGATGGGCCCATAATGACTGCCCGCGAACTGTTCCAGCGTCACAGCCGCGATGCGGGCCTGTTCGCGATCCCGATGGCTCCGCTCGCCGCCGCGTATCTGGCCGAAACGCTTGACCTCGATCCGGAGGGATGGAAACGCATCCTGGTCGCCGTGGGGGTCCTGGTCTGGCCCTTCTTCGGGGCCGGAATCTGGTGGCAGCGCAGGGTCGCGTCGTCGTTCTTCGATTGGCTCGATGGCAAGTCCACGAAGCCGGTGGAAGCCGTGCTGATCGAGGCGATTCGCGCACCGTTCCAGATCATGCTCTCCGGCTTCGCTACCTGGGTCGCGGGTGGCGCCCTGATCGTGGCCGTCGGGCTCGCTGGCGTCTCGGGATTCGGCGGGCTCGAAGCCTTCGCCACACTCGCGTGCGCCGGAGGTGCTGGGATGCTCTCCGGCTTCTTCAGTTACGCGAACTGGAAGCGTCTCACGCGGGCAGACATGCGGCGGCTGGTCGAAGAAGCGGGCGCCGAAGCCCGCGAACGCAATGTGATGCGGGTTTCGCTGCTGGTCAAGCTGCAGGCGGCATTCCTCGCAACCGGAATGATGCCACTGCTTCTTGCAGTCTTCCTGGTTCAGTCACATACGGCCGCTCTCCTTGCACCGCTGCTAGGCGTTGCGGCAGTGAGTGCGACCTTCTCGTTCGTGCTGGCCTGGGCGATCGCGCGAGAAATGACCGAGACGATGAAGCTGCTGTCGGATTCGTTGACGCGGGCTGCCAACGGGGACCTCCGCGAGCCTTCCTGGATCGAGACCGACGACGAGATAGGACGCGTTGCCCGGGCGGGGGATCGGCTGATCTCCGAGCTGCGAGACGCGCTCGTCGGGCTGACGGCAACGACCGATGCCGTCGACCGAGCGGCCGAGGGTCTCGAGGAGGTCGCCGGAGACGTGATTGGTCACGCCGGTGCGACCCGGCGGGATACCGCGCGCGCAGTCGAGGCCATGGGGGATATCGACACGCAGGGACGCGGAATCGCGGCGCAGGCCGATGGCCTCATGTCCTCGGTCCACGAGTCCGTTTCTTCGGTGGGTGAGTTGACCGCAACGGGTGCCGAAGTCCATGAACTCGCGGCGCGCGTGGCAGACGAGATGAATACATCGGTGTCAGCGCTCCAGCAGATCGCGGCCAGCTCGAGCCGTATCGCCGGGGCCGCCGACGAGCTGACGTCATCGGCCCAGGCCGCGAGCAACGCGACCACGCAGCTGGAAGCGTCGGTAAGCGGAATTGACGAGCGCGCCCGAGCGGCCCAGGAGATGGCGGCTGCCGTCGCCGAGCTCTCCGATCGGGGTCGGGCAGCCGTTTCCTCGGTGGGGCAGGGCGTGCGGCAGATCGACCGCTCGGTTGCCGAGAACGACCGGGTCGCGGCGTCGCTCCGGGAACGCGTCGACGACATTGGCGCCGTGATCACCGTCATCGATGAGGTTGCGAACACGACACAGCTCCTGTCCCTGAACGCTGCGATCATCGCGGCCCAGGCAGGGGAAGACGGGAAGGCCTTCGGTGTCGTCGCCGGTGAGGTGAAACTGCTCGCCTCACGTGTCAGCGACCAGACCCGGGAAGTCGAGAAGATCATCGCCGCCATCTCCAGCGCCGCGGTCGAAGCCGCTACGTCATCCGAGGCGAATCGCCGTGCGGTTGCCGAAGGCATGCGACGCGCACAGGAGGCCGAGAAGGCGCTGGACGAAATTTCGGAAGCCGCAGCATCGAGCGGGGACCATGCCGGTGCCATCGAAGAGGTTCTCTCCGAGCATTCCCAAGGCGCGAGGCACTTGCTCTCGCTGGTGGGTGCGGTGGCCGACGAGGCGGGGCGCATTGCCGAGAACGCTTCAGAGCAGCTCGCGAGCCAGGCGGAGGCGCTGTCAGCCGCCGAAGCGGTCCGTGAAGCCGCTCAGTCGGTTCATCGGAGCGCAGAGGAACAATCGCGGAGCCTCACCTTCCTCCGGGAGGGAGCAGACTCCGTCGAGCGTTCGTGTGAGGAGATCCAGGGCGCGTTGGTCTCGCAGGCGGCGATCTCCCATCAGTCGGTCACGCTATTGGCCGACGTTTCGGGCCGCGCGGATCAGAGCACCAGCGCGATGGACGAATTCGCTCGCGCGATTGCAGACCTGCGCGATCGGAGTGCCGCTATGCGAGGTCTGATCGCGCGCTTCAAGACCTGAGCCGCCCGGGATGGCTCGCCGATGCCTCATGCTCCAGCGGTGCGGGCAACCAGGAGCGTCACTTCCTGGGTCAGGACGGTCTGTGCCGCGGAATCCTGGAGCGAGTCACGGAGCGTGATGATCCCCCGATCTGGCTTGCTCGACGAGGGTCGCGCGTCGATACACTCAGTCGTGTAGGTCAGCGTTTCGCCAGCGCGCGCGGGATTCGGAAAGCGGACGGCGTCCTTCCCCAGCATGGCCAACACCTGGATCTGCGCGTCGTGATCAAAGAATAGACGCGTGCAGATGGCAAAGAGATGCAGGGACGAAGCCGTCAGCCCTCCGTAGATCGACTCTCTCGCCGCGGCTTCACTCGTGTGAAAGGGCTGTGGGTCCCACTCCTGGGCGAACGCGATGACATCGGATGGCACCAGGACGAAGGTCCCGATGTGGCTCCTCCAGCCGACGGGAATGTCATCGAAGTAGGTGCGCGCCATGGGTGCAGGCTATCGGTCAGGCTGCGCGCCATCCAGCGATGCCTCAGAAGCTGGGATATCCTGCCGGCCCGACTTCTGGAGGTCTCGATGGCTGATTCGCTGTTGGTCGAGAACGATGGCGGCGTCTTGACGCTGACGAACAACGACGCGCCGCTCAACCGCATGACGTTCGAGTACATGGATGCGTTGGAAGAGGCGGTCAACGACGCCGCAGCCGACCCGGCAGTGCGGGTGCTGGTGTTCACCGCCGCGGGCGACAAGGATTTTTCGGTCGGGATGGACCTGAAACAACTCCAGGCTGGAGCGAAAGCCAGGGGCGGTCCCGATGCAGTCTTCGATCAGCGTCTCCGGGTGCTGCGCGCCATCGAGACGATGTCGAAACCATCGATCGCAACGTTATTCGGTTATTGCCTTGGCGGCGGCCTGGAACTTCCACTCGCGTGCCATTTTCGGCTGGCGGCCGAGGAGGGCGCACGGATCGGCTTGCCGGAACTCGACCTCGGAAGCGTTCCGGCCTGGGGAGGAACTGCCCGGCTCACCCGCTGCGTCGGCCGAGATCAAGCACTCGACATGATCCTTCGCGCGAAGAAGATCAGTGGCCCGGAGGCCCTGCGAATCGGTCTCGTTCAAGAGGTCCATCCGCTCGCGAAGCTCAAGGATGCAGCTCAGGCCCTCGCGCGTGAGCTCGCGTCGATGCCGCCGGTCGCGGTCGCCGGCGTCCTCGAAGCGGTTGTCGGCGCCGGGTCCGCGCCACTCGACGAAGCGCTCGCTGTGGAGCGGCGGGCCGTCCATCGCTGCGCTCGGACGAAAGACCAGATCGAGGGGATGGTGGCGTTCATGGAGAAGCGCCGTCCGGTATTCACAGGCGAGTAGGGGAACCCTCTTCGAGATTCGATCGCCTAACGTTCACCATCCGGGAGTGCGTACGCGATGATCCAGTCGCCGAGTTCCGAGTCGACGCCGATGTGTCCGCCGGGCGCGACGACCAGGATCTGTCGCTCGTCTCCGGGGAGTTGATAGGTGACCGGCCCGGCGTGGAGGCCGGCGGGCAGATCGATGGAAGTGATGAGTTCGCCGTTCGCCGCATCGTGCACGCGAACAACGGACTCCGGTGTTCCGCCATGGAAGATCAGGCCGCTTCCGGTGGAGAGCGCGGGACCGAACACCTTGTTGCCGGGCAGGTCGGGTCGGCTGGAAGCCGGAGCGCGCCAGGCGATCTCGCCCGCCCGCAGGTCGATTCCGACCAGCATTCCCCAAGGCGGCCGATTGCACGGGATGCCGTCTATCGCGAAGTTCATTCTCCCGCCCAGTGGATTCAGCTGGTAACGAAGGCCGGTGCCGCGCCCGGTCAGGATGAACCAGAGCCCCCGGACGAGTCCTGACATCGGCCGCGCATCGTTGCGGTTGACGTTGGCGTCGGAGATCCGATCGAGGGTGACTCGATGAGCGATGTTATTCACGGGGACGACCAGGAGCTGTCGCTCCGGGTCCCAGGTCGCGCCCGACCAGTTGGCTCCACCTGCGGAGTAGGGGTAGACGAGCGTGGGCTCGGTGGACGCCGGGGTGAAGAAGCCTTCGTTTCGCAGCTGGCGAAATTGTTTGAGACAAGCCGCCCGTTCAGGATGGTCTTCCCAAAGGTCGGCCTCGCTCATCGTCTGCGGGACCATCGCAGGAGGAGCCGTCGGGAACGGCTGCGTCGGCGAGGGCATTTCCTCCGGGAGGGGACTCATGGGAACGTCGCGCTCCTCGATCGGCCAGATCGGTTCGCCGGTTTCCCGGTCGAAGACAAAGACGAAGCCTTGTTTCGTCGGCAGGGCGACGGCGTCACGGGGACCGCCGGCGTGATCGAGCGTGACCAGCACCGGGGGTGACGCCAGGTCGTAGTCCCACAGGTCGTGGTGCACGGTCTGGAAGTGCCACCGTCTTTCGCCGGTCTCGGCGTCGAGCACCACGAGCGAGTCGCTGAAGAGGTTGTCGCCGGGCCGGTCGCCTCCGAAATAGTCGGGGCTCGGCGTCGAGACCGGGAGGAAGACCAGCCCGCGTTCGAGGTCGGCCGTGATCGTGGTCCAGACGTTGGCGGCGCCCGAACGATCGCCGCCGCTGGGCCAACTTTCGGATCCCGGCTCTCCCGGCAGCGGGATGGTGTGGAACGTCCACCGGAGTTCGCCGCTGCGTGCGTCGTAGCCGCGCACGCGGCCGGAGGGTGCCTGCCGTCGAACGGTGTCCGCGATCGACGAACCGACGACAACGACGTCGCCGACCACGGTCGGCGGAGACGTCATGTTGTATTCGTGCGGATCGATGAGTGGAACGATGTCGGCGCGAAGGTCGACGGTACCGTCCTCTCCGAACCCGGTGCACGGTTCCCCCGTCCCTGAATCGAGCGCGATCAGGCGGGCGTCCAGGGTCGCCAGGAATACGCGGGCGGTGCAGGCGTCCGGAACAGTCGCGGTCTCGTCGCTCCACGCGGCGACGCCGCGGTTGATGATCATGTTCGCGTAGAGGTCGCCGAGATCGATGGCAGGGTCGTAGGCCCACTGCTCGGTCCCTGTGGCCGCGTCCAGCGAGATCACACGGTTGAACGGTGTCGTGAAGATCAGCTGCCGGCCAACGACGATGGGTGTCGATTCGAATGCTGTGCCCCGGTTGGTCCGCGCTGGGTGCAGCGGGACGTCCTGGAAATCGCCGTGCTGGTAGGTCCACAGCACCTCGAGGTCGCCGACATTCGAGCGATCGATCTGTCGCAGCGCTGAATAACGTCCTCCACCCGCGGAGCCCTCGGTGTGGGTCCAGGTGCCTTCGGCGCTGAGGGAGACGGCTGCGCCCATCATCGCGAGGACCGCGCATGCGACTTGAG
Source organism: Deltaproteobacteria bacterium (assembly GCA_029261815.1). Classification (GTDB taxonomy): domain Bacteria; phylum Myxococcota_A; class UBA9160; order UBA9160; family UBA6930; genus JAJDAP01. The sequence goes on from JAJDAQ010000012.1 coordinate 12,559, forward strand.
GGCACCTTCGGAGTCTGGCAAGAGACTTCATCCGTCTTCTCCTTCGAGAATTCCGTGCGAAACGAAACGCACGAGAATCCGGTGGGCGCGGGCTTCGTCGATCTGCTGGGGCGCCGGGTCGCCGAGTCGGTGGACGGCCCACATCGTGAGCGTCTCGAGGACGAGACGTGCCTGGACCCGGATATCCTCGGACGCAGGAATCAGGCCTTGCTGAGATCGCTTCTCGAGGTAGGCCGCGACCTTCTCCATGATGCGGACGCGGCCCTCCCGGTACCAGATCTCGGCCAGCGCCGGCAGATCATGGGCACAGCGCTCGACGAATCGGATCTCGTGTCGATTGGCCTCGAGCAGGCTGAGCAGTTCCTCGACGATCTCCCGGACCTCGTCGTGGATCCGGGCGGGTCGCGGTCGTTTCTGGCGAGTCGCGGCGTCGAGTCGTGGCGTGGCCACCTTGGCTTCGATGGATCGCGCGACGGCATCGACGACCTCAGCCATGCCGGGCGATCGGACTGGCAGCAACGCCGGTTCCGCGATCGGTCGCAGGGTGGAAGCCAGGCTCCCGACCACGGCGGCGAGCAAGGCTTCCTTGCTTTCGACGTAGCGGTAGAGCGTGCCCTTCGAGACGCCCATGGCGCTCGCGACGTCGTCCATCTGCGTCTGGTCGAAGCCGTCCCGGGCGAAAAGTTCCTGGGCGGTTCGCAGCAGCTGGTCGAAGCGGTCGGTCGGGGCAACTCTCGGAGCCATGGAACAACGCTATGATAACTGACTCGGTCAGTCAATAATGAGATGAGGATCCGACAAGCTCGCGCCCGGCCCCGCCAGCCGCCGGATCAGCCCCTGGCGGCCCGTTCGCTCGCGCGTTGCTCGGCCTTCTCCCACATCCGCACGTAGCCCTCGGCGGACTTGAACAGCGGCTCGAGTTCCTGGTCGGTCACGCCGTCATTCCGGACGTCTTCGATCAGCTCGGGAAGCAGGCCGATATGGACCAGGCCTTCGGTGTTGAAGTCGAGCACCCGGTTGCCGACCGACGGCGTGTCGAAGACGACGTCTCCGGCGACCGATGTGAACGGATAGGTCACCGGGTCCGTCTGCGGCGCGCTGCATCCGCTATTCGGACCGAAGCGAGGCCCCGGGGCTCCTGCAAAGCCGTTGAGGTCGAAGCCGAAGCCCTCTGCCGGGAAGCCACCATTGTCGGTGATCAGTTGGATCCGCGATTGGAAGCCATCATCCATCGTTGCACTCGCGGAGGCCGACTGGCAGCGCCCGAAGCCGGACTTCGACACGCCGCCAATCGCATACAGGGCGCCGCCCCCATTGAGTCCGTGCGTCCCCGCCGCCGGGTAGTCGTATTGTTGAAGCGTCGAGAAGGCTTCGGCGTACGAGCGTCTCGGGAGATGGTCCAGCTCGATGATCATCCCGCGTCTCATCATCTCGTCGATCAGCAGGCGGCCAAGATCCGTCAGCCCCGCGTTCTGGCAGACCTGCTCTGTCCCCGGCGGCGATGAGATGAGGCCGAGGAACGGAACCAACGTGCCAATCGGGTTGGTCGCGAAACCGCTCGTGTCGTTCGGAGGGGCGGCCGCGTAATCGACGCGCGGTTGGTTCAGGGCCGAGAAGCTGACGGTTCCGTTGTCGAACGTCGTCGGGATGCTCGGATCACAGTCGGTGGTGAAGTTCGCGAAGTGGCCGGTCTGGATGAAGTTGCCGACTTCGATGAACTCCTTGTCCCCGTCTCCGGCCGAGAAGCCGTTGTCGTACTTGTGGACCGGGAACATCGCGCGCACGCCGCGGTCGTAGTAGTGGTCGAGCTTGGCCAAGACGTCGGCGGGGGAGCAGGCCTGGAAGGGCGCGCGCGGGACCAGGAAGCAATCGAACAGGTTCGAGGTCTCGATGCCGAGAATGACCGCGAGCTTGCCGTCTGCGATCGCGCTGCGCGCGGCTTCGGGGCTCGTGACGATGCGGAACCAGCCCTTTCCGGGGCCACCTTCCTGCGCGTCGATGTAGTCCTGCATTGCGTATGACTCGTCGAGGATGCGGTCCACGGCGACCATGTCATTGCAGTCGTAACGTGTAGTCTGAACGTTTCCGCCCTTGATCAGGTCGCAGATGATCTGGTTCGTGGTGGCGTGCTGGACAACGAGACGCAGGCCACCCAGATACGCGCGTTCGAGCCAGCGGTAGTACTGGACCTGGTGGGTGGAGCTTCCGGGCGCGTTCGGCCAGTCGGTAAACGTGGGCCATCCGGCGGTGGCGTGGTTTGCCGTTGGTGTCTGACCCAGCAGGAATGCCGTCAGGACGGCCGAGGAATCACCGCCGCGCGCGTCGAAGCCAAAGCCGAACAGATCCTTGCGCCCCTCTGTGCCGTGATAGGTTGCGCAGTCCGCGAGCGCGTGCTCGACCCCGAGCGGGTGGAACGGTGAGCCATGAAAGATCCCGCCGCCGCCGAACGCGAAGTTCGAGAGGATGTGCGAGTGGGTGTCGACGATGCCGTAGAGCGATCCGTCCTCGAAAGCCGTTTGCGTGACCCGGCCGTCCGCATCCAGACTGGCTTCGGGGAACGGCGCGCAGTCATCGCTGCCGACGAGTTGGAGTGCTGCGGCGTCGTCGACGTTCGTGACCAGGGTCTGGTTCGCAACATAACGTCCCGACTTCAGGTGCCGGAGCCGGAGCGTTCGATCACGCCCCTGGCCGACGGCTTCGAGAGCCCAGGTCGCGCCGGACTCGAACGTGTCGTCCGCAAGCAGCACGTCCGACAGCAGTGCTCCCTGGCGCGCGAGGCCAGAGCCATCGGACACCAGGTGCTGGCCACTGGCGTCTCGGAGCAGATAGGTGCCGAGGCCGGATGCCTTGAAGAAGAAGGGTTCGCCATCCTGCGGGCGTAGCGCCGCGAATGTGTAGCCGGCCCCATCGCTCGTGACGGTGAGGGCGCCTGCGAGGGATCGGTCGGGTTCCACCCACGCGACGGTGAAGCATTGACCGGCTGCACTGTAGACAGGGGCCGGCGCCGCCGAGGGTTCCTCCGTCTCCTCGCACGCCGTCAAGAAAAGCAACGAGAGACAGAAGACAAGCAGCAGCGGTCTGGACATCGCGGGAACTTCCAAAAAGGGTGTGGTCCCGGGTAGTTGGGGCATCTACCGGGCGGTAGGCGACTCTACCTGATTTGCCCGACGGGTGGAAATAAACACGGATCGAGCGCAGGGACGTCACGCCGCTCGTTGCTTCCGGCGCACACCGGAAATAGCCTTGGCGCGCGCCGATGCCGACCCCTCCAGGCGCTACGAGGGACTGATGCCGCCGATCAATCACGACCTGCCCACCGGGATGACCGACTGGATCGAGAACGTGGGCGGCGGCCGGATTCGGCGGCTCGAGCGCCATGTCGCGAGGCGCGAGGCCTGGGTCGTCGACGTGGAGCGCACGGACGGCAGTGTCCTCGAAGGGTTCCTGCGACTCCAGCGAGACGGTGACGGTGGGGTCGACCCCCGAAGACTCGAACGGGAAACGCGGATCATCGACGCGCTCGGCGGTCACGGGATCCCGTCACCCGAAGTCCACGGCTGGAATGCAGACCTCCGCTGCACGCTCTTCTCGCGCGACCCCGGGCGTTCAGACATCGACAACGTCGAGGACGCCACGCAACAGCGGGCTGTGATGGAGGACTTCATTCGCATCGTCGCGCGCATGCATCGCCTCGACCTCGATGACCTCGGACTCGACGACGTGATGCAGTACAAGCCGACCACCGCGCGCGAATGCGCGATGGCCGAAGTCGACTTGATCGCGGACCAGTGGAAGGCGTTCCTGCGCAAGCGCCCTGATCCCCTCACGACATTCGGGCTTGCCTGGCTCGACCGACATGCGCCGACGGAAGTCGCACGGGTCTCGCTCGTGCAGGGGGACACCGGTCCGGTCAACTTCATGTTCCAGGGAAACCGCGTCAGTGCCGTCATCGACTGGGAACTCGGTCACTACGCAGACCCGCTCGAGGACCTCGGGAACATCATGGTGCGGGAGTTCTGGAATCCCTCCGGCGGACTCGATGGACTGTTCGAGATGTACGCGCAGGAATCCGGGTTCCCGTACGACCGTTTCCGCGCGCAGTACTATGCGGTTCATCAGAACATCCGTGGGATGATCCCGATCCGCTACGTCTGCGAGAACGCCCATCCTCGCGAATCCGTGGCCTGGTACCTCTGCTACCGCTACATCGGCGATCGGGCGACGTGCGAGATGTTGAGCGAGGCTGTCGGCGTTCCGATCTCGCGGCCGGAGTTTCCCGAAGGCGAGGGCGAGCGGAGTGTCCTCGCCGATTCCGCCCTGCAGGCGCAGCGCAACGATGTCGTGCCGGGTCTCGAAGACCCCTTCGCGGCTTCACGCGCACGCGACGTCGGGATCCTCATCGAGTGCATGGACCGGCGGCGACGCTATGGCTCAGTCCTGGAGGGACAGGAACTCGAGGAATGGGCGTCGCTGCTAGGTGAGCGTCATGCCACCTACGACGCGGGTCTGGCAGCGCTCGAGTCCGCGATTCGTGAGCAGCGGTTCCCGGACGAGGTGATCGTGCCGGTGCTGGCGCGCAAGGCCTATCGCGATGAGTGGTTGCACGCGCCCGCGGTCGCCCTCTATCCGGAGCGGAGCTGGTCCCCGATCGATTGATCCCGTGTCAGGCGCGACGCCGTGCGCGCCAGGCCGCAATCGGGAGGAGCGCGAAGGCTATTTCGAACCCGATGCCGCACCTCAGTCGACCGAGGTCGGCACCGATGCTCGATGTTTCGGCTGTCGCAACCAGGATGGCCGCGTCTTCCTCGAGCAGGAATCCGTCGTCCATCAGTTCTTCAGTGGCGGCGCGAACCTGCGCCACGTAGCCGGCATGGGTTGGGTAGCGCTCATCCAGGAGTGCGGAGGAGAAGGGTGCAGAAGTCCCGCTCAAGCCGCAGAAGAGACTGCCTACCGCGTTGAGCAAGGGCGGCAGGGTGGGGTCGGCGAAGTTGATGGGGCCGTAGCTGCCGGTGGGTACCTGCATGGCGGTCGGGCGGATGCCGCCTTCGGCGTTTCCGTCGGCATCGCGGACCACGACCGTCCCCTCGGTTTCGATGTCGCGGCCGACCGGTGAATCCTCGCCTGTCCGGACTTCATGTCGCAGGTTGTCCCACATCGCGTTGTACACGTGGGATCCGAAGACAGGGCCATCGGCCATCGTATTGAGGGGTTCGGTGCAGAAGTCCTCGAGGAGCAGTGCCGGGCCGAGCGGGCTGGCCGGCAGGATCTCGACGCCGTCATGGACGTGCGTGTGCGCGGCCCCCGCGATCTCGTAGTACCGGAAGCGGTCGTCGTCGAATTGTCGTGTGGTCCCGCCCGACCGCGCGACGTCGGTTTCTGTCATGGCGCGGTAGACCGGCACGGGGAGCTGGGTGCTGACGCGCCGGTCCTGGTCGACCAGCCGCGGTGTGCAGCCGGGAAACGTGGGAACGCCTGCGTCTCCGCAGCGAGGGAGGAAATTGATCGGCCGTGCACTGCTGGCCGCTTGAATGAAGTAGCCGTCGTTCGCCTCGAAATGAAAGGCACTCGCGTACGTCACGATCGATCCGCCCTGCTGGGATTGGCCGGCGTGCAGCAACTCTTCGACCGGATAGGACGGGTAGAGGGGGTTGTGCGGGACGTCGCTGCGCAGCAAGTGGGAGATCTGGCTGGCCATCTCGAAGGCCTGCCCGTTCTCGCTCATCTCGAGCGCGGCGTAACGGGTTCCGCACGACGGCGGGAGGATGCCCAGCGTGCGGCAGTTCCCGACGAGGTGGTCGATCGAAGTCGTACTGTTGGTGAACCCGACATAGACATAACCCTCCCGCGCGAAGTACTCGGCGGAGGGGTCCCAGACGGGTGCCGTGTCGAAGGTTCCGGTCGAGTTCCACCACTCGACGACCACGGTTCCGTTGAAGTGCGCGGGGTCGGCGGGCCGCCGAATGATCATGCGCGTCGTGTAGGGGAGGTCTGGGAGCAGCGGGACGATGTCGCCCCGCGCCGGCGGGTCCGAACGGTAGTTGTAGACCGTGGCCGCGCCCGAAACGAGATACTCGTCCTCGATGTAGGGAGCCGGGAGATCGGCGACGAGGCGCACGCCCGGAACGAACGACTCCCCCTGGCCTTCGGGAGCCGGTGCCACGGACACCGGGCCTCGGGGGTCGGCTGCGGCGGAGACCGGGAGTAGCAGAAACAGGCAGAGCAGGATCCAGAAGTTGCGCATCGTGGCCTCGGAGTGGGGGACCTGCAGTGTGCCCCAGATTGATGGATCCTCGCGACGCGCTCAGAGACGCGCCGGATTCTTCTGGTCACGATGCCGGCGGTCCAGATAGACTGGTTGGAACCCGCCGCGAGGCTGATGAGGCTGCTCCATGTCCAAGCTCGAAGATTCGCCGGTGTTGCCGCCGACCCTCCCGCAGTTCGCACCCGTTCGCGTCAAGACGCCCATCGTGTCGAACGAGATGACGATCTGGCCCGGACCGAAGGAAACGCGCCGGGAGTGGGTGATCGGTTTCCCATATGAGCTGCATCCGTTTGCCTGGGACTACATGTGGGTCTCGTGCGATGGCTATTCGGTGAAGATCAAGCCGCACTACCGCTATTCGACCTGGGACACGTTCTGGACCGCGGCCAATGGTCACGTGAAGGCCGACGGGATGGCCGGCTTGTTTCCGTTCACGCTCGGGAAGGAAGTCAACCTGCTTCGCGGCATTGTCGCCACGCTGGAAGCCCTGCCGGCGCACGTCGAGAAGACCGATCCCGATGCGGCGCGAAAGATCGCGGAGATCCATGACATCCTGAAGACCCGGGAGAAGCCGGACGTTCAGCAGCCCGAAGGCCGCGGGCTCCGACATCGCGTGGCGCGCCACTTTTGGAGCCGAAAGCTGCGCCACCTGATGGACGCGCCGCTCGACTGAGCGAGAGAGAAGAGGCGAAGTCAGGATGTTCGATTTGAAGGGTCGACGCGCGATCGTCACCGGGGCGGGACAGGGAATTGGTGCCGGCATCGCGCGCCATCTCGCCCAGCAGGGCGCACGGGTCTGGGTCAACGATGTGTCGGCGGAGAAGGCCGAGCGCTCGGCTGCCGCGATCCGCTCGGCCGGGGCCGACGCATTGGCCAAGCCGTTCGACGTGACGGACCGCGCCGCCGTCGTCGATGCGTTGTCGGACGCCGAGATCGACATCGTGGTGAACAACGCCGGCAATGCCGGCGCCCACGACATGCAGGTCGGACCGTTTCGCGAAATGGATCCGTCGCAGTGGGCGGCACCCATCGACGTGAACCTGCACGGCGTCATGAACACCACGCACGCTGTTCTTTCGGGAATGTGCGAGCGCGGTTTCGGCCGCCTCATCACGATCGCGTCAGGCGCTGGCGTGATTGGCCTCCCCATTGGTGTGGCACCGTACGGCGCAGCCAAGGCGGCCGGGATCTCCTTCATGCGGCACATGGCGGCCGAGAACGCGGCTCTCGGCGTGACGGCAAACTCGCTGGCACTCGGCCTGATGGAGATGACGGAGGTCCACGACAACGCCCTCGTCGAGCGATTGGCCCGCTCGATTCCCGTGGGCCGGCTCGGGACGGGGGACGATGTCGGACCCGCATGCGTGTGGCTCGCATCGGACGAAGCCGCCTGGGTGACGGGCCAGACGATTCACATCAATGGCGGAAACGTCACGACCTGACGCAGATGCGGCACAATGGGGAGTCCACTGGAGGAAGCCCGCTGTGACCGAGAACCCTGAACTCGCCTGCTACCTGCTCGCTGGCCAACCGGAGTCCTCGCGCGACATCGTGCGCGAAGCCCAGGAGGCCGAAGCCCTCGGTTTGGGGCGCGCCTTCATCTCGGAGCGCTATCAGTCGAAGGAAGCCGCGACGCTCTCCGGAGCGGCGGGTGCCGTCACCGAGCGCATCCAGATCTCGACCGCGGCAACGAATCACAACACGCGGCATCCCCTCGTGACGGCCGGCTATGCGCTGACCATGCACGGCTTGACCGGGGGACGTTTCACGCTCGGTCTCGGGCGTGGCATCGTCCCCATGCAGCGCGCGTTCGGAATTCCGACGATCACCACGGCCGAGGTCGAGGAGTTCGTTGGTGTCACCCGCCGCTTGCTCGCGGGCGAGACGATCCTGGGTCACGAAGGATTGATCGGAAAGTACCCGGTCCTGCGGCTCGGCGATCTGGATGTGTCCGATGAGGTCGGGCTCGGTTGGGTCGCTTTCGGGCCGAATTCCCTGGCGCTCGGCGGGCGTTGCTTCGATGAGGTCGTGCTGCACACGTATTTCACGGACGAGACGACGGCGCGCTGCGTGCGTGCCGTGAAGGAGGCCGCCGAGAAGGCTGGCCGCGACCCCGCTGCCGTCAAGGTGTGGTCGTGCTTCGCCACCGTCGGAGATCATCTGTCCGAGGAGAAGAGGCGGATGAAGACGGTGGGGAGGCTCGGGACCTACCTCCAGGGCTATGGGGACCTGCTCGTCCGCACCAACCAGTGGGACCCCAAGGTCCTTGAACGCTTCCGCGCCGACGAAGTCGTGAGCGGGTTCCGAGGAGGTCTCGACCAGGCTGCGACGCCGGAGCAGCTGGAACATGTCGCGAAGTTGATTCCCGAAGAATGGTTGGCGCCGTCCGCGACCGGCTCCCCGGAACAATGCGTCCGTGCCATCCAGGGGCAGCTGGACCTGGGCTGTGATGGCGTCATCCTTCATGGCGCCACGCCCGATGAGTTGCACCCGATCGTTTCTGCCTACCGGGCTCGCTAGGCCAGGAGGAGTCGTCCATGCCTGCATCTGACCATCGCTTGACCACCCCCGAAATGGCCGAGTTCGTTGCGACCGGAATCTTGCGTTTCGACGCGATCATTCCCGCCGACATCAACGAACGGGTGGTCGCTGAACTCGAATCGTTGTTCCGGGCCAAGATCGCGCCGATGTTGGGTCAGCCGGAACCACCGCTCCCGTTCGAGCGGCCCGAATCGCTGACGCCACTGTCTGAATGTTATGCGTCGGAGTCCGTTCTGGGGGAGTACCTCCGGCTTCCGCAGGTTCAGGGAATCATCCGGTCGCTCGTGGGATCGGCGCCGATCTACGATCATGACTTCGTGCATCACCTGCCAGCGGGGAGCACCTACGAGCAACACCTCCATGTGGACGCGGTGGTCGACAGCGAAGACCCCACGTTCGATATCCAGCTCTTCTACTTCCCGAACGAGGTGAAGCCGGGAGAAGGCGGGACGCGATATGTCCCCGGCTCCCACCTGCGGCGTGTCCGCGCGGAGGGGGTGTCGCGCTATCAGCATCTGGTGGGCGAGGCGCAATACGCGGGCCCCGCCGGGACCCTCATGGTCTTCCACCACGGCGTCTGGCACGCGGGTCAGCGAAACCCGGGACCGGATCGGTGGATGCACAAGATCCGGCTCAATCCCACCACGTCGCAGGTTCGTCAGTGGAATCTCGATGACTTCGACGAGCATCACAACGATGCGCGGGACCACGTCTTCGCGAAGACGCAGCCCGGTTCGGTCGCCGAACGGCTCCGCGTGATGTTGCCGTGGCAGCGTGGCCACGAGGAGCGATACGAACAGATGGAACGCGCGCGACTCTGGCGCTACCTCAGCGGCGATCCGACCTTCGACGTCGACTACTACTTCACGCGCCTTGAAGGTCGTGCAAAGTTGGTCGCCGGAGCCGAAGGATGAGCGAGCGGCAACAGATCCTCTACCTGTGGCTCTCGGAAGGCGCGCTCGATACACCGGTGGTGGGCTGGGCGTTTCACGACGGGGCAGCCGGTTTCGGGCCGGCATTGCCGGACGAGGAGCCGCCCTACGGCACAGGCGTCGCCGCGCTCCAGGACGGTTGGATGCTACTCCAGTCGCCAGCGCTCCAGCCGTTGGCCGGCGATGCGGCGCATCGACCCGGTTACCTCGCGAGTGAGTTCGTCTTCGAACGCCGCATCGCGGTCGACGACTGATTCCGACGCGTCAGCGTCCGAGCTCCAGCGCCAGCTGGGACATTCGCGTTCCGCGAACGAACTGACTGACCTCGTCGTTGTCACCCATCTGGAGGAACGCGAAGGAAACGCCGGTTTCGGGTTCTGCGAAGGCGATCTGTCCGCCAGCTCCAAGCCACCCGAATGCGGTCGGTGACGCCGCCCAGCTCGCACCGAAGCCGGCACCGACGACGACGCCCAGCGTGCGGTTGGCCGGGAGGCCCATCACGGGGTCGGGGAGCCGGCAGCGCACATTGCCGATGCCGTCTGCAAGAACTTCGGGTTTCCACAGATCGCCGGGATTGTGCAGCAAGGCTTGATAGAAAGCCGTGAGGTCCTGCGCGCACATCAAGCCGCCGCCGCCGGGTTCGCCGGCCGCGATCTTGGCGGTGTAGTCATAGGCCGCGCGGGTCGCCGTGTTGGCTTCGGGTTGCCGCTGCGCGATCACGCCTTGCTCGGATTCGGGAATCCCGAGTATGCGCGGAAGGCCAAGTGGTTTCGTGATGCGTGCCTCGACGAAGTCGCAGTAGTCGTGTCCAGTCAGCCGTTCGATCAGCTCGGCCAGGACCCAATGTGCCGACATCGGATGATAGGCGTAGGAAACGCCCGGCTCCGATTCCAGCATCCAGGCGGCCATCTGGGCGCGGCGGCGATCGGGGTCCGCGCCGTCGCGCGAACTCATGGGCGCGTTGGGGAACCCGGCTGTCATCAGCATCACCTGCTCGACGGTGACCTGTGCTTTTCCGTGCGCGGCGAACTCAGGAAGGTAGGCGGCGACCGGCTTCGAAACGTCGAGACACCCGTCTCCGATCAGCAGCCAGATCGCTGAGGAAACGATGGGTTTGGTCGCGGAGGCCACCCAGAAGCGCGTGTCCTCGGTCGCCGATCCAAGCGACGCGGCGCACAGGACTCGGCCGGCGTGTCCTACGGCAACCTGGCAGGCCGTCAGCCCGGCTTCGATTTCGGCGTTGGCGGCGGCCAGCAGCTTGCGACAGTCGGATTCGCGCAACACGTGACCATCCTACCTCAACACGCGGTACGGTCCGTGCCGGCGGCAGGGCCAAGGGGGAACAGCAGAATGGCAGAACGACAACGACTCGCGGGCAAGCGCGCCATCGTCACCGGAGCGGCGAGCGGCATCGGACGCGCGAGCGCGCTTCGCTTCGCAGAAGAGGGAGCCTCTGTGCTGGCCGCGGACCTCGCTGCCGAGGAACTCGACGAAACCGTTCGGCTGATCGAAGCCGCGGGTGGGACTGCGGCGAGCGTCGTTGCGAACGCGGCGGACGAAGACCAGGTGAAGGCGCTGGTCGAAACCTGTGTCGGCCGCTTTGGCGGCCTGGACGTGGTCTACGCGAACGCCGGGATTACGGGCGAGAACGTGGCGTTCTTCGACGCGACCGTCGAAGACTGGCGGCGCGTGCTGGACGTGAACCTCATCGGTCCGTTCCTGGCCATCAAGCATGCGTCCGCCGTGATGCGCGAGAGCGGCGGAGGCTCGATCGTGTGCACGGCATCGGTTGCAGGCCTTCGGTCCGGCGCAGGGCCGTCGGCCTATAGTGCCAGCAAGGCCGGCGTCGTCAGCATCGTCCAGACGGCGGCGAACCAGCTCACCGGCACCGGTATCCGCGTCAACGCGATCTGCCCAGGCCTGATCGAGACCGGGATGACGCGGCCGATGTTCGAGTTCGCTCGCGCCGCCGGGAAGACCGACAAGATCGGCCAGCTCAACCCGTTGCGACGGGCCGGCGAGCCCAGCGAGATTGCCAACATGGCCGCCTTCCTTGCGAGCGACGAGGCCAGCTACGTCAACGGGCAGGCGATCGCGGTCGATGGCGGGCTGTCGAGCAGCCATCCCTTCGTCCCCGGAAAGCTGGCCTAGATCGGCCCGCGGCCCTGCCGGCCTTCGACGATCCAGCGGATCATGGGAAGATGCTGGCGCCCTTGGAAGTATTCCTCGGCGACCAGGTAGGAGGGCGTCCCGCCAATGCCGCGCTGCGCGAGTTCGCTCGACAGCTCGGCCGCTGCGCTGCGTCCTCCGTTGGCTGACCAGTCGCGGAAGGCGGCCGCATTGCCGCCGGCCGCGCTCACGAGGGACGCGACTTGATCGGTGTCGGACGGGTCGAGTTCGCACGCCCAGTACGCACGGAACGCGTCGAACAAGAATGCGCGGAGCTTGTCTGGGTGAGAAGTCTGCACGAACAACCATGCCAGGTTCAGGAGGGCAGGGTCGGGACCTCGGTAGGGCTCGCGAATCACCAGGCCCTGGGCCTCCGCGTACACGGCAATCTCGCGCGCGATGGCCTGCGCACGGAAACGCCGATGTCGGACCCCGCGATCGTCGTCGTCAGCCGGCGTCGTCGGCGCGCTCAGTGGCGGAACGGTGACTGGCAGCAGGGCGGCGGAGATCCCAAGGGAATCGATCAGTTCAAATGTCGGGCCAAGGGCGAGATAACTCTGCGGCCAACGTAGATCAAGGAATACGGCCAGGTCCGACGAGTCGATCCAGCCCGGCATCAAGCGTCGCCGGCTGCGAACGAGAGGTTTGCCACCGGCGGTGCGTCGCCGTGTCGTCCGCCGAGTAGCCACGCGATGCGTGGAAGATGCTCTCGACCGAACCAGAGTTCGTCCATGGCGAGATAGGTCGGTACGCCAAATACGCCTGCATCGAATGCGGCGTCGTTGATGGCATCGTGTTCGGTTTGTCCGGCGCCGTCGCAGTAAGCCGCGAAGCCATCGGTGGCTACGCCGGCATCCTCCAGCGCTGCCGCCAGGGCGCCGCGGTCATCGATGTCGAGCTCGCGGCGCCAGAACGGTGGATACGCGATATCCAGGAAGCGGTCGAGCGCCTCTGGCCCCTGCCGTTTCGCCCACAACATGGCGATCCCGGCTTGGCTCGAATCCCAGATCTTGACGGTTCCGCGTACCGTCTTTCCGGTCAGGTTCGCATAGCGACGCGCATCCATGTACGCGTACTTCACGCCACTCCATTGCTGGGCCGAACGCTCCTGAGTCGCGACTTTTCCGCTGCGGTCGAGCTTCGCCGACCCGAGGTAGCTCGGGATGTCGAGGGTGAAGGGTCGCCAGTCGATCGGCACTCCGGCCCGTCGGGCCATGTCGCGGGTGGGTTCGATGGCCAGGTAGGCGTAGGGGCTCTTCAGGTCGATGTAGACCGCGAGCGGGGCATCGCCCCGGAGACGCTCGAAGTCGTTCGACATCGTCAGCGCAGCTCCGGACTTTCCTGCATCGTCAGGTGGAGCGCGTTGTCTTCGTAAGGGTGTGCGCGCGCGACCGCTTCGTCGAGGTCGCTGCCGAGCCCGGGTTCGGTGGGCGGAAGGACGTAGCCGTCTTCCCAGCGGATCGGGCGTGTGAGCAGCTCGGCATGGATGCCGCCGAAGTCCTGGATGGCCTCGAGGATCAAGAAGTTCGGCGTACAGGTCGCGAACTGGATGTTCGCCAACGCCTCGATCGGCCCGCAGTAGAGATGGGGCGCCATCTGGACGTGATGGGTCTCCGCGATGGCGGCAATCTTCTTCGCCTCGAGAATTCCGCCGCAGCGGCCCAGAGCCGGCTGAAGGATCGCGGCCGCTTGCGCTTCGAGGACCCGCGCGAATTCGGCCTTGCCCGTCAGTCGCTCGCCCGTCGCGATCGGAATCCGGGTCTGCCGGGCGACCCGCGCCATCTCTTCGACATTGTCGGGCGGCATCGGTTCTTCGAACCAGAGTGGATCGTAGGCTTCGAGTCGCCGAGCGAGCCGAATGGCGCCTGCCGCCGTGAACTGGCCGTGGGTGCCGAAGAGCAGATCTGCGCGGTCGCCGACTGCCGAGCGGATCTCGCGGACGAAAGCCTCGCTCCGGTCGAGGGCCTCGAGCGAGGGCATGCGGCCGTCGTACACCGTGTACGGGCCCGCCGGGTCGAACTTCACGGCGGTGAAACCGCGCGCAACTTCCTCGGCCGCCCGTTCGGCCGCCAATGTGGCGTCCCGATAGACTCGGCCGTCCTGGAACGCGTCCGGCCCGTCGCTGACCGATGGATAGAGATAGGTGTAGGTCCGGAGACGTTCGTGGACGCGGCCGCCGAGCAAGGCGTGAATCGGCTTTCCGACCGCCTTTCCGATGAGGTCCCAGCAGGCGGTTTCGATTCCGCTGAGAACGCTTCCCAAGGAGACGTCAGGACGCGCGGTGTACCCCGACCCCATGACGTTGCGGACAAGGGATTCGATCTGGAAGGGGTCTCGATCGATCACATGCCGCGCTGCGACGTCTTCGATCATGCGCGCAACGACATGGGGTCCGAACGTCGCGGTATACACCTCGCCGAAGCCGACAATGCCATCGTCGGTGACGAGCTTCACGAAGATGAAATAGCGTCCACCAAAGTGAGGCGGCGGGTTTGCGACGACGAAGGTCTCGCAGTCTCGGACCTTCACTTCTTCCGCTCTCCATAGTCGCCGAACGGGGCGTCGCGTTCGCGGATCACTTCTCGAAAGCCCTTTTCCTTGAAGGACTCGGCCCAGCGATAGGCTTCTTCGGTATGGCGCGTCATGCCATCGAAGAAGGTTCCGAGCATCTGGGTGGTTCGGAACCCCATGTTTTCGAAGGCCTGGTTGATCAGCAGCTTGTTGAGTGCGAGCTGATTCGCCGGAATGTGCTGGAACCGTTCCGCGTGGGCTTCGACACGCGCGGAGAGTTCATTTGCCGGGTGGACCTCGGATACCAGTCCGATCCGGTGCGCAGTGGCAGCGTCGATCGCGTCGCCAGAGAGCAGGTACTGCTTCGCGTGCTCCAGGCCGAGGCGGTAGATCCAGATCATGGTGGTGGGCGTTCCGAAGACGCGCGAGGGCGCGTACCCGATGAACGCATCGTCGGCCATGAAGAGCTGGTCGCAGCACAGTACGAGGTCGGTCGCGCCGCCGACGGCAAAGCCGTGGATCTCCCCAATCACGGGCTTCGGGCAGTGCCAGATCTTCATGAAGCGCTGCACGTTGTGGTTCATGAACTGGTAGTCGCGCACCGGATCCCACGCGCCGGCGCGGGGCTCGACACTGGGCGCATCGTAGGGGCTTCCCCAACCGCGCTCTGTCCCACCCACGAGGTCGTAGCCCGCGGTGAAGACTCGCCCTTCTCCGCGAAGGACGACCGCACGCACGCTCTTCGACGCCGTGGCCGCGTCGATGCCGTCGGCGACGCCGGCGACCATGTCCTCGGTCAACGTGTTCATCCGGTCGGGCCGGTTCAGCGTGACGATGGCAAGGGAGTCGCGCTCTTCGTATCGAACGTCTTCGGTCACTGCGGGCCCCGTTCTCGCCCGCTCACTCGGTGCGCTCGGGGAAGTCACCGAAGAATCCGTCGATCTGGACGATGAGGCCGTGCTCATCGACGGTGGTGACGTCCATGCCCGGGAGGACGCGCTGCCCTCCGATCTCGACCGCCCACAGGTAGCGGTAGCGACGGTTGTGCCCATCGACGCCCGAGGTGACGAGATAGTCGGCGTCCGGCCGCTCATTGCGCGCGTCCACGATCATCGCCTCGAGCGCGTCGATATCGCGTGTGGTGTGCGCGGGGTCGATGAACAGTACGTCCGGGGCCACCGCGCGTTCGAGATGCCCTCGGATCTTTCCGAGATCACGTTCATTCCAGGCATCGTTGTAGTGCTGGAGTTCGGCCGGGGGAGCGGTCATGCGGTTGCCTCCGTGGTGGCGCTGCCGAAGTGTATGGCGCGGGCGCATGAATGGAAAACGGATCCCCGTGGATATCCGTTCAAAGCGCCGCAGGCTGGATTGAGGCCGAGCGTTGCCTCTCCTAGAGTCGAGGGCCCACCGCCGCAGGCCCCGATCGGGCCACCGGGAGAGCTGCCATGTCCGATGAAGCCAAGCCACAGGGCCTCGGAACCCTCGCCGTCCACGGCGGCCAGGTGCCGGATCCGACGACGAACGCGCGTGCGGTTCCGATCTACGCGACGACTTCGTACGTCTTCGACAGTACGGAGCACGCGGCGAACCTCTTCGGTCTCGCCGAGTTCGGAAACATCTACAGCCGTCTCATGAATCCGACCAATGATGTGCTGGAGAAGCGCCTTGCGGCACTCGACGGTGGCGCTGGGGCACTGAGCTTTGCGTCGGGAATGGCCGCGATCACGGCCGCGATCCAAACGATCTGCCACGCGGGTCAGAACTTCATCTCTGCGACGAGCCTGTACGGTGGAACGTGGACGCTCTTTACCCAGACGTTCAAGTCCATGGGGATCGAAGTGCGGTTCTTCGATCCCGATCACCCGGAACAGATCGAGGGCCTCGTCGACGAGAACACGCGCTGCGTCTACTTCGAGAGCATCGGAAACCCCAAGAATGACGTTCCCGATTTTCGCGCCATCGCCGACATTGCGCACCGCAACAAGCTTCCGGTGCTATGCGACAACACGGTGATGACACCGATGCTGCTTCGTCCCATCGAGCACGGTGTCGACATCGTGATCTACTCGACCACCAAGTTCATCGGAGGGCACGGCGTGCACATCGGGGGCGCCGTCGTCGACAGCGCGAACTTCCCGTGGGCAGACGATCCCGAGCGATGGCCCGAGTTCTGCGGTCCGTCTCCGTCCTACCACGGCGCGGTGTTCGAAGAAGCACTCCGACCGATGGGAAACATCGCCTACATCATGCACATGCGAACGCATTGGCTTCGCGATACCGGTGCCGCGATGAGCCCGTTCGCGGCATTCCTGACCCTACAGGGCCTCGAGACGCTTCACCTTCGCATCCCGCGCCACTGCGAGAACGCCCAGGAAGTTGCGGAATTCCTCGAGGCGCACGAGGCGGTCGAGTGGGTGAACTATCCGGGTCTCGCTAGCCATTCGCACCATGCCACGGCCGAGCGGTACCTGCCGAACGGGGCCGGTGCGATCCTGGGTTTCGGAATTCGGGGTGGGGAAGCCGCCGGCAAGAGGTTCATCGAGAGTGTCGAACTCGCGAGCCATCTGGCCAATATCGGAGACGCCAAGACACTCGTTATTCACCCCGCATCGACCACCCATTCGCAGCTGAGTCCCGAGGAGCAGGCCTCGGCCGGTGTCTCGCCCGAGTACATCCGCGTATCCGTCGGCATCGAAGACGCCGAAGACATCATCGCGGATCTCGACCAGGCGCTACGAGCCAGC
Source organism: Deltaproteobacteria bacterium (assembly GCA_029261815.1). Classification (GTDB taxonomy): domain Bacteria; phylum Myxococcota_A; class UBA9160; order UBA9160; family UBA6930; genus JAJDAP01. The sequence goes on from JAJDAQ010000012.1 coordinate 29,718, forward strand.
GGCGCCTGATGGTTCCGTGATTTCGGCGTGAGCCAACACTCCAGCAGCGACGACGCCCGCACCGCGCGGCCGCTTCGATATGCGAAGGAATGGCACTCGCCGGATTCATTCACGCTCGTCAACGGGAGCCAGCTCCCGGGGCTGACCGTGAGTTACGAGACGTGGGGAACGCTGAACGAAGCGGGAACCAACGCGGTCCTCGTCTGCCACGCGCTCAGCGGAGATTCGCACGCTGCGCGCCATCAGCCTGACGACGATCCGGGTTGGTGGGACCTGCTGATCGGACCAGGGCGGCCCATCGATACCGAACGCTACTTCGTTGTTTGTTCGAACGTGCTCGGCGGTTGCCGCGGGACGACGGGGCCGAACTTCGTGGACCCGGCGACCCACCGGCCCTACGGGGCGGACTTTCCGGTGGTGACCGTGGAAGACATGGTTGACGTCCAGCGACGCCTGATCGATCACCTGGAGATCGGGTGCCTGGCTGCCGTCGTTGGGGGCTCGCTCGGGGGTCTCCAGGCCCTCTCGTGGGCGACGCGGTACCCGGATCGGATCGCCGCCGCAGCCGTGATCGCAGCGTCTGCGCGGCTCAGCAGCCAGGGGATCGCGTTCGACGTTGTCGGGCGAAACGCCATCCGCCACGACCCGGAGTTTGCCGACGGCCAATACTACGGCGGCGCAGGCCCGGAAGCCGGCCTCGCGATCGCACGGATGCTGGCGCATATCACCTACTTGTCGGATGAGTCGATGCGGACCAAGTTCGATCCGACGCGGCTCCAGCCCCGCGAGATCGAAAGCGGTTTCGAGAGCCTCTTCTCCGTGGGTTCGTACCTGGCCTATCAAGGCGACCGATTCGTGGAGCGGTTCGACGCGAACAGCTACATCACCCTGTCGTCGGCGATGGACTTGTTCGACCTCGGCGAATCAGAAGAGGAGATTCGGGCTTCCCTCGCACCGGCCAGCTGTCGCTGGCTATTCGTAAGCTTCTCGTCCGACTGGCTCTACCCCCCGTTGGCATCCCGTCGTCTGGTCGATGCACTGGTGGCGCAGTCGAAACGCGTCAGCAGTTGCGAGATCGAAAGTGCGGCGGGACATGACTCCTTCTTGCTCGAAGAGCCGATGGTGGGTGGAGGTCGCATGGTCGCGGCGCTTCTCGCGGGTCCAGGTGACCGAACCGCACCGCTGCGTGTGCCCGACGAATCGCAGGTCGGAGAACCGACAAGCATCTTCTTCGCACATCGTCTCGACTACGAGATGATCCTCCGGCTTCTTCCCGAGCGAACGAGCGTTCTTGACCTGGGCTGTGGAAATGGCGAGCTCCTCGCGATCCTGCGAGATCGCGGTCACGAGAAATTGCTAGGCGTCGAGTGGGACGAAGAGGAAGTGGTCGAGAGCATCGCGCGCGGCCTCCCCGTACTTCATGCCGACCTCGGTCAGGGAATCGCGGCAATTCCTGATGGGAGCTTCGAAGTGGCCGTGCTGTCCCAGACGCTGCAATCGATCGTCGATGTGGCCGGGGTGTTGGACGAGATCGTGCGCGTGGCCGATCGGGGCATCGTCAGCTTCCCGAATTTCGCACACGCGCCGATGCGGGAGATGTTTGCGCGAGAAGGGCGGCTTCCGAAGGGTGAAGGGCTCTACGCCTACGAGTGGCACGACACGCCGAACCGGCGCTTTCCTTCGATCCTGGACTTCCAGGAGCTCTGCGCGAAACGCGGAATCCGGATCCTCGACGCGATCTATGTGGACTCGGCGACGGGGCGGGAGGTCACGGCGGACCCGAATCTCGAGGCCGATATCGCCGTCGTCGCGATCCAGCGCTGATCCGGCGCCGTTCCCATCCGGGGCTGGCACCTGCTAGACCTGCGTATGGGCAACGCCAAGAAGGAGTTCGCATGATCCCCGAACGCTATGCCACGTACGAGAAGATCGTGACCGTTGCTGCGGTCAACTTTGGTTGCATCGTTGGCGACAAGGCCGCGAATCTCGCGAAGATCGAGGCGAACCTGCGCGAGGCAGCGGCCCAGGGCGTCGACATCGTGGCGTTTCCCGAAGAGGCGCTCGTGGGTTGTGGCGGATGTGACGTGTGCCGCACCGAAGCCGCGCATTGCGACTACCACGACGCGCTGGCCGAAACCGTGCCAGGACCGTCGACCGAGCGCATCGCGGCCCTGGCGAAGGAGCTCGACCTCTATGTCGCGTTCGGGATGATCGAACGCGACGCGCACGATCCGTCGGTGCTGTACAACGCCGCGGCCATGGTCGGTCCCGAGGGCATCCTGGGGACGTACCGGAAGGTGCATCTCGGATCGCTTCCCTGGGTGACGGAGGGTGTGACCTTCGAACCAGGGACTTCGCTTCCGGTGTTCGAGACACGATTCGGTCCCGTCGGGATCCTCATCTGTTACGACTTCTGGTTCAACCCGGAGCTGACGCGACTGCTGGCGCTGAAGGGGGCGCGCATCGTCCTGAACTGTTGCGCCACGTTCGCCGGCCCCGGGAAGCGCGACTACATGGTGCAGACGACGTGCACCCGGGCGCAGGAAAATCTCAGCTACATCGTGAGCGCGAACCATGTCGGTGGCCCCGACTCGTCCGCGAGTTACGGCGCAGGCCAGCTGGATGAAGGCCGAACGGGCCACTTCCTGGGTCACAGCACGATCGCGGGGCCAGCCTTTCCACGATTCAGCCAGGTCTTCGCCGAAGCCGGGGCGGGAGAGGAAATCGTCAGCGCCACGCTCAGCTTCGAGAAGCTGCATCGCTGGGAGAACATCTTTCCCTGGCGGGACTGGCGGGCCGGCCACCAGGCGGCGACGTCGCAGCTCATCGCTTCGGAGTTCCAGAAGCTGGTCCAGGGGCCCTGACCGGGTCGCCCGAAACACGGGCGATTTATCTTGCGCGAAAGATGGTTTCCGGCGTAGGCTGCCCGCCATGGACTGGATGGACGAGATCGCGGCTGCCTGGAAGCGGGAGTATCCCGCCGTCGACAGTTCGGCCATGCCGCCGCTGGTCCGCGCGGCGCGGCTCGGCATCCTGATCGAGCGCTTCCAACGCGCGGTGCTCGAGCCCTTCGAGCTCAGCCCGTCCGACTACAGCGTACTCGCCACGTTGCGTCGCGCGGGAAAGCCCTACCGCGGCTCGCCCAGTGTCCTGTACAGCCGCCTGCAGCGGTCGTCCGGCGGGATGACGAAGATGTTGAAGCGACTCGAGGAGCGTGACCTCGTCGCACGGGTACCGGACCCGGCGGACGGGCGGGGACTCCTGGTCGAGTTGACCGCGGAAGGTCTGTCGCTCCAAGAGGACGTGTTCCTCGCATTCCTGGCCGCCAGCAATGAACTCCTCGCGGCGTCCAGCACGCGAGACAAACATGCCCTCGACCACGCATTGCGGTCGCTCGTCTCGTCGTTCGAGGAGTATCTGGGCACCGAGGAGCCGTCCGAATGAACTTTGACTGTGTGATTCGGGGCGGCACCGTCGTCGATGGGACCGGTCTGGCTCGTCGCCGCGCCGATGTCGGGATTCGGGGCGGAAAGATCGCGGTCGTCGGCCATGTCGAGGGGAAACTGGGCGACGCACGCGTGATCGACGCCGATGGTTGCATCGTCGCGCCCGGAATCGTCGATGTGCATACCCATTACGACCCGCAGCTGACCTTCGACCCGTACGCGACATCCTCCTGCTACCACGGCGTGACGACGACCCTCGCTGGGAACTGCGGCTTCTCGATTGCGCCCGTGGTCCCGGACGGCCGCGACTACTTGAAGGCGATGTTCGCGAAGGTGGAGGGGATGGCACCGGCCGCCCTCGACGGCGTGGTCTGGGACTTCGAGACGTTCCCCGAGTACCTGCAAGCGCGACGTGGGAAGCTCGGCGTGAACCTTTCTTGTTATGTCGGTCATTCGACGCTTCGGCGGTTCGTGATGGGCAAGGAGGGGTCCGAGCGCGAGGCGACCGAGGATGAGATCGATCGCATGCGGCATCTTGTTCGGGAAGCGGTCGAGGCCGGAGCCGCTGGTTTCTCGTCTTCCGACGTGCCGACGCAGGTGGATGGCGACGACCGTCCGATCGCCAGTCGATTCGCTGCGAAGGAAGAACTCATCGCACTGGTCGAGGAGGCCGGGCGCGCGGGCGCCGGAAGCATCGCCTACCTGCCCGAGAGCGTGATCGGTGGGCTCGACAGTACGGATGAAGCGCTACTCGTCGAACTCGGCAAGCGTAGTCGGGTCCCCATCGTGATCCAGGGCGTCGGCGGCCGCGACAAGGTCGACGCGCCGACGGCAGGCTGGGAGCAGGCGAAGGCATTCCTCGATGGCGCGGCCGAGCAGGGCGCAGCGATCTTCTCCCTGCTGCGAACCCACCCCTTCGATCGCCCGATCGACTTCGAAGAAGGGTGCCCGCTCTACGCCGGCGTTTTCTCGTGGGCAGCGCTGATGGGACTCTCGCACGACGAGAAGATCGCGAAGTTGCGCGACCCTGCGGTGCGCAACGAGATGCGTCATGCGGTGGAGAATCCAAACCGCGACCCCAACGCCGGGTCGACGCTCCCGCCGCCGCATTGGGATGTGACCTTCGTCGACGAGGTGACCGACGCAAGACATGAACCCTTGCTGCGCCGAACCATCGCCGAGATCGCGGCCGAACGTGGCGTCGCTCCCGCGGACGCGATGCTTGACCTCGCGCTCGCAGAGGACCTGCGGATCAAGTTCCGGTGGGAGAACCGGACGCCCGTTTGGGCCGATGCCGTCCAGGAGAGCATGAAGCACCCGTCGATGTTGATGGGCATCTCCGACGGCGGCGCGCACCTGGACCGCGACGATGGGAGCGACTGGTCGAGCTACTACCTGCGCAACTGGGTGATCGACCAGGGCGAGTGGACATTGGAAGAGGGCATCCGTCAGCTCACCCAGGTGCCCGCGGCCATGGCCGGGTTCATCGACCGCGGCATGCTCCTGCCCGGCTACGCGGCGGACCTGATGATCTTTGATCCGACGACGGTGGGGCCGGGGACCAAGCGTCGGGTCGCCGACTTCCCAAATGGCCAGGAGCGCTTCAGCGCCCGCCCGCGCGGCTTCGTTGCCACCATCGTGAACGGCGAGCCCATCGTGCAAGACGGCGAACTCACGTCCGCGTTGCCCGGACACGTGCTGCGCCCCTTCTCAGCGGGAGGTGCCTAGCATGGGACGCTTCGGTTTTCCCGTCATCGACGCGGATGGACACGGCGGTGAGCCGCGGGGCTGGCGGCGCCGGATTCCGGATGTGCATCTATCCCAGATGAAGGCCTACGTGGCTTCGATGCGCGCGAAGTACACCAACCTTCCGGGTGGGGGTCAGCGCGCCGATGCGGACGCCGCTCTCGGGGGCGACGATGAGCTCGAGTTCGATACCGCGATCCGTCCCGGGATGATCGACCCTGCACCGCGGCTCGTGGACATGGATGAGGAGGGCATCGATATCGCGGTGCTCTTTCCGCCCGGTTCCGGGGAGGAGTGGGCCCTCGGCGATCCTGACTTCGCGGCTGCGCTCTGTCGGACCCTGAATGATGCGCGCGCCGAGTACGTCGCGTATGCGCCCGATCGTCTCAAGGCCGTGGCCAAGCTTCCGATGATCGATCCGGAACGTGCAGCGGAAGAACTCGAGCGCTGCGTGTCCGAGCACGGCTTCGTCGGAATGGTCACGGCCACGCACATCCAGGAGCGGAACCTCGACGATCCCGCTTTCGACATCGTCTGGCGCACTGCCGAACGGCTCGGGGTTGCTGTGTGCACGCACGGCGGCGGGCAAGCGCCCGGTCAAGTGCCGTTCGGAATCGAGCGGTTCTCGACGCGACTCGGTGTCCACGCGTTGACCCACCCGCTCGGGGCGATGCAGACGGTCTTCAATTTCACGGTCGGCGGAGTGCTGGCGCGGTTCCCGCGACTCCGCGTGGGCTTCATGGAGGCCGGCGTGGGTTGGCTGCCCTTCTGGCTCGACCGCCTCGACGAGCACTGGGAACTGATGCCGGATCAGGCGCCGGAGATTGATCGGCCCCCGTCCAGCTATTTCGCGGGCCGGTGCTTCCTGACAACCGAGCCCGAGGAGAAGACGCTTCCGTTCGTGCAGCAAGCCGTTGGCGAAGATGTCGTCTGCTATTCGTCGGACTATTGCCATTGGGACTGCGCCTTCCCCGACTCGGTCAAGATCCTGGCCGAGAGGGACGACGTCTTGCCCGCGACGAGGCAAGCGCTCTTCGCCGGGAATGCGGCGCGGCTCTTCGATCTCGAGATTCCGTCGTGAGCCTGTCGCTGAAGCGCGTGACCGCCGCGGTCGGTGCCGAAGTCGTCGGTGTCGATCTTCGCAAGACGCTGACCGAGGCAGAACGCGATGTGTTGCTGGCGGCCGTCGTCGAGCACGGAGTCCTCTTCTTTCGTGACCAGCCGCTGACCAGCGACGAACAACTCGGCTTTGCGCGGCAGATGGGTCCGATCCAGGTGCCGGCGTTCGCGCCCAAGTACAGCGACAACCCCGAGCTGGTGGTCCTCGACCAGGTCTCTCCGAAGGGGGAGGGCGCCGACAACTGGCACAGCGACAACACGTTCATGCCGGAACCGCCGATGGGCTCGATCCTGAAGGCCGTCGAGCTGCCCGACGTGGGCGGGGACACCTGCTTCGCGAACATGTGCGCCGCGTACGATGCGTTGTCTGCACCGATCCGCGTACTCATCGATGGCCTGCAGGCGGTCCACGACATCACGAAGCCGCTGCAGAAAGCGATCGCGGCCGGCCACAGCAATGCGAACCTGGCCGAACTCCAGGAGAAGTGGCCGCCGGTGAGTCACCCGGTCGCTCGGACGCACCCGGTGACCGGCCGGAAGGCGCTCTTCGTGAATGGAAACTCGACGACCCGGATCTCGGGTCTCAGCGAACGCGAGAACGAAGCACTCCTGCCGCTATTGCTCGACCACGTGCGCGACCCGGCATTCCAGTGTCGTTTCCAATGGGATACGAACTCGATCGCCTTCTGGGACAACCGTGTGGTCCAGCACTACGCAGTTCCCGATTACGACACCCGGCGCGTGATGCACCGGGTCACCCTCGACGGAGATCGCCCCCAATGAGCGAAGATTCGAAGCCGCCCGAAGTCCGATTCCGACACGCCGACGAGGAGAAGTGGCAGGAGGTGCGCGCCGTCGAGATCGACGGGCGTCGTGCCGTGGTCCGTGAGAAGTGGCTCGACTTCACGCCGGGCTTCCTGTCGTTGGTGGCGGAATGGGACCCGGGCATGATGATCCACAAGCATGGCCACAACTCCGACCATGTCGTGTACGTGATGAAAGGCGAGATGATGTGTGGCGAAGTCCGCTGCACGACCGGAATGCACATCACGCTCGAGCAAGGCGAGTCGTTCGGTCCGTTCATCGCGGGCCCGGAGGGCGTGACCCTGTTCGAGGTGATGATGGGCGACCCGCGTTCGTGGGCCGCCGACACCGACGGTTTCGATCGCCTGCTCGAGGACAAGAAGGCCAAACGCCTCCCGAACCCACCGATCGATCTCCCCGATTGGATCGAAGATACGCGCAACTAGCGCGCGAGGACGAAGTTCATGCGAAACGGATTCAAGATCTTCGACGCCGATGCCCATGTCGTCGAGCCCAAGAACCTCTGGGAACGCTTCCTCGACAAGCGCTACCAGCACCGGGTGTCGTGGAAGCAGCCCTTCGAGGGGATGGATCGCTTCCGCCCCGCCACGGTGGACGGCCGCTACACGCAGAGCCACAAGACGTTGTACGGCAACCAGCAGGAGGCCGTCCGTTGGACGACGGAGGCCATGGTGGCCAAGTACGGCGAAGTCGTGAACAAGGGATTCGACGGCGCCAGCGTCGCAGAGAGCATGAAGATCGAGGGCGTCGACCTGATGGTGCTCTATGGCCCGGGCTACGACATGTGGGTCGAGGGCATCGACCCGGATCTCCAGGCTGGGATGGCGCGTGCGTACAACCGTTGGGCCGAAGAGATGCGCGAGACCTCGGGCGGGCGCGTGCTCGCGGCGGCTCCGGTTCCGCTGAATGACATCACACGAGCGGTCGAAGAGGTGCGCGTCGCCTACGAAGAGTTCGGCATCCGCTGCTTCTGGGCGCGCCCGAATCCGTTCAATGGTCGTACGCTAGGCGACCGTTACTTCGACCCGCTGTGGGAGATCCTCCAGGATCTCGACGTTCCCTTTGCGACCCACGAATTCATGGGCCTCGTCGGGCCTTCGGCCGGAAGCGACCGCTTCTCGAGCTTCGTCGAGTGGCACAGCTGCGTTCACCAGATGGAGGCGCAGATGGCGATGCTCGCCATGATCGTGAACGGGGTCTATGAGCGATTCCCGCGGCTGCGCGTGGCCTACATGGAAGCCGGCTCCGCCTGGCTGCCGTCGTGGCTCCATCGCATAGAGGAGCACGTCGAGCTGGCGGGCTGGCTGGAAACGCCCGAATGCACCAAGGAGCCGATGGAGTACTTCCAGCGCAACTGCTGGATTACAACGGAGTGTGACGAGGAGCTCGTGTACCACGTCATCGAAGAGATGGGCGACAAGCGCATCTTGTTCGAGACCGACTACCCGCACCCGGATTCAAAGTATCCGCGCGCGGTGGAGACGTTCCTCGGGCAGGAGCGCCTCTCGGAAGAGAACAAACGCAATATCCTGTGGGACAACGCGCTCGATTTCTACCGGTTCCCCGAATCCATGCTGCCCGAGCGCTACGAAGAAGCTGGTGGTTGAGGCCCTGATGCGCCGTCCGTTCGAAGTCGTCGACCACGATGCGCTGATGGCGCGCCACCAGCCGCCGCCGGAGTATTTCGAGGGCGACTGGTTGGCGAAGCCCGAAGACATCGAACGCCGACAGCTCGCGGCCCTGAAGGATCGTGCGCAGCGCGCCTATCAGGTGCCGTTCTTCCGCAAGCGATGGGATGCCGCCGGGTTCCACCCCGACCAGCTCCAGTCCCTCGCAGACCTGTCGGCTGCTCCGGCCTACAAGGTGGACGACCTTCGCGCGAGCGTGGAGGCGTCGCCGCCGCTCGGGGACTACCAGGGGGCTTCTCTCGACGGCGTGCTCGAGGAGCCGCTTCGCATCTTCATGTCCGGCGCGACCACGGGTGCGCCACGCCCGACGCTCTATACCCAATGGGACCGGGAAGCGGGCGCGATCCTGATGGCACGGGCTCTATACCTCCAGGGCGTTCGGCCAGGAGACGTCGTTGTGAACGCCTGGGCGTACTCCACGCACAACGGCGCGTTCGCATTCGACGAAGCGCTTCACAAGTGGCTGAACTGTACGGTGCTCACGACTGGAACCGGGACGGTCACCAGCAGTCGACGTCAGGTCGAGCTCGCGCACCAGTACCAGGCCACCGCAATCTTGACGACGGGTGACTATCTCCTCCATCTCGCCGAGGTCGCGAAGGAGATGGGTCTCGACCCGAAAGTGGACCTCAACCTGAAGGCACTTCCCAATATCGGCGACAGTGCGGTGCTCGAGGCGGCCTTCGGGATCCCGAACTATCAATCCTACGGCTTCCACGAAGTGCAATGGGTGTCGGTCGAGTGTCCAGAGCGGCAGGGACTCCATATCTACGAAGATGCCTTCGTTGTGGAGATCGTCGATCCGGAGACCGGCAAGCCGGTTCTCGAAGGTGAGCCCGGATGCATCTGCATCACGGAGACCTACAAGACCGGCAGCCCGCAGTTCCGGTACAACATCCAGGATCTCTCGGTGCTGTACCCGCGAGAGCAATGCGCGTGCGGAAGTTGGCTGCGTCGCATGGGGCCGTTCGCCGGCCGTGCGGACAACATGGTGAAGCTGCGAGGTGTGAACGTCTGGCCCGAGGCGATCGGAGAGATCGCACTCGACGATCCGCGACTCGATCACGACTACTTCGTTCGCGCGACGCGGGAGGGTAAGCGCGACGAGATGACCGTGCACCTGACGACGCCCGCGGACCCGGCCGATTGGCAAGGGATCGCCGGAGCCGCAGAGTCCCGACTGAAGGAGCGCCTGGGCGTGCGCATCGGCGCTGAAGTAGCGGCCTCGGGTTCTCTCGACGCCTGGACCGAGATCCATACGTCTCCGAAGCCCAAACGCTTCCGCGACGAAAGGGAGGGTTAGTCGTGGGCACCATCGACTACTGGTGCAACGGCTTCACGCCGGACCGCCGCTCTCTGTGGTCGGGCGCCATCGCGGCACAGGAACTCCCGCTGAAGGTTCGCACCGCTGAAGACGACAGTTTCGCGGAGCCTGCAGAGATGGTCTCGCGCATGGACGCCCTCGGGATCGATACCCTCGTGCTGCCGTGCTCCGAGGTCCCGGAGGGTGCCGACCCGCTTGCCTATGAACGTTATGCCACCGCGCCCGCGATGCTCCAGAAGCTCGCGGCCGACCATCCCGGCCGCTTCGCCGGCCTCGCGACGATCGACCCGACGCTGGGGGCCGCGGGTCTCGCAGCCGCACGGGCGGCGATTGCGTCGGGCCCGATCGTGGGCCTCCATCTGCACACGCACAGTTTTGATCGCGCGCTCGACCATCGTGATCTCTATCCGTTCTACACCGTCGCGGCCGAGAACGAGCTCCCCGTCGTCGTGCAAGCGGGGGCCTCGGGCGGGCGAATGGCCAGCGAATGCGGGCGCCCGATCGGGATTGATCGCCCAGCACTCTATTTCGAGAACACGCGCTTCGTGTTGTCGCATACCGGCTGGCCGTGGGTCGATGAAGCGATCGCCATGGCGCAGAAGCACCACAATGTCTTCCTCGGAACGGCTGCGTTTCCGCCGCACCACTGGTCGGACGCACTCGTGCGGTTCATCGGTGGGGCCGGCCGCGGGAAATCACTGTTCGGCACGAGCTTTCCGGTCGTCGGCCACCGCCACGCGCTCAGTCGGCTCGACGCCATCGGCCTCGATAGCGACGCCCGTCACGCACTTCTCGAGGGGGCGGCGCGCCGCGTCTTCCCGACCCTCGGCTGACCCAGCCTTCAGGAGGCCTCCATGCCTGGAACCGTCTATACCGTCCCTCCGATTCCGCCGGACCCGGCGCACACGACCTACGTCGACGCGGGATCTCTTCGGATCGGCGTCGAATGGCGCCTGCTCGATGACGCGGAGCTTGCAGCGAACTACGAAGGCGCCGCTATGGACGAGATCCAGGCGAACCTGAAGACACCGACAGTCGAAGACAACGGCGTCTCGATTCACGTCGTCGCGGCTGACGACGGTCACGAGTACCTGCGCTTCGATTGCTTTCGCGATGGGCCGCATTACCACTACATCGAACCCTCTGGCGAGAAGCAGACCATCGTCGACTTCGATCCTGTCGCATTGGGCGAGATGTTGCCTTGGACGCTTCTACAGCTTCGCGAGCGCCTCGCGCCGATGCTGACGTACTCGGGGGGCGCGGCACTCGCTGGCACGCTGGATACGGCCGCGATCACGCAAGCACTTGAAGAAGTCGAACGCCTGGCCCACGAGGCCGAAGCCGCGCTCGCTGCGCAGGGGAAATAGCCATGTCGAAACCGCCCTCGATCTTCACCTGGGACGCCCTCGATTGGGACGACCCGTTGTCGTCGCTGCCTGCCGACAAACAGCCGCCGAAGGAACTCGTCGAGAAAGCCCGCGGAAAGAAGGGCGCGAAACGCAAGCGGATCGTTCGCGGCGAGGGCGGATTCTTCATGAACCGCTCGATGATGGCGCCCGGATTCCGGGTCCCGATGCACCAGCACGATCACGACGAGTTGATCGTGGTGGTGAGCGGCAGCTGCGAGTTCGACGACGACTTTGGTTCGCTGGACGTCGGTGACAGCATCGTGATCCACGCGAACACCCGATACGGCTTCACTTGCGGTCCGGAGGGGATGGACTTCCTGACGATCCGCATGGGCGAGGCCAAGGTCACCCTGGACTGATTCTGTACACTGACGTCCGCCAGTGAGTTGAATCGCCGCCCTTTCCGGAGGGACGGCGCGCCCAGGAGTGGACCATGCCGGCAGATTCTCCAGATTACCTGATCCAGGGCGGCACCGTCGTCGATGGCACCGGCGCGCCGGCCTTTCGGGCCGACGTCCGGGTGAGGAATGGACTGATTGCCGAGGTGTCGCCGGGCCTGACGGCGGCCGGGGACGAGCGCGTGTTCGACGCCACGGGTTGCACCGTCGCGCCCGGGTTCATCGAGAGCCACACCCACTTCGACGGAACCATGTGGTGGCAGCCCGACCTCGATCCGTTGCCCGGCTGCGGGGTCAGCACCGTGATCATGGGGAACTGCGGCTTCGCATTGGCGCCGCTGCACGAGGACAAGGAAGTGCAGGCGGAAGTCGTGAAGATCTTCTCGTTCTTCGAGGACATCCCGGAAGGGCCGTTCTTCCAGAACCTGCCGTGGGACTGGAAGACCTGGTCCGAGTACCGGGCGTCGGTCGAGAAGCAGGTCGAAGTGCCGACAAACTACGGCGCTTTTGTCGGCCATATCGCGCTGCGTCTCGCGGTGATGGGAATGGAGGCGTGGGAACGCGCAGCGACCCCGGCCGAGGTCGAACGAATCGCGGAGCTCCTGGACGATGCTCTGTCTGCCGGCGCGCTCGGGATGTCGACGAACCTGATGGATCACGACGGCCAGGACCGGCCGGTGCCGTCCCTGCACGCGGACGACGCCGAGTTCCAGGCTCTCTTTGACGTCGTCTTGCGTCATCCGAAGGCCACCGTCCAGGTCGTCGTCGACAGCATCATGCGGATGACCGCCGTGCCGTCGATGGAGCGACTCGCGAAGCTCACCGAAGGCCTGCCGATCCGGTTGCAATGGGCCGGGGTTCCGACGCTCCAGTGGCAGAAGACGTATGGCCTTCAGCAGCCGCTGTTCGATCTCCATCAGAAGTTCAGCGACGAAGGCCGCGACTTCTGGACGGGCTTCAGCCACGTGCCGATCACGACGACGGCCAGCGTCGAGCATTCGTTGCTATTCGCCCAGTCGAACGACTACGTGTGGCATGAAGTCGTGACCGCCGAGGGGGATGAAGCGAAGCGAGCGGTCCTCTCCGACCCGGACTGGCGCAAGCGTGCACAGCATTCCTGGGACCACGAGGCCCTGGAGACCGCGCCCTTCCGCGCGCCCCAGGGCATCGAACTCGACAACTCGCAGAACGGCGAAGGGCCGCTCGGGATCACCCTCGGCGAGTATGCGGAGCAGCTGGGCGGTGTTCATTGCTCCGACGCATTGGCCGATTGGCTGCTTGCGAACGGACTCGAGTCGACGGTGACGCTCCCGCCCTGGGACAAGGACGACGACATGATCGTCCGTCTGACCCGCGACCCGAAGACGGTGGGCAACATCACGGACTCGGGCGCGCATGGGCAGCTCTTCTGTGGAGCGGGCGACAACCTCCTGCTCCTCACCTACTACGTGCGCGACGCCAAGATCCTGTCGCTCGAGGAAGCGCTGCATTCGATGACGGGAAAACTGGCCGACCATTTCGGCCTGGATGACCGCGGCGTGATTTCAGAGGGTAAGCGGGGGGATCTCACGGTCTTCCGGATCGACGAGATCGAGCGCCGCGAGAAGAAGAAGGCCTATGACGTCCCGGACGGGAAGGGCGGCCATACGTGGCGCTGGACGCGTGATGCGGCGCCTGTGCGGCTCACGCTCGTCAACGGCATCCCCACGTTCGAGGCGGGTGCTGCCACTGGGGCACGTCCCGGCGAGATGGTCCAACCCGGCGCCTAGCGAGCCTCGGCTCGCCGCCGCGACGCAGAGTTGCTAGCCACCGCCCGTGATCGAAATCTTCATCGACGCAGATGCCTGTCCCATGAAGGACGAGGTCTACCGCGTGGCCGCGCGACACATGCTGCCGGTCGTGGTCGTGGCGAACCAGCGGATGTACGTCCCCGAAGACCTGGGGGTCGAGATGATGGTGGTCGCGCAGGGGCCCGATGCTGCTGACGACTGGATCGCAGACAACATCCAAGCCGGTGACGTCGTCGTGACGGCCGACATTCCGCTTGCGGCGCGGTGCCTCGAACGGGGTGCCAGGGCGCTGGGCAACAACGGTCGGCCCTTTACCGAGGACAGCATCGGCGGCGCGTTGGCTTCCCGCAGCTTGAACCAGGAGTTGCGCGAAGCCGGGGTGCTCCACGGCGGCCCGAGTGGGATCTCGGCGAAGGACCGGAGCCGCTTCCTGGACGCGCTCGAGCGCATGGTCCAATTGGGCCTACGCGAACACCCGGACTGAGAAGAGCCTCCGGATTCGAGCGCGATCCGCCGAAAAGGAGGTCTACTGCTCTTCGGAGGCCCCCCATTGCCTTGTGATATCGATCCCCTCGCGTTCGCGCACCGCGCCGACCCCTACCCCGTCTATCGGATTCTCCGCGACGAGGCCCCGGTCCAGTGGTCGGAGACCATGGACTGCTACTGCGTCTCTCGCTTCGACGACGTACAACACGTCCTGAAGAGCCCCGATGACTTCTCCTCGCGCGCCATGTTCACGCTCCTGATGAACAACGGGAGTGCCGGCGTCGATGTTTCGTGGGCCGGGATCAAGTTCGCATTCACGGTGTTGAAGAACCTGCGCATGATGCCGTGGAACTTCGTTCGCTCGCGGATCCTGATCGCCTCGGATGGGGACCGACATTCCTCGATGCGCGGAATCCTGAACCGCGGCTTCACGCCGCGCGAGATCCAGCGTTGGGACGGCCGTGTCCGGGCGATCGTCGAGGAGAGTCTTGAGCCCCTGCGTGAAGGTGAACCCTTCGACCTGATGGAGGATCTCGCCGTTCGCGTTCCCGTGACCGTGGTGGCCGAGCTGCTGGGCGTCGAGAAGGCCCGCCAGCCGGATTTCAAGCGTTGGAGTGACGCGGTGATCTACAACGCGACGGGCCCGGGTCGCGAGCGCCCGTTCAATGCCGAGTTCATCTCCACCATGTCCGAACTCTTCGACTACTTCGGAGCGGTGATCGACGAGCGCAGCGCGGCGCCGACGGACGACCTGATCGGACAGCTCCTGACCGCCCAGAAAGGCGACCAGGATCCGCTGTCGCCTCTCGAACTGGTCATGTTCATCACGCTCTTGATGGTGGCCGGGAACGAGACGACCACCAACGCGATCGGTAACGGTGCCCGCGCCTTGTTGGCGCATCCGGAGCAGCTCTCCCGTGTTGCCGCCGACCCGACACTCGCGGCTCGCGTCGTCGAAGAGACACTGCGCTACGACGCCCCGGTACAGACGGTGTTTCGAACCGCGACGCGAGACACCGAAGTGGGCGGGACCCGAATTCCCAAAGGCGCGTTCGTTGCAGCCCTGATCGGGTCCGCGAATCGTGACGAGCGGCGCTTTGTCGATGCCGACCGGTTCGATATCGACCGTGAAACGCAGGGGCATCTGGGCTTCGGTCTGGGCAAGCACTTCTGTCTCGGTGCATCGCTTGCGCGCTTGCAAGCCCGTACCGCGATCGAGGCCCTTGCGCCCGAGTTGCTCCAGGTGTCGACCGACCCCGCGAAGCACGAGCATGTCGACTCGTTCCTCGTGCGAGGTCTCCGGTCGTTACCGCTTCGCCAAGGGGCGTAGCCGCCGTTCATGCCCGATGTGGGCCCGCGCTACAGGTGCTGGCTACCGGGCGGCGGGTAGCCCGCGGTCAGGCCACCGTCGGCGACGAACTCGGCCCCTGTCGAGTACCCGCTCTCGTCGGAGGCGAGAAAGAGCGCGAGCTTGGCGATCTCGTCGGGTTGACCCGCCCGGCCAAGCGGTGCGAGGTGCTCGGTATGGGCGTCGAGGAGCCCATGGATCTGGGCCGGCGCCACGCCGTCGGGAATACCGAGGTCGGTGATGATGAACCCGGGATGGATCGAATTCACGCGGACGCCGAAGGGCCCGAGTTCCATTGCCGCGACCTTCGTCATGCCGCGTACGGCCCACTTGCTGGCGACGTAGCCCATCAGGTTGTTCATCCCGACCAGACCGTCGATGGACGAGATGTTGAGGATCGAACCCGTGCCGGCCGCCTTCATCGCTGGCGCGACGGCGCGCATGCCCAGGAAGACGCCGGTCTGGTTGACGTTGACGACGCGCTGGTAGCTCTCGAGTGTCATGTCTTCGAGGGGCGCGGACTCTGCGATGCCCGCGTTGTTGACGAGTACCGTCGGCGGCCCGAAGGCATCCACGGTCGCGGCGACCGCGGCCGCCCATTGATCCTCCTGCGTGACATCGAGAGGTTGGTAGAGCGCGCTCGGGCCGATTTCGTCCGCAACGGCCTTTCCTTCCGCATCGAGCAGGTCGCATAACACGACCTTGGCACCTTCCGCGGCGAATAGCCGCGCTTCCGCCGCCCCCATGCCGCGTGCCGCGCCGCTGATCAGCGCGACCTTGCCATCCAATCGACCCATGGGGCCTCCCTCGCGCTGGTTACGGTGTGCTGCGGTTGACGGGCGCTTCGAGCGTCCCGAACGCCCAGTCGTAGAGCATGGTCAGCGTCGCGTAGTTTCCCTGGTTCATGTCGACGTGGTGCGCGGCGTGAAGTGACGTGATCTTGTCGATCGTCTTGAACGGGAAGTACGGCAGGTCCACGAATGTGTGATTGATCGTGTTCCACTGCGTGAAGAGCAACGTCGCGATGGCCATCGAGAACGCATTGAGCGGGGCGCCGCTCAACGCCGCGATCAGCGGGATCGACCCCAGGAACAGGACGAGCCCGATCGTGGTCTCGAGCGGATGGACGTAGAGCGCATCGATGTACGTTGGATGGTGGGCCTGATGATGAAGGGAGTGGACCTTCCGCAAGATCTGCCCGTGGAACAGGAAGCGGTGGGTCAGGTAGTAGAAGAAGTCGAAGACCATGAGGACGACGACGATCTCGACGACGTGTTGCCAGAGCGGCCGCGCATCGAAGCTCACCGCGAACGGAAGCAGGGTGACGTAGAAGACGAGATTGGCGATGAGGCCTGCGCGGTTGCTCTGCTTCACGGCGGCCTTGAAGCGTTCGCGGCGGAGTTTCTGGGCGTCGGCTTCGTGGTTCAACTCGCGCATCCGCTGGAGCGCCGGGATCTGGAACGCCAGGAACTTGCCGACCACGGTCAGCACGATCAGGGTGGCCACGAACGCGAGGGCCGCCTGCCAGTCATACGTCATCGGCTGCTCCTGAAGGGGGTCTGGGGGATCGACGGAGAGGCGACATCGTGAACGCTCTCCTCGCGAACCCAGAAAATATGCCAACCTAGGTCGCTGACAAAGGCCAACGAGCTAGAGAGGCCAGAAATGACT
>JAJDAQ010000013.1 GCA_029261815.1 Deltaproteobacteria bacterium
CGCGGCGAGCCCGTCGAATTGCCGTCACCCGAGGGCGGTGTTTCGCGCACGGTTCGGCTGAGTCGCCCGCTCGATTTTGCCGCGGTCACGGACCATGCGGAATGGCTCGGCGAAACGTCCCTTTGCCTGCGCCCGGATTCCCGGGCGTACGAGACGTTCGGATGCCGTGCTTTCCGAGGCGAGGTTGCCTGGTTGGGGGACGGACTCTTCACCCGCATCGCCGCCCTCGTCGGGTTCCGGGGACGCGATCGCAGCATTTGTGGACCCGACGCGGCCTGGTGCCGCGAAGAAACCGTGGCCGCCTGGCGTACAACGCGTGACGCGGCCGAGGCCCACTATGACCGCACTTCGGCGTGTTCGTTCACGACCTTTCATGCCTGGGAGTACAGTGCTGCGCCGGGGCGGAGCAAGGTGCATCGCAACGTCTTGCTTCGGAACGAGATCGTCCCGGAACTCCCGATCTCCTGGATCGATGAACCGGAAGCCGCCGGGCTCTGGGAGAAACTCGACGCGCGCTGCAACGACACCGGCAGCGGCTGCGAGGCCATCGCCATCCCGCACAACCCGAATCTCTCGAACGGCCAGCTCTTCGTCCCGGATCGCAACTCCCCGCTCGACACGCAGCGAAGACACGCCGCCCTTCGCGCGCGGCTCGAGCCGCTGGTCGAGATCGTGCAGGCGAAGGGCGAGAGCGAGTGCCGTTCCGGAATTCCTGGCATCGTCGGAAACGATGAACTCTGCGAACTCGACAAGGTCCGCTTCATCGACGGGGCCGCGCCGCCGGACTGTGGCAACGAGTCGGGGCGCGGAGCGATGTCGTCGGCGGGCTGTCAGTCGCGCTTCGATTTCGCGCGTTATGTCATCGTCGAGGGGATCCGCGAACAGGCCCGACTCGGCGTGAACCCGTACCTCCTGGGCTTCATCGGCGGAACCGACACCCACAACGGAACACCAGGAGCGACCGACGAAGCCGACTACCCCGGCCACAACGCGCTTCGGGATGCCACGTTGAGCCAGCGACTCAGTGGTGACGCGGGCGGTGGCTACGTCCCCGCGCCGCTGCGGAACCCCGGCGGGCTCGCCGGAATCTGGGCAGAGGAGAACAGCCGAGACGCGCTGTTCGACGCGATGAAGCGTCGCGAGACCTTCGCGACGAGCGGAACCCGGATCGTCCCGCGGCTCTTCGCGGGCCGAGACCTTCCCGACGACTTCTGCGAGCGGCCGGATGCCGCCGCGGCGGCGAGCGTCACGGGGGTCCCGATGGGCGGCCGACTCGACTCGGCCCCCGGAGATTCACGCCCCCCCAGCTTCGTGGTGTCCGCTCGCCGTGACCCCGGCCCGGGCGGCGGCCCGCTCGAGCGCATCCAGATCGTGAAGGGATGGCTCGACGACGACGGACAGATCCACCAACAGGTCGTGGATGTCGCCGGAACTGCCGCACCCGCCACAAGCCTCGATCGCAAGACCTGCACGCGACGCGGTGGCGGCGCTCCGACGCTATGCGCCTGGTGGATCGACCCATCCTACGACCCCACCCGCGAAGCCGTCTACTACGCACGAGTTCTGGAAACGCCGTCCTGTCGGTGGACGGCCCTGCAGTGCGCGGCGCTCGCCAGCAACGAAAGACCGGAAGCCTGCCAGGACGACGCGATCCCGTGGAAGACACAAGAACGCGCCTGGACGTCGCCCATCTGGGTCACCCCGGCGAGACAAGCCATCGCACGTTAGTTCACGAGGACGGAGCGGTCTTCCCGAGGGCTTCAAGGACGACCGCAGGATCGAGCCAGAGATGGTAGTCGGTTCGAACGTCGACGAACTGGACGCGACCCGCCCCATCAATCAGGTAGGTCGCTGGAATCGGCACGCCCTCTTCGATGGTCTCGGGGTCGGGAAGTCGAATCCCCAACGTGTCGATCGCGACGCTTCCCGGGTCCATCACGAAATGGATCCGTTCGCGCAGCCCCATCCCGTCGATGTAGTTCACGGCCTTGTCGGTGATCTGGTTGTCGGCCATGACCCAGACGATGTCGACATCATCGTGGGCCGCGAAGGCTTCCCGCAGCTGGACCAGCCGCGCCTTGGTATAGGGTCACCAGTCCACACTGCGCTCGAACGTGATCAGCACGCGATGCCCCTGGAGACTGGAGAGATCGAACGGCGTCCCGTCGAGATGCTGCAGGGCCAGCGGCGGAACGGTGTCTCCGATGGCCAGGAGCGACTGGGGGGCTTCCTGGCGCGCCGCGGTCTCGCTGCCTCGGCGCCCGATGGGCGTCGACGGCGCAGCGATGACCAGGACGATGCCCGCCGCGAGCAAAATAGTGGCAATCCAACGGATCATGCCGCTTCTCCTTGGGCCACGGCCGGAGGCCGCAACCAGACGAATGCCAACGCAAGCGCGAGAAAGATGACGGCCTCGATGCGCGGCAGTTCACCCAGGTGCGAGAAGTCCCCGAGCAACCAACCCACAAAGCGGTAGAAGGCCATCGCGACCATGGCCCACGCCGTGAACGTTCCCACAGTGCGGCCGCTTCCCGGAACCCGAGCGGCTCCGGCCAGGCCACCGGCCCAGCCGATCATCCCGCAGGCCGTGAAGGCCATGAAGTAGAGGCCATTCGGTCCGAGCGGTGACAGGGGTCCGCTGGCACTCCCGCCGGGCCCCATCGCGCCCATGAACTGGGCCAGGAACGTCAGTGCGCCGAGGACGAAGCCGACGGCCAATACGCCGCAGAGTATTCGATAGGCCATGGGATCCTTCCCACTGCGGCTGATGCGCAGCGACCGGAGTGTAGGCACAAGCGTCGGGTCGGCGCTAAATCGCGGTCAGCCCGCCATCGGCCAACACGGCCGAACCCGTCACGAACGATGCTTCTTCCGAGAGCAGGAACGCCACGACGGCTGCCTGCTCTGCGGGCTCCGAGACCCGCGGAATCGCCGTTCGCACCCGTGCACGCGGCAGCCGCCCGCCTTCGGGAACCGGCGTCTGCTGGCCGGACTGGTCTTCGGACGCATTCTGCCCGAGCGCCGTCCTCACGCCGCCGGGGCAGAGGCAGTTCGCGCGAATGTTCCGTTCTCCATAGTCGACCGCGATCTGTTTCGTGAGCTGCAGTACGCCGCCCTTCGACGCCGCATAACTTGCGGCCGATCCCCCGGGTCCGATCACGAACGACGCGATCGACCCCGTGGTGACCACCGCACCACCCCCGGCTTCGATCAAGTGGGGAATCGTGTGTTTGGCGGTCAAGAAGACACCCGTGAGATTCACCCGAATCACCGCGTCCCAGTCCGCCAGGGCCGTCTCGTGGATCCAGCCCGAACCGGCGGTTCCAGCGTTGGCGAAGACCGCATCGAGACCTCCGAGCGCCTCCGCGGACTTCGCTACGGCGTCTGCCACCGACGCCTCGTCTCCGACATCGGCCGCAAATGCGACGGCGGTGGCACCCGACGCCCGGAGGTCGTTCGCAACGGCTTCAGCCGTCTCTCCGCGTTTGTCGCAGATGGCGACAGCCGCCCCTTCCTCGACGCAGCGCGCGGCGGCCGCAGCCCCGATTCCGCTGCCCCCTCCGGTGATGAACACGCGGCGGCCGGCCAGCCGCTCCGCGCGACTCACTGCGCCACTCGCACGAAGTCGACCGCAATCTCGCGGCGAGAGATTCGCCAGCCGTCCGAGGTGCGCACGAAGGTATCGCGGTACTCGCCCACCATCGCCGGCCCTTCGAGTGGTGAGATGCGCCGCCCCACTTCGCCGTCGTGGCGGTAGAGCGTCAGGTAGACGACCCCGGTGGCATGATCGGCGTCCACAACGTCACAGAGGAAGTTGTTGCAGACGTGCCGCGACATCCGGGCCTCGTTCGCCTGTCGCTGTGCGAAGCCCTTCTCGAGCTGGTCGCGGCCACTCATCGTCGCTTCGGGGCTGGCCCAGACGCCGTCCTCGGTGAAGAGTTCGGCAACCCGGGAAGCCTCTCCGTGGTCGACATGGTGGCAGTAGGCGGTGACGAGGCGCTCGCACGCGCGCTCGATTTCGAGGCGATCAGAACCATTCATATCGCCACGGTACCGCGGGTCCCGGGCCCCGGCCGGAGACCGCCCGGATCCAGGCAGAGGCCGCAGAGAACCGAAAAACCGCGTACCCTGCGGCTTCAAGCCAAGAGGGTCCCATGGTCGAAACCCACAAATCGTTCTGCCGCTTCTGCCACGTCTTCTGCGGTGTCGAGGTCGACGTCGATGACGGTCGCGTCGTCGAAGTCCGCGGCGATTTCGAGAATGAAGTGACGCGCGGATACACCTGCCCCAAGGGCCGCGCCGAGGTAGAACGAATCCACCATCCGGACCGGCTGCTTGCGCCCCTCAAGCGCGGTCCCGGGGGATTCTCGGAAGTCGCGCCGCGCCAGGCCCTCGACGAGATCAGTGAGCGGCTCGGCGACATCATCGCCCGCCACGGGCCGAATTCGGTAGCCGTCTACGTGGGCTGCGGCGGGCATCGCACTTCCGCCGGGGGCCCCTGGTTCGTGAGTCGCTGGCTTCGCGCGCTCGGCTCCGAACGCCTCTACACCTCCTTCACGATCGATTCCCCAAGCTTGTCGATCGCGGCCAACCGATTCTTCGGCGGGCCGATGCCGTTGAACCTGCTCGACGTCGACCGCGCGCAAGCCGTGATGTTCGTGGGCACGAACCCGGTCACGTCACATCAGCTCAACATGCCGCAGTCCGATCCCTTTCGGCGCGTCACCGACGCGCGAAAGCGAGGGGCCAAGCTGATCGTGGTGGACCCACGCCGCTCCGACGCCGCGCGCATCGCCGATGTCCACCTCCAGGTGAAACCGGGCGAAGACGCAACCCTCCTCGCAGGGATCGTGAAGATCATCCTCGACCGGCGCCTCTTCGACGCCGACTACGTGGCCGCGTATGCCAGTGGCGTCGAAGCCCTGCATCAGGCGCTGGCGGACTTCGACCTCCCGTACGTCGAACAGCGAACGGGCGTGCCCGCGGCCCTCGTCGAAGAGGCCGCCGTGCTGTTCGCCACTGCGAACAGCGGGGGTGCCCAGAGCGGGACCGGTCTCCACATGGCCGGCCATCACAATCTGACGACCCAGCTCGTGATGACATTGAATGGGCTATGCGGTCGCTATGACCGCGCCGGTGGAATGGTCCGAAACGAAGGGCCACTCGGGCGGGAATTCGGTCCGGAGTCGGGGCCGATCACGATGCCGGAGCCGCCGAAGTCCCGGATCCGCGGCATCAGTGCATTCAATGGCCTGTTCGGAAGCTATTTCGAGATGCCCACGAGCACGCTGACGGACGAAATCCTGACGCCGGGTGATGAACAGATCCGCGCACTCATCGTCAACGGCGGGAATCCCGCGCTGGTCTTTGCGGAAGAGTCATCCACGCTGAAGGCGCTCGACTCCCTCGAACTGCTCGTGGTCAACGACCTCTTCCGCTCAGCGACCGCCGAACACGCCGACTACGTCATGGCGGTCAAGCACCCCTTCGAGCGCGTCGACATCCCGAAGCTGATGGACGGGACCTATCCCTTTCCCTTTTCGCAGTACGCGGACAAGATCATCGACGGTCCCGAGGGCTGCCTTGAAGAGTGGGAGATCTTCTGGGAACTCGCGATGCGGCTCGGACTCCCGCTCCGTGTCGGCTCCTTGACGGCCGAGCACCTGCCCACGACGGACGAACTCCTCGATGCGCAGAACCGACACTCCCGCGTTCCCCTCGACGAGATTCGGCAGCACCCCGGCGGCAAGATCTTCGGCGAAGCCGAAACCCGGGTCGGAGGCGTCATTCCCAACATGATCGGCCACGCGGACCGCCGGATGGCCCTCGGCCACCCGGAAGTCCTCGCGGAGCTTCGCGAAGTACGCGCCGAGTCCGGACCGACGGCCGAGACCGCCAACGGCTTCGAATTCCGCATGATCACCTACCGGATGAAGGAGGTGTACTGCACGCAGGGGCAGAACCTCCCCTCCTTGCGGCGACGCCGGAAGTTCAATCCGGTCCTCATGCATCCGGATGCGATGCGCAGCCACGGTTTCGCGGAGGGCGACGTCGTTCACGTGGAGAGTGCCTACGGTGAAGTCGAGGGAATCGTCGAAGCGAGCGAGACCGTTCAGCCCGATGTCATCGCGTTCGCATTCGGGTGGGGAAACCCCGCCGATTCACGTCCGATCTCGGAACGCGGAAGCAATGTGCAGCGCTTGATCCCGGACGGCGAGCTCTACGACTCCGTCACCGGCCTCGCGCGCCAAAGCGCCCTTCCCGTCAACGTCTCCGCTGTAATCAGCGACGTCTCCGCTGTTTCCAGCGACGTCTCCGCTGTACCCAGCGACGCCGCTCGTTAGTCCAGGACATGGCAATCGACGTTTCAATGACGATGCGCCAAGGGCGGACCCGCTATCTCAAGGTCGGGGGACTCCCGGCCGACGGTGGCTACGACGACGATTGGGTTCGGATCTCGATCTTCGGGCTTCCGGTCGTTTTCCCGAACACCGTGGGTCGCAAGCGCGCGATTCCGCTCCATGATCTCCACCACGTCGTCACCGGCTATGAAACCACCTATGTCGGCGAAGCCGAGATCGGTGCCTGGGAGATCGCATCGGGCTGTAGCGGCGCGGCCCTTGTCCTGAACCTTGCCGTCATGGGCTTCGGCTGGCTGGGTTCACCGGCCCGCGTGTTTTCCGCGTTCCGCAGCGGCCGAAACTGTCAGAACCTTTACTTCCGCCCGGTCGACGACGACCTGCTCGCGCGCTCGGTCGGCGAAATGCGCAATGAGATCGGCCTCGAGCGCCCGCTCCCAAGAACAACCGCCGGAACGACCCTCTCGTTCCTGGGCTGGACCCTTGCTTCGTTTGGCGTGGCCGGCGCGCCGATCTGGATCGGCGCTGCGTTGGCTGCGGCCTTGCTCTGAAACCTAGGAGACCCTGATCATGTGGAACTTCCCCGTTCATTGGCCGCAGAGGATCGCACTCTTCCTATTGTCCTTTGCGTTCGTCTGGGTCGGCATCACCCATTTCACAGGGCCGGAGTTCTTCGTGGCCATCGTCCCGCCCTACCTGCCAGCACCGCTCGCGCTCGTGTACATCAGTGGCGTCGCCGAGATCGCGGGAGGCCTCGGTGTGCTGCTCGCGGCCACGCGCCGGTGGGCCGGCTGGGGCCTGATCGCGCTCCTGGTCGCCGTGTACCCGGCCAACATCCACATGGCCCTTCACCCGGAAGATTTCCCGGAGGCCTCGGCGGGCGCGCTCTATGTTCGCCTGGCATTCCAGCTCGTGTTTTTCGCCTGGGTCTGGTGGGCCACGCTCGCAAAGGGCGCCAACCCGGAGCCCTCCGCCGCTCCTGCCTGAGACTGATCGCGTGCGGCTGGCAACGGCCCTACCCTTCGGCGATGGCCAACAAACTCGATTCGGGCGACGCGTTCCCGCGTGTGACCCTACAGCTGGCCGGCGGCGGAACGACGACGCTACCGGACGACCTCGAGACGCCCTACGGCGTCGTGCTCTTCTATCGCGGGCATTGGTGACCTTATTGCAGGCGCCAGTTGGTGGCCTTCGAAGAAAAGCAGGCTGAACTCCGCGAACTCGGCGTCAGCCTGTTCGCGGCAGCGGTGGACCCGGAAGAGAAGGTCCAGGAGATCGTGGACGGCGGCATCTCGTTCCCGATGGGCTTCGGTGTCGACCGCGCAACCGGAGACGCCCTCGGCGCCTGGTGGGACGAGCGTGGCGATTTCATCCAGCCGTCAGAGTTCGTGATCCGCCAGGATGGCATCGTCTTGCACTCGACGTACAGCGCGAGCCCGATCGGGCGCACGGACCCGGGCGACGTGTTTTCGCTGTTGTCGTTCCTGGAGGCCCGCCGCAAGCGGAAGGCGGCCAAGAGCGAGAACTAACCAATCGCGACCTGGCGTTCGAGCCGCATGCGATAGAAGGAACGGATCATGGCGGCGGACTGGAACGCCTTGCGTGCCCCTCTGGGCGAATGGCTGAAACCGCGACTCGACGGTGCCGAAGACATCGACGTCGGGGACGTCGATGCGCATGGCAGCGGCTACTCGGCAGAGACACTGGTCGTCCCCTTGCGCGTGACCCGCGCAGGACGCACGAACGACGAACGCGTGGTGCTCCGCAAGGAGGTCGACGAACCGGCCGTCTACCCGCAACAGGCGCCGGGCCTCGACATCGAAATCGAGATCCAGTTCCGCGCGATGGATCTCCTTACGCGCGCTTCCGAGGTACCGCTCGCGCCGCTCTACGGCTTCGAATCCGACCCCAGCGTCCTTGGAAGCCCATTCTTCGTCATGGGCTTCGTCGACGGACAAGTCCCGATCCTCGACCCCGCCTACACGAAGGAGGGCTACTTCGCGGAGGCCACGGCCGAACAACGCCATCGCATGCTGAATACGGGCCTCGAAACCCTGGCCGATTTCCATCGCGTCCCTTGGCGGGAGGCGGGTTTCGAATGGCTGGTGCCGGAGGGGACCCGTCCCGGCGCCTCGGCACAGACTGAACTCTGGGCCGCGTTCGCGGAACGGGAACTTCGCGGCCGGGTGCACCCCATCTTCGAAGCCGGCGTCGCGCATCTCCGCGCCCATCTTCCCGAGCAAGAAGACCTCTGCGTGAGTTGGGGCGACTCTCGTCCGGGCAACATCATCTGGCAGGACTTTCGTCCGGCGTGCCTCACCGACTTCGAGAACATCGCGATCGGCCCGCCAGAACTGGATCTCGGGTGGTGGCTGATGTTTGATCGAACCTGCCACGAAGGTGTCAGCGCACCGCGCCTGCCCGGCGAACCGACCCGCGACGAACAACGCGACATCTATGCCGAAGCTGCCGGCCGCACCCTTCCGGACATGCACTACTGGGAGGTGCTGGCCGCGATGCGGTACTGCGCGATCGTGGTCCGTGTGATGAACCGCTATGCCGAACGAGGCCTGATACCCGAGGATCACACGGTGTGGCGGAACAACCCGCCCACGACGGTCCTGGCGGAACTCCTCGAGATGGACCCCGAAGCGAGCTAGGGCCACCTGGCCGCCGTTGACGCCCCTGGGGCCGCGCTCTAGCTTCCTCCGTCCTGCGGTGGGCGTAGCTCAGTTGGTTAGAGCACCGGATTGTGATTCCGGGGGTCGGGGGTTCGAATCCCCTCGTCCACCCCAGCAGGACCCTCCAGGGGGCTTTCCACGGGCCAACGGGCCAAGCTCGCGGCTACGCTTGGCAGATGCCCGACTTCGACGTTGCGATTCGCGGTGGAACCGTCCTCGACGGACTTCGAACGCCGCGCTTCCGGTCCGACATCGGCATCCGCGACGGCCGGATCGCGCGGATCGGCCCCGTCGGCGCAAAGGAAGCCCATCGCGTCATCGACGCCTCCGGGCTGTTCGTCTGTCCGGGCTTCGTCGACCTCCACACGCACTTCGACTCCCAGATCTTCTGGGACCCGTACTGCACGATCTCGGGTTGGCACGGTGTCACGTCGGTAGCGATCGGGAACTGTGGCTTCGGCTTCGCGCCCGTCCATCCGGCGGACCGCGAGCGCGCGATGCTGACAATGGAGCGGAACGAGGCCGTTCGTGCGGAGACCATGGCCGCCGGTATGCCGTGGGACTGGGAGACCTACCCCGAATTCCTCGACAGCCTGTCACGAACGCCCAAGGGCGTGAACGTGGTCTCCTATGTCGGGCTCAACCCGTTGATGACCTACGTGATGGGGCTCGAAGCCGCGAAGAACCGCCCGGCGAACGCGACCGAACGCGCGGAGATGGCCCGCCTGCTGTCCGAGGCGATGGATCACGGTGCCTGCGGATTCTCGGCGCAGCTTCTCGGCCCGAACAGTGTGCAACGTGACTACGACGGCACGCCCATGATCACGGACACGATGTCCCACGACGACCTGCTCTTCTTCGCCAGCGTCCTGAAGAGAAAAGGACGCGGCATCATCCAGGTGATCGGCGCGGACTTCGCGCTGACCGAGAAGTTATGCGAAGCCAGCGGCGGCCCGGTCGTCTGGAACGCGATCGTGCTCGCCGCCGACCAACACGGAAATACCTACGCGGCCTATCAAGACGTCCTGGACTGGCTGGCAGACGCGAATGCACGTGGGCTGCAGATCTTCGGCCAGGCGTTGACGTGTCAGAACAACTACGAGTTCTCGATGGATGAGTGGAACCTGTTCGATTCGATCCCAGCGTGGCGCGACGTCACCACGGGGACGCCGCAAGAACGGGCAGCCAAGATGCGCGATCCGGCACGCCGCGCTGCCATCAAGGACGTTTTTCGTGCGGGCCAGACAGTGGTCGGCGCCACGGTGACGGCGATCCCGGAACTGATCCTGGCGGATGCCGCGAACCCCGCACTTCAGTCGGACATCGGCTTCTCGATTGCCGAGATCGCGGCGCGGCGGGATACCCACCCCATCGACGCCTTCCTCGATCTCTCGCTCGCCGATCAACTTCGCGCCCGCTTCGTCACCCCGCCCCAGAAGATCGACATGGACGCGATGCGCAAGGTCGTCAACTCGCCCTACGCGCTCCCGGGCGTGTCGGACGGCGGTGCCCACATGAAGTTCGTCACCCTCGGTCGCTATCCGACCGAGTTCCTGGCGTCGCTGGTCCGCGACAACGGCCTCATGGAGCTCGAGGAAGCCCACTGGCGACTCTCGGCCTATCCGGCACAGGCGGCTGGCTTCCGTGAACGCGGCTTCCTCCAAGAAGGCGCTCCCGCCGACATCCTGGTCTACGACCTCGATGCGCTCGAGATCTTGCCGGCCGAGCGCCTCTACGACTTCCCGGCCGGCGACTGGCGGCTCTCCCAGAAGGCGCGCGGCTACCGGGCCACCCTCGTGAACGGCCAGGTCACCTTCGATGACGGCGAGTGCACTTCGGCGACGCCCGGTCACCTGCTCCGGCACGGCACCACCGGCTGACCGTGCCCGACGCTAGGCGACCTCGAAGAGCCCAGCCGCGCCCATGCCACCACCGACGCACATCGTCACGACGGCGTACCGTTCACCGCGACGCTTCGCCTCGATCAGGGCATGGCCCACCATGCGCGTGCCGCTCATTCCGTACGGGTGGCCGATCGAGATCGCGCCGCCGTTCACGTTGAGCTTCTCGTCCGGGATCCCGAGCTGGTCGCGGCAGTAGATCACCTGGCAGGCGAAGGCTTCGTTCAGTTCCCAGACGCCGATGTCATCCATCGAAACGCCATTCTTCTCGAGCAACTTCGGAATCGCGTAGACGGGACCGATGCCCATCTCGTCGGGCTCGCAGCCAGCGACCGCCATCCCGCGATAGATCCCGAGCGGCGTGAGCCCACGCTTCTCGGCCAGCGTGCTCTCCATCAGGATGCACGCCGCAGCGCCGTCGCTGAGCTGGCTGGCGTTTCCGGCCGTGATGCAGCCTCCAAACACCGGCGGCAGGGCTGAAAGACCATCGAGGGTCGTTCCGGGTCGGTTGCACTCATCGCGCTCGAGCGTGATTTCTTCGTTCGACGTTTCGCCCGTCGCCTTGTCGGTCAGGACCTTCGTCACCGTGCACGGAACGATCTCGTCGTCGAACAGGCCGTTCTGCTGGGCTGCCGCCGTTCGCTCCTGGCTGGTCAGGCTGTAGGCGTCCTGCACTTCGCGCGAGATCTCGTAGCGCTTGCTCACCACCTCGGCGGTCTGGATCATTGACATGTAGACCGCGGGCGCGTGCGCCAGGACATTGTCGTCCTGCGCTCGGAAGCCGTTCATGTTCGCGTTCTGCACAAGGCTGATCGAGTCGAGACCGCCGGCCGCCACGACATCCATGCCGTCGGCCATGATCTGCTTCGCCGCCATCGAGACGCTCATCAGCCCCGACGAGCACTGGCGATCCACACTCTGGCCGGGCACCGCCACTGGCAACCTGGCGCCCATCGCCACCTGTCGCCCGATGTTGAAACCCGAGGTGCCCTGCTGGAGTGCGGCGCCGACGATCACGTCCTCGATCTCGGCAGGGTCGACGCCGGCCCGTTCGATCGCGGCGTTCATGGCCAGCGCTCCCAGCGTCGGCGAGGTGGTGTCGTTGAAGGCGCCTCGGTAGGCCTTGCCAATCGGGGTCCGGGCAGTGGAAACGATGACGGCTTCGCGCATGTCGGGATCTTCCTCGGTGGGTGCGAGAGGTGGAAATTTCGGCAGAGAATGTGTCACTTTCTCCGCCAGCGGAATGCTGACATTCCGTCCGCCTCCAGACAAGGGCGCTCGCCGCCCACGGCAGGAACCGATGTATCGCCTCTTCAGTTGGGAACTCAGCTACTTCTCCGGCAAGGTCCGCGCCTACCTCCGCTACAAGCAGCGGATGGGCGGGCTCGAACCCGGCTTCGAGGACATCCTGGCCACGCCCGAACTGCTGGATGGCCTGCTGACGCAGCGGTCCGGCTCACCCGCGGTCCCTCAACTCCTGGCTCCGGACGGAACCTGGATCCAGGACTCAAGCGAGATCATCGACTTCGTCGAGGCGCAGCATCCCGCGCCGCTCGTGAGCCCCAACCCGGCCACACATCCGAGGCAAGCGGTCGCCTCCTATCTGCTCGAACTCCTGGCGGACGAATGGACGGTCGTTCCGGCATTCTGGCAGCGCTGGTTCTTCAGCGAGGACGGGCGTTCTCCGAGCCACCGCGGTTTCAACGAACAGCAGTGGGGCTCCGTTTTCGCCGCCGGTGCGCCCGGCAATGAACGCCGGGCGGCGGGGGCAATGATCTTCGACCAGATGTTCAACATCTCCGAGTCTCGCACGAACCCACGAGGGGTTTATCTGGGCCTGAGAGCGATGGGCGTCAGCGAGGAAACCGAACCGGCCTGGCAGGCCAGCCAACATCGTCTCCTCGAACGGCTCGATGCGCACTTCTCGGCGCACGACTACGTGCTCGGCGGTCGCCCTTCCCTGGGCGATTTCGGGCTCCTCGGCCCGCTCTACGCCCACCTCTATCGAGACGCGGTGCCGGGCTTCGTCTTGCGCACGCACTTTCCGATCCTGTGCGAGTGGATCGAACGAACCAACGGAGAGGGCTGCGTCACGTCCCGCACCTATGACCAGAAGCTCTACTCACTGGACGATGCCGGAGAACTCGTCGGCCGCCCTGCCAACGGCGACGGTGCTGATTGGTTGCCCGACGACGCGATTCCCGGAACGCTCCTCCCGGTCCTCTCGCTCTTCTTCGAGGAGATGTGGCCCGTCCTCAAGGACTCCATGCGGACGTTGACGGCGTTCTGCGACAGCGACGCGCACGTACGTGGCGAGGAGCTCCCGGGCAAGACGTTCAGCCCGACTCCTGGATTCGAGCAACATCAGATGGGCGACGGCGCGTTGACCCACGCGTTCACCATCGGCGGGATCGAAGCCCGGCGAATGGTCGTTCCCTACCAGATGTGGATGCTAGGCCGGCTGCAAGCCGTCATCGACGTCGCGACCAAAACGAGCGACGGCCGAGCAGCCCTCTCGGAACTGCTCGGCCGCATCGATGGCGCGAGCGAGCTTCTCACTCTGGGCGACCGCTTGGCCGGCTGCCGTGTGGAGAAGCGTCGGTCGCTGCTCTACTCGGAGCCGGCGGCTTCCTGCGCTGCTTCGGCTTCCTTCTCAGCAGCACGACGCGCCTTGTAGGCCTTCAGCGACGCATTGAAGTCGGCCGCGGTCGCTTCCATCTTGTCGACCATGCCGTTATGCGACTGGATCAGGGCGAGTTCGGCTTCGCCTTCATCCAGCTGCTCGTCGGTCAGGTTGTCGGTCGCCGCATCGAGGCAGTCGGTGTAGTCGGTGCCAGCGGCCATGTAGGCCTTCACCGCGGCAGCCGCTTCCTTGAGTTCCGGCGCGGTCACGGTGTCGGCCGGCGGAATCACGGGTGCGGTCGGTTCGACGCAGCCATGGTCCGGCGCAGCGGCAGCCGCTTCGCCTTCTTCATGGTGTGCGGCTGATGCCGAAATGGCGAGAAGAACGGTCAGAACAAAGACGAGACTGGAAATGAGACGCATGGAACCCTCCTGGAGGCAGGCATTGTAACCGCGCCGCGGAGCGGCCGGCCACAGTTTCCCCGGGCAACCCGGAGCTCGCACTTCGACGCAGAGCAGCGCACACTGATTCATTCGCCGCATCCAGGAACCTCATGACCGATCCCGCCGCCCCGATCCGAATCACCGACCTCGCCGCCCCTGAACTCTCGGACGCCCAGAAGGGCGCGATCGCCTATGGCAACGCGCAGCAGTTCGACTTCTCGATGGACGCTGTGCTGGGCGCAGCCATGGCGAACACGGGCCTCGACGACTTCGGCGCAGAGGATTTTCGCGAGCGATTGGCCGTCTGGCTCCAAGCCGTGGAGGAAGATTCCGGTCTCAACGGGATCGGGCGACTTTCGGTCCATGGTCACGTCGTCCGGGTACTCGCAAACCGTTTACGTTTCGAGGATCTGCTGAAACGCCACCCCGAGATTCTCGACGAGGAGGTGCGCGAGCCCATCATCGTGGCCGGCCTCCCTCGCTCGGGCACCACGCACCTGCTGAACCTGATGTCGGCGGACGCGCGGCTCCGGTCGCTGCCGTACTGGGAGAGCATGGAGCCGATTCCGGTCCGAGGAGAGGGGCCGGGCCGCGATGGACGGGATCCGCGGTATGTCCGCTGCCAACAGTCCTACGAGATGCAGATCGCCCAGATGCCGCTCCTGCGCGCCATGCACGATATGCCGCCTGAGCACATCCACGAGGAAATCGAACTCCTCGAGATGGACTTCGCCACCTACAACGTCGAATGGCTCGCACGCGTCCCCCGCTGGCGCGACTACTACTACGACCTCGACATGGCCGTGCACTTCGAATATCTGCGCAACGTCCTGAAAGCGCTGCAGTGGATGCGCGGACCGCGACGCTGGGTACTGAAGTGCCCGCAGCACCTCGAATGGCTGCCTCAACTCGCCGCCGCATTCCCCGACGCCACGATCGCGGTCACGCATCGTGACCCGGTCGCGGTCATCCAGTCAGCGATCACGATGTTGGGCTACGGCGACCGTTCGCGCCGGAACCATGTCGATCTCGACGAACTGGCCGAGTACTGGATCGCCCGCATCCATCGGCTGTTGGCCGCTTGTGTGCGCGACCGCGACCAGCTCTCCGACGACAGGAGCGTCGACGTCCTTTTTCACGAGTTCATGGCCGACGACATCGGTACGGTCGGCAACATCTACGCGAAGGCCGGTCTCCCGCTCGACGATGCAGCGCGTGCCCAACTCCAGGGCCATATGGACCAACACCCGCGCGGAAAATTCGGCAAGGTGCTCTACGACCTGAAAGCCGACTTCGGACTCGACCCCGCCGCGGTTCGAAAGCGCTTCGACTTCTACTTCGACCGCTTCGACGTCCGCCCAGAGGTCTAGTCGGAAGGCGTCGCCTTCAGCTGGTCCAGGAACCTCACCGAATCCATCATCTCCCAGACCTCGGTGAGGAGACCGTCTTCGATCCGTGCGAAGAACGCATAGCTGTTCTCGTAGGGCATCCCGCGCTTGGTGGTTCCACGAAGCGTCGCGCGGCAACCGGCCTGCCCATCCTGCACCATCACCTGACCGAACTCGATCGAGAGCGTGCCCTCTTCGTAGTACGGGGCGGCGCCGTTGCGGACGAATTCCATCGCCGCTTCGCGCCCCTCCATGGGCGGTTGCTTCGCAAACGGGGGCCAGTGCCACACCACGTCCGCGGCCAACCGCGGCTCGCATCGCTCCGGTCTTCGTTCGATCATATCGGCCAGGAACTGCTGGAAGTTGGCACGGTCATTGGTGTCGGACACTTCAGCCCTCCTGCGGCCAGTAGACGCGGGCCGCGGTGTCGTGAAAGAGGAGCGCCTTCTCGCCGGCCGTGAAGTCCGCCGCAATGCGCTTGAACGCGTTCCAGAGCGTGTGGTACGAGCACGAAACCCGATCCACCGGAAAGTTGCTTTCGAACATGCAGCGAGACGGACCGAAGGCATCGATGGTGGTCAACGGGTAGCGGCGCGTCGCCTCGGCGAGTGCGGCCGACGTCGGCGGTGTCTCCCAGTTCTCGAAGCCGAAGCCGTTGCGCCGCATGTGCAGGCCGCCGAGCTTGACGACGACGTTGGGAAGTTCGGCCAGCGCGGTAATCTCGCGCCGCCAGTCATCGAAGACTTCGTCTGCGCGGCCGGCGTACGGACCCACGCCCAGCGGCCCGCCGTAGTGGTTGAGAACGATCGTCACGTCAGGACACGCGTGCGCCAGCACCGCCACATCCGGAATCTGCGGGTGGTAGCACCAGGCCTCGAAGACCCCGTCGACGCGAGCCAGTTCCCGCACCGCGGCATGCGTCGTCGGCTCGCGGAGCAGGCCTTGCGGCGGTGCCGTATGGGACTTGGGAACATCGGCGGCGGCGTCCCATGCCGCCGCATGCCGAATGCCACGGAAGCGCGAACTCGCCTCACAGTGTGCGTCAAGAACGCGCGCGACTTCGGCACCCAGCGTGACGTCCGCGTGACTGACGATGGCCGCACAGACCTGGGTCTCGTGGCCAATACATGCATTCGCGACCGCGTGCATGGTCTCGGTCTCGCCGACGGGCCGCAGCTCCTCGGGCCCCTGCTCGCGATAGTGCGAGACGCAGTCCACGAACACGGTACTCGCGATCCGATGGCCCGTCGCGGTATCCGCCAGCAACTCGTCGAGCCAATACGTACCGGAGTGGTGCCAGAGATGGTGGTGGGCGTCGCAGATCGGGAGGTCGGGCTCGAGCGTGGGCTCGATCGGTGTCGAGGTCATCGGTTTCCTAGAAGATCGAAAGACCAAGAATGCGACGATAGGCCGCGTCGCACGCTTCGTCCGTCAGCTTGGCGCCGAGTAGCAGGTACTCCTCGTCCGTCACCAAATCGCGCCCCGCGATCATCGCGTGGGCATCGTCGCCGACCACCCACCGCATGCGCGGCGCATCGGTCGTGATGGCTTCATGGATGACACGGGCCACCTCGGCCGGATCGCCGGCCTGGCGCAACAACGAGGCATACATCTTCCCGTTCCGGCGCATGATGTGTTGGTACGGCGACGTCTTGTCGTAGCGGGTGGCCTCCGCCGAGTTCTCCCAGATCTGGGTCGCAAAGACTCCGGGCTCGACAATGGCAATGCGAATCCCGAGCGCCGCAACTTCGAGCGCGAGGGCTTCGCTCGCCGCCTCGATGGCGTGCTTGCTGGCCGAATACGGCACCTGATTCGGAACCGCCACGCGGCCCGTCACCGAGGAAACATTGACGATCGTGCCACTTCCACGTTCTCGCATCCCGGGCAGCACGGCCTGGATCGTGCGAATGCACCCGAAGTAGTTGGCCTCGAACATCTCGCGATGCTCGGCGAGCGGAACGTCCTCGAGCGGCGCGGCCCCCGACAATCCAGCGTTGTTGACGAGCACATCGATGCCGCCGTCGCGCGAGAGAACCCCGTCGATGCAGTCAGCGACGGAGGCGTCCCCGGTCACGTCCATCTGAACGATCTCGACCGGAAGGGACTCGTTGGCCGCCGCCTGTTCGAGCAGTGCCCCGCGTGCCGGATTTCGAAGTGCCGCCCGCACGTCGAAGCCGTTTCTAGCGAGATGCAGTGCTGTCTGGAGGCCGATCCCCGTGCTGGTACCGGTGACGAGAGCGATGGGCATGGTGAGTCCTCCGGCCCCATCATAGGCGGCCTCGGTGATAGACTCCGCTCCATCGAGGAGAGATCCATGCATTCGACTCAACGCGCACTGAAGACCATGGTCTCGCTGGTCGCCGTCGCCTTGGCGTTCGGGACCGCCAGTCTTGCCACGCCCGAACTGGCCACCCCCGCGACCGACGCGCGAGAGCCTTGCGAAAACCACGAGCCCTTGCGTCAGCCCTTGTTCGGGGACACCCACGTCCACACCGCCTACTCCTTCGACGCCGGCGCCCAGGACACGCGAAACACCCCGCGCGACGCCTACGCCTTCGCGCAGGGTGCCGAGGTCGGCCTCCAGCCCTACGACGCCAACGGCCAGGCGATGCGCACGGCGAAGCTCCGGCGCCCGCTCGACTTCGCCATGGTCAGCGATCACGCGGAAGGTCTCGGCGAAGTCCGGATCTGTCGCGACCCCGATCACCCGTCCTACGACGAGGACTTCTGCTTCTTCTTCCGCGGTTTCGGTCCCGTCGCCTTCAGCGCGTTTGCCGTGCGCACCATCGTGGCCAAGGACCGCATGAAGATGTGCGGCGAGAATGACACGATCTGCCTGAAGACGGCCGAAGTGGTCTGGCGGGACATCCAGGCGGCGGCCGAAGAAGCCTACGACCGGACGTCTGCTTGCTCGTTCACGAGCTTCGTCGGATACGAATACACGGCCTCCGCAGACGGCGGCGCGAACCTGCACCGCAACGTGCTGTTCAAGAACGCCAGCGTTCCCGACTACCCGACGAGTTGGGTCGAAACGCCGTCGGCGCGCGACCTCTGGGAAACCCTCCAGCGCACCTGCGTCGACGGAAAGCCCGGGTGCGATGTCCTCACGATTCCGCACAACTCGAACCTCGGCGGGCCGACCGGGCTGATGTTCCAGTCGGGAAGTGTCCGATCGGAAAGGGACGCGGGCATGTCTGTCGATGCCGAGGAGGCGGCGCTTCGCCAGCGCTGGGAACCGCTCATCGAAATCATGCAGCACAAGGGTGACAGTGAATGTCTGCTAGGCGGGGACACCACCGACGAGGCGTGCGGCTTCGAGAAGTTGCCCTACAACAGCTTCGCCGGCGTCGGCCGCTTCCGGGGGCTGGTGCCGGCCGAAAGCCTGCTCCCGACGCGCAAGGGCATGGTGCGCGAAGCCCTCAAGAAGGGCATCCGGCTCGAAGACGAGCTCGGAGTGAACCCGCTCAAGTACGGGATCATTGCCAGCACCGACACGCATCTTGGAACGCCCGGATTCGTGGCCGAGGACGACTCGAAGGGTCATGGCGGCGCCGGCCTTCGCGGCGCCGGTGCCGGTCTTCCGGACGACCTCGAATTCAGCCCCGGCGGGCTGGCCGTGCTTTGGGCAGAAGAGAATTCGCGCGAATCACTGTTCTCGGCCATGCAGCGGCGGGAGGCCTACGGCACCAGCGGAACACGCCCGATCGTGCGTTTCTTCGGCGGTTGGAACTACGCGGACGACTTGTGCAGCGACGATTCGTTCGTGGAAAAAGGCTACGAGAGCGGCGTGCCGATGGGCAGCGACCTCCCGGCACGCGGTGACGCCGCCGCACCGCGATTCGCAGTCTGGGCGCTTCAAGATGCGGGGACTTCTGGCTCACCCGGACTGCCGCTACAACGCATCCAGGTCGTAAAGGGCTGGGTCGAGGATGGTGAGACGCGCGAGCAGGTCTTCGATGTGGCCGGCGGACCCAACGAAGCGACGGTCGACCCCAACACCTGCGAGCCGTCCGGGACCGGCGCGAAGCAACTCTGCAGCGTTTGGCAGGACCCGGGGTTCGAGTCGGATCAGCGCGCGTTCTACTACGCGCGCGTGCTCGAGAACCCAAGCTGTCGTTGGAGCCAGCACCTGTGCGTGGCCGCTGGCGTCGACTGCAGCGACCCCGCGAGCGTGGCGCCCGGCTATGCCGCTTGTTGCTCGCCCGAACATGTCAAGACGCAGCAGGAACGCGCCTGGACGTCGCCCATCTGGTATGCACCGGCGAACTAACCTAGTCGGTCTCGTGGTCCTGGTGGCGATCTCGACAGGCTGCTCGGCCAGCGGCACGTATCCGACTGCGGAGAGTGCGTCGGCGGGATGGACGCTGGAGCGAGAGCAAACGGCGCGGCGACTTGCGGCCAGACTCGCTTCGGAACCCGCCAACGACGGCGGAGGGGTCTCCGTGCGCCTCGCGTTCCTCCCATCGGCCGACCTCGACCTCTACGTCACCGGGCCGACGCTCGAAACCGTGTACCACGGGAATCCGCGCGCGCGTTCCGGGGGCCAGCTACGTGCAGATCGACATTGCAAGGACGCGGGCTCCGGGACACGCGTCGAGCACATCGACTACCCGGCCCCCGCCGCTGGGACGTTCAGGGTGGGCGTCGACTACGCCCATCGCTGCAATGCAAACGTGGAGGCCGTGCCGTTCGCCATCCTCGTGGATGCCCCCGCGGGCCGCACGACCGAAATCGGGTTGGCAGTGCCGCATGTCTTCCAGCCCATCGTCCTCGAAATCGACGTCGCGCCCTGAAGGCGCGCCAGAAGGAGAGCTCCGTGGCCACACGAATCTTTCTCGGCCTCAATGTCCTGATCTGGCTTCCCTACGGAATCTTGTGTTTCCTCGACCCGGGTCTCCTGGCGGAGAGTGCGGGCGTCACCGCCACGAGCGCCACCGGGACCACTGAGCTCCGGGCGATGTACGGCGGCCTCCAGGCCGCGATCGGCGCGTGGGCCGCGCTGGCATTCTTTCGACCGGAACTCGTGCGCGGCACCCTGACAGCCCTCGTCGTCCTGCCGGCCGGCCTGGCTTCGACTCGGCTCGCTGGGGCGCTGATGGACGACGCCTTCACGACCTACACGGTCGGCGCGCTCACGTTCGAGATCCTGCTCGTCGCCAGCGCGGCGGCGCTGCTCCGCCGTCTGCCGCGCTAGCCGCGTTTCGGACCGGGCGTGAAACGCACCGGCATCGCCTCGATACCGGTAATGAAGTTGTTGGGTCGCCGCACCAGCGGCTCGCTCGATGCGAGTGCGATGTCGGGCATCCGCTCGAGCACGGACTCGAACAGGATGCGCAACTCGAGACGAGCCAGACTCGCGCCCATGCAATGGTGGACGCCGTAACCCCCAAACGCCACGTGACGATTCGGCCAACGGCCCACATCGAACGCGTCCGGGCTCTCGAAGGCACGCTCATCGCGGTTGCCGGAGGCGTAGAGGAGAATGACCCGGTCGCCTTCGCGCAACTTCTCGCCGTGGAGCTCGGTGTCTTGTGTCAGGGTCCGGTTCATGTTCACGATGGGGGAGACCCAGCGAATCATCTCTTCGACCGCGACCTCGATCTTCGACGGGTCCTTCCGCAGCAACTCTTTCTGTACGGGGTGGGCGATCAGCTGTTCCAGTCCTCCCACCATCACGTGGCGCGTCGTCTCATCGCCACCGATCAGGATCAGCAGGGCTTCCTGCAGGATCTCCTCGGTCTCGAGTCCCTCGCCGTCGATCGATGACTGCAGGAGCAACGAGATCAAATCGTCTCGAGGGTTCTCACGGCGGTCTTCGACCACCTTTCGCTGATACTCCCAGTAGGCCGCGCTCTGGGACTGTTGCAGTACGCGGCGTTCGTCGTCGTCTTCGATCTCAGCCGCTTTCCCACCGCCAAGAATCAGATCGGAGAAGTCGAGCAGCCACTCCCGATCTTCGGGTTCGACGCCTAGCATGTCTCCGATCGCGACCATGGGGATCCAACGCGCGATGTCTCGGACGAAGTCGCACTCGCCCTGCTCGATCACGCCGTCGATCAGCTCATGGGTCAGTGCGCGGAGCTTCGCCTCCTGGTCGGACACCCGCTTCGGCGTGAAGCCGCGGTTCACCAACGCGCGCCGCCGCTTGTGCAGCGGGTCGTCCAGGTTGATCATCGACGGAATCCAGCTGCCGCGCTCGGGCCGCGAACTCTTTCCCGAGCAGAAGAGGTCGGGCGTCCGCGAGATCTCCATGATGTCGTCGTAGCGGGACACGGCCCAGAGCCCGCCGTCCGCCGACTCGTCCCAATAGATGGGCGCCTCATCCCGCATCCACCGGTAGTGGTCCCAGGGGTCGAGGTAGAAATACCGGTCGAGGAGCGCGATCTCGCTCCGGACGGGATGACTGGGCATTGGCGCCTCCTGACTGACGTTCGTCGACGAAAACCGTACCACGCCTAGGCGAGCACGGACCCTCCATCGAGCGTGCGCGTGGGAATTCCGAGCTCCGCGAGCAGCTCGACGCTGTAAGCGACGCGGCCTGTCGGGCAGCCCGGAACACAAAGTGCGAGCGAGGCTTCTGCCATGGCTTCGACCGGTTCCGCGTTCGCCCGGAACTCATCGGGCACGATGCCCAGGGCCTCGACCCCGGGCGTCATCACGGCCGCCAGGGGCGCCATCGAGTTGACGACGATGCCAGCGTCATGCACTTCGCCCGCAAGCCCGGTGCTGAAGCGATCGAGCGCGGCCTTCGTCATTCCATAGAGCATCGCTCCGCCTTGCTTCGCA
Source organism: Deltaproteobacteria bacterium (assembly GCA_029261815.1). Classification (GTDB taxonomy): domain Bacteria; phylum Myxococcota_A; class UBA9160; order UBA9160; family UBA6930; genus JAJDAP01. The sequence goes on from JAJDAQ010000013.1 coordinate 22,182, forward strand.
AAACCGTCGTAGGGGGGGCCCTTCGGGTGTTCGGCAGTCGCCGACGAGATATTCAGGATCCAGCCCGACCCGCGTTCCTTCATCTGCGGGACCACACGCTGCGCGAGATCGAAGCACGCGCGCACGTTGGCCTCGAACGCCACCGCGAAGCGCCGGTCGGTCCACTCGAGGAATGGCTTGTAGAACGAGGCCGCGGCGTTGTTCACGAGAATGTCGATTCCGCCGAGTGCGGCCGCAGCTTCGTCGACGAGTCGCGCGCGGTCGTCTGCCACCGTCATGTCGGCCTGGACCGCGGTGGCGCGTCCGCCGGCCGCCTCGATCCGGGCCACCATCTCGGGAAGGGTTCCGGGGAGGTGGCTGTGCGGCTCGACGGTCCGCGCAGCGAGCACGACGGACGCTCCCTCGGCGGCAAAGCGTTCGGCGATCGCGGCCCCGATGCCCCGGCTGGCGCCGGTCACCACGGCGGTCTTTCCTTCGAGCTGGCCCATCTCGCCTCCTCCTTGAAGCCCGGAATGGGCAGGAGGCGATTCTAGGAAAGCCCTCCGACCGTCGCTGTCGCGTCGCTCCGCCGGTGGTACGTTTCCAGACCCAAGGAGGAACCCATGGATCTCCAGTTCACCCCCGAGCAAGAAGCCTTTCGACAGGAAATCCGGACGTGGCTCGCCGCGAACCTCGACCGGCCCTGGAACGAAGAAGTCCGCGACCCGAAGCACGACGCGGATTCTCTCGTCGAGGTGCGCCGCCAGTGGCAGAAGAAGCTGAACGCAGCCGGCTACCTCGCGATGGGGTGGGCGCCCGAGTGGGGTGGCCGCGGTGCGGGCGAGGTCGAAGACGCGATCCTGCAGGAAGAGTTCCACCGCGCCGACGCCCCGCAGGTTCCGAACTTCCTGGGCATCTCGCTCCTCGGTCCCGCGCTGATCCACCACGGCACCGAGGCCCAGCGACAGCGCTTCATTCCGAAGATGCTCGAGTGTGAGGAGATCTGGTGCCAGGGATTCAGTGAGCCGGGCTCTGGCTCCGACCTTGCGTCGCTGCGAACCCGCGCCGAACCGGATGGCGACGACTTCCGCATCACGGGCCAGAAGGTGTGGACCACCTTCGGCCCCTGGTCGAACTGGATCTTCGTGCTCGCAAGGACCGACATGGAGGACCGCTACGGCGGGATCTCCTTCTTCTTGATGCCGCTCGAACAGGAAGGCGTCGAGGTCCGTGAGCTGCGGCAGATCACGGGCGAAGCCGAGTTCGGCGAAGTCTTCTTCGATGGCGCACTCGCGAAGCGCGAGAACATCGTCGGCGAAATCGGCGAAGGCTGGAAGGTCGCGATGACGCTGCTCGGATACGAACGCGGCGGCTCCACCCTCGCCTATCCGGCCGAGTACGACGGTTATCTGCAGGGCCTTCGCGCCGGCGCCGAAGAGGCCGGCATCGCGGACCGCGCCGATGTTCGCGAGAAGATCGGCCGGCTCGTAGTCGAAAACGAAGTCCTGCGTGGGAACGGCATCCGCACGCTCGCCAACTTTGCTGCCGGAAACCCGCCGGGGCCCGAGTCTTCGTTCGAAAAGATCGGCTGGAGCGAGTACGCGCAACGCCTCACGGATGCATCGCACGACATTCTCGGACCGCAGGCCCAACTCACGGCGCAGTCCCCGCGCGCAAGGGCCGACGTCGACTGGGCGTATCAGTACCTGTGGAGTCGTGCAGGTACGATCTACTCCGGATCGTCCGAGATCCAACGAAACATCATCGCCAAGCGCGTCCTGCGCATGCCGACTCGTTAGGCAGAGGGAAGACGCACATGCAATTCGACCTCGACGAAGACCGCGCCCTGCTCAAGACCTCTACCCGAGAATTCCTCGAGAAGGAATCGGCCGTGGCCGATGCACGGGCTGTCATGGAAGAGACCCCCGAGGGTTACTCGAAGGCGCTCTACCACCAGCTCGGCGAACTCGGTTATCCGGGCATCCTGCAGAGCGAAGACGATGGCGGCATGGGGCCGCTCGCCTTCGTGGCCGTAATGCACGAGATGGGCCGCGTCGCATTCCCGGGTCCGTTCCTCGAACTCGCTGTCGCGGCTCGCGCCCTCGGCGCTTGCGAGGGAGACGTGGCGGCCGCCTGGCAAGCCAAGGCCGCCGCCGGAGAAGCCCTTGTCGTCCTTGCCTCGGCCGAAGGCACGGCGAGCGCGGACCCGACCGTCCCAACCGCAACGTTCGATGGCACGAAGGTCACCGGAACGAAGACCTTCGTCCCGACGGGCGAGTTCGCCGATGCACTCCTGGTCGAAACGACGGCCGGACTGGTGCTGGTCGAACGCCCCGGTGCCGGCTGGAATGCTCGTCGGCTCACGACGATCGATCACACCCAGCGATTCGCCGAGATCACGCTCGACGATCCCGGAGCCCTGGTCGCAGACCCCGCCCGGGCGGCCGACGTACTCGCCGATGCGCGTCGCTGCGGAGCCCTCGGCGCCTCGGCCGCGATCCTGGGCCTGATGGAACGCGCCCTCGAACTCGCCATCGAGTACACGATGGAACGCCAGGCTTTCGGCGCACCCCTCGCCAGCTTCCAGGCCCTGCAACACCGCGCGGCCGACATGCTGGGCCGAACCGAAAGCACCCGGTCAGCCGTCTATCGCGCGGGATGGGCGCTCGAAACGGGTCAGGACAACGCGGACTATCTGGTCTCGGTCGCGAAGGCGTTCGCCGGCCCCGCCGCGCGTTCGGTCTGCGGAGAAGCCATCCAGTTCCACGGCGGCGTCGGCTTCACCTGGGAGTATGAGCCCCACATCTATCTGAAGCGGGTAAAGACCCTGGAGCTCTTCCATGGCTCGACCCGGTACCACACAGAGGTCGCCTACAACGCGCTCGCCTGATCGACGCTAGTCGGTGAGAGCCGAGATCTCGGCTTCCGTGAAGCCGGCTTCTCGAAGGATCTCGTCCGAGTGCTCGCCCAGCTTCGGCGGCAGGCGGTGCACGCTGCTCGGCGTCTCCGAGAACCGGGGTGCGCTCCGGAAGACCGGGATCGGACCCGCCTCCGGGTGCGGCAGATCGAAGACGATCCCCGATGCCCGGACCTGCTCGTCGTCGAGGAAGGCCGCGACATCGTTCACCGGGGCAACCGGCGCACCTTCTGCCCGTGCGCGGCGCACGATCTCTTCGGTCGTGAACTTCTTCAACCCCTCGCCCAGCATTTCGAAGAGCTCGACGCCATGCTGCACGCGACTCATCAGCGTCGCGAAGCGCTCGTCTTCGGCGACTTCCGGGGTCCCCAACGCGCGGCACAGCGCCTGGAACTGATGGTCCTCGATCACGATGACGGCAACGTGGCCATCCCGTGTCGGCCACGCGCGAAACAGCGCATCTGCGGCCGCGCCTGCGCCGGCGCCTTGGTCGGGCGGGTCGAAGGCCTGCGCCCCATAGGTGTCCGCGAGGACGAGTCCGGCGAAGGCATCCAGCATCGGGATATCGACCCGCTGACCCTTGCCCGTCCGCTCCCTTGCAAACAGTGCCGCCATGAGCGCCCACGCTGCAGTGACGCCCGAAGTCTTGTCCGCCATCACGTTGCGGATGAGCTTCGGCTCTTGGTCTGAACCGAGTTGCTTGGCGAAGCCTGACAGCGCTTGGATCACCATGTCATACGCCGGCAGGTCGGCGTACGGCCCATCGGGCCCGAACCCGCTGATGCTCGCGTAGACGAGCCGCGGGTTCAGCTCGGCCAACGAGTCATAACCAAGACCGAGTCGCGCCATCACGCCAGGACGAAAATTCTCGAGCACGACATCGGCGCTCGCCGCCAGCTTCCGGAAAGCGTTCGCCCCGGCCTCGCTTTTGAGATCGAGCCGAAGGCTCCGCTTGTTGCGATTGAACTGGGCGAAGAAGGCCGACATCCCGGCGCGCTGGGAGCCGCCCAGGAAACGACCGGTGTCGCCGATGGGCGGCGCTTCGATCTTCACCACATCCGCTCCCAGGTCGCCCAACATCTGCCCACAGAGAGGGCCCGACACGATGGTCGACAGGTCGAGCACGCGGATGCCCGCGAGCGGACCTCCGGCCGGTCCGTCGAGTTCGATCTTCATGCGTGGCTCCTTGGGTGGCGAACACAGGGAGCCTGCCGCGGTTCCGTCCGCGCCGCCATCGGCGCTCAACGTCCAGGCGAAGGAACCGCCTCTCCCGCGTGACGCTTCTGGCGACTGCGCGCGCCGAGAATGTCTTCGAGCACGACGTAGATCGACGGCACCAGGAACAGGGTCACGAATGACGAGAGCAGCACTCCGAACGCGAGGGAGATGGCCATGGGGACGAAAGGCGCGGTCTGCACGCTATTGACCCCCATCAGCGGGACGAGGCCCAGGAACGTCGTCGCCGACGTCAGGACGATGGGCCGGAACCTCGAGATGCCGGCGTCGATGACGGCCGCGTCCACGCTGGCGCCGGCGTCCCTCCGCTCGTTCACGAAGTGCACGAAGACAAGGCTGGCATTCACGACCACGCCCGAGAGCGCCACGATTCCGAGGAGCGAGAAGAAGACCATGTCCCACCCCAACAACAGGTGCCCCCAGATCGCTCCGATCGTTCCGAACGGGATCACGCTCATGATGATCAGCGGCTGGAAGTAGGACTTGAGCGGGATGGCGAGCAACCCGTAGATCACCAGCATCGCGATGCCGAAGCCGGCAACGAGGCCGCCCGAAGCCTCCTGGCTTTCCTCTTGCTCTCCCTTGAACTGGTACGTCACGCCCGGGTACTGGGCCACGATCTTGGGCATCACCAACGCAAGCTGACTCGTGATCGACTCCGGCGTGGCCAGGTCGCGGTCGACGTTGGCCGTGACTTGCACGATACGTACCCGATCGGTTCGTTGGATGGTCGAGTAACCGCGCCCGATGTCGGCCTCGGCAATCGCCGAGAACGGAACCTCGGTCCCATCGGCCGTCCGGATTCGCATGTCTTCGAGCGCGCCCAGGGAGCGTCGTTCGTCCTCGGGGTAGCGAAGCATCACGCGCACCTCGTCGCGGCCGCGTTGAATCCGCTGAATCTCCTCGCCATAGAACGCCTGACGAACCTGACCCGCGAGGTCACGTAGCGTGAGGCCGAGCGGGAGCGCTTCCTCCTGAAGATGCAGCTTCACCTCCTGCTTTCCGTCACGGAAGGAGTCGCTGATGTCGGTCACGTAGGCGTAGGTCCCGAGTTGGTTTCGCACGGCGCGGGCAGCGTTCTGGAGCAAGACCAGATCCGGCCCACCGAGTTCGATACTGATCGCGTCGCCCATCGAGAACTGCTGCGAAATGAACTCGAGCTGGACGGCGTCGGCAATCGGTCCGGTCTTCTCTCGCCACAGCGCAATGACCGTCTCGGTTTCGACATCGCGGTCGTCCCCTTCCACCATTTCCATCGAGATCGATGCCTTGTTCGACGCGCCGCCCATCGCACGCGGATCCGGCGGGCCGTCTTCTGCCTGCTGGGTCCCGATCGTCGTGAGCTGGTGGATGAAGTAATCCTCGCCCACTTCAGCCCGCACCTCGGCGGCGGCCTTTTCAATCCGATCAACGGCGGCCCGAGTGACCTCGATCGGGGTCCCCGGAGGCATCGTCAGGTGAACGCGCGGCGTCTTGCCGACGATGGGCGGGAAGAACTGGTACCGGAGGTAACCCGCCTGCACGATCGAGATCGAGAAGACGATGAACCCGACGGCAATCGCGAGCGTCACGTAGCGCCAGTTGACGGCACGGGCGAGCGCCGGCCCGTAGGTCTTCTTCGCCAGATCTTCGAGCCACTGACTCAACCGGCGTTGGAACGCCTTGAACCCACGCTGCGCGTCATTCGATTCGCCTGACTTGCTGCGGTGGGCCAGGTGGGCCGGCAGGATCAACTGCGACTCGATCAACGAGAACACCAGACAGACGATGGCGGTGCCGCCGATCACGCCGAAGAATGCGCCCATGCGGCCCGGCACCAACACGAGCGGAACGAAGGCCGCGATCGTCGTGGCCACCCCGAAGAGCACGGGGATGTAGACCGCAAGCGTCCCATTGATGGCGGCGTCGATCTGGCTTTCACCCGCCTGTTCGTGGGCGTAGACGCTCTCGCCAACGACGATTGCGTCATCGACCAGGATGCCGATCACGAGCAGGAAGGCCATCAACGACATCGTACTGATCGAGTAGTCGAGCGTCGGGAACATCATGAGCGCGCCTAACAGCGAAATCGGAACGCCGGCAGCGACCCAGATGGCGACGCGAAAGCGCAAGAACAGCGCCAGCACCCCGAGCACCATCACCAGGCCGCCGATCCCGCTTCGACTCACGAGCGTGAGCCGCTCGCGAAGGTCATTGGCCTCTGCCTTGTAGGCCACGATCTCGACGCCCTCTGGCAAGCGCGCGTTCATCTCGGCCACGTAGCCCACGACCATGTCCTGGATCCCCAGGATGTCCTCGGTCCCGAACTGTTCCACTTTCACGATGACCGCCGGGGTCTCGTTGAAACGCGCGGACATGTCGATGTCTTCGAAGCCGTCACGCACGTCTGCGACTTCGCCCAGCGTGAGTGTCGTGCCGTCGTTGCGCGTCAGGATCACGACATTCGAGAACTCTTCGCCCCAGTAGGCCTGGCCCGTGGTGCGCAGCAAGATCTCACCGCCCGAGGTCTTGACGGTGCCGCCCGGGAGGTCGAAGGACCAGCGGCGAACCGCGTCTGCCACCTGTTGGAAGGTGATGCCGTGGCGGCGCAATGTCTGTTCGGAGAGTTCGATCGCGATCTCGGGATGTCGCGCCAGTTGCAGCGAGACCTGGGAAACGCCGTCCAGCCCGGCAATGTCATCGCGCACGATCTGGCCGAGTTCGCGCAGCGAGCGCTCGTCGATGTCGCCGACGATGGCGAGTTGGAGCACGCCGTTCTTGATCTGCAGCAGCGAGACGACAGGCTGCTCCGCCTCGACCGGGAACGTCGAGATCGCATCCACCCGGTTCCGGATATCATCGTATGCGGCCGCCTTGTCCGTGCCGAGCTCGAGTTCGACGGTGCCGATGCACGCGCCTTCGACGGCTCGCGTGCGGATCTCCTTGACGCCGGGCGTCCCCTCGATCGCTTCTTCGATCTTGATGCAAACGCCCTGCTCGCTCTCCTCCGGCGCAGCACCGTTGTAGTCCACCTGGATCTGGACCATGTCCAGCTCGATGGCTGGGAACTCTTCGAGAAAGATCATTGGCAGCGCGGCCGCGCCGCCGGCCAGGAAGACCACCATCATCAGGTTCGCGGCCACCGGGTTGTGGACGAACCAGCGGATGACACTGCTCATGCGCCCTCCTCCGGCTCAGTCGCGGCAGCGATGGGCCTGGATGCGTCGGAATCCAAATTTATGCTCACGGTCATCCCGGGAAGAAACGATCGGACTGGCGAGACGCAGACCCGGTCGCCCTTGGTGACGCCACCCTGGACCAACACCATGTCCCGCTCCGTCCGAATCACCTGGACCACGCGTTCGTGAAGGCGATCCTCGGCGTCGACGATCAGGATGGACGTCGCGCCGTTCTCGAGGCTGGTTCGGAGAGCCGCCCGGGGCACTTCGATCACGTCGGGGACCTCCGGTCCCTCGATTTCGGCGCGCACGAAGAGGCCGACCGCGAGCGGGGGTCGTCCGGCGGGCCCGGGCGCGTAGGGCTCCTCGACCCGCGCGACGACGTGAACCATCCGACTCTTGGCGTCGATCTCGCCTTCGGTCCGGACGACGCGTCCAGACCAGGTGTGTTCGCCGCCCGCGAAGCGCGCGTGGAGCGCGACGATGGGCGCCGGTGCGTCCCCGGCTGCCCCCTCGAAGAGCGCAAGGTCGAGGAACGCCAGCTGTTCGTCCGGCACGGGGAGCCGGACCTCGACGTAGTCGGTCGCGTAGATCGTTGCCACGGCCTGCCCGCTGGAGACGAACTGACCCACGTCGACGTTCTCCTCTCGAACGCGCCCGTCATAGGGTGCACGCACTTCGGTGCGGTCGAGGTCACGATTCGCCTGGGCCAATTGAGCGCGCGTTTCGTCGAGTGTCGCCGCGGCGACCCGGCGCATGCGTCGCGCATCGTCGAGCTGCGAAGGACTCACGATGTCGCGGGCTGCGAGTCCTTCCAGACGCGCGAGGTGCGATTGCGCGTGCTCGAGTTCGCCGTCGGCCCTCGCGACCGCGGCCCGGGCACGGGCGCGGTTCGTCTCGTGGTCCCGACGGTCGATCCTCAGAAGCGCATCTCCCTTGTCGAAGAAGCCGCCGGATACCAATGCCGGGGACGTCCATACCACGGGCCCCGCCACTTCAGGGATGACCGCACTCTCGGTGCGGGGCGCCACGGTTCCCTGGGAGCGAACCAGGAGCTGAACAGGCTCGGGTGCGGCTTCGACGACGCGCACCGCCAACAACGGCACCGGAGGAATGGCGGTCTCGACGCCCGACGCTGTCGCGATGACGATCATCGACACCAGGACCGCCCCTCCCAAGATTGCGACCGGCAGCCACATCTTCGGGTTCTTGAGATTCATTCCGATGTCTCCTCGGCATCCTGAACAGTCAGGTGTCGCAGCATGGTTTTCGCAAGTCCCTCCTCGAGGACGGATCGCGTTTGACGGTCGTGTTCTTCGTGCAGCATGACGACGACACGATCGCGGTGAGCCCGAATCAGTCGAAGCCCGTGTTCGTGGGCGCTGCTGGCGTCGCGTTCGGCGAGGGCGCGATCGATCTCGCCCAGGATCTCGGTCAACAGGTCGTGATCGATTCGCGGCGAGATCCCGAGTGCTTGGATCCGATCCCAGAACTCGAGTTCCAGCCCGCGACGCACGAGCCGAAGAACGAAGTTGCCGGCCGCATCGACCAGCACGTGAACGAGGTCACGAATCGCGCCGGCGTACGCCGTTTCCGACAGGGACTGCTGGCCCACGCGGTCGACCATCTTGCGCGCATCTTCGATCTGTTCGTCGGTGCCGCGCTCCACCGCCATTCGCATGCACGAGCCGAACACCAACGCATGGACCTCCAGCACCTGGTCAGCGAGTTCTGCGTCGGGAAGCGCGTCGAGGGCCAACAGGTGCCCGAGGACATCGAGACTGGCTTCGCTGATCGGGGCGACCTGGGCGCCGCGCGGCCCGATCTCGACGAGACCGAGCTGGGCGAGTGCGCGCAGCCCCTCACGGACGGCGCCCCGGTTCACGCCGGTGCGTTCGGCGAGGTCTCGCTCGGACGGCAGGCGATCCCCCGTCTGGAGGCGACCACGAAGGATGTCTTCGCGAAGATCTCGGGCGACCCGCTCAACAGAGGCCGGAAGCGTGAGCATGAAGGATCTCGGGGGCGCGAGATTTGGTCTGACCAGTTTGGTCTGACCAACAGGATCGGGAAATCTACCGATTCGGATCCGGTCCTGCCATCCGAAGCGCCGAAAAAGTGTGGAACTCCAATGGAGTAGAGTGCTGACATGACGAGCACCGAGCGCCGCCTGGCCCCTCTCGAACCCGGTGAATTCTCGCCCGAAGCCGCGGAGTTGCTACTCGGAACTGCCGATGCGGTCGCAGCCCTGGAAGGCCGCGCAGCGGCCGACGCGCCCCAGATCCTGAACATCCTGCGGACGATGGCCCACCACCCCTCCCTGCTTCGGCCGTTCCTCGGGTTCGCCACTCAGCTTGCCCAGGGAGCGCTTTCGAGGCGCAGTTCCGAACTGTTGGCACTGCGGACCGCGTGGAACTGCCGCAGCGACTTCGAATGGGGACACCATGTGGTGTATGCCCGCGCCGCTGGACTGACCGAAGAAGAGATCGCACGGATCTCCGAGAGTCCCGCGTCGACGGCCTGGGCGGAAGCCGACCGGCTGCTGCTACGAGCGGCGGATGAGCTGCACGCCGACCAGGACTGGTCCGATGAGACCTGGCGGGCGCTCGAGGCGAGTTACCCGGCCGAGCAACTCGTCGAGATCCCCTTCGTCGTCGGCCAGTACACGATGCTCTCCATGGTGGCGAACGGTACCGGCGTCCCCCTCGAAGACGGACTCGAACGCCTGCCCGGCGCATAGTTCCACTTCTTCGCTGCTGCGCCATTGTGCAGCGCCCCCGGAGACGCTTCCATCGGGCGGCTCATGCAGCGAACGGTCATGCCCAACTCCGGAGGCTCCGAACGCCGGTCTCCGAGAGAGGTCGGCCGTTCGCTCGTTGATGGGTGCGTCGCTCGAAACCACGCCGGGACCGCTCGTTGAGCGAGCCGGGCAAACTCGCGGTCCGCACCAAGCTGGCGTTCGGGCTGGGTGCATCCGCCGAAGCCGCGGTAGGAATCGGCTTCAGCGCGTTCAGCATGCTTTTCTACAACAACGTCCTCGGCCTCGATGCGAAGTGGGTCGGGGTCGCGGTGGGCTCCGCGCTTCTGTTCGACGCGGTCTCCGACCCGCTCGTGGGCGCCCTTTCGGACCGCGTGCGGTCGCGCTGGGGACGCCGGCATCCATTCCTTTTTGCGTCGGCCGTTCCGTTGGGCGCGTGCTTCATCGCGCTCTTCGCGCCGCCGTCCGGCCTCGATTCATCGGGGCTCTTCTGGTGGCTCTTCGGTTGGACCGTCGCGATGAGGCAGAGCCTGACGCTCTACCACGTTCCGCACCTCGCACTCGGCGCAGAACTCTCGACCGACTATCTCGAGCGCAGTCGGGTGATGTCGCACAACGCACTCTTCGGTGTCTTCGGGGGCGCCGGCATCTACTTCGCCGCCTGGCAGTGGTTCGAATCCCAGCCCGGCGGATTCGGCGACGGCGGCAACTACCTTCCCATGGCCGTCGCGGGAGGAGCCTTCGCCTCTGTCGTGATCCTTGTTTCAGCGTGGTTCACGCGCGATCGCATTCCGATGATGACGACCCCGACCAACCTCCCACCCTTCAGCATCGGCCAGTTCTGGCGCGAGATCGGCGAGTGTCTCTCGAGCCGCAACTACCGGATGCTGCTCATTGGCCTGGTCTTCCTCAGCGCCGCGGTCGGGATACGGGAAGCCGTAAACCCGTACGTGGGGCTCTTCTTCTGGGAGTTCTCTGAGGGCGAGATCAGTTTCTTCGGATTCGCGTCACCCCCTGCGTATGCCTTCGCGTTTCTGCTCGTCACGACGTTGCATCGCATCCTCGACAAGCGCGGGTCGCTGATCCTCGGGATCGGCGTCGTATGCATTGCCGCACTCACGCCGATCTCTCTGCGACTCTGGGGGTCATTCCCTGAAAACGGCGACCCCTGGGTCTGGCGCATCATGATGTTCAGCGCTTTCGTGTTCTACTTCGGGATCGCCGTGTTGAACATCACGGCGATGTCGGCCCTTGCAGACGTCGCCGACGAGCACGAAGTCCGGACCCACCGGCGACAGGAAGGCATCCTGTATGCGGCCCGAACGTTCTTCGGCAAGGCCACGCAGGGACTCGGATTCGCCATCTCCGGATTTGCCATCGACGCGATCGGGTTCATTCCCAACTCCAAACCCGGCGAGGTCGACCCCGACGTGATCTTCCGGATGGGCATCCTCGATGGGCCAGTTGCCGTCGCGCCCGCGATCATCGCACTGCTCTTCTACGCCTCGTACAAGATCGACAAGGGCCGACTCGCGGACGTGCAGGCCGAACTCGCGCAACGCGCCGAAGCGGGTCGCTCGGTGTGAACGCTCCGATCCGGGTGACCGAAAACCAACAGGTTCCCTTCGGGATTCGCATCGCATATGGCATCGGGTCGATCGCGGACGCGACGAAGAACACGGCCTTCAACGCGTTCCTGGTCGTCTACTACGCGACCGTCCTCGGGCTGCCGGGCACCCTCTCGGGTCTCGCGATTTTCATCGCGCTCTGCGTCGATGCCGTCACCGACCCCATGGTTGGATCCATCTCGGACCACTTCCGATCACGGTGGGGACGACGCCACCCCTTCATGTACTTCGCCGCGGTCCCGATGGGCCTCTGCTTCTTTGGCCTCTTTTCACCGCCGGAAGGATTGAGCGAACAACAGCTCTTCGTATGGCTCGTCGCGTTCGCTATCGGCGTGCGACTCTTCTTGACGTTCTACTCGGTCCCGAGCAATGCACTCGGCCCCGAGATGACGACCGACTACGACGAGCGCACCCAGCTCGTCGCTTTTCGTTGGTTGATCGGTTGGGGCGGCGGGGCCATCGTTACTGCCGCGGCCTGGTTCTTCATCTTTGCCGACGTCGTCCAGAAGGGAGACGGTCGGCTCGACCCGGCCAACTACCAGATATTCGGCCTGGTCGGCGCCATCGTCGTGACCACGGCCATCCTCGCGTCCTCGCTCGGCACCCACCGGCTGATTCCCCACCTCCACCAGGCGAATGCCGACGCACAAGGCTTCTCGCTGATCGAGTTCGGGCGCGACGCCGTCTCGGCCTTCAAGAACCACTCGCTGCGGGTCGTCCTCGCGAGTTCGCTGTTCTCTGCGACGGCGATGGGGATCAGTGAAGTCCTTGGAACCTACATGTCGACCTGGTTCTGGGAGTTCGAGACGGGTCAGATGGGCGTGATGGCGCTGGCCGTGATCTTCCCGTTGTTACTCGGCTTCTCCCTCGTCGGCCCGATCAGCGGACGCCTCGACAAACGTCAGGCGATCATTGTCCTCGCACTCTTCGCGATCCTCTGGGGCCCGCTCCCGGTCCTGTTCCGCTTCGCGGGCTGGATGCCCGAGAACGGCAGCGACCTGCTTGTTATCGTCATCATGGCGCACGGGATGTTCTCCGTCGGCGCGATGATCCAGATCGGCATCCTGAACAGTTCCATCGTCATGGACATCACGGACGAGTACGAATACGAAACTGGCGAACGACGCGAGGGCACTTTCATGGCCACCATCGCGTTCATGGGCAAGGCCATCTCGGGCTTCGGAAACTTCCTCGGCGGTGTACTGATCGACGCGATCGACTTCCCGACAGGCGCGACCGATGCCGCCGTCGGTGCTGTGCCAGACGAAACCATCTTCCTGCTCGGGCTGGCCGCCGGCCCCGGCATGGCCGTCTTCCACCTGTTCGGCATCTGGTTCATGTCGCGCTTGCGACTGACCCGCGAACGCTACGCCATGATCGCGTCAGCCCTCGAAGAACGGCGTCGCACCACCGACTAACGCCCGGGCCGGGATTCGATCACGGCGCGAATCCGCTCGTGTTCCGCTTGGTTGAGTGAGAACCTGGAAAAGACCGCGAAGCCCACGACATAGGCGGCGGCCGGGAACAGACTCACGAAGACCAGGATCGTGGTGCGCGCGGCCTCGGCTTGCTCGGCCGCTTCTCCATCGTATCCAGACATGCTCAGGGCGATGCCGGTCACGCCGGCGGAAGCGGCCCATCCGGCCTTTCGCAGCACGTTCCATGTTGCGGTGTAGGCCCCTTCCTTGCGCTCGCCGCTTCGATACTCGTCATAGTCGACGACGTCGGCCTGCACCGAGGGCGCCACCACGGCCAGGAGGCCACCGGCCATCCCCATGACGGTCACGTTCACGAAGACGAGCCATTCGGGGGCCCCGAGCAGCCACCAGTTCGCGCCAAAACCGCAGCCGTACATCACCATCCCGGAGAGGAGCAGACGCTTCTTGCTGAAGCTCCGGGAGAGTCTGAGCCAGAGCGGGGCCATCACGAACTGGGGGACCATCCAACAGGCAAGGACCATCTCGAGTTGGTCGCTGCGATGCAGGACGTCATCCATCAGGTACGGCGCCACGAGGCCGATCGTCCCCATGCCGAAGGACTCGACACCAAAGACCACCAGCAGGAGCCGAGCGTGGGGGTTGGTGAGCACGTCCCGGAATGCAGCGCGCGGATTCGCGGCGCCACGACCCTGGTGAGCCGTGGGCTCCGGCAATCGAAAGGCCGCCAGCAGGACGAAGGCCGCGAGGAGCGCGGCGGCGACCAGGGCGAGCTCGTTCGCGACGGCCCGCCCGGCGTCAGTCCCAGCTTCGCTCCCCGTGCGGAGGAAGTAGAGCAGGATCAGGGCGCCGCCGTAGGCCGGCACGGTGCCCAGATGTCGCCACGTGAAGAGCCGGGTCCGCTCGTGATAGTCAGGAGTGAGTTCGAAACCAAGCGCCGCATACGGAACGACGAGTCCTGTCGATGCGGTCTCCCAGAGGATGTACATGACTGCGAGCCACGCCACCGTCTGCCACTCGGAGTAGGACGCAGGCGGGCTCCACAAGGCCACCAACGAGATCGCCATCGGGACGATCGCGCCGAGCATCCAGGAGCGGCGGCGTCCGAAGCGCGAGCGGGTCTTGTCCGAGAGATAGCCGACGAGCGGGTCTGTCACGGCATCCCAAAGCCGTGCGGACATCACGATCATTCCCATGTACGCCGGTGCAATCAGGAGAACGTCGGTGCTGAACTTGGCGAACCACATGCTGATCGGCATGCCGGCCAACATGAAGCCCATCATCGGCGCCGAATAGAGCAGCATCGTGGAACGAGCCAGGGGCTCGGCTCGGGCACGGGGGCTGTCGATCGTCGTTCCGCTCACAGGGCTCCTTGGCCCAGCGGGCCCGGGCGGCGACGATGATAGACGGCCTTGTTCTTCGCCTTGGCCCAGACAGGAAACTCGTCGGACAAGGCGAACCGGATCGGGCGTCTTCGATATGGGTCAGCGCCCGCTGACGAGCGTCAATGTAGTACAATGCGCGCTCGCCAGGGTCGTCGTCGCCGAAGGAGAACCCATGATCGAGGCGCCGAAGCTTCCGACGCCCGTGCGCGTCCTCAACACCGTGGGTCGTCCATTCGAACGACTGCTGCCGGCGTTGTCACTCGACCCGGAGCGGCTCGAGTTGGCGGCGCAGGAGCAGACCGGGCTCCAGGACTTCGGCGATGACCGCTACCGCACCGGCCTCGAGCGTCTGACCGCCGACCTCGACCGACAGGGGCTCTTGCATAGCCTCGGGCGTAGCATCACGCGGCGCCGACTCATCGGTACCCTCGCGATGCGCCTCCAACTCCAGGACTGGCGCAAGCGCCACCCCGAGCTGAAAGACGAAAAGGTCGAGCGCCCGATCGTGTTCATGGGCATGGGTCGCACTGGAACGACGATCCTTCACGACCTGATGGCGCAAGATCCGCGGAACCGGGTTCCCATGACATGGGAAACGGACGCGCCCTGCCCTCCGCCGGAAGCCGCCAGTTACGACAGCGACCCCCGCATCGCGGCCCACGACCTGCAGTCCGCCCAGGTCGAGAAGCTGATCCCGGGCTTCCGGTCGATGCACCCGATGGGCGCCTTGCTCCCGCAGGAGTGTGTGCAACTCCTGCAACCCACCTTCGCGTGCATGACCTTCCAGATCACGTACCACGTCCCCGAGTACTCGCGTTGGTTGCACGAAGACGCCGATCTCGAGGGCGCCTACGCCTATCATCGAAGCTTCCTGCAACACCTGCAGTCGCGTAAGCCCGGTCGTTGGGTCCTCAAGTCGCCTTGCCACCTCTGGCATATCGAAGCGTTGCTGGCGGAGTACCCCGACGCGGTGTGTATCCAGACGCATCGCGACCCGGTCAAGATCGCGGCGTCGCTCACGAGTCTTGGTACGACGCTCCATGCGATGTGCGCACGCCCGGCGCCGGTCCACGAGATCGCGCGACATTGGTCGCATTGGAACCAGGTGGCGTACGACCGGGGAATGAAGGCCCGTGACGATGGGCGAGTCGATGCCGGTCGCATCCTCGACGTGAACTTCCAGGACTTCATGGGGAGTCCGTTCGAAACGATCCGACGCATCTACGGCTTCGCCGAGCTCGACTTCGACGCCGAGACCGAAGAACGCATGCGGGCGTTCCTGGCCGCAAACCCCGACGACAAGCACGGCAAGCACAGCTACCGCTTCGCCGACACGGGCCTGGACGCAGCGACCGAGCGCGAGCAGGTTCGCGAATACCAGGAACGCTTCGCGATTCCGAGCGAAGCCCTCTAGGACGCTGGCCTAACGCTCTGCGAGGCCCGCCCGAAGCACGCCGCCGAGGAACGCGAGGTCGGGTTCTTCGATCACGAGTGCGGGCGCGAGATAGACGATGTCACCGAAGGGCCGGATCCAGGCCCCCTTCGCGGCAAAACGCTCGCGCAGCGCAGTGCCATCGAATGCACCTTCCAACTGAACGACACCGAGCGCTCCGCGCGCCCGAACGTCTCGCACACCGGGCATCGCGCGGCACGGTTCGAGTTCGCTCGCGAGCTGTTCACCAATCCGATGCGCCTGCTCGAAGCGGGGTTCCTCCTCGAAGAGATCGAGCGACGCATTCGCGGCTGCGCAGCCGAGCGGATTCGCCATGAACGTCGGACCGTGCATCAAAGCACCGTCGGGATCGTCTCCCAGGAACGCGTCGTAGATTCCGCTCGTCGCGACGGTCGCCGCGAGCGGGAGAAATCCGCCGGTCAGCGACTTCGACAAGGTGACAATGTCGGGGACGACACCGGCCTGTTCGCTGGCGAGGAACGACCCCATGCGGCCGAGCCCCACGAAGATCTCGTCGAACAGGATGAGCAGATCGTGGGCGCGCGCCATCGCGCAGATGCGCGCGAGGGTTTCGGGCGCGTGAAACCGCATCCCCCCAGCACCCTGGACCAGCGGCTCGATCACAAGCCCGGCGCACCCACTTCCGTGCTCCGCCAGGAACTGCTCGAACGCGACGAACCCGTCTTCGTCCTGCGGCAGCGCGACGACGTGCTGTTCCGGAAGCAACCCCGAGAACATCGTGTGCATGCCCTCCTCGGGGTCGCAGATCGCCATCGTTCCCATCGTGTCGCCGTGGTATCCGCCGAGGAAACTCACGAAGCGCCGCCGGTCCGGCTCTCCCCGATGGATCCAGTACTGGACCGCCATCTTGAGCCCGACTTCGACCGAGACTGAACCGGACTCGCTGAAGAAGACCCGGGACAGGTCGCCGGGCAACCGGTCGGCCAGGCGACGCGCGAGGCGGAAGGCCGGCTCGTGGGCGAGCCCGCCGAACATGACGTGCGGCATGGTCTCGAGCTGCGCCTGGATCGCCTGCTGGATGTGTGGGTGGTTGTAGCCGTGGCTGGCCGTCCACCAGGACGCGATGCCATCCACCAGGGTCGTGCCGTCGGCGAGATGCAGCCGGACCCCCTCGGTACGCACCACCGGCAGGGGCGGTGGAGCGTGCTTCATCTGGGTGTAGGGCAGCCAGACGTGGGGCCAGCCCTCGTCGTGCCAACGCGGGGGGCCGCCCCCGAAGCCGGGCCGGCTATTCTCGTCGGTGCTTCGCGTCATCGTGGCGTCGGAGCATGACAGTGCCACCCTCTTCCAGCCAATTCCGGCCCCGAGACCGATCGTGCCTCCCAACCGCTCCCTGGACGCGCTCGCGCGCGAGAAACTCGCGAAACTCGAATCGCAGCAGCTGTTGCGGCGGCTCCACGTGACCGATCCGGTCGGTGGCGCCGGCGTCGAGCGTGACGGCCGCCGTTTGCTCAACTTCTGCAGCAACGACTACCTGAACCTCTCGCAGCACCCGGATGTCATCCAGGCGGCGGTGGACGCGACCCAGCGGTACGGCGCCGGGTCTGGCGCCTCGCGACTCGTCACCGGCAACCATCCACTCTACGAAGAGCTTGAGAACGCGTTGGCTCGGCTGAAGGGAACGGACGCCGCCTGTGTATTTGGCTCCGGTTATCTGACGAATGTGGCCGTTATTCCGCTGCTGGCTGGAGCGTCGGACCTCGTCGTTCTCGATGAACTCAGCCACGCCTGCATCCACGCCGGAACCCGCCTGTCCGGCGCACGCTTCGAGGTCTTCGCCCACAACGATGTCGAGCAGGCGGACCGCCTCCTGCGCGCGCACCGGGCCGGCCATGATCGCGCGCTCCTGGTCACCGACGGTGTCTTCAGCATGGACGGCGACGTAGCCCCCATCGAAGCGTTGGCCGATCTGGCCGAGGCCCATGATGCATGGCTGATGACCGATGACGCCCACGGCATCGGTGTGCTCGGGGACGGCCGCGGCAGCGCGCATGCGGCCGGATGCGCAGAACGGGTTCCGCTCCAGATGGGCACACTTTCGAAAGCCGTTGGAAGCTACGGCGGGTACGTCGCGGCCTCGGCACCCGTGATCGCTTGGATGAAGTCGCGCGCGCGCCCGTTGATCTACTCGACCGGCCTGCCGGCGGCCGCCGTTGCGGCCAGCATCGCGGCACTCCACATCATCGAGACCGACCGCGAACGCTGTGCACGGCCGCTCGCACTGGCGAAGAGATTCTGCGAGGGCGCCGGCCTCCCCGCGCCCGAGAGTTCGATCATCGCCGTGGTGCTCGGAACGCCCGAGTCTGCACTGCGCGCGTCGGAGCGCCTCCTGGCGGACGGGTTCCTGGTCACGGCCATTCGTCCGCCCACCGTCCCGGCCGGCACCGCCCGCTTACGCATCACCTTCACGGCCGAGCACGAGGAGTCGGACATCGATCGACTTGCCGAGATCGTGAAGACCGAGATCCTCTAGATGAGCGATCGATGGTTCGTCACGAGCACGGGAACCGATGTCGGCAAGACGCTGGTGACAGCCGCGCTGGTCGCCCAGCTACGCGAGGCCGGTCTCGGCGTCCGCGCACTCAAGCCCGTGCTCAGTGGCTTCGATCCGGGCCGCGTCGAGGAAAGCGATACCGGGATCCTTCTCGCGGCCAGCGGACTGGACGCGAACACCGCGAACATCGACGCGATGACGCCGTGGCGCTTTCGAGAACCGCTTTCTCCCGACATGGCCGCAGCGCGGGAGGGCCGCACGCTCACGCTCGATCCGGTGATCGCATTCTGTCAGAACGCGTCCGACACGGAGTCTGGCACCGTCATCGTTGAAGGTGTGGGCGGCTGCATGGCCCCGATCGACGAAGGCCACACCGTCCTCGACTGGATCTCCGCGCTCGGCTGGCCGTCCCTTCTCGTCACCGGGAGCTATCTCGGCACGATCAGTCACACCTTGACCACGTTCGAGACCATGGCGTCGCGAGGTCATGCACCTGGCGCCATCGTGATCAGCGAGTCGCTCGAATCGCCCGTGCCGATGGAGGAGACGCGGGACGCGATCGCGCGTTTCCTGCCCGCTCCAACGCCATTCGCGCTCGTCCCGCGCGTGGCCGGCGGCCTGAGCGCGTGGCAACAAGTCCCGAACCTGCTCGGCGTCCTCGCAGACCGCCCCGCCTAGGACTTCAGTCCTTCTTGTTCGCGGCCTTCACCTGCGCCGTCAGCTCCTCGGCACTCCGCATCACCGCCTGCAGGTGCGGCCCCGCTTGGAGATCGGCGCCGACGCGGATCGTCGAACGCGCGCCCTGGGCTTCCAGTGCGGTGTAGACATAACGTTTGTTCACCGTCACCACGCCGGGCGGGATCTGGGCGATTCCTTGCGCAATCTCCAGGACCCTTGCTTCGAGCTGCTCTTCCTCGAACGACTGGTTGATGAGTCCGATTCGCGCGCCCTCCTCGCCCGTGAATTCGCGGCCGGCGATGTGCAGCTCCATCGCATGGCGCGGCGCCAGGAAGAACGGGAAGTAGGCGAAGTCCGGGAGTCCGGCGAACTTCAGGACCGGATGGGAGAGCTTGGTCTCGTGGGTCGCGTAGGCCAGGTCGCATGCGCCGGCGAGTTCCAGGCCGCCGGCCATGGCGTAGCCGTGGATCTGCGCGATCACGGGCTTCGAGAGGTCCCAGATCGACATCCACCCCTCGCTCGCATGTTTGGCCCACTGCATCCCAACGTCGGCGGTGAAGTACGGCTGATCGGCGCCCAGATCGCTCTTCAAGTCATACCCGGAGGAGAAGCACTTGCCGGCACCTCGCACGATCGTCACGCGCACCGCGTCATTGCTTTCGGCCGCTTGCAACGCGGCGAGCAATTCTCCCCGCATCGCGTTCGAGAGCGCGTTTCGTCGCTCGGGTCGGTTCAGGGTGATGCGTTGGACCGACGGCGCAGCCTCGTCGACCAGGATGTGTTCGTACTCGCTCATGGATCCTCCGGGCACCGACTGGAATGCGGCCGCGACCGGCGAGCGTACCGCGGACCGGGCCCCGACGACGGGCTCCGCTGCGGTATCGTTCTCGTCTCGGCCTTCTCGCCACCCACCGGAGACTCACATGATTCTTGGCGTCGACCATCCCGCAATCGCTGTTCCCGACATTCAACGGGCCCTCGACTTCTACTGCGGCGTTGTCGGATTCGAAGTGGTGGCCGAATTCGACCTGCCGGGCGGACTGATGGAGCTCCCCTTCGGGATCGATCGCGCCGGCTGCAAGGTCCGCATGATCCATAAGGGCGGCACCAAGATCGAACTCTTCGAATTCGAGCACAGCGAAGCCGGCGACCCGAAGCGCCCGGTCAACCAGCAGGGAATCACCCACATCGCGCTCACCAGCGACGATGTCCCGGCCGACTACGCGACCCTCGAAGGCGCGGGCGTCGCCTTCAACACGCCGGTCCAGGGTGAGAGCCCGAACCAGTGGTGCTACGGCCGAGACCCGTTTGGCAACGTGATCGAGATCATCGAAGCCGCGGGCTAGCTCGGCTCTGGCTCTGCCAGCGGCACGAGTTCGCCGAACAGCTCGTCTCCGATCAGGCGGCGGATGAAGAGATCGTCGGCGAAGACGCGTTCGCCGTTCAGCAGCGTTCCCTCTTCGTTCGGCGTCAGGATTCCGAGCACGCGGTGATGCTCGCGGCGGCCATCGACGCGCAGCCAGATGTCGTACTCCTGGGCGACGCCCTCGTGGCTCACCCATTCTCCGACCATCCGGTACGCCTCGTTCATCGGCGCATAGCATTCGTAGTACTGGGCGTAGAAGCGGCGAACCGTTTCCGTCCCCCGCATGCCCTTCCCGAGCGGGAAGAACTCATACACGGGGTCGGGCGCCAGCGTCGCCATGATCTCTTCGAGGGTTCCCGTCGCTTCCGCGGTGGCGTGCCGGGTCCCAATCTCGGCAATCCGCGCGAGTCGCGCGTCGTC
>JAJDAQ010000014.1 GCA_029261815.1 Deltaproteobacteria bacterium
GCGGAGACCTCCCCCGCGATCTCGGGCACGCTCGACATCGGCTCGGGAACGTTGACCCTCATGGGGATCACCCTTGTGGTCATCACGGGGATTCCGGGGGAGACGACGCCCCTGGTGGTCAAAGGTGACGTAATGTTCACGGGCATGGCCGTGCCCGAACCGGCGGCGCTGGGTCTCCTGGCCCTGTTCGGCGTGGCGAGCGCAATCGCCGTCCGTCGGAAGCGCTGAACGCAGAGAAAATCGAATCATGAGACGAGGGGCTGAAACGAAGATGACACGCACAAAGATCGTTGCCTGGTGGTTGGCCGTTTCCGCCTTGTTGGTAGCCAGCCCGTCGCTCGCGCTGACGGAAACCTACGCGCTGTCGAGCAGCGGTGGCACCGGCATCCTGGCCGGGAATGCGGTGGCGTGCCCCTCGGTCGCCGTGTGCCTCTCGGGCGCGGGTGCCGACTTCGAAAATGCAAGCCTCGCGTTGGCATCGGGCTCCCTCGCCATTGTCGATACCGCGACGCCCGGTTTTCCGACGGGGACCCTTTCCCTCTCCGTGCCTTCGATCACGCTGTCGGGCGGGCCGCTCGGTGGCATCGACGAGATCATCCTTACGGGCCTGACCGCCTCGTTCGCCTATCCGTCATTCGGATTGCTCGAGTCGGCGGTTGGCGGCGGCCTTCTCAGCATCGTCGGCGCGGGTGCCACACCAACCGCGACGCTCTCTGGCACGATCGCAACGAAGCTCGCTGGTGGAACCGTCAGCGGACCCGCAGCATTCTCGACGACGGCCACCGCCTCGGCGATCAATTGCATCGTGTCGCCGGGCCAGTGCGGCGTCCAACTCGACTTTTCGGATGGTGGCCTCGAGTATCGCTTGACCCTGAACCTGAATGCGGTCCCGGAGCCTGCGATCGCGGGGCTACTGCTCGCGAGTGCCGGCGGCCTCGCCGCGTGGCGGCGAACGCGCGGCTCGAACGCGCACTGAGCCTGTCCGCCACCCCTTCACGACGGTGGCTCTGACCTCGCAATTTCGATAGGTTTTTCGGCCACTTGGTCGATCCTGGCCCTTGCCTGCGAGGTCCCCCCGTGGCCGCTGTTCCCTCCTCCGTCCTCGAATCCCCCGACCGGCCGTGGGTCTTCCGGACCTACTCCGGCCACTCGTCGGCCGAGGCCTCGAACGAGCTCTATCGCCAGAATCTGGCCAAGGGCCAGACGGGACTGTCCGTCGCCTTCGACCTCCCGACCCAGACCGGATACGACTCCGACCATCCCCTCGCGCGCGGCGAAGTCGGCAAGGTCGGCGTGCCGGTCGGTCACATCGGCGACATGGAGACGCTGTTCCGAGAGATCCCGCTCGGACAGATGAACACGTCGATGACGATCAACGCGACGGCGGCATGGCTGTTGTCGCTGTATGTGGCCGCCGCGGAACGCCAGGGCGTCGGCGCGGGCGATCTCTCCGGCACGACACAGAACGACATCGTGAAGGAGTACCTGTCGCGCGGAACTCACGTCTTTCCGCCGGAGCCTTCACTTCGCCTGATCAGCGACATGATCGCGTACACGGTCGACGAGATCCCGCGCTGGAACCCGATCAACATCTGCTCGTATCACCTGCAGGAAGCCGGCGCGACGCCGGTCCAGGAGATCGCGTACTCCTTTGCCAACGCCATCGCCGTGCTCGACGCGGTTCGTGACCGAGATGACGTACCGGCCGACGCGTTGCCCAAGGTCTTCGGCCGGATCTCGTTCTTCCTGAATGCGGGCATCCGCTTCGTCGAGGAGATCTGCAAGGGTCGCGCTATGACCGAACTCTGGGAGGAACTCGGGCGCGAACGTTATGGCGTGACCGAGGACAAGCTGCTGCGCTTCCGATATGGCGTGCAGGTCAACTCGCTCGGCCTCACCGAAGCACAACCCGAGAACAACGTGATCCGGATCGTGCTCGAAGCGCTGGGCGTGACGTTCTCGAAGCGTGCCCGATGCCGAGCCCTACAGCTCCCGGCGTGGAACGAAGCGCTCGGCCTTCCGCGGCCGTGGGACCAGCAATGGTCGCTTCGCATCCAGCAGATCCTGGCCTACGAAACCGACCTGCTCGAGTACCCGGACCTACTCGACGGATCCCACGTGGTCGAAGCCCGGGTCGGCGAGCTCAAGATCGCGGCCAAGGAAGA
Organism: Deltaproteobacteria bacterium; assembly: GCA_029261815.1. Lineage (GTDB taxonomy): Bacteria > Myxococcota_A > UBA9160 > UBA9160 > UBA6930 > JAJDAP01. The sequence continues at coordinate 2,166 of JAJDAQ010000014.1, forward strand.
GCTGCAGCGCGTGCTCGACCTCGGCGGCGCCATCGCCGCAGTCGAGAACGGCTACATGAAGCAGCGCCTGGTCGAGAGCCAGTCCGGTCGCCTTCAGGCCATCGAGTCTGGCGAGCAGATCGTCGTCGGCATGAACGCGTACCGCGAAACAGAGCCTTCCCCACTGACCGAAGGCGGCGGCGGCTCGATCCTGACGGTCGATGCATCCGCCGAGCAGGAGCAGATCGATCGCTTGAACGCATTCCGATCACAGCGGAATTCCAGCGACGCAGAGGCCGCCCTCAAGGGCCTTCGCGATGCCCTGGCCAACGGCGACAACGTCATGCCGCCGTCCATTCGCTGCGCACACGCCGGCGTCACGACGGGTGAGTGGTCCGATGCACTGCGCGCGATCTTCGGCGAGTATCGGGCTCCCACGGGCGTCGTTGCCCGGGAGGCCGGCATGGCAGACGAAGCGACCGACAAGGTGCGCGCCCGCGTGCGCGCCGCAGGCGACCGCCTCGGCCGGCCGCTCAAGATCCTTGTCGGCAAGCCCGGACTCGACGGTCACTCGAATGGTGCGGAGCAGATCGCGGTACGCGCACGCGACGTGGGCATGGAGGTCGTCTACGAGGGAATCCGCCTGACGCCGGCGGAGATCGTGCAGAGCGCGGCCGACGAAGGTGTGCACGTCATCGGCCTGTCGATCCTCTCGGGTTCACACGCCGTACTCGTCGTCGACGTCCTCGATACCCTTCGCGAATCCGGCACCGAGATCCCCGTGATCGTGGGCGGCATCATTCCCGAGGACGACGCCCGCAAGCTCGAAGAAGCCGGCGTAAAGCGCATCTACACCCCGAAGGATTTCGACCTCACACGAATCATGGACGAAATCGTCGATGTCGTGGAGGAGGCGCACCCTGCCTGATCCGAACGGTGCCGAACTCGCGGCCAGACTCCGGGACCGGGACCGGACCGCCGTGGCACCGGCCCTGAATCTGGTCGATGACCGCCGCCCGAACGCCCGCGAGCAGGCCCGCATCCTGCTCGAAGCGCTCGAAGCCCCGGGCGTGCAAGACAAGGCCGTGCGAATCGGGCTGACCGGGGCACCGGGAGCGGGCAAGTCGACGCTCCTCGACGCGATGGTGCGCCGTGCTCGGAACCGCGGCGAAAGCGTCGGACTGGTCGCGGTCGACCCGTCGAGCCGGCATAGCGGCGGCGCCTTGCTAGGCGATCGGATCAGGGTCCGCTCCGGCGCCGCCGACCCGGGCGTCTTCTTCAGGTCGATGGCCGCCCGGGATCGCCTCGGAGGCCTCGCCGAAGGGGCTCGCGCCGGCGTCCTGATCCTCGGCGTCGCGTTCGATCAGATCCTTGTGGAGACCGTGGGGGTCGGGCAGAGCGAGGGCGAGATCGCCGACCTGGTCGACACGCTGGTCTTCGTCGCACAGCCCGGCGCGGGAGACCTGATGCAGAGCATGAAGGCCGGCGTCCTGGAACTGCCGGACATCATCGCTGTCAACAAGTCGGACATGGGGCCGATCGCAGAACGAACCGCCAGCGAACTCGAAGCGGGCATTGGCCTCGGCGTCGGCGATCGAAAGGGCTGGAAGCGTCCGGTCTTGCGCATCTCTGCCCAGGAGGGGCACGGGCTCGACGGCCTCGAGGCCGCGATCGCCGAACACCGCGGCTGGCTTGCCGACAGCGGCGAACTCGAGCGACGGCGGCGGCGCGGCCGGGATCGTGCGATCGAGGAAAGCCTTACGCTTCGCTACGGCAGCTTCGGAGTCGAGGCGCTCGGTGGGAGGGTACGGCTCACCGCGTGTCTCGCCGATGCACCCAATGAACCCGGTGCGCGACTCCTGGCACGATTGTCTGACCAGATCGAGCTGGCGCTGCGATCGGGAACCTCGGAGAGCACGCCGTGAAGAAACTCGGAAAGTGGGTGATCTGGATCGTCATCCTGGAGTTCCTGTTCTTCTTTGCCCTGGGCACCCGCATCCGGCGACAATGGGAGACGCCGACGATGCATTTCGTCGCATCGCCCGCGCCTGCGCCCGCCGAGACCTACGACGCCTAACGTCTTCCCTGCCACTCCACATCGGCCTGTCCCGCTCGGTGGTTCTCCACGCGTGCGAGGACGAAGAGCAGATCGGATAATCGGTTGAGGTAGCGGAGTGCCAGCGCATCCAGCGGCTCGTTCCCGTGCAGCGTCACGCAGCGGCGCTCGGCCCGGCGACAGACCGTACGGCCGTGATGGAACGCTGCCGCCGCGCTCGTCCCGCCCGGAAGAATGAAGGCACGCAACGGCTCGAGCCCTTCTTCGTGGGTATCGATTGCGGCCTCGAGGGCGTCGACGTCGTCCTGGGTCGCCTGCGGCACGTTCTTGGCCGCTCGGCGGCCTTCATCCGGCGTTGCCAGATACGCACCCACGTCGAACAACGTGCTCTGGATCGCCTGACACAGCGCCTGGAGGTCGGCGTGCGTCGACGCGGCGGCCGCAATGCCGATGACCGAGTTGAGCTCGTCGACTGAGCCGTACGCCTCGACGCGGATCGCGTCCTTGGCAACGCGGCCGCCCGCAAACAAGTCCGTTTCTCCGCCGTCACCACGTCGCGTGTAGATCTTCACGCTGAGAAGTCTACCAACCGCGGGAACGCGCGGCGGGCCCAGGCTACACCCGTGGCACCGCCAGCATCGCCTCGAGATCCCGGCGCACCGATTCGCGCGAGCCCACCTTGTCGATCCAGGCGGGCAGATGCACGAGGCCGGAGGGCAGAGACGCCCCCATCGTGAGTGCCGCGGTCAGCATCACGAACAGACCGATGTCAGCCACCGAGAACTCACCGCAGATGTGCCCCTTCGTGACCTGGGCATCCAACGACCGAACGAGGTCGTCGAATGCGCTTACCGCAGATTCTCGGCGTGCGGCTTCCCCAGGACTCCCGGTCGCGTAGACCCCGGTCTCGATCAGGTCCCAGACCGGGGCGAAGAGCACCTCGTCGGCCCAGGCTTCGAAGTGCCGACAACGTGCGCGGGAGGCCGCATCGCTCGGATAGAGCGGCGGCGTCGGCACGACCTCTTCCAGGTACTCGAGGATGACGGTCGAGTCCGTGATGACGACATCCCCATCGACCAGGATCGGCACCTGGCGCTTCGGATTGAACGCGATCACATCGGGGTGATGCGGCTCGTAACGCGTCTTGGGCGACCAACCGACCTCGATGCGTTCGTAGTCGAGGCCCTTCTCGTCGAGGGCGATTCGCACCTTGGCCGTGAATAGACTGAGGGGACCGGAATAGAGCTTCATGACGAGCCTCCCGAGCGCGCGGCACGAAGCTCGGCGATCCAAGTTGGCGCCGACAGCTCCAAGTCGTCAGCCCGCCAAGGGACCAATTCGCGGCGGCGCGAACGCGGCGTCAGGCGCCTTCGATCTCGGAGTCGATCACCCGGCCGAGATCGTCGTCCGCCGTGCCGGCGGTCAATACCGCCGGCGATGGGGCCGGTGAGGAAGGCGCGAGTTCAGCCGCGGGCGGGTCTCGGCGTCGCAAGATGACCACCGCGACCAGACCCGCACCCAGAAGTGTCGCACCAATCGGAATCGCGTAGGCCAGGAGGCCCAGGCCTTCGGGACGCGGCGCCTGCAGCAATTGGTCGCCCCAGCGCGCAAGAAGCTGGGACTCGACCTCGGCCTTGGAGACGCCGGCCGCTTCCTGCTCGATGATCCACTCGCGCAGAGCGCCCGCGTTCGGACTCGGGCAATCGGAGAGTGACAGGCCTGGGCAGAACGGACTCATGATGTCGTGGGCCAGCTGGTAGGACCAACCAGCGGGCTCCTGTGCGTTCGCCGAACCGGCGAACGCACACACGAAGAGCGCGAGGACGATCAGGCGCAACGAGCGCATCAGAGCTCCCATTCCAGTTGCCGGTCGTTCTCGCAGTCCGCATCGACGCGGATCTCCTGCCGCGGCGGTTCGGGAACCACCCGCGAACACGGCGGAACGCTCCTGGTCACGTAGGCGTTGCCGTTCACGACGCTGCCCTTCCCCACGACGGTGTCGCCCCCCAGGATGGTGGCGCCTGGGTAGAGGGTCACATCGTCCTCGATCGTCGGATGACGCTTCACGCCCCGTATCGTCTGGCCACGACGCGGCGAAAACGCACCTAGCGTTACGCCGTGATAGAGCCGCACGTTGTCGCCGATCTCACTGGTCTCGCCGATCACGACCCCGGTCCCGTGGTCGATGAAGAAACGGCGACCGATCTTGGCGCCGGGATGGATGTCGATGCCGGTCCGCGCGTGGGCGTGCTCGGACATCATCCGCGGAATCTGCGGGACCATGAGGGCACAAAGTTCATGGGCCAGCCGATACGTGGCGATCGCCTGGACGGACGGATAGGCGAGCAGGATCTCGCCGAAGCTCTTCGCCGCCGGGTCGCCCTCGAAGGCGGCCTCGACATCTTCGGAAAGCTGGACCCGAATTGCGGGCAAGCGAGCAATGAACGCCGTCGTGATCTCGACCGGATCCGCGCCGTCGATCAGGGTCACCTGGCCAAGCAGTCGCTCCAGGCGTGCCGCGAGGGTGGGAATCTCGCTCCGGAGCGCGCTCCGGTCCCGCTGGTGCAGGACAACACCCTTGACGCGTTCGCACCACTCCGCGACCTCCTGCCAGTCGGGAACCCCCTCGGCATCGGCTTTCGACAGAGCGTCGTCGCTGGCATTCGAGAGGGCCCGGATGGCCTCTTCGTAGACTTCGTCGGCTCGTTGGTCGGTCATGGGATTCCCTGGGCCGGGGGCGCTGTGAAACGGCATTCTAGCAACCATCTGGGCCGTGCCGGCCTGCACCCGAGGAGAGACGACTTGGATGCCGAGAATCCCTCACCGGAGGCGTCGGAAACGAGTGCCGGGGGCGTGGTCGTCCGCGTGCAGTCGACCGGCGCCGAAGTCGCGCTCGCTGAGCAACACGATCGCAATCGTGGACGGCAGACGACGCGTCTCCCAAAGGGGCATTTGGAGCCCGGCGAGACAGCCGAGCAAGCGGCCGTGCGCGAAGTCGCCGAGGAAGTCGGATTGACGGCCGCGGTCGTCAGCCGCCTCGGCGAGACCGCCTACACCTACCTTGAGGCCGCGGACGGTCGTGCGGTCGCGAAGGTCGTCCACTTCTTCCTGATGCGTTGGCAAGGCGGCAGCGGTCATCCAGCGGATGGCGAGATGACACGCGTCTTCTGGCTCCCGATCGATGAAGCCATAAAGGCACTGGATTTCGAAGGGGAGCGTGAAATGGTCCGGCGCGCCCTCGCATTGCTAAGGTCCGAGCAACCGCCGCGCAACGAGGGCTAACGCCCGTTCGCCGGCCAGCGGAGCCCTGGTGCAGAAGACCTTCAGCCCGTCGAGCCTGAACTGCTTCGAGAAATGTCCGAAGCAGTACTGGTTCCGGTACATCGCCAAGGTTCCGGTGGACTCGGAGGGGATCGAAGCCTTCGTGGGCAAACGCGTCCACGAGGTCCTGGAACGGCTCTACCATTTCGTGGCAGAAGACATGGTCCCGTCGATCGAGAAGGTGGTCTACCGCTACCACCAACTGTTCGATCAGCACTATGACGAGGGGCGGATCCGGATCGTTCGAGAGGGAACCGACGCCGATTTCTATCGGCGCAACGGCGTGCGTTCTCTCCAGAACTACTATCGCCGTTTCTATCCCTTCGACGGCGACCAGACGCTGGGCATCGAGAAGGGCCTCAACTTCCATCTCGATGATGAGAAGCAGTACGCGGTCCGCGGCATCGTCGACCGGATTGCCCGCGCACCTGACGGTGTGCTCGAGATTCACGACTTCAAGACCGGCAAGCGCGTGCCGCGTCAGGCCGAATTGGACACGGACCGACAGCTCGGGCTCTACGAGCTGGGCGTCCGCAAGCTGTGGAACGAGAACGGTCCGGTTCGATTGGTCTGGCAGTACGTCCTGTCCAATCAGGTCCGTGTTTCGGAGCGGAGCCCCGAACAACGCGAAGCGCTTCGCGACAAGACGACCGCCGTGATCGACCAGATTCGCAACGAGAGCGCCTGGAAGACGAAGAAGTCTGCGCTCTGCGGCTGGTGCGAATACCGCGCCCATTGTCCCCTGTTCGGAGGCGCAGAAGCGGAGGCCACCGTGCAGGCCGCGGGGTCAGCCGCCCCGCCCAAGTCGCCGCCCGAGAACCATCGCCAAACGGCGGAAACCGAAGGCACGACTCCGGAATCGAAGGGACAGATCCGACTTCTCTAGAGGTTTCAAGTTGTCCGAAGCGCCCCCGTCCGAGTCATCCACCACGCCGACGTGGCACCGTGCCCTGTCGCCCGACGAGCTGCCGGAGGGGCGCGTCAAAGCCGTCACCTTGGGCACCAAGACCGTGTGCATGACGCACTGGGACGGCCAGTACGGCGCACTCGACAACCGATGCCCGCACCAAGGTGGGCCGCTCGGCGAAGGCTCGATCGAGAACGGTCATCTCCGCTGTCCATGGCACGGCTGGGACTACTGCCCACTGACCGGCCAGCCGCCGGACGGCGGCTACGACGATGGGGTCGAGACCTACCCGGTCGAAGTCCGCGAAGACGGCATCTACGTCTCGCTCGAAGCACCGGCAGCGCACGAAACCACGATCTCGGACGTCGTGGTCGAGAGCCTGGCCAACTGGGGGGTGAAGTGGGTCTTCGGCATGGTGGGCCACTCGAACCTGTTCGTGGCCGACGCCGTGCGGCGCCAGACCGAAGCTGGACGCATGGGGTACATCGGAATCCGCCATGAGGGCGCGGCCGCGTTCGCATGCTCTGCGTACGGAAAACTAACGGGCCGTCCCGCGGCCAGTCTCGCCATTGCCGGACCGGGCGCGACGAATCTCCTCACCGGCTTGTGGGACGCGAACGTCGACCGGGCGCCGGCCATCGCGCTCACGGGCCAGGTCCAAACCCAGGTTCTCGGGACCGGCGACTTCCAGGAGGTCGACCTCCGGGCCGCGTTCGGCGGAGTCGCGCAATGGGCCCAGACCGTCTTCCCCAACTCGCGCCACGGCGAACTCGCCACACTGGCCTGCAAGAGCGCCATCCTGAACCGCGGTGTCTCGCAGCTCATTTTCCCGGACGAAGTGGCGGGCCTCCCGCCGCGTGGCGACGCGAGCCTCCCGGACGGGCGCGTGGCAGCCCTCGAGGTTGCGCCCCCTGCGGGTGCGCTCGACGATGCTGTCTCGTTACTGAAGAACGCGCGCCGACCGGTCATCGTCGTCGGCCACGGTGCCCGATTCGACATGGCCGCGGTCACAGCCCTGGCGGAGCACCTCCAAGCCCCGGTCGTGACCACCTTCAAAGGCAAGGGGCTGATCTCGGATGCCCATCCGCTAGCTGGCGGCGTCCTTGGCCGCAGCGGAACACCCATCGCGAGTTGGTTCATGAACGAGTGCGATGCGCTGCTCGTGCTTGGCGCCAGTTTTTCGAACCACACCGGGATCACACCGAAGAAGCCGACGATCCAGGTCGACCGTGACCCGATGGCACTGGCCAAGTTCCACGCCATTGATGTTCCGGTCCTGGGCGACCTCGCCGTTACCGTGGCCGCACTCCGCACCCGGTTGGCCGGCCGCGCGCCCAGCGATGGAATCGTCGAAGAAGTCGCGGCCCGTTGGGCGATCTGGCGGACCGAGAAGGCGCGCCGGCAACAGGAGGAACGGGGTACCGGAATCCACTCGGCCGCCCTCTTCTCCTCCCTCACGAGGCAGGCGCCGGCCGATGCCATCATCGCCGTCGACGTCGGAAACAACACCTATTCCTTTGGCCGGTACTTCGAGTGCCGTGAACAGTCCGTCTTGATGTCCGGGTACCTCGGCTCGATCGGCTTCGCCCTTCCGGCAGCCCTCGGCGCATGGTGCGCGACCCAGGAGCCGGGCACGCCGTTCAGCGGGCGCAAGGTGCTGTCGATTTCGGGGGACGGCGGCTTCGGACAGTACGGTTTCGAGCTGACGACGGCGGTCAAGTACGACATGGACATCACCCACGTGCTGCTGCACAACGGCGAGCTTGGAAAGATCTCCAAGGAGCAACGATCGGGACAATGGCCGGTCTGGGAGACCTCGCTCCACAACCCCGACTTTGCCGCCTACGCAAACCTCTGTGGCGCAAAGGGCATCCGCGTCGAACAGGCCGACGAACTCGACACGGCGCTCGAAGAGGCGCTCGCGCATCCGGGTCCTGCCCTGGTCGAGGTATTGACGGACGCAGAACTCACCTGAGGCCTCCTTGTGGGTCTGCTAGCTTGCCGGCCATGACGCTTCGAGTGGAACGAATCCCGACCTGGCAAGACAACTACACCTACCTCCTGGTCTGCGAGACGACGGGAGACGCCGCCGTCGTCGACGCGCCCGAACTCGACCCGGTGGTCAAGCGTGTCGAAGCACTCGACGTGAACGTGACCCAGGTGCTCTCGACGCATCACCATCCGGACCACTCAGCTGCGAACCCGCTGCTGGCCGAGAAGTACGGTGCCTCCGTCCTCGGTCACGCATCCGACCATGACCGCATCCCGGGTTTCACGAACGGCCTGGAGGAAGGCGACACCGTCCGCGTCGGCAATGAGCAAGCCCACATCCTTTTCATTCCGGCTCACACGCGCGGTCATATCGCCTACGTCTTCGAGGACGCGAAGGCCGTCTTCAGTGGCGACACGCTATTTGCCGGAGGCTGTGGACGACTATTCGAAGGCACCCCCGCGATGATGTTCGAAGCCATGGAGAAGCTCGGGGCCCTCGCCGGAGACATGCGCGTTTTCTGTGGCCACGAATACACCGAGAGCAACCTCGTCTTTGCCGCCCACGTCGAGCCCGACAACGCCAAGATCGCGAGCGCGCTCGACAATGCGCGTGCGATTCGGGCGAACGCGGCCGCCGACTGGCATGACGCGACGCCGGCCGAAATGACGGTTCCTTCGACCATTGCGGACGAGCACGCGACCAATCCATTCATGCGTGCCGGCAGCATCGAAGAACTCGGCCGCCGGCGCGAGATGAAAGACAATTTCTAGCGTGTCACGTGGCTCCGCCGGTGCACCCCAGGGCGCGGCTGCGACCACCTTTCGCCACCGCGTCGCGTTCTACGAGACTGACGCCATGGGCGTCGTCCATCACGCGAACTATGTGCGGTACCTCGAACTCGCGCGCGTCCGCTGGATGGACGAGCACCATCGACCGTACACCGACTACCTGGATGCGAACCTGAACTTCGCGGTTACGCACGTCGAGGTCGATTATCGACTTCCGGCACGCTTCGATGACGAGGTCGCCGTAACCGTCTGGTTGGAATGGGTTCGAGGCGCATCGCTACGAATGGCGTACGCGATCGAGGGTACGAATGGAACCCTCGTGGTCGCGGCGACCGAGCACGCCGTCGTAGACGGCGAAGGGCGAGTGCGGCGGATCCCGAAAGACGACCGGCAGGCGATGGCGCGGCTGGCCGCGCCCTTGGACTAACCTCCGAGGACAGCCCGAATTCGACCCGTCACGTTCCGGTCGCTCCACTCCGAGACGCGGCGCACCACATCGAGAGCGTCGCCCTGCCCGGACCAATGACTTCGCACGATGTCGGGGTGCACGTAGTTGACGAGGCGAGACAAGACGGCCGCGATCACGATGAGGTCGTCTACCAGCCCAAGCGGGCCGAAGAAGAATGTGGGCAGTACGTCGATCGGCGAGACGACGTAGCCGATTCCGAGGAGCGCGATCGCACGCTGCCCGACGGGCACCCGGTCGTCGCGCATCAGGCGGAATACCAGCATCGCCAGGTCTGGGAATGCGAGCAGGAGGTCGCGCAGATCTGAAGAGGTGCCGGGTACCGGCGTACGCACGGTCGCTCTTACGCGGTCGTACAGTCTGCGCTCTCGCGGGTTCAGATCGATTTCGACACGGTTTTCCATGGCTTCCCTCCCCGGATCCTACGGCTGATTCCGATCAATCGTTCATTCGCTTTCGCGAGTCCGCTCCATGCGAAGCCACTGCTTGCGGGCGGCCCCCGAAATCGGGTCCAGGGAGACACCCAGAAGCGTCGCAACTGTCGGACCGACATCCACGGCGGCGACTCGGGGCACCCGCACGCCGGACCGAACCCCGCGCCCCCAGAGAACGACGCCAAGGCTTCGAGACCCAGGCGTTGGCAGGTACCCGGCGGCTCCACGCGCCGTCGCCGGAGACTCGAACTGCCCCTCCGGGCTGTCGTCGAAAGCGAAGCCGGGCGCTGCTGCGAGGCCGAACCAGGACTCGGGGTCCGCGTGCAGCGCGATCATCTCTTCCGCACCCACGATGCGGAATGCCCCACTGCGCTCAGCCGTCTCGGTCAGGATTCGTCGCGCTCGCACGGCATCTTCTGCCGTCCGGGCGTGGACGAATGCGGCACCGCCGTGGCTCCGGGCGATGGCTCGCCACGAGTCGGCCTGAATCATCCCGACCTGGCGCAGCAGCGCGTTCGGGCGCAAACGGGTGTGCACCGGCTCGTAGACGCCATCTCCCGTCAAGACGACGGCCGTCTGCTCCAAACGCGGTCCGAGGCAAGCAAGCACGTTGGCGATCACCGTGTCGAGGTTGCGAAACGCTTCCTTCGCAGCTTCGGATTCCGGGCCGTCGCGCAGGAGGACCGGCTCCGCCTGGCTCAGGCGCGCGAGCACCAATGGCGGCGGAGTCCGCGCTCCCAACAGCCGGCACGTCGTTGCCGCGACCAGATTGTCTCGCTCAGGCCCACGCTCCGCTGCATCCGGCGCCGCCCTGACCAGGCCGGCCAACGCCGGCGCCGACGCGGATGCCGTGACGAGGTGCCATGCCTCCTCGGGTCCGACCGCGGCCGCATCGGGTATCAGGAGACCAACGTTCGCTCCAAACGTCGTCGGCCAGTCCAGAGCCGCCACGGTGCGGCCGGCGTTCGCGACGTACCACCAGAGCGGCCTCGCGCGAAATGCTTCGGCATCGCGCAGCTTCGCGCGCGTGACGCCGCGCTCGTCGAGCCCACGGTCGGCCGGAACCCCGTGGACGTCAGCGCTCAACCCCGTCACCCAGGTCGCGTGGATCGGATAGACGCTCGCTGGCGTTACGGGCACGACCGCTTCCGCGGCGACTCCACCGCGCGCCAGTGCGGCCACCATGCGCATCGGTGGCGCAGCCCCGAGATAGTGACGCGTCTCCAATCCTGACACCGACAGCCACAGGACGAAGTCGGGAACGCCCGCACCCCCGGTTCCGATCTCGGGGAGCGGCGCAGTAGCATCCGGCGCTTCGCCTGCAGGCGAAGCGGCACACCCGAGGGCGGCCGCGGCCCCGAACAACGCGAGGCACGCCCAGGGGACGCGCTTTCTCACCGGTTCGGTCATGAGCGCTTCATCCCGTGAAGACTCCTTGGCGCTGCGCGCGGCCCCGTGACAGCTGCTCGTCGATTCCAGCGCGCACACGGTCCACGAGAACGTTGATGTCGGCATCGTCTTCATCGCCGGTGCCCTCGAAACGCAGCGGCTCGCCGAAGCCAATCCAATACTTCACCGGCATCGGCAGGATGCCGAGCGGTCCGAGCCAGGGAAACCCGAGTGTCAGGGGAAGCGCCGGCGCACCTAGCAATTTCCCGAGCCCGTCGAGCCGTGCGAATCCCGGCTGTTGTTCTTCCGATCCAACAACGCCCACAGGGACGATCGGCGTTCCAGTTTGCAGCGCTAAACGTACGAACCCGGTGCCGAAGCGCTGCAGCTTGTAGCGCTGGTCGTAGGTCTTGTTCATGCCGCGCACGCCTTCGGGGAAGACCATCACGCACTCTTCGTCGTCGAGGAGCGCGCGGCAGTTCTCGGGCGTTCCGACCATGGTTCCCATCCGATGGGCGCGACTGCTGACGAACGGAAGCTGCGGGATCCAATACTCGCCCATTCCCCGCGCGATTCGGGGCGGCTCTGCTTCGAGGATCATCGCCGCGCTGATCATCGAGGCATCGAACGGCAGCTGGCCGGCATGATTGGCGATGAGCAGGACCCGCCCGGACGGCACGCGGTCGATTCCCTCGGTGGAGACGCGGAAGTAGTGCTTGTAGAGAAGTGCTGCCGGAAGCAGTGTCTTCCGGGCCTCGTCGGGCGAGAGCCCGAAGCGGTCGAAGCCATACTCGTTGACCGCGGTCGGGACCTTGTAGAGACGGTCCGCGATCTCGGCCTCGAGTTCCCTCACCGAAAGCGGGACGACGGCTCCCGCAAGGTCCGAGAGCGCGCTGAGCCACCCTTGTCGTTTCTCTGTCAAGGCTCGCCTCGATTCTCGTTAGGCGTCGAGTCCGCGAAAGGTCTCGCGGAGGCCGAAGAGGGGCTGGAAGCCGGTCGCACTCTCGAACAGCTTGCCCGAGAGCGTCGCCGGGTACTTGAGGAAGTCGATCACCCCTTCGGGCCAGGGCACGACGCTCCACGGGAAGAGCTCGCGCAAGGCGGTGCGGAACAGGAACTCGGGCACCGGGAACGCTCGCCCACCCGTCTCACGAACGGCCGTCAGCAACGGAACTTCGCCCGGGCCCGTCACGTTGTAGACGCCATTGAGTCCGACCTCCAGGGTGCGGACGATGGCCTCCACCATGTCCGACTCGTGCATCACCTGCATCACGGGATCGAAGCCCATCAGTGTCGGCGGCCGCTCCAGCCGCAGGAACTGGCCCATCATCGAGCGCGTGTTGGGGCCGAGGATGTGGACGGGGCGCAGCACCGCAGTCGTGACGCCGGGCGCCTTCCACAAGAAGCCGCTCGCGAGCGTATCGACCTCGATCAGATCGCGAATCTCGGGGTAGTCACGGCTCGCTGAGAGCGGATGGTCCTCGTCCATGAAGAACGGGTTGTCAGGCAGTGCGCCGTACACGGTGCCGCTGGAGACGACCACGAGCTTCTCGACGCCGTAGTCACTGCAGTGCTGAAGCACTTTCTGGGTCCCGCGGACGTTGATGTCGTGGCGGTTGCCAGCGTCGCCGCGGAAATGGCGAACGGAGCCCAGATGCACCACGGCATCGGGCCGTTCGGTGCGAATGACGTCCTCGAACTCTCTCTTTCGAAGGTCCGCGCGATAGACCGGGACCTTCGGCGGGCGCGTTTCCCAAGCCGCGGAGTCGACCCCGCATACGTCGCCCTCGGCGCTCAAACGGCGCGCAAGCAACCGGCCGACGCCTCCTGCGATTCCTGTAATGAGTACTTTTTTCATTGGTTTTTCGAGGACTTGGCGCGAGATCGTAGCGTTCCCGAGGGACTTCCCTCTACCCCCGGGCGAACGAAGCCGCTAGGTTGCTGCGCCTCAGGAGGCCCCGATGGAATCCCCCGAGGGAGAAGAGTCGGTCGAGCGGACCGTTCAGTTCGAGGAAATCGAGATCCCGCTCGCGGAGCCCGTTCACGGGCTCGACCACGTGAAGGGCACACTCGGGATCCCCGAATGGTGGCCGACCGGCTCAAGAATCAGTGTCGTGTTTGCTCAGGCGTCGATGGCGCCGGACCCGTTGCTGGATGCTGTCCAGCATGCGCTGACCGAGCGCAAATTCCTGACGCTTCGCTTTCCGATGCCATTCATGGCTGCGGGCAAGAAGAAGCCCGATGACCTCAAGGTCATGACCAAGGCCTACGAGGCAGCAATCGCTGTCCTCGGCAAGGATCCCAGTTCCGCTCCCGGCCACGTCTTCGCGGGCGGCAAGAACATGGGCGCCACGGTCGCCTCGCACGCGGCCGTCGCGCGCCTCCGGGTCGAGGGCATGTTCTTCCTGGGCTTCCCGCTGCACAAGCAGGATGACCCGTCCGACGTCCAGCCCGAGCGCCTCTACCGCGTGGTCAACCCGATGCTGTTCATCCAGGGGAGCCGCGATCGCCATTGCGACCTGCCGACGCTGCGACAGACCCTGGCGCGCGTGGGCGCGCCCGTGAACCTGCACGTCGTCCAAGACGCGGACCACACCCTGAAGGTCCCGAAGAAGTCGGGCCGCTCCCCCGAGGACGTGGCCCAGGAAGTGCTTCACGCGCTCGAGTCGTGGATCCATCAGACGCTCGGCGACCCGCTCTAGGCCGGCCACCATGGCCTGGCATACGATTGAACCGGCCTCGAAGATCCGCTTGGGAGAGGTCCTGCCGTTTACCGTCGCTGGGAAACGGCTCGCCGTCGGCCGCACCGAACGCGGTTACTTCGCCATGGACGACTGGTGCCCGCACCAGGGCGGCTCCCTCGGCGAGGGGACGATCGAAGACGAGTGCGTGCTCTGCCCCATCCACGCTTATGGCTACCACACGCTGACGGGCGAAGGCGTCGACGACGGTGAACAGGTCGAGGTCTATCCGGTCGAGCTCGACGGCGACGTGCTACGCATCCGAATCGAGGAGGATCTCGAGTGAGCGAGCGCGATCTCTACTTCGCCCAGCTTCCGGTCGGCGAGATGGCCAACTTCGCCTACCTGGTCGGTAGCCGCGCCACCGGCGAATGCCTCGTGGTCGACCCCGCCTGGGCCGTCGATGCACTCTGCGACCAGGCGGAGCAGGACGGCATGCGCGTGACGGGCGCCCTCATCACGCACTATCACCAGGACCACGTCGGTGGATCCATCTTCGGAATGGACATCGAGGGCCTGGACCGGCTGCTCGAACGAAGCCCGTGCAAGATCCACGTAAACGAACACGAAGCCGACGGCCTGAAGAAGATCACGGGCGTGAGCGAGAGCGACCTGGTGCGTCACCAGGGGGGCGACACGCTCGAACTCGGCGAGAACCGGGTGAAGCTGCTCCACACACCGGGACACACGCCGGGCTCCCAGTGCTTCCTCGTGCAGGAGGGCGGCGCGCCGGACCGCCTGGTCTCGGGCGACACGCTCTTCCTGGGTAGCTGCGGCCGCGTCGACCTCCCGGGCTCGAACCCCGAGGACATGTTCAAGAGCTTGCGAAACCTCGCCGGCCTACCCGACGAGACGGTGCTCTTTCCCGGGCACCTCTACTCGGCGGAAGGACACGGCGAGATGGGCGAGCAGAAACGAGGCAACCCGTACCTCCGCGTAGAGAAGCTCGACGACTTCCTGATGTTCATGGGACGTTAGTCGGTGGCAACCGAGACGGTCGAAGCCGCGTCCGTTCGCTTGACGCGGCGAACCCTCCTCGCGTTCGCGCTTCCCGCGATTCCGGTCAGCTTCCTCTACTACGTCTTCGTGGTGATGTACCTCTACTTCGCCACTGTGAAGCTCGGCGCGTCGCCGGCCGTGATCGGTGCGATCTTCTTCGCGTCGAAGGTCTGGGACGGCATCTCGGATCCGCTCGTCGGCTACCTGTCGGACCGGACCACGTCTCGCCTCGGTCGCCGAAAGATCTGGCTGCTCGGCTCCGCAGTGCCGCTTGCGCTGTTCGGATGGATGCTCTGGGCGCCGCCGGATTTCCTCGACGCGAGTGAACTCGAGATCTGGATCGGGATCGCGATCTTCGCGTTCTACACCGCCTTTACGGCATTCGAAGTCCCCCACATGGCGATGGGGGCCGAACTCACCTTCGACCGCGACGACCGCATCCGGGTCTTCGGAGTCCGCCAGTACGCGCGTGTCGCGACGATGCTGGTGGCCTATACGGGCGGCGTCTATATCGTTCGCTCGTTCGAGCCGGTCTGGAGCGGCCGGATGGCCGCGGTCTGCGCGGTGCTCACGGTGGTTGCAGTCGTCTGGGGCGTGGCGCGGCTCCCGCCGGAACGCCCGGATTTCCAGGGTCGCGCACCCTCCAACCCGTTCCGTTCCGTCGCCGACGTCTGGGGCAACGCGCACGCGCGGCTCCTGCTCTTCGTCTTCTTCATCGAATCGATCGGCTCCGGCGGAATCGGCGCGATGGTCCCGTTCGTGATCCAGTACGTCATGAAGTTGACGGAAGGGTATTGGCTTCCCGCGATGCTGATGGCCTTCGTGGGATCGACGCTGGTTGCGATCCCCCTGTGGCTACGGCTCGCCAGACGGTACGAGAAGCGGCATCTGTGGCTGTTCGCGATGGCGCAGGCCGGCTTCGGTTACGGCATCGTCTTCTGGGTCGGCGAAGGCGACTGGCTCCTGATGATCGTGAGCGGCCTGATCGCCGGCAGCGCGAGCGCCTGCGGAAACACTCTCGGTCAGGCGCTGAAGGCCGACATCATCGACTTCGACGAATACCGCACCGGAGACCGCAAGGAAGGCGCCTACTACGCGGCCTGGACGTTCATGGGAAAGCTCGCCGGTGGCGTCACGATCGGCTTCGTCGGATTCGCACTCGAATGGGTCGGCTTCGACCAGAGCCTCCCCGACCAGACGGAGTCCGTAAAGAACGCCATGGTCTTGATCATGGGGGGCGTTCCGCTGTTCTTCTACACGGTCGGCGCGCTCATCTTCTCCCGCTTCTCGTTAACCGAAGCCGAGCACGCGCATATCCGGTCCGAACTCGACGCGGGGCGAAACGCCGCCGGATGACCGAGTTCCCCGGCGTTAGTCCCATGCCGGCACACGCGACTGGCACGATCCCCTGGCTCGGGTCGGGTGCCGGCTTGCTCCGCCACCCGACCGGTTTCTTTGAGCGGCAGCGCGCGAAACACGGCGACACGTTCGTGTGCGATGCGCTCGGCTATCGGCTCTTCTGCGTGTTCTCGCCGATGGGTGTGCGTGCGCTCTACGAAGTGCCCGAGGAAATCGCGAGCTTCGGCCTCGCAACGTTCGAACTCGTGATGAAGCGGAAGCTTCCGATCGAACTCGCGATGGGCCGGCGAAACCGCCCGCACGATCTCTTCAAGAACCCCAACGTCGAGACGTACCTGGGCCATCTCGAAGACGCGGTTGCCCTCGAGATCGACGAACTCGGCAATCGCGGGACGTTCGAGGCCTTCGCCGAGTCGAAGCGACTCGGCTACCGGATGGGCCTCGCGTCCTGGGCCGGCGCCGAATCGGTTCGCCCCGAGAATCTCGCGCGCCTGATCCCGGCCTTCGACCGGCTCGACACATCGGACGCGTTCGTGAAGCCCCTCTCGACGCTCTACAGCGTGGCAACGAAGAAGCGTCGGGAGTGGCAGGCGATGGCCAAGATCGAGGCCGTGATCTCCGAGATCCTGTCCGCGCGGCGTGCGAACGATTCGGCTCCGGGCGACTTCCTCGACACCATCGAAGCCAGCTTCTCAGACCTGCCTGTCCCGGAGCGCGACGTCCAGGTCGCGCGCGACCTCATGGTCCTGCAAATGGGCGCGCAATCGAATCTCTACGCCGCCCTTGCATGGACGCTCGTCCACCTGCTGTTGCATCCGCCACTACTCGCACAGGTTCGGGACGGCGACGACGAACTCCTCGAACGCTGCGCGTTCGAATCCATCAGGCTTCGCCAGCGATCGATCACTCTCCGACGCGTGATGAAGCCGATGGAGGTCGAGACGGAGACCGGAGCCTTCACGCTCCAACCCGGCGTCTTCCTCACGACAATGCTGTCGGTGACGAATCCGACAGCGGCCGAGGGGTTCGATCGGTTCGACCCTGCGCACTACACCGGTCGCAAACTCGCGAACGAGGCGTCGCTCGACGGCCGTGAACGCGTCTCGACCTTCGGGCACGGACGACACAGTTGCCCGGCCCGCCGTTTTTCGATCTCGGCGATCCGGATCGCGATCCGGCGGCTGCTCGATCGCTACGAGCTCGAGCCCGGCTTCGCGACGGCAGCGCCCGCGCGGCGCCAGATCGGCGGTGTCGCGCGGGCGGCCGCCCCCTGCCCCGTCCACTTCCGCGCCAGGACCGTCTAACCCCCCGAATCCGGGTGGTTTTCGCCGGCTCCTGCGGTTGAAAAAGCGGGGCACCCCGGCTAGAGTCCGCGCCGCTCCGCCCCCTGAGCCCGCCTCACTCGCGCGTCCGCGGGGGCCCCTCGTTTTCACCCCCAATGGGAGGCTATTGCCCCATGAAGATCTTGGTCGCCTTGAAGCAGGTGCCCCACCAGGATGCCCGTCTCGATGTCAACGGAGACGGCACCTGGATCAAGGAAGACGGCATCAAGTTCGAGATCAACAGTTACGACACCTACGCCCTCGAAGAGGCGCTCCGCATCAAGGACGCCGGTGAGGCCGAGGTCGTCGTCATTTCGATCGGTCCCGACCGCGTGACCCAGGCCCTGCGCACCGCGCTCGGCATGGGTGCCGACCGCGCTGTGCACGTGAACGACGACGCGCTCGTCGGTTCCGACTCCCTCGGCATCGCCAAGACGCTGGCCGCCATCGGCAAGGAAGAGAGCCCGGACCTCGTGTTCATGGGCCTCATGTCCGACGATGGCAATGCCTCTGCGGTACCGCCGATGGTGGCTGAGCTGATGGGCCTCACGAGCGCCACGGGCGTTCTCAAGGCCGAACTCAGCGACGGCAACGTCCGCGTCGAGCGCGAACTCGAAGGCGGCGCCCTTGAAGTGGTCGACCTGCCGACGCCGGCGCTCCTGGCGGTCCAGTCGGGCCTCAACCAGGTTCGCTATGCGTCGCTCAAGGGCATCATGGCTGCGAAGAAGAAGCCGATCGACGTGAAGACGGCGGCCGACCTCGGCGTTGCCGATGCCGTCGGAAGCGGCGGCGCGAAGGTCAAGATCGAGAAGGTGTACCAGCCGCCCAAGGGCGACGGTGCCGAACTCCTCGAGGGCTCCACCGACGAAATCGTCACCGGCCTCGTCAACAAGATCAAGGAGCTCGGGCTCCTCTAGGGCCCGGCGCTTCGTCGAAAAGGAGAGACCGATGAGCACCCTCATCGTCACGGAAATCCAGAAGGGGGCGATCCGCGAAGCCAGCTACGAGCTGGTCGCGTTCGCCCAGAAGATCGGCGGCGACTACGCCAGCCTCGTCATCGGCTCCGGCGTGGGCGACCTCGCCACCGCATTCGCGGGCAAGGGCGGCGGCAAGACCTACGTGGCCGACGACGCCTCGCTCGCCGACTACAACGTCGATGGCTACAACGCCGCGATCCAGGCCGCCGTCGCGGCTTCGGGCGCGACCACCATCCTCGTGTCCAACACGCCCTCGGGCTGGGACGTGGCGCCTCGTGTGGCCGCGGCCCTCGACGCCGGGTTCATCTCCGACGTCTTCAACCACCAGGACGGCAACTTCGTTCGCCGCGTCTTCAACGGCAAGCTCGACGCCCAGGTCAGCGCGGGGGGCGGCACCACCGTCGTCACCGTGCAGCCGGGTGCCATCGCCCCGTTCGAAGGCAGCGCAGACGGCAGCACCGAAGCCCTTTCGGTCGACACGTCGGGCGCACGCGCCAAGTTCGTGGAGACCAAGGTGGCCGAAGCGAAGGGTGTCGACCTGTCGAAGGCCGAGATCATCGTCTCGGGCGGCCGCGGTGTCGGCGACCCCGAGAAGTTCCCCGAAGTCATCCAGCCGCTCGCTGACGCGCTCGGCGGCGCCATGGGCGCGTCGCGCCCCGTGGTCGACGCCGGTTGGCTGCCCCACGAGTACCAGGTCGGTTCGTCCGGCCAGGTCGTGACGCCGAAGCTCTACGTGGCCTGCGGCATCTCGGGCGCCATCCAGCACCTCGTCGGCATGAAGGGTTCGAACTTCATCGTCGCGATCAACAAGGACGCCGACGCGCCGATCTTCGAGGTCGCGCAGCTCGGTGTGGTGGGAGATCTCTTCGAGATCGTCCCGGCCCTGACGGCCGCCATCACGGCGGCCAAGGGCTGATCTCTCCGGCTGGATCGCTCCCGCGATTCTGTCCATGATCGATGCTGGGCGGGCACCTCGATGGGGTGCCCGCCCTTCCCTTTCCTGGGATCGCCCGCGGCCGAGGTGACCCGGCCGGGGCTTCCGCTAATCTGCGTCGCCGAAACCGAAGGAGTGCGCATGGCCCTCGATACCTCCCAGTTCCGCAACGGACTCAAGATCGAGCTCGATGGTGAGCCCTACGTCATGACCTACTTCCAGCACGTGAAGCCGGGCAAGGGCGGTGCCTTCGTCCGGACCAAGCTGAAGGGCCTGAAGACGGGCCGCACGCTCGAGAAGACCTTCAACTCGGGGCACAAGGTCGAGGAAGCCGACGTCGAGGACCGCACCATGCAGTACCTCTACCAGGACGGCGACAGCGCCGTATTCATGGACACCAGCACCTACGACCAGATGTCGATTCCGTTCGAGCAGCTCGGGGATGACCGGAAGTTCCTGCAGGAGAACGCCGAGGTCAGCGTGATCCTCTACAAGGGAGAGCCGATCAACATCGAGCTTCCCCAGTTCATCGTGGTTCCGATCGCGCAGACAGACCCCGGCGTGAAGGGGGACACCGCATCCGGTGCCACCAAGCCCGCGACCATCGAGACCGGCGCCGTGGTCCAGGTCCCGCTCTTCATCAAGGAAGGCGAGAAGATCCGCGTGGACACCCGGACGGGTGAGTACATGGAGCGGGTCAACGGTTGATCCGGATCCGCCGCGTCGGGTGCCACGCCAGGGGCCGACATGCGCGGTGACCAGCTCGCGCGCCAGTGGCGGCTGATCCAGCGCCTCGCGCGGAGCCGCTACGGCGTCGGCCTCGACGAAATCGCCGCCGACCTCGATTGCACGCGCCGGACGATCTACCGCGACCTTGACGCGCTCATGTACGCGGGCTTTCCCGTCACGAGCGAGAAACGGGACAACCGCGTCTACTACCGCTTGCTGGAAGACTTCCAGCTCGGCGACGCGCCATTCACGCCAGACGAACTCCTCGCACTCGCGTTCAGTGAAGACGTCTTGCAGGCCCTCGAAGGCACTGTCTTTCACGATTCGATCCGCTCCGCACTGGCCAAGATCCGAGCCAGCCTTGGACCGGACCTGGCTGCGTTCCTGTCACGCTTCCGCGATGCGTTCCAGGTCATGCCTGGACCGCACAAGCAGTACGCGGAAGTCCGCGATGTCATCCGAACACTGAACGAAGCCGTGCTCGAACGGCGGACCGTTCGCATCGCGTACACGACGGCACGTACAGGCGAGACCGCGACGCGCTCGCTCGACCCCTACCGCGTCTGGTACCGGAGCGGTGCGCTGTATGTGATCGGCCACGATCACAAGCGCGATGAGATCCGGACGTTCGCGATCGACCGGATCCGCGAACCCGTCTTGACCGAGGACGCATTCGAAGTCGCCGAGGACTTCGACTTCGATGCCCTCACCGCCGGAAGCTTTGGCGTCGTCGCCGAAGCTCCTGAATCCGTCTGCATCCGCTTCGGGCAGCGCCGCGCCCTCTATGTCCAGGAGCACGTCTGGCACGAGAGCCAGAGGGTGACTCCGGCGGACGGCGGTGCCGTGGACCTCCACCTGCAAGTCGGGACGGGCGACGAGCTGCGCCAATGGATCCTGTCGTTCGGCGCGGACGCGCTGGTCCTGGCCCCCGACCACCTCCGCAAGGAGGTCGCGCGAGAACTCGACGCCGCGCGGGCGCGGTACGAGGGCCCCTGAGGTCGGCCTTGACTATACCCCATAGGGGTATAGGGTCCCCGAATGGACCAAGAGACCCGACGCAATGCCGAACGCCGCCTGCGCCGCATCCAGGGCCAGGTCGAGGGCCTCCAGCGGATGCTGGACGAGGACCGCTACTGCGTGGACGTACTCCACCAGATCGCGGCCGTCCGTGCTGCCCTCGACCAGACCGGAAAGGTGATCCTGGGCGCGCACGTCGAGACGTGTGTTGCTGATGCTTTCGCCAGCGGCTCCGCCGGCGATCGAGAGAAGAAGAAGGACGAACTCCTTGAGGTCTTCTCGCGTTTCATCCGGTTGGGCGATCGTTAGTGAGCGAGACCTCGACCGCCCTCGATCCGGTCTGTGGGATGACCGTTCGTGTCGGCGGATCGCACCAATGGCAGACCCGCGACTCGACCTATCACTTCTGCAGTCCGCGGTGCCTCGAACGCTTCCGCGCGGACCCCGACGGGTTTCTCTACCCGGCAGCGATCGATGCCGACGATGAACGGATGTACACGTGCCCGATGCACCCCGACGTCGTCCAGGTCGGCCCCGGGGCCTGCCCGGACTGCGGCATGGCACTCGAGCCCGTTGCCATCACCGCCGAGGCGCCACCGAACCTGGAGTTCCTGGCATTCAGGCGCCGTCTCGGCTGGAGCATCGCGCTCACCCTGCCGGTGTTCGTGCTCGCGATGGGCGAGATGATCCCAGGGAAACCGCTGGAGGCGTGGCTGTCACATGACTCCCAGCGCTGGATCCAGGCCGTACTCGCCAGTGTCGTCGTCGCAGGCTGTGGCTCGGTGTTCTTCGTCCGCGGGTGGACCTCGCTGGTGACCCTGCGGCTCAACATGTTCACCCTGATCGCGATCGGAACCGGCGCGGCGTGGGCCGCGAGTCTCGCAGCGATGCTGATCCCGGATGCGTTCCCGGCGGGTTTCCGGGACGCCTCCGGAGACGTCGCCATCTACTTCGAATCGGCTGCCGTCATCGTGACCCTGGTCTTGCTAGGCCAGGTCCTCGAACTGGGCGCCCGCGAACGAACCGGCAATGCGCTTCGGGCCCTGCTGACACTTGCGCCGGAAACCGCGCAACGGATCGCCGGAGACGGCAGCATCGAGACGGTCCCGCTCGCAGCCGTCGCCGTAGGTGACACCCTCGTCGTCCGCAGCGGCGAGCGCTTCCCGGTGGATGGCACGTTGCTGCGAGGCGAGACCGCGGTCGACGAGGCGATGCTCACTGGCGAGCCCATGCCGGTCTCCAAAGCCACCGGCGACCCGGTATCGGCGGGAACCGTAAACGGAAACGCCGTCGTCGAAATTCGAGCGGGAGCCGTTGGTGGTGACACCCTCCTGCAACGCATTGTCCAGCAGGTCGCGGCGGCGCAGCGGAGCCAGGCCCCAGCGCAGGCGTTGGCCGACCGTGTTTCCCGCGTGTTCGTACCGGTCGTTGTATCGGTTGCAGCGTTGGCCTTCTTCGTCTGGTGGGCCGTAGGGCCGGACCCGGCACTCGCACACGGCTTCCTGGCCGCGATCGGGGTCCTGATCATCGCTTGCCCCTGTGCGCTCGGCCTCGCCACACCCATGTCGATCATGGTCGCGATGGGCCGCGGCGCCCGCTCGGGCGTGTTGTTCCGAGACGCCACCGCGCTCGAGCGCCTCGCCGAGGCCGACGTATTGGTGATCGACAAGACCGGAACCGTCACGATGGGCCGACCCGCAGTCGAGACGGTCCATGATGTCAAAGGGGCGGACCCGTCTCATTGGCTCGCAGCGGCGGCCAGCCTCGAGCAGGGGAGCACACATCCCCTGGCCAGCGCCGTCGTGCGTGAAGCCCAGCGACGAAACCTCACGATGATCGAAGCGGCCGGCACGGTCGAGACACCCGGGCAAGGTCTCCGCGGCCTCGTTGGGGAGGAGGACGTCACCGTCGGCGGCCTATCATTTCTTGCATCCCATGGCATCGACGTCTCTGCTCTCGGCGAGCCCTCGGGAAGCGGCATCGCGGTGGCGCTCGACGGGACGGTGCGGGGTTGGATCGCATGCAGCGACGCGATCCGTGACAGCGCGCCGGCCGCCCTTGGGGCCCTACGCCGCGAGGGGATGCGGATCATCCTGGCCACCGGGGACCGCGCATCCGCGGCACACGCGGTCGCTTCGCAGCTGCCCATCGATGAAGTCGTCGCGGATTGCCGCCCCGAAGACAAGCGCGCGCTGGTCTCAAGCCTTCAAGAGACGGGCGCCATCGTCGCCATGACGGGCGACGGGATCAACGACGCCCCTGCGCTGGCACAAGCCGATATCGGGATCGCGATGGGCGACGGTTCCGACGTCGCGCTCGAGGCCGCCGACGTGACACTGGTTTCTGGCGGGCTCAGCGGCCTGCTTCGCGCCCGGCGGCTTTCGGCCGACACGGGTCGGAACCTGCGACAGAACCTGGTGTTCGCGTTCGGCTACAACGCGCTGGGCGTTCCGATTGCGGCCGGGCTCCTCTACCCACTGACAGGATGGCTGCTCGACCCGATGCTCGCGGCCGCGGCGATGAGTCTGTCTTCCGTCTCGGTGATCGCGAACTCACTCCGCCTCCGGTGGATGCCCGGGGCAGATCTGACTCCGGCCAACTAACGTCCGGGCGAATCGCGTCCGACGCCCGACCTCCGCTCCCAACCGAACGGCCCCGACGAGTCGGGCCCGAGACCATGGCGGCTGTTCGAGCCGCTGTGTCTCAAGGGCGCACGGCTGGAGCGAGCCCCTGCTGCAACAGGATCTGCAGCTCTCGCTTTCGGCGGGCAATCGCTTCGGCCGAGAAGATCGGCGCGCGAAACAGTGCCTCGCCGAAGTCGCCCGAGGCGAAATGGAAGACGGTGGCACCGACGACGGTCTGCAATAGATCCGGGACCGAGACCGGGCGAAATACGCCCGCCGCCACGCCGTCCTCGATCACGGCCGAAACCTTGTCAAGGATTGCCGCAATCCGTTCGTTCACGCCGCTCGCCGCGCTGGCTGCGATGACATCCTCGTCATCGTCCTCGAAGACCGATCGGAGCAGCAGGCGTGCGGAAGTCGGATGCTCGGCGAGCACGTCGATGATTGCGGCGACGACCCGATCGAGCGTGTGCGCGGGGTCGCCGATGGCAACGAGAGCTGGCAGCACCTGGCCCTCGATCCGCTCCACCACCCGCACCAACACAGTGGCGTAGAGATCCGCCTTGCTCGGGAAGTGATGGAAGAGCGAAGACTTGCCCAGCCCGGCGGCCCCAGCGACCGCACTAACACCGATGGCCGCGTAGCCGCGGCTCGCAAACAGCTGCTCCGCGACGTCGAGGAGCTTGGCGCGGGAACTCGGACTGGGATCGGGCACATGGCCTCCAAGGTCCCTCTGCTGGGGGGTCGAGGGACGCGGGGACCTTACCCGACCGATCGGTCGGTCAGCAAGTCGAACCCCGCGCGGTCAAGCGTTCGGACAGACAAGCACCCGGCACCAGACGGGGCTAGCGCGTCCGCACCTCGACCGTGCCGTAGGCTTCGAGTTGCGGCACCAACGCATCCGCCGGGCCGACCACCACGATTGTCAGGCGCTCCGGGTGAATGAATCGGTGCGCCGCCTCGGCGACTTCCTCGGCCGTCAGCGCGCGGATGCGGCCGCGGTAGGTATCGATGGTGTCCCGCGGCAAACCGTGGACCTCGAGGTCGACCAATGCATCCATCACCGCACCACTGGACTCGAGTGACAATGCGAAGCGACCCGTTCGAAGACTGCGCGCCCACGCGAGTTCTTCCGCCGTGGGCGGCTCGGAGCGGATGCGTTCGAGTTCCGCCAGCGTGAAGCCCAACAGCTTCCCGACCTGTCCGACCTCGGTGAAGGTCGACACCGAAAAGCTCCCGCCAGCGCGGCGCTGCGCGAACCGCGAGCCGATCCCGTACGTGAGACCCTCCTCGGCCCGAACCTTGGCCATCAGCCTCGAAGAGAAGCCGGCGGAACCCAACACCGTGTTCATCAATTGGATCGGGAGTCGTGCATCGTCCCCGCGCGCGATTCCCTCGTGACCGAGGACGACCTGCGCCTGGCCGAGTTCGGGCCAGTCCACGACCACGATGCGGCGGTCCCCCGTCGCTGGGAGCCGGTCCGCGGGAGCCGCAAGATCGGCGCCTTCCCAGGCACCTAGCGCGGCTTCGGCTTCGGCGCGCAACGTCTCGACATCGACATCGCCCGTGACCCACAACAGCGCGCCCTCGGGTGTCACGACTCGTCGATGAAACGCCTGTGCTGCGGCCCGATCGAAACCATCGACGGCGGCGGGCGTTCCGGCCGACGGCAAGCCCGCGCGCGTCGCGCCGTAGAGCACATCCTGGAATGTCCAACCAGCGAGCGTGCCGGGGTCATCTCCGGCCTGCCGGAGACCCGCCAGCTGGCGCGTGCGGACGCGTTCGGCCTCGGCGGCATCGAAACGCGGACGAATCGCAACGTCGGCGAGGATGCTCATCATGAACCCGCGATCGCGCGAGAGTCCCCCGATGCGCACACTCACGGAGTCCCAATCGGCTCCGACGGACATTCGCGCGCCGAGCGAATCCACGGCCTCAGCCAGTGCCAGGGCATCGCGATCTCCCGCGCCGCGCTGCATCAGCTCCGTGGTGAACGATGCGATCCCGGCTTGTTCCGGCGTTTCGATCGCACGCCCGCGCGGAAACACGAGGCCCATCGCCACGGCCGGCAGTTTGTGGTCCTCGAGCACCAGGACCTGGATCCCGTTGGAGAGCTCGAGACGGTGAATCGCGGAAGCATCCACGACCGGAAGATCGCGGGCTGGCGCGGGCGGCTGGTCCCAGACGAAACCCGAACCGGCGCCATTCGCACAACCGACGGTGAGGGCGAGCAGACAGCATCCGAGCCAACGCATCACGATCCCGCTCCTTCAGCCGCTTCCGCGGGCGGCGCCACGACACGCACGACCGTGCGCCCCTCCGGCACGAGGTACTTCTGCGCCACGCGCTGGACGTCCTCGGGCGTGACGTTCCGAATCTTCTCCAAGCGCTCGCCAAGCGGCCGGATGCGGCCGAACGTGACCCACTCCCGGCCCATGCGACCGGCCAACGCATGCGCGCTGCCCTGGCCCACGATCACGCCCACTTCCATGGATCGCCTGGCGCGGTCGACTTCGGCCTCACTCGGCGCTTTCGCTCGGATGCGCTCGATCTCTTCGATGAACTGGGCCTCCGCAGCGTCGATCGACGCGCCAGGGCGAACCTGGACCCCGGCGTAGAACAGGCCCGCCTCCTGGAGTTCCCAGTAGAGGCCCTGTGCACCGAGCGCCACCGCGTCGTCGGCGTAGACCATGCTGCGATAGAGGCGACTCGCACGGCCGTCCGAGAGCACACCGGTCAACACATCGAGCGCTTCTGCATCCTCATGACCCGTCGGCGGTGCATGCCATGCCATCGACAGAAGTGGGCCGGCCACGTCGAAGTAGACCGTGGCGCGGCGCTCACCCTGCTGGACGGGCTCCTCGGTCGGGTTGCGCGGAACACTCTCAGCGCTTCGCAAGCCGCCGAACGCCTTTTCGATCTGCGCGAGTGTCTCCGCGGTTTCGAAGTCACCCGCTACGGCGATCACGAGATTGTTCGCCGCGTAGTAGACGTCGAAGAAGGCCTGGCACTCCTCGACGGTGACCTTCTGGAGATCCGACAACCACCCCACGATGGGATGACGATACGGGTGCGCCTTGAACGCGGTCGCCATCAACTGCTCGAAGGCGCGGCCTCCCGGATCGTCCTCGGTCCGCCAACGCCGTTCGCTGATCACGACCTCGCGTTCGCTCGCGAGGCTATCGGCGTCAATGATGAGGTTCGCGAAACGCTCGGCCTCAATCGCGATCACGACGGGCAGGTGCTCCGACGGCACGTCTTCGAAATAACGTGTGACGTCGTGAGACGTCGAAGCGTTGATCCGCCCTCCTCGCGATTCAACGATCCGGCTGTGAACCTCTTTGCCCAGGTTCTTCGATCCCCGGAACATCATGTGCTCGAAGAGGTGCGCAATCCCGGTAAAGCGCGCCTCGTCGCTCGAACCGACATTGACCCAGACCTGGAAGCTTGCGACCGGGCTCGCATGATCCTCGAGGGTCAAGACCGTCAGGCCGTTGTCCAGGGTCGTGACCTGCATCGCGTCGAGCGG
>JAJDAQ010000015.1 GCA_029261815.1 Deltaproteobacteria bacterium
GTGGTACGGATCGGGGACGGCGGGCTGTCCAGTTCCGTCGAATAGCCGTCTTGCTCGAGGAGCAGGGTCAGGCACTTCGCCGCACCACCGGCCTTCAAGAACTCATCGAGTGGCGTCGTGTGCGTCTGGTAACCCCAGCCTTCGAGGCCGGCGCGGAGCTCCGTACTGGCGTCGTTCATGATCAACGTGCTGCCGATCCGCACGGCGTTGCAGGCGAATCGCAACGCGTCATCGGCGTTGATCTCGAGCCTCTGCTCCGGCGCCGTCCGCCTTTCGATCTCCGCGAGCGAGTACGGATCGAACGCATCACGGAAGTACATCAGCCGCCCATCCGGCAGCGGCAGGAAACAGGTATCCAGGTGATAGAAGCGTTCGTCGACCAGGCGCAGGGACACGACTTCGACCCCGATCGCTTCGGCCAGGTCGCGATGCGCTTCGAGATCGCTGCGAACGCCGTACCCGGCCCAAACGAGCGGCGCGCTATTGGGTCCGGGCCACCAGAGCGCGTCGCCCTCTCCTTCGAAGGCGCTTGGTGACGACAATTCCACCACTTCGAGTTCTGCCTGGGCAAACCACTGGCGATGGAGAGCGGATTCCGGCGTTCTCTGCGGGACGCTGAACCGCGCCGGGACGAAACGGGAACCAAAGACCATCCCGCCGTTGGCCGTGAAGCACATGTCCGGTAGCCCGGGGCCCGGAGGAATCAGCTCGACATCTGCAACCCGCTCGATCAGGGCTTTGAGATCCTGCCACTGTGCGTGCGCGCGATCCGGGTTGGCATTCCCGACATTGCCCTGCATCCAAGGATTGATCACATACTCGACACCAAAATATGTCGGTTCGCACATCAGGACGCGCGGGCGTTCGGGCATCGACCCTCCGAGAGTGCTTGAACCCCTGAGGACATGCGGGGCCGTCCTCTGGTTGGGGTCACGATCTCTCTAGAGTCGGAACGTACCCGCCCAAGCCCTAGATCGCTTCGAAGTTTCAACGGGCTCCGATGACAGGGGTCCGCCCATCGGATAGGTACTGCCTGAATTGATCTGATCCAGGAGGTCGTGGGGGTTGGAACTACTTCTTCTGTCGAACTCCACCAATTTTGGCCAGCCCATGTATTCCCACGCCGCTGAGGCCTTCGGCGAAGTCGCACAGGGCCGGAGCGTGGTCTTCATTCCCTTTGCTCTGGCCGACTGGGACGACTACGCGGACCGCGCCATTGCAGCCATGGCTGCGTTCGGAATCGAGTCGACTTCGGCCCATCGTGCGACCGCTCCCGACCGGGCGATCCTGGAGGCGGACGTGGTGATGATGGGGGGTGGCAATACCTTTCGGCTCCTCGACTCCCTCTATCGCCTGGGCGTAATCGAAGGACTGAGCGAACGCGTTCGATCCGGCGATACCCATTACATCGGCGCATCCGCGGGAACCAACGTCGCCTGCCCAAGCATCCGCACGACGAATGACATGCCGATCTGTCGCCCTCCGCACTTTGACGCCCTGGGCGCGGTGCCCTTCCAGATCAATCTCCACTACATCGATGCGGACCCCCATTCGACTTACATGGGCGAGACGCGCGAGACCCGCATCGAGGAGTTCCTCGAAGAGAACGACTGCCCGGTGCTCGCCATGTATGAAGGCTCGTGGCTACGAGTCAGCCATCAGCAGGCAACGATGCACGGCCCGGGCCGGCTGTTCCAACGCGAGAGTCATGAGGGTCTGGATGGCGGCGAGGACGTATCGCAATTGCTGGGTCTGTCACCGACCTTTGACAAAGGGCGGTACCCGCGCCCGGGAAGTTGACTTCGGTTCGCAATCGCCGCGCTTCGCAACCAACGTTGAGCCTGGCGATCAGCCCCCCAAGAAAGCTGCGTCCGCCTTCCAACGATGACGTTCGCCCCCTCCTCGCTCGCCCACACGCTGCGGGACTCGCGTCAAGATCGAGCGAGAAGCACCGGGCACAGAAAAGGCCCGCCCCGCGATGCGGGACGAGCCTTCTCTGTTTGGAGCACGAGACCGGACTCGAACCGGCGACAACCACGTTGGCAACGTGGAGCTCTACCAACTGAGCTACTCGTGCAGAAACCCCCGCATGCGCCAGCGCTAGAGCTTGTGGACCTTCTCCCGCCCATTGCGGACGTCGCGCGTGGCGTTTCGCGTATCGTAGATGCGCTGGGACTTCTCGACCACGCGCTCGAAGTCGACAGCCTTGTGGTCGGTCACGATCACGACGAGGTCGGCACCCCCCAACTCCTCGTCCGTCAGGTCGACGCCCTTCAGTGACCGTCCCTCGAGACCCACTTCCGAGACGTGCGGGTCGTGGAATCGGAGGTCCGCGCCCTTGTCGAGCAGGAGCTGCATGATGTCGAGCGCGGGGCTCTCGCGCATGTCGGCGACGTCGGGCTTGTACGCGACGCCTAGCACGAGCACGCGCGCGCCATTCACGGCGAGTCGTTCGTCGTTCAGGAGTTCCGTCACCTTGTCGACCACGTGCTCGGGCATCGCGCTGTTGATGTCGGTCGCGAGTTCGATGAAGCGCGCATTGAAGCCCAGGCTCTTCATCTTCCACGAGAGGTAGGTCGGATCGACCGGGATGCAGTGGCCACCCAGCCCCGGACCGGGCGTGAACTTCATGAAGCCATACGGCTTGGTCGCAGCAGCGTCGATGACTTCCCACACGTCGAGATCGAGCCGGTCACACATCAGGGCGACTTCGTTGGCGAGGCCGATGTTGATCGCACGGAACGTGTTCTCGAGCAGCTTCACCATCTCGGCGCTCTGGGTCGACGTCACGGGCACCGTCTGATCGAAGACCGTGCCGAAGATCTTGCAAGCAAGGTCCGTAGCCGCCGGCGTCTCGCCACCGACGACCTTGGGCACATTGTGGACGCCGAACTTGGTGTTGCCGGGGTCGATCCGCTCAGGCGCGAAGGCGAGGAAGAAGTCATCGCCACACTTCATCCCCGTCTCTTCGAGGAGCGGCAGGTAGAGTTCGTGGGTCGTTCCCGGGTATGTGGTCGAGCCCAGGACAATCAGCTGGCCCGGACGAAGGCGTCCCTGGATCTCTCGCACGGCGCTCTGCATATGCGACAGATCGGGGTCCTTCGAACGCGTGAGCGGCGTCGGGACGCACACGTTGATGACGTCGGCCTCGCGCAGCGCGGCGAAATCAGAGGTCGCGCTCAGCTGTCCCGCGTCCACTGCGGCCTTCACTTCGGCTGCCGGCACGTCTTCGATATAGGACCCACCCTGCTCCAGGACGCGGATCTTGTCGCCATCAAGGTCGAAGCCGGTGACCCGGAAACCTGCCTTGGCGAACTCAAGGGCAAGGGGGAGCCCGACGTATCCAAGACCGATGACGCCAATGTGGGCGGTACGGTCTTCGATGGCCGTCGAAAGTGTGGCGGCGTGACTCATGACTTGGGGCTCCCTGGAGGCATCGATCCCGGCTGAGCCGGGCCGCGGTCAACGCGGTGCCTGTGTATCGGCGTTCTCGGCCCGGAAGTAATCGGCAAAATAGACATAGCCGGACCAGAGAGTGAGTGCTGCCGCGAGCCCAAGAAGTAACACCCCGATTTCATGGTTTTTGATTTCGAGTGTCCCCTGGGGGAAGAGCAAGAACCCGACGGCAATATTCTGGCTCAGGGTCTTCGCCTTCCCGGCCCAGTTGGCGCCCACCACGACGCCACCTGCGGATGCGATCCCCCGGAGGCCAGTCACGGCCAGCTCTCGCCCCACGATGATGACCACGAGACCCAACCCGAACAGGCCAGCCCAGCCTTCGGAAGGAATCCGACCCAACGTCAGCAGGACGATCAGCGCGGTCGTCACGGTCAACTTGTCGGCGAGCGGGTCCAGCAGCTTCCCGATCCGCGTGATCTGTTGGCCACGGCGGGCTGCCCAACCGTCCACCAGGTCCCCGAACGCGGCGAAGATGTAGATCCACGCGACGACGTGGCTCCCGGCCCAGTCGGCGTAGAACGGGAAACCGACGAGGACCGGTATCACGATCATCCGGACCATCGTGATCGTGTTCGGGAGGTTCCAGAACACCTCACGGCCCATGGCGTGCCCTGTCCCGTCCGACGGCTCGCCTCCGGATTGCGTGGTGGGTTGCCCGTCCGTCTCACCTGCTGAAGTCCGCATCGTACCGACGATAGTAAGTCAGCACGCGTTGGACATACTTGCGGGTCTCTTCAAAGGGAGGAATTCCACGATACTTGTCCACCGCGGTCGGTCCGGCGTTGTACGCGGCGAGGGCCCAGGCCCAGCTGCCATAGCGGTCGTGCATCATCCGCAGATAGCGGGTACCGCCGCTGATGTTGTCGAGCGCGCGAAACGGGCGAGAGACGCCGAGGCCTGAGGCCGTGGCGGGCATCAGCTGCATCAGGCCCATCGCACCCTTGCGAGACACAGCGTTGGGGTCAAACGACGACTCCGCATGGATCACTGCCTTGACCATGGCCGGCGGGATCCCCTGGCTCTGGGCGGTCCGGGCGATCAACGCGTCGTAGGTCTTCACGGGGCCACGAGGGCGGACCCGACCCGGTCCGTTGGAGGATTGGAACACCCGAATCTGGGTGTAGCGATCGTCGGGCGAAACGTTGGTGAAATGGACGACGCCGCGATCGTCGGTGTACTTGAAGACGCCCTGCGCAACTGCGGGCGCGGCCCCAAGCAGCAGGAGCGCCACGAGCGCACAGGTCACGCCAGATGCCCCCGGGGGACTGGGCGGGGTTTTGGCCCTGCGATCTGCGGGATAGAATCGGTCCACGGTGCTCGTATCGGTGAAGGGTCGCCTCTGCTGGAGGCGAACCGGCCGCGCGGCGGGCATAACGGCAGATTCACCTGCCTCTCCGCCACGCACCGCAGGACGCCCGCTCGACCGATGTCACGCGAACCCAGTCACGACGTGGACTTCCTGGTTCTGGGAAGTGGAATTGCCGGCCTCTTCTATGCGCTCCAGGTCGCCGAGCACGGCAAGGTCGCGATCGTTACCAAGAAGCAAGCGGCGCAATCGGCCACCAACTTCGCCCAGGGCGGAATCGCGGCCGTCGTGTCAGAAGACGACTCGATCGACGCCCATGTCGCAGACACACTCGAAGCCGGCGCAGGCCTGTGTCGCGAAGAAGTCGTGCGCTTCGTTGTGGAGCGAGGCGGTCGAACGATCGAGCAGCTCGGCAAGCTGGGCGTCGATTTCGATCGCAGCGCGGACGGTGACTTTGCGCTCGGTCGCGAAGGCGGTCACACCGAACGACGCGTGCTTCACCACAAGGACGCGACCGGTCGCGAGATCGAACGAGCGCTGCTGGCGCGCGCGCGCGCCCACCCGAACGTCAATGTGCTCGAAGACTGTTGTGCGGTGGATCTGCTGACAGCGGAAAAGTCTGGCTTCTCGGGCGAGAACCGGGTCCTGGGCGCCTACGTACTGAACTCCCGCCTCGGCGTGATGGAACGTTTCCGCGCGCGGATCACGTTCATGGCAACCGGCGGTGCTGGCAAGGTCTATCTCTACACGTCGAACCCTGACATCGCCTCGGGCGACGGCATGGCAATGGCGTATCGCGCCGGCGCGACGTTGGCGAACATGGAGTTCTTCCAGTTCCACCCGACCTGTCTATTCCACCCGAACGCCAAGTCCTTCCTGATCACCGAAGCCGTTCGTGGCGAAGGTGGCGTTCTGCGGTCGCAGTCGGGCCACGCGTTCATGGACACCTACCACGCCATGAAGGACCTGGCGCCGCGGGACATCGTGGCCCGCGCCATCGACACCGAGCTGAAACGCACGGGCGACGACTTCGTCACGCTGGACATCACCCACCGCGATGCCGCCTACCTGAAAGACCGGTTTCCGACGATTCACGCGCGCTGCCTCGAGTTCGGCATCGACCTGACGCAGGACGCGATCCCGGTCGTTCCAGCCGCGCACTACTGCTGCGGTGGCGTCGTCACGAACCTGCGCGGTGAGACCGACCTTCCCAACCTGTTTGCCGCGGGTGAAGTGACCTGCACCGGCTTGCACGGCGCCAATCGCCTCGCGTCCAACTCGCTCCTCGAGGGGGTCGTGTTCGCGGCTGCGGCGGCCGCGGAATCGATCGAACGACTCCCCGACGTCCCGCCCGTGAATGGCAATGTTGCGGCCTGGAGGGAGGGCTCGGCCACCGAGAGCTCTGAAGCCGTCGTCATCACCCAGAACTGGGACGAAATCCGGCGCTTCATGTGGAACTACGTCGGCATCGTCCGTAGCGACAAGCGCCTGGCCCGGGCGGCCCGGCGGACCCGTCTGCTTCGCGAAGAGATCACCGAGTACTACTGGAACTTCCGGCTCACGCCGGACCTGATCGAGCTCCGCAACCTGGCGCAGGTGGCGCGCCTCGTCATCGAATGTGCGCAGCGACGACGTGAGAGCCGCGGCCTCCACTACACACTCGATTACCCGAAACGCGACGATGACGCGTTCGGGCGGGATACGCTGATTCGTCGGGGCGACGGCCGCGCCTAACCCTCTGGCGCTTCCTGGGGTGCCAGGACGCCCATCTCGACCAGGGCCGTGATCGCCTCCAGTACGCCGGCGTCCGTCTCCGGAATCACGTCGAGAATTCGGCGCAGCGTCAGGCCCGGCATCGCGAGATCGAGCACGGCGCTCTGCAGCTGGTCGAGTTCCGAGGCCGGAACGACCGACAGGTCGACCGCGAACGTCGTCTTCGCATCGAACTTCTGGATCCCGGGACGTGCCGCCTCGTCGAGTTGTCGCGCGGCTTCGAGCAGCGCATTCGTCAGGGGCACCGGATCGTCTTCATCATCGAGGGCATCGACGTGACTATTGAACTGGAACGTTCCGGCGTCCCATGTGAGCATCCGAGAGAGCGCTTTGATGCCGCGGAGCGCTCCAAGTCGGGCATAACGAACCAACCCGTCCTCGAAAGCAAAGACGGCCTCCTCGGATTCCACCTGAGCCGTCAGCGTGCCAACCTGCGATGAAGCGGAGAGCATCTGGACGAGGTTTCCCATCCCGAGTTCTTCGATCCGGCCGGTGATGCCTCCCTCTGCCCGCGCGGCCTCGACGCGTTTCGCGTCCCCCACGAAACCCTCGAGGAGTTCTTTCTGCGCTTCGGTCGGATTGAAGTCCACGCCGACCGCGGCCACCGTGCCGTCCCCCTCGATATGACGGGAAACGGTTCCAGAGACCGCGAAACGCTCGCCGGTTTCGGGGTTCTGGAGCTCTAGCTGGATGCCCTTGCCGATCGGGAGTTCACTGCCGTCCGCAGAAATCAGGACGCCGGTCTCCGAGATATCGCGCGTCCGGCCGTCGAGTGAGAAATTCGTCGAGTCGAGACGCGCGGGAACGCGGACAGCGGCTCGCGGCGAGCGGCGCCGGTCGTCTACATCGGCGAGGGGATCCTCGGGTGCGGACACCTCAGCGCCGGCGCTCGGACTGTTCACGGAGGCGTCCAGCGCTGTGGATTCGGAGCCGTCGCCTTCCAGGTCGCCGATCAATGCGGCCAGACCCTCGTCCGTTAGGTCGCCGGCGTCGAGGTCGATCTCGAGGTCTTCCCCGCCGATGTCAGGCGGTGCAACTGCCTTCGCGGCTCCCCGCCGAGGGGAAATCACGGTCGCACCGGGATCTACTTCCGCGCGCTCACTTGCATCGGGCGCATCGAACGAGTTGTCGGGAAAGAGGTCCGAAGCCGCTGCACCCGCAGTCGCTGTCGCGACTCGATCGTCGATGTCGGGCGTCGGAAGCGGGCTCGATGATTCCGCGATTTCGGCGAGGCCCCCAAGTTCCTCGCGAAGGGCGGCTGCGTCGTAGAGAAACTGGACCGCGACGCCAGCACCCGGCTGCACGTGCACGACCTCGGCCTCGAGCACGCGATGCTCGCCACAGAAGCGGAGATCGATCGCGACCTCGACCATACTCCGAAGTTCCGGCTCTTCGGACGACGCAATGAAGGCGCCGCCCTTCGAGATATTCTTCTCGAATTCGTGGGCGAACGCCGACGCATCATCGAACTGCATCTCAAGCCGGACGGTCATGGGTCCTCTGCGGTGTGACCCCAAGCACATAGGGGCTTTTCCGTATCGGCGGTCCGGCGTGGGAATTGAACGAGAATTAGTCGCCGGCCCAGGCCACCCACTGGGCGAAAAGTGCGCGTCCGGGGCTACCGGGCGGCTCGAGCTCCGGGTGCCATTGAACGGCCAGGGTGCGGTCCGCGGAGGGCGCGGCGAGCGCCTCGATGACGCCATCGGAGGCCCAGGCGACCGCCTCGAGCCCATCCCCCACGGACGCGACCGCCTGGTGGTGCCAGGAGGGAACACCCGTCAGCCGATCCTGGCCCAATACCCGCCTGAGCTGCGATCCCGTGGCCAGTTCCACCCCATGGGTACACGCTTCGTCCTGGGACACGCGGTGGAGTGTCGCTTCTCCGTACTGCTCGGGAAGATGACCATGCAGCGTGCCGCCACACGCAACGTTCAGGATCTGCATGCCTCGGCAGATCGCGAGCATCGGCAGATTCCGCGCCAGCGCGGCCCGCGCCAACGCGATCTCGAACGCGTCTCGCTCGGAGCAGGTGAAATACGTCGCTGGATGGGCCGGCGCGCCGTGAGCGGGATCGAGATCGCCGCCGCCTGTGAGCATCAGCCCATCGATGCGGTCGAGCAGATCTTCGGGCTCCACGTCGCCGGGCGCCAGCAAGAGGGGCGCCGCACCGGTGTCTCGCGCGGCATCGACGTAGGCGGCCGGAATCGTGTAACGCGGCCGTCCATCGACTTCGCGGTGATAGGTCGTGACCCCGACGAGCGGCCGCACCGGCAAGGCTCCCCTAGACGCGCTCGAAGTAGCGTCGTCGCTCCCAGTCGGTCACCGCTGATTCGTGCTGACCGAGTTCCGTACGTGCGAAATGCAGGAAGTGGTCGATCAACAAGTCGCCAAAGGCCTCGCGCGCGAAGGTACTGGCTTCCAGTTCCGCGATCGCGTCGGCCATCCGGTGGGGCACCTGGGTCAGGCCTTCGGCCGCATAGACGTCGCCCTCGAACGCGGGTTCCGGCTCCAGTTCTCGCGAGATTCCGTCGAGGCCTGCCGCGACAATGGCGGCTGCCGCCAGATACGGGTTCGCATCCGCTCCCGGGATGCGGCACTCGGCACGAAGCGCATCCCCCTGGCCGACGACGCGAAGGCCGGCCGTACGGTTGTCCCAGCTCCAGGCGATCGCCGTCGGAGCAAAGGTCCCCGGCTGGTAGCGCTTGTAGCTGTTGACGGTCGGCGCGAAGAACAATGAGAGTTCACGGGCGTGCGCGAGCAGTCCGCCTAACCAATGGCGAAAGACCGCTGGCCCCTTGGCCGAGGTTCCGGGCAACGTCTCACCCGGCTCGCCAAAGACCGCGCTGCCATCGGGCCGCCAGAGACTCGCGTGAATATGCAGGCTGTTGCCGGCCATCTCCTGCGCCCACTTGGCCATGAACGTCAGTGAATGCCCTTGCTGTGCGGCGATCTCCTTGGCGCCGAGCTTGTAGATCACATGGCGGTCCGCCATTTCCAGGGCTTCCGCGTAGCGGAGATTGATCTCGTGCTGTCCCGGGCCCCACTCGCCCTTGCTGAACTCGACCGGCACGCCGGAAGCATCCATCCCACGCCGGATCGCTCCGATCACGGGCTCAGCGAAGGTTCCGGACAGGACATGATAGTCCTCGATGTAATGCTGGCTCGACGCGAGATTGCGATAGTCCTTCGCATTCGCGGAGTCGTAGTCGTCGCGAAACAGGAAGAACTCCAGCTCGTTTCCGGTGCGAACAGAGAACCCCGCGTCCGCTGCGCGGGCCAGCTGCTGCTTCAGGACACCGCGGGGCGACACCGGGACCGGCGTTCCATCGGACTCAACGCAGTCGCAGAGAACGAGCGCCGTCTTCTCGTGCCACGAGACGCGCCGAAGCGTCGACATGTCGGGGACGGCGTGGAGATCCCCGTAGCCGGTCTCCCAGCTCGTGTACGCGTAACCCGGTGTCGGGTCCATCTCCATGTCGCACGCGAGCAGGTAATCGCAGGCGTGAATGCCATCTCCCATGACTTCATTGACGAAGAAATGGCCCGTGATGCGCTTTCCGACGAGTCGTCCATAGAGGTCGGGAAAGGCGGTCACAATGGTGTCGATCTCGCCGGAGTCGACGGCGCTTCGCAGCTCACTCGGCGTGAGCATTCCCGGAACGGTCACGCGGGCCCCTCATCGGACATGCGGCCGTCGACGGGCCGGAACAGCGAGAGCTGCGGGGTCGCGCTTCCCTCGGCGATCGGCACCGGGTACTCGTCCGAGAAGCAGGCATCGCAGCTCGAGTGCTTGAGTTGGGTTCCGAGTTTCCGCAGGCCTTCCAGCGACAGATATCCCAGGGAGTCGGCACCAATGGCCTCGCGGATTTCCTCGCTCGTGTTGTTGGCCGCGATCAACTCGTGGCGGGTCGGCATGTCGATGCCGTAGTGACACGGTCGAATCGTGGCGGGCGCCGAGATCCGCACGTGCACTTCGCGCGCTCCGGCCGCGCGAATCATGTTCGACACCTTGAGCATGTTGGTGCCACGCACGATGGAGTCGTCGACGAGGACGACGCGCTTTCCCTCGAGCACGCCGCGCACGGGGTTGTGCTTGATCTTCACGCCGAAGTCGCGGATCGACTGCGCCGGCTCGATAAAGGTGCGTCCGACGAAGTGGTTCCGGATGATCGCGGTCTCATAGGGGATCCCGATCTCTTCCGAATAGCCGAGGGCGGCGACGCTTCCCGAGTCCAGGAGCGGCACGACCATGTCGGCCTCGACCGGGTGCTCGCGCGCCAGGATCCGGCCGAGCTCCTTGCGGAAGGCGTAGACGTTGCTTCCCTGCAGGTTCGAATCCGGCCGCGCGAAGTAGATGTACTCGAAGATGCAGAACGACTCGCGCGACGGCTTCGGGAACGGCCGCAAGGTGCGGACGCGAC
The DNA here is from genome assembly GCA_029261815.1 of Deltaproteobacteria bacterium. Taxonomy (GTDB): domain Bacteria; phylum Myxococcota_A; class UBA9160; order UBA9160; family UBA6930; genus JAJDAP01. The sequence goes on from JAJDAQ010000015.1 coordinate 10,960, forward strand.
CGCGACGGATCACGACGACTTCGCCGGGCTCCAGGTGCCGCTCTACCGTCGCGCCGACGAGGTCGAGGGCACAGGTTTCACTCGCCGCGATCCACGCGCCGTCGAGCCGACCCAGCACCAGCGGCCGAAACCCGTGCGGATCGCGCACGGCGATCAAGGCATCGTGGGTCATCATCACCAGGCTGAACGCACCCTTCACGCGGGACAGCGCGTCGATCAGGCGCTCCTCGAGGCTGGCCTCGCGCGAGCGCGCGACCAGATGAACGATGACCTCGCTATCGGACGTGGTCCCGAAGATGGCACCGCGCCCCTCGAGTTCCTTCCGGACGGCCTGGGCGTTCACCAGGTTACCGTTGTGCGCGAGGGAAACGGGCCCACCATCGGTATTCGCACAGAATGGCTGCGCATTGCGCAGCAGGCTCTCGCCGCTCGTCGAATAGCGAACGTGGCCGACCGCATGGCGACCCGGCAGCCGGCCGATCGTGCTCTCGCTGAATACATCGGCCACGAGACCCATGCCGCGATGGATGAATTGCTCCCCACCGCTCGCGGTGCAGATCCCGGCACTCTCCTGGCCGCGATGTTGGAGAGCATAGAGGCCGAGGTAGGCGATGTTCGCGGCTTCGGTATGGCCGTGAACGCCCACGATGCCGCACTCGTCCTTGAAGCGGTCACGCTCCTTGTCGGCGGCGATCTCGGCGATGGCTTCGGGTCGAAACATGGGGGGCCTCGGGAAGCAAATGGGAGCAGGTGGGAGCTAGGGCGTAATCGGAACGAGCGGCGCGATTCCGGCTGCGACCGGCTGGGTGAGGTACGTGAGCGCGAGCAGGAAATAGTACATGACGGGGACCGCGATCAGATTCGAGTCGATGCGATCGAGAACGCCGCCAGTCCCCGGAAGCAGTGTGCCGGTGTCCTTGACCTTCGCGTCTCGTTTGAGGAGCGATTCCACCAGATCGCCCACGATGCCGAACGAGGCCAGAACGGGTGCGAGCATCAGGGTCGCGGTCCAACCGAGGTGCATCGACAGTGCTGGCGCCCATTGATCGAAACCGGCCTTCATCCCGGCCGCGACCACGACGGCCGCGAACAGTGCACCGATCGCGCCTTCGACGGTCTTGTTCGGGCTCACCTGGGGCGCGAGTTGCCGGTTGCCGTACGCACGCCCGGCGAAGTACGCACCCGCATCGCCCCCGATCGTGACGAAGATCGTCATGAACAGGTAGTAGCCGCCCACGTCAGGGTCCATCTCGAGCAGGCCAGGCGTCCCCCAGCGATCCGCGACGACAGCCTGGAAGTTCCGCAGTGCGATCACGTGGGACAACAGCCAGCCGACATAGAAGACGCCGAAGAACGTCCCCGAGATGCTCGCGAGGCTGTCGGCGATCTGGGCCTTCCCCAGTTGGGCGATGAGCATCCCGAGCAGGACGAAGCTCATCAGCACGGTGGCCTGATAGTCGCTGCCGAAGTAGAAGACGAAGGGCAATGCCCCGGCCGCGGCATAGCCGACGCTGCGTAGCGGCTCCGCGCCCTTGGCTTCGATCAGCTGGTAGAACTCGTTGACGCCGATCAAGATCAGGAGAGCGACCAGGCCGAGGACCCAGAGGCCGCCGGCGTAGATCACGGCGCACACAAGGGGGACGCCGACTCCGGCCGTGATCAAACGGAGCGTCAGATTGCTCCGCTCCTTCTTCGGCTCGGGCCCGTCCGGCGTAGGCGGCAGCGGATGGACGGGTTCTCTCGGTCCGCCTGCTGCGGCGGGCGCGGCGGCCACGCGCTCCTGGGCGGGCTGATCCACGTCGCTCACATCATCCCCCTGGGAATTCCGGGTTGCCGGAGATTTCCTGGACGGCCGCAGTCTAACGAATCATCTCCTGAACACGGTGTGTCCCCGCAGCGCCACGCGTATATGATGGACCGGACCCACCCTTCGGAGACTTCCGATGCGCCCGCCTTTGCTGCTGCCCCGACTTACCGCCACGCTTGCCCTCGCAGGAATGCTCATCGGCCTCAGCTGCGGCCCGCGGACAGAACCCGTGGGCTATCCGGGCTTCACGAGCCCGCATGCTCAACCGATCGCACTGCACCCCTCCCTCCCGTACGCCTACGTCACCAATACCGCGGGCGACACCGTCGAGGTCATCGAAACCACGAGTCTCCGCATCGTGGGCCGGATCGGCGTGGGCATCGACCCGGTCAGCCTGGCGGTTCGACCGGATGGAAGCGAAGTCTGGGTCTCCAACCACATCTCGGACTCCGTGTCCGTGATCGACGCGGACCCGACGAGCACGACCTTCCACACGGTCATCGATACCGTGCAGGAAATCTCGGGCGGCGTCACGGCATTCGACGAACCCGTGGGTGTGGCATTCGCCGACGACACCAAGGCCTATGTGGCGTTGTCCTCGCGAAACGAAATCGCCGTCGTCGATGTCGCCAGCCGAAGCGTCAGCCAGCGGATCGAGATCGAGGGGCAGGACCCGCGCGCGCTGACAGTCCGTGACGGAAAGCTCTACGTGATCCCCTTCGAATCCGGCAACCAGACCCAGCTCTCCGGTTGCATCAACGGCGCCGTCACGCCGCGAACGCCGTGGTGTTCCTTTGACGCCGTCATCGAGAGCGCCGCAAACAACATCCTGACGACGGGCACGATGGTCGCCGACATCATCAAGAACGACGCCTTCCCCGACCGCGACCTGTTCGTGTTCGACACCGCGACGGACACATTGATCGAGGAAGTCTGGACCGTCGGCACGCTGCTGTATGGCATCGCGGTGGACTCCGCCGGAACCGTCTACGTCGCACAGACCGAAGCGCGCAATGACATGAACGGCGCGGCGGGAACACTTGGCCACGACCTGATTGATCTCGAGAACCGCGCCTTCCTCAACCAGATCGGCGTCGTCGATTGTGGCGCGTCCTGCGGAACGGCTAGCCGAATCGAGCTCGAGCCCCTGCCGCCGCAGCATCCGGCCAACGGGGACCAGCTCGCCACACCCTTCGGTGTCGCGATCAGTGGGGACGACACGACGCTGGTCGCGACCGCGGCGGGTTCCAATCGACTCTTCACCCTGGACACCGCGACGGGTCAGGTGCTGGGCCGGGTAGAGGTCGGGACCACGCCGCGTGGGGTCGCCATCGTGTCCGACGCCGGCGGGGCCGCGGTGACCGCCTGGGTGTTCAACGCGGTCGAAGACTCGGTCTCGGTGGTGGATGTCTCCGACCCGGCCGCGCCGACCGTGGTCAAGACGATCAAGATGGCGGACCCGACGCTGCCCAAGGTGAAGCGCGGCCGCGCCGCGTTCAACAGTGCCCTGGCTTCGACGACGGGCACCTATTCCTGCGAGAGCTGCCATCCGGACAGTCACACGGACCAGCTCCTGTGGATCCTGGGTGCGCGCTGTGACATCCCGGGCTGCAACCAGGTCCAGCCGCGGTCGACGATGCCGGTCCGCGGACTTCGCGACACACTGCCGCTCCACTGGGACGGCGCCATCGGTGACCCGTTCGGCGGAATCAACACCGAGAGCCTCACGACGCCCGTCCCGCCGACATGCGGCCCGGACGAACACAGCTGCTTCCGGGACCTCGTCGATGGTTCTCTGCGCGGAACGATGTGTGACCTCACCGCATGCCCGACGGATCAGAATGAACTGGGCCTTCCGGGTGCTCTCAGTGAGGCCGAGCGTGATGACATGGCTGTCTTCCTGGCCAGCGTGCCCTACCCCCCTGCGCGCTCTAGACCGGCCAGCGACGACTTGTCCCCGCTTGCGCGCCAGGGCTTCGACGACTTCCTGTCGAACCAGGGCCGCCCGGTCTGCTCTCGTTGTCATCGACTGCCCTTCTGGGTGCGTACGAATACGCCTGGAAGTGGCATGGACGCGCCGACATTCCGCGGCACGACCGACCGCTTCCTGACACTCCCGAACGGCCGGATCTACATCCTCGACCTCCTGGGGCTCAGCGTTCTGGCGAGCGACCGCCCGTGGTCGCCGGACCAGGTGCCGGACGAACAGATGATGTGGTGGCTGACCTTCGGAACCGAAGCCAACCCCGCGCTCAATCGGACCAGCAGCGGGCATGGCCCCGAGGGCATGTGGGCCATGTTCGAGGAAGGAAGCACCGGCTTCTCGGGCGCGATGGGCCGACAGGTCACCATCAATGCGACGACGGCGACCGGCGTCCACCTCGCCCCGACAACGGCCATCATCAACGATCTCGAACAGGCCGACGACAACGGCGTCGTTCGGCTTCGCGTCGGTGGCAAGGAGACGATTCCGGCGAGCGGCGGCGGCACGGAGACGCGGACGCTGACCCTGGTTTACGACGCCGGCCTCTATCGGGTGACGCCGGATCGCGGACAGCCGACTCGTTCAAGGCAGGACCTGCTCGCTGCCGCCGCTGCAGGAACGCTCGTTGCCACCTTCACTGGCCGCTCGGGACCCGATGTGGATGTCGATCACCCGCAACCGGGCCTTTGGACGGGGCTGACGTCGAACCAACGCAACAACCTCATCCAGCACCTGCCGGGGGACGACCCGATGCGCTATTTCGCGCGCCATATCGGGCCCGGCGTGTTGGTCCTGGTCGATGGACAGCGCGTCGGGGCCACCGTCGCCTGCCAGGACGGCTCGACCGACCTGACGTCCTGTCCGAGCGAAGCGATCCACATCGGCCTCGATCAGACACCGGCCGTCGGCCAACACCTGATCCAGCTCGCGACCCCGGGTGGCCTCGTCAGCAACGACGTCTTGTTCTTCGTGGACTGAAGCGCGCCTAACGTCCGGCTGCGAGTGCGAAGACACTGAGGGCGCTCGCGCTCAGGAGCGTCGCCACCAGGACGGCGGCGTAGCAACGTGCCGTTCGTGCCGTGCGGAAGTTGACGGTGTAACCAATTCCGACGCGCTTCGGGACCCAGCCCCGTGGGTCTCGAGGGTTTGCGTAGAAGAGCCCATAGACCAGGTCCGCATCCTCGATCTCGAACGGCTTTCCGTCCGGCCGGACCGCGGCAGCATCGCCGCGTGCCCCGAGCCACAAGGTCCAGCCCCCGATGCCGAGCGCCAGGACCAACGTGAGGGCGGTGAGACCAATCATCATTCGTCGCGCCTCGGAGTCCCGTGCGATCGGCTTGAGTCCGGTGCGAACCGGAGCGGTCAGCCGATCTTCTTGTCGTGGCCTTCCCAATACGGGGCACGCAGATCGCGCTTCAGGACCTTCATGGCGCCCGACAACGGCAGCGGCTCATCCCGGAAGTCGACCGACTTGGGCACCTTGTAGCCGGCGATCGACTCCCGTGCGTGGGCCTGGATCTCGTCGGCCGTCGGATCGGCCCCGGCCCGCCGGACCACGATGGCGTGTACGGCCTCACCCCAGTTCGGATCGGGGATACCGATCACGGCCACCTGTTCTACCGCGGGATGGGTGCTGATCGCGGACTCGACCTCGGCCGAGTACACGTTTTCGCCTCCCGTCACGATCATGTCCTTCACGCGATCAACGAGAAACAAGTATCCGTCGTTGTCGATGTAACCGGCATCGCCCGTGTGATACCAGCCGCCGCGAAGGGCTTCGGCCGTCGCCTCTTCCTTGTTCCAGTATTCCTGCATGATCTGGCCGCCGCGGACGCAGACTTCGCCGATCTCTCCACGCGGAAGCTCGTTGCCGGCATCGTCCTGGGTCGAGACATGAATGCCCATGGCCGGTTTCCCGACAGATCGGAGCTTGTCCGAACCCGGCCGATGGTCTTCCGGCAGCAAGAGCGTGACCGTCGAGCACGCCTCGGTCATGCCGTAGCCCTGCACCAATGAGAGTTCGGGCAGCTCCTGCTGCAAACGCGTCAGGATCGCCTCCGGCATCGGCGACGCCCCGTAGATGAGCTGCCGGATCGAGGCGAGGCGTTCCGGTCGATAGTTCTCGCTCGCCATGCACAACCCGATCATCGTCGGAACCATCAGGGTGTCCGTAACGTCGTGCTTCTCGATCAGGTCGAGCACACCATCGGGGTTGAACATCGGAATGAAGACGATGCGTCCCCCGAAAACACCGGCCGCCAGGATGCCGAGCATCGAGGCCGCATGAAACATCGGCGTCTGCATCAAGTAGGTCCCGATCTCGAGCCCCGGAATCGTCATCGCGCCGTGATAGACGTTGAGGATGTGAGCCCTCTGGGTGCTGAGCACGCCTTTGGGTAGGCCCGTGGTCCCGCCGGTGTACATCAGCACCACCGCATCATCTTCGTCGGGCGTGGCGCAACGGACCGGCTCAGCCGCCGCGATCACGTCCTCGTATTTCACATCGTGGGGCGCATCTCCGCCGCCGATCAGGACGACCTTCCGGATCGGGTCGTCGCCTTCCATCGCTTCGCGTGCGGCGGCGACCAGCGGGGCAAAGAGTGCATCGGCGAAGACGATCTCACTGCCCGAGTCCTGCAGGATGTAGGCGAGCTCCTTCGGCGCGAGCCGAAGGTTCAACGGGTTGATGATGCCCGCGCCCATGAAGGCAGCGTGCCAGAGTTCGAGATAGGCGTGGCTGTTCAGCGCAAGCACGGCGAAGCGATCGGCCTTCCCGACGCCCAGCTGGTTTGCAAGCGCATGGGTCAGTCGGCAAACGCGATCGTCGTGTTCGGCCCAACTACTTTGATAGTCGCCGTCGATGATTCCCTGGACGCTCCCGTGCTGCTCGAGGGCGGGGAGGTACATCTGGGGGAAAACGAGTTCTTGCATGGGGCGCTCCGACTGAGTGGACGGTGGGGAAACCGCCCGGGAGGCTAGCCCAGCGGGCGGCACACCCGCGCTTCATTTGGATCCGGTCGAGCCAAAGCCGCCATCGCCGCGATCGGTAGATGGCAGCTCGGCGACTTCGCTCCAATCGAGCCGGGTGACGGGCGCCAACACCATCTGCGCGATGCGATCGCCACGCGTGATCACGAACCGCTCGCTTCCCGTGTTGGCCAGGATGACCTGCACTTCTCCGCGAAAGTCCGAGTCGATCGTGCCCGGCGCATTGGGCAGCGTGATGCCATGGCGAAGCGCCAAGCCGCTGCGGGGGCGCACCTGGGCTTCATAGCCGGCCGGAATCGCAATCGTGAGTCCGGTCGGAATCGCGCGGCGTTCGCCCGGCGCGAGAGAAACGGGGTCGGTCACAGCCGCGCGCAGATCGAGGCCGGCGGACCCTTCGGTGGCGTAGGCCGGGAGCGGAAGGTCTTCCGCTCCCGGCAGCTTCGTCACCGCGACGCGTACCTCGGAGGGCACGGCCGCTTCGCTAGTCGGCCTTGATGCCGTCGCCCAGCGCTTCTTTGCGCGAGAGCCGGATCTTGCCGCTCGGATCGATGTCGATGCACTTCACGAGGACTTCGTCGCCCTCGGCCACGACGTCACCGACGCGCTCGACGCGTCCTTCGGCGAGGTGGCTGATGTGCACGAGCCCATCCGTTCCCGGGAAGATCTCCACGAAAGCACCGAAGTCGGTGATCCGCTTGACCTTGCCCGTGTAGAGCCGATCGATCTCGGCTTCCTGGGTGAGCTCTTCGACCATGGCCTGTGCCTTCTTCAGGCTGGCGCCATCCGGTGCGAAGATGGAGACGCGTCCCGAGTCATCGACATCGAGGTTCGCGCCTGTCATCTCCTGGATACCCCGGATGACCTTGCCACCAGGTCCGATGATGTCCCGAATGCGGTCGGGCTTGATCCGCACGACCTCCATTCGCGGTGCCCACTCGTTGAGTTCCTCGCGGTGCGAGAAGCCCGGGAGTTCGCTCGCCGAGTCGCGTTCCATGCAGTCGAGGATGTGGAGTCGGCCTTCCTTGGCCTGCGCCATCGCCTCTTCCATCACGTTCCAGTCGACGGCCTCGATCTTGATGTCCATCTGGAGGGCCGTGATGCCGTCCGGCGTGCCCGCAACCTTGAAGTCCATGTCGCCGAGGTGGTCCTCGTCGCCCAGGATGTCCGAGAGCACGGTGTGTCGGCTGCCGTCCGTGACGAGACCCATCGCGATACCGGCAACCGGCTTCTTGAGGGGAACGCCCGCGTCCATCATCGCCAGCGTGCCGCCGCAGATGGTGGCCATCGACGACGAACCGTTGGACTCGAGAACCTCGGAGACCACCCGCACCGTGTACGGGAAGGCGTCCTGATCCGGGAGCATTCGCCGCAGCGACTGCTCGGCCAGGTTGCCGTGGCCAATGTCCCGACGCGACGGGCCGCGAAGGGGCCGCACTTCGCCCACCGAGAACGGGGGGAAGTTGTAGTGCAGCAGGAAGTTCTTGGAGCTTCGCTCGTGCAACGCATCGATGGTCTGTGCGTCACTCGAAGAACCGAGCGTCGTGTAGACCAGCGCCTGTGTCTCGCCACGCGTAAAGAGCGCCACACCGTGCGCCCGCGGAAGCGGCCGGATCTCGCAGGCGATCTGGCGGACATCCGCCGGAGCGCGACCGTCGATACGGGTCTTCTCGGCCAGGATGCGTTCACGCATCAGGTCCGACCGCAGGTCATGCAGCAGGTCCTTGGCCGTCTTGCGAAGCTTTCCGAGACCCGACTGGCGGTCTTCGACTGCTGCCAGCGTCGAGAGGTCGGCCGGCGCGTTGCGGTACTCGTCCACCAGCTGGTTGACGATCGTGCCCTCGACCTCGTCGATGGCCTTGTAGCGGGCCTTCTTCTCCTGGACGCGAACCGCTTCGGAGAGACCGGCTTCGGCAAGACCACGGATCTTCGTCGCGAGTTCCGAGTTGTCGGCTGCTGCCGCCGGAATCTGGCGCTCCTTGCCGGACGTTTCCGTCAGCTTGGCCTGGGCTTCGATGATCGGCTGGATTTCCTTGTGGCCGTACTTGAGGGCCTCGAGAACCTCCGCCTCGGTGGCTTCATTCGCCGAGCCTTCGACCATGACGAGCGCTTCTCGGGAGCCGGCGACCACGAGTTCGAGTTCGCACTCCTTCATCTGCTCGAAGGTCGGGTTCGTGATGAGCTGCCCGTCGATCTTGCCAACGCGCACGGCCGCGATCGGCCCGTTGAACGGCATGCCCGAGAGCGACAGTGCCGCGCTCGCGCCATAGAACGCCGCGATGTCGGGCGAGTGGATCCCGTCGGCGGCGAGCACGGTGCAGGTCACCTGCACTTCATCGCGGAAGCCGTCCTGGAAGAGCGGGCGGATCGAGCGGTCGATGAAGCGACAGACCAGGATCTCACGATCGCTGAGCCGAGCTTCGCGCTTGAAGAAGCCGCCCGGGATCTTCCCGGCCGCCGAGGTCTTCTCGACGAAGTCCACGGTGAGCGGGAAGAAGTCGATGCCCGGTCGGGGCTTCGAGGTGTTGACGGTGACGAGCACGACCGTGTTACCGAGGGTAACGACGACAGAGCCCGCCGACTGCTTGGCCATTCGGCCGGTTTCAAGTGTGAGCGTCGTGTCGCCCAGGGGCAACGACACGGTCTCGGGTTCGAACCAATACGGCATCGAACACATCTCCTCCGACGGGCCGGGATGGACGGCGGCCGCCGGTGCATTTGCGAACACCCTTCCAATCTTCAGGGGAGACGAAATGCAGGATCAGGGATCCGCAGAGCGAGGCGTTGCTCTGGAGATGCCAGACTCCCACATCTCGCGAAGAACGTGGATGGGGTCCGCTTTATGGTTTCCGTTCGACCTTCGAACGGGGTGCCGCTCTTTCCTCCTAGCGGCTCTTTCGCTCGGCCCGGTTGGGCCGCTGTCCAGTCGGCTGGGCCCGTGGCTAGCGCCTCGAGCCGATTCCGACTTGGTCTTCGGCTATCGCCGGAGCCCAAGTCGCGAAATCAGCGACTGATACCGTGAAAGGGACTTGCCCTTCAGGTAATCGAGCAACGCGCGACGCTGGCTTACGAGCTTGAGCAAGCCGCGGCGCGAGTGATGATCTTTCTTGTGGGTCTGGAAGTGTTCGGTCAACTCGCGGATGCGCTGCGAGAGGAGTGCGACCTGGACCTCGGGAGAACCGGTGTCCGATTCGTGGGTCCGGTATTCCTCGACGATCTGGTTCGTCTGTGCAGTATCCAAGAGCTTCGCGTCCTTCCGAGCGCGGCCCATCGGATTCGGGCCGGCGCTGACATTGGGTTCGGCCAGACGCGTAGAGAACACATCGGCCAGAATGGGCTGGAGGTTTATCAGAGGCCGGCAAGATTCGCTAGCCGGCCGAAATGACTAGGAAAGTCCAAGGACCCGCAGAGGCTGGAGCTTGCGGTCCGGACGGAGTTCGAGAATGGCCAGGAGTTCGCCCGAGGGGGCAAGGGCCGAGAGCCGGTCTCCGGGACGCGGCGGCGGGCCCTGCTCCCATTCGCCGCGAGCGTCGGCGGCCGCCAGGTCGCCCCCGTTCGCGATCTTTCGGGCCTGGGCCGCAGTCAGTTGGATCCGGGGGAACCCGAGGGCCACATCTGCAGGCAGCAGCGCATCTTCCAGCGTGCGGGCTTCTCCCATCGCCTCGAACGTCTCGGGCGGCTCCGCCTGGTCGAGCAGGAATGTGCCGCTCTGTGTTCGGCGCAGGCCAGACAGGTGGGCACCACATCCGAGCGCCTGTCCCAGATCATGCGCCAGCGTCCGGACGTAGGTCCCAGGCGTGCAAGCCACCTCGATTCCGATCTCTGGCGGCGTGAAGTGTGTCATCTCGATGCGATGGATCGTGATCTTGCGGGGCTCTCGCTCCACTTCCTCGCCGCGGCGCGCCAGCTTGTAGAGCGGCACACCGTCCTTCTTGACCGAGCTGTACATGGGCGGGACCTGTTCGATCTCACCCATGAACTGCTCTAGCGCTTCCTTGACAACTGCTTCGTCCGGCAGCGGGCCGTCATGGCGATGCGTGACCTCCCCTTCGCCGTCGAACGTATCGGTCGAGACGCCCAGCCGGATCGTACCCACGTACACCTTCTCGCCACCCTCGAGAAAGGGCACAAGCTTTGTCGCTTCGCGGATCGCGAGCGGCAGCACGCCGGTCGCAAGCGGGTCGAGCGTGCCCAGGTGGCCGATCCGACGAATGCCCAGCCAGCGCCGAGCCGCGTCGACAACGTCGTGCGACGTCCAGCCGATCGGCTTGTCGACGACGAGGAACCCGATCGGGCCCGGTCGATCGTGCCGCTTGCCCCTACGAGCCATCGGAGATCTCCTGGATTCGCGCCAGCGTACGCGACCCGATCGCAATGGACGGGTCGTACTGGAAGTGGATTTCGGGGACCCGCTTGAGCGGGAGGACCTTGGCAAGTCGTCGTTTGACGAAACCAGCCGCGCTATCGAGCCCGGTCTGCATCGCGGGGTCGACATCCGGCGCGCCGTCGCCTTCGGGGAGCGGCGCAGCGTCGAGGCAGCTCCAAAGCACCCGGGCATTGCGCAGGTCCGGAGAGACGTCGACGCGCGTGACCACGACCAGCCCGATCCGGGGATCGGTCACTTCTTCACGCAGAACGCGCGCGATCTCGGCACGTAGCTGCTCGTTGATGCGTTCGGTACGTCGTGTCACAGGACCTGGATTTCCTGGTCGAGCACCTCGGCGAGGTGCAGGTTCTCAATGAAGTCGCACGCCTTTTCGAGTCGCCGTCTCGCGGTGACGGCGTCCGTCGCGGTCGTGGCGAGACCGAGCTCGGCGATCTGCCAGGTGTCTTGGCCACCGACCTCGGCGACCGAAACGTTGAAGCGGTTGCGAACGCGCTGAATGATCGACCGCACAACGCCGCGCTTCTGCTTCAATGACTGGGAGCCATGGACGTGCAGTTCGATGCGGGCTGCTGCGACGACCATGGTTCGGCACTCCGCCCGAATCAGAGCTCGGCGGGCTTCTCCTCGATCTCATACGCTTCGATGACGTCGCCGACCTTGATGTCGTTGTAGTCCTCGATGCCAATACCGCATTCGAAGCCGGTCTGGACTTCACGGGTGTCGTCCTTGAACCGCTTCAGGGACGCGAACTGCCCCTCGAAGACCTGGACGCCATCCCGCACGAGGCGGCACTTCGCGTTCCGGCGGATCAGACCGTCGGTCACGTAGGAACCCGCGATCGTTCCGACGCGCGGAATGGTGAACGTCTCGCGCACTTCGGCAGAACCCAGCACGACCTCGGTCTTGGTGGGCGGCAACAAGCCGGCCATGGCCGCTCGCACTTCGTCGATCATCTCGTAGATGATCTGGTAGTTGCGAATTTCGACGCCGACGTCTTCGGCCGCGCGGCGCGCCTTGGCGTCCGGCCGCACGTGGAAGCCCAGGATGATGGCATTGCTCGCCTCGGCGAACGTGACGTCGCCTTCGGCGATTCCACCGACAGCGGCCGAGAGCACATTCAACGTGACGCGATCGGTCGTCAGCTTCTCCAACGAAGCCTTGACGGCCTCGGCGGAGCCCTGCGTATCGGCCTTGATGATGACGCCGAGTTCCCTCGGGCCGCCGCCTTCGGCCTGAGCGAACAGGTCTTCCAGGCTGACGCGAGGGCGCGCGGGGCCAGACTGCTGCGAACGCTCCTGGTCTTCGCGGTGGGAGATGATCTCCTTCGCGACGCGTTCGTTCTCGACCGCGTGCATTTCTTCGCCCGCGAGGGGCACGCCCGACAGGCCCACCAGCTGAACCGGCGAGGACGGCGGGGCTTCCTTCATCGTGTCACCGCGTTCGTTCGACATCGTGCGCACGCGACCCCAGTGGGTTCCACAAACGACGATGTCGCCACGTCGCAACGTGCCTTCCTGCACCAGCATCGTGGCGACGGGACCGCGGCCCTTTTCAAGCTGTGCTTCGAGCACGACGCCGCGCGCGCGCACGGTCGGGTCCGCCTTCGGCTCAAGGACCTCGCCCTGCAGCACGAGGGCTTCGAGAAGCTTGTCGAGGCCCGTTCCCTTGAGTGCCGAGATGTCGATCGCGAGGACATCACCGCCGAAGTCTTCGACGACGACGTTGTGCTCCATCAGCCGCTGGCGCGTCGACTGGGAGTCGGCGCCCGGCAGGTCACACTTGTTGATGGCGACCACGATCGGAACGCCGGCCGCTTGCGCGTGATCGATCGCCTCGATCGTCTGCGGCATGATGCCTTCGGACGCAGCCACCACCAGAATGACGATGTCGGTGCACTGTGCACCGCGGGCCCGCATCGACGTGAACGCGGCGTGGCCGGGCGTGTCGATGAACGTGATCGTGTGTCCCTCGACATCGACTTGATAGGCGCCGATGTGCTGGGTGATTCCGCCCGCTTCGCCGTCCACGACATGGGTCTTTCGCAATGCGTCGAGTAGCGATGTCTTGCCGTGGTCGACGTGGCCCATCACCGTAATGACGGGCGGACGCGGACGCAGGTTCTCTTCGTTGGCTGCCTCGGTGGCGGGCGCATCGAGGAAGACGTCTTCCTGGAAACCCGTGTTTGCGGCCTCGAAGCCGAACTCCATCGCGACCTGTTCGGCGGTCTCGAAGGAAATCGTCTGGTTGACGGTGACCATGGTCCCCATGGACATCAGCTTGCCCTGGACCTGGGCGGCCTTTGCCCCCAGCTGCTTGGCGAGTTCGCCAACGCTGATCTCGCCATCGACGCGAACGATCTTCTTCTCGACCTTGGGAGCCACTGCAGCCACGGCCCTCTTCGAGACCGGCGCATCGCGGCGGCGCTTGCGGGGATTCTGGAATGCGCGCGGGTCGACGCTGGGCGTCGGTCGGCCACCGGTGCGGCTCGTTACCTGGCGCGCGATCTTCTCCTGCTCGCGCAGATTGACGACTTCCTTGAACTGCTTGCGGTTCTGTGCGGCCGCTGCGGCGCCCGCCTCTTCCTTGGGTGCACCCGGACGCGCGGCTCGGCTCGGCCCCGAGGTGGGGCGATCGGTGGCTGCCGGGCCCTTGGCCGCGATCGGCTCGGGGGTCGCGGCCGCCGGATCCGGCTCGACCTCCGGCGCTTCCTCTTCGGGCGCATCCGCTTCGGGAGTGACCTCGTCGGCCCCCTCGGCTGCGGGCGCATCCGCCTCCGCCGTCGGTTCCTCGACGACTTCGGGTTCCGGCTCAGGTTCGGCCGGAACTTCCTCCACGCGCTTGCGGCGTCGGATGACGGAACCGCCGCCGCCCCGCCGCTCCACGCGGGCTTCGGTCACGGCTTCTCGTGTCGCCGCTCCAAGTTTTTGACGGAGGTCTTCCGCGGTCGCCTCGTCGATGGCGGCCATCGCGCTCTTCAGCTCGACGCCGACCTCCTTCGCCTTATCGACGAATTCGGTGCGGTCGATGCCCAGCTCTTCCGCGATCTTGTACGCACGAATCGACATGAATTCCCGTTACGCTCGTTGCCGTTGGGGGAGCGGTGCCGCATTTCGCACGAAACATCCGTGCGTTGGCCCTTGCTCCTGGTTTGCCAGGGTCCGGATCACGCCGGATCCTGGGGATTCTCTTCTGTTACCGCCGAGTCCGGTTCTCCGGACTCGCCCTCTGCCTCTTCGGCCGCTGCGGCTTCCGCGGCAGCCCGCGCTTCGCGCTCCGCAACGGCTGCAGCCGCCGCGGCTTCGGCCTCCGCCTGCGCGAGTGCTTCCGCTTCAGCCGCCGCCCGCTCGTCGGCCTGGACCTTTTCGGCCGCCAGCTCGGCGGCACGCTCCTTGATCGCGGCAGCACCGGCTTCATCGGTGCCAGTCACGGTCGAGATCACCTCGGCCGAGGTCGCGGCGAGGTCTTCCAGTGACGTGATGCCTTCACCCACGAGTGCGTCGGCTTCGCCATCGCCGAGACCCTCTACGGCCTCGACCGCTCGCGAGAACCACTCAGCCATTTCGCGGATCTTGGTCTCGCTCTTGATGTCAATGCGCCAACCGGTGAGCTGCACGGCCAGTCGGACGTTCTGTCCCTTGCGACCAATCGCGAGCGAGAGCTGGTCGTCGGGAACGATCACGTCCATCGACTTCTCGGCTTCGTCGATGATGACCTTCGACACAGCGGCCGGTGACAGCGCACTGCAGACATAACGAGCGGTATCTTGGCTCCACGGAACGATGTCGATGCGCTCGCCGCGTAGCTCCTGGACCACCGCCTGCACGCGGCTCCCCTTCATGCCGACGCAGGCGCCGACGGGATCGACATCGCCATCCCGCGAGGCGACTGCGATCTTCGATCGTCCACCCGGCTCACGCGCGGCGGACTCGATGACCACGATACCTTCGTAGATCTCGGGCACTTCCTGCGCGAAGAGCTTCACCAGGAAGTCGATGGAACTCCGCGAGAGAATGATCTGTGCGCCCTTGGCCTGGTTGTTCACGTCGAGGACGTAGGCACGAATGCGATCGCCAGGGCGATAGTTCTCGCGCGGGACCTGCTCCTTGGCCGGCAGCACGGCCTCGGACTTGCCGAGGTCGACGATGATGGCGCCCTTCTCGAAGCGGCGAACGATGCCGTTGACGACCTCGCCCTTCCGGTCCTTGAACTCGTCATAGACGATGTCGCGCTCGGCATCGCGCACGCGCTGGATGATCACCTGCTTGGCCGTTTGGGCCAGAATGCGACCGAAGCCCTCGGTATTGAGCTTGTTGCCGATCTCGTCGCCCACCTCGGCCTCGGGATCGAGTTGCCTCGCTCGCTCGAGGGTGATGTGATTGTCCGGATCAGTGACCCGCTCGACGACTTCCTGAAACTCGAAGAGTTCGATCTCGCCGTTGTCCGGGTTGAAGCGGGCCTCGATTTCCTTCTCGAGCCCATACTTCTTCTTACCGGCCTGCTTCATCGCCTCTTCGAGGGCGCCGATGATGGTGTCGCGATCGATGCCCTTGTCCTTGGCAATCTGTTCGATCTCACGCTTCAGCGGTGCGATGTTCATGGTGGGCTCCCGAAACGCGGCGCACTCAGTGCGACGCGGAAAAATCCTTGGACGTGAATTCGTAGAGAACGCGGCCCTTGGCCACGGACGCGAACGGGATCTCGGCGGTCTCGCCGTCGATCTGCACGCGGGCGGTATCGTCCTCGAAGGCAACGAGTTCGCCGCGGAAGCGGCGACGTCCGTCGATGGGGTGACGCGTTTCGAGCTTCACCTTCTGCCCCACCGCGGCGACGAAGTCCTTCTCACGGGCGAGTGTGCGCTCGAAACCGGGCGAAGAAACTTCGAGGTCGTAACGAACCGGAATCAGATCCGTGGCATCGAGACCAACCGCGACCTCGCGTGAAACCGCAGCGCAGGTTTCGATCGGCACCCGGCCGTCGCCGGCAGGACCGTCGACGATCACACGGATGTGCCACGGCGCACGTCCGTGACGGCGCTCCACATCGACCAATTCCAGGCCGTGATCTGTGACGATCGGCTCGATCAAGTTTCTCATCTCTTCCGGGACGTCCCGGTACACCGCTACCTTCACCTCGGGCGGCCATTCCGACGAACCGGCCACTGGCCAGCGAATCGACAGGCGCCGACACTCCGGCCCCTCGACCCTCGACTCAACGAAGCCCGAAAAAAGAAAAAGTGGACGATCTGCCCACTTCATCCGCGAGACCAAAGCCCGCGTAACCTATCCAAACTACGAGGGTTTGGCCAATCGGGACGGAGCCCGACTCCCCGAGGGGAGCGCTTACCCCGCGGGGTTTCCGACGGGCTTGGTTAGCGGTCTTGCCATGACGATCGCGTCCTCGCGATCGACGTAGTATCCGACCCGCCGCCCGACCTCCTCGAAACCGACCGCCCGGTAGAATGCTTGCGCGGGATCGTTGGAGGCCCGCACCTCGAGGAACATCCGGTCGATCTGGGGCTCTGCCGACCGAAAAGCATCGAGCAGTAGGCTCGCGGCACCCTGGCGACGTGCGGCGGGTGCCACCGCCAACTGCAAGATCTCGGCTTCGTCAGCCGCACACCGGACGACGAGGCCCGCCAGTGCTGCCCCCCGATCGGGAATCCACCAGATCCGGCCCCCGGGGTGCGCCCACTCGCCCGCCCACTGCTCCGCGCTCCAGCGCGGAAGTCCCGCATCGCGAAACAGCGCGTCGAGCGGTACCCGGGCCGCAGCCGAGGCGCGCCGCGGCTGCGGCAGGGACACCGTCAGTCCCGCTGGGCCCGGATACCGAACGTCTTCATCTTTCGGGAGAGACTCTCCCGCGCGATTCCGATCGCCTCGGCCGTCCGCGACACATTCCAACCATGTTCCTCCAGCCGGGATACCAGGAAGCGCCGCTCGAACTCCTTGCGTGCCTCATCCAGGCTCGCGCCTTCGAGTTCGTTCGGTTGGACGCCGGAACGGATCTCTTCGGGCAGGTCTTCGACGCCCAGCTTGGTGCTCGGGGTCATCAGGACGAGCCGCTCCATCAGGTTGCGCAGCTCTCGGACGTTTCCGGGCCAGGCGTAGGCCTGGAGCAGCTGCATCGACTTGGCCGTCACCGCCTTGGGCTTCACGGCGGACTCGGCGCAGAACTCTTCGACGAAGGCACCGACGAGCGCCGGAATGTCTTCGCGTCGTTCTCGCAGCGCGGGCACGTGGAACGGGATGACATTCAGCCGGTAGTAGAGGTCCTCGCGGAAGTTTCCGGCCTGGATCTCCTTTTCGAGGCTCTTGTTCGTCGCCGCGAACACACGGACGTCGACGTCAAGAGACTCGGTCCCACCGACGCGTTCGAATTTGTGCTCCTGCAGGATGCGCAGGATCTTGGCCTGGGTCCGGAGACTCATGTCGGCGATCTCGTCGAGAAAGATCGTTCCTCCGTGTGCGAGTTCGAACTTTCCGACCTTCCGCGCGATCGCGCCGGTGAACGCACCCTTCTCGTGTCCGAACAACTCGCTCTCGATCAACTCCTCCGGAATCGCCGCGCAATTGACCTCGACGAAGGGCGCATCGCCGCGCTTGCTCCGCACATGGAGCTGCTTGGCCACCATCTCCTTGCCGGTTCCGTTCTCGCCCGTGATGAGGACCCAACCGTTGGTCGGTGCTGCGAGATCGATCTGCTCCTTCAACTTGGCCATCACGGCCGAGCCGCCCAGGATCTCGCTGGCCCGGATCGACTCTGCCCGAAGGGCCCGATTCTCTTCGGCCAGACGCGCAGCGTCGAGCGCGTGGCGAATCGTCAGCAGCAGCTTCTCGAACGAGAGCGGCTTCTCGATGAAGTCGAATGCGCCGAGTTGGGTCGCGCGCACCGCAGTCTCGATGGTGCCGTGGCCGCTCATCATCACGACCGGCAGGTCGGGCCAGCTCTGGCGCATCTCCTCGAGGATCTCGAGGCCGTCACGGCCCGGCATCGCGATATCGAGAAGAACAAGGTCCGCGCCCGCTTCACGAAGAGCGGCCAGCGCCTTCTCGCCGTCGGCGGCTTCCATCGGAACGAAGGCTTCATCGGACAACAGGCCGGCGAGCGACCGGCGGATACCGGCCTCATCGTCGACGATCAGGATGCGACTCACGTCGACAAGCTAGCAATGCCGCCGCAACGAGTCGGCCTAGGTTGCACGAACGGGCATTTCGATGATGAAGCGCGTGCCCTGTGGTCGGTTCGGATGAACGCGGATGTAGCCGTGATGATCGGCCACGATGCGCGAGACAATGGCCAGCCCAAGGCCCGTCCCATGCGGCTTGGTGGAGTAATACGGTTCGAAGATCCGTCGACGCTCGGCTTCGGGAATCCCCGCACCGTCGTCGATCACCTCGATGCGGGCGGTTTGGAGCGGCGCCTCGTGGAGCGTTCGCACCATCACGCGGCTGCCATTTCCGGCGGTGCAGGCTGCCGCCGCGTTGTCGAGCAGGTTCGTGAGCACCCGGCGGAGCTGTTCCCGGTCGAACTCGACCGGAGGAAGCGTTGCATCGACATCGGCCTCGAAGACCACACCCTCGGTGCCCTGGTAGCTGGTGACGGCTTCCTGGACGAGTTGGTTCAAATCGTCGGGCTTCGGGTTCGCCGCGGGCAGACGCGCGAATTGTGAGAACTCGTTGACGAGGACTTTCAGACCCTCGACGTGGCTCGTAATCGTGTCGACGGCTTCGTCGAACACCTGGGCATCCTCGCCGTCTGCGATCTTCCCGCGGAAGCGACGACGGATCCGCTGGGCCGAGAGCTGAATCGGTGTGAGCGGGTTCTTGATCTCGTGCGCGATGCGTCGCGCCACTTCTCGCCACGCCGCCATGCGCTGCGCGCGAACTTCCTGCGTGTAGTCGTCGAACACGATGACCGAACCGAGACCGCGCCCCTCTTCGTCCTGAAGCAGGGACAACGTAATGACCAGGGTCAGCGTTTCATCGCCGCGCTGAAGCAAGACCTGCTGACGCACACTTTCCCGCACACCTGCGCGCATCTGGCTACCCAGCTCGCGGAGAACGTCGAGGAGCTCGGCGGATTCGAGCACCTCCTCCAGCTTGCTTCCGACGATCGGCGTGCCCGGCGCGATCCCCAGGAGCCGCAGCGCAGAGGGGTTGATGGTGCCCACGCGCCCGTCCGCATCGATCGAGGCAACGCCGGCGTCGACGTTACGAAGCACGATCTCCATGTAGCGGCGGCGCTGTTCGAGTTCGTTATTCGACTCTTCGAGGCCCGTGAGCGCCTCGCGAAGGTCCTGCGTCATCTGGTTGAACGAGTGCACCAGGATGCCGATCTCGTCGTTGGAGTTCTCCTCGATCAGCACATCCAGGTCGCCGCGCGCGACGCGTTGGGTTCCCTCTGCCAGTGCGTTGATCGGTCCGGTAATGCCTCGGGCCATGCGCAGGCCCCACCAGATGGCCAGCAGCATGAAGACGAGCGAAAACAGCAGCAGTACCAGTTGGTAGACGCCCGCAATTTCGCCCGAGAGCGATTTGAAGAAGCTGTACTCGTCTCGCGCCGCGCGGATGTTGGTGACGCGTTGCACCAGGGGATGTGGCACGAGGTGGTTGACGACCAACGCACCCACCACTTCAGCCGGCCGTCCAGGGTCTGCCGAGAAGATCGGGACCGCTCCGCGGATGATGTCGCCGATCTCGGTCCCGGTGCTCTCGACGACGGAGACTCGTTCACCGTCGAATGCTGAAGCCACGATCGCACTGTCGCGCTGCACGAATGCGGCCGATGGAATCTCGGGATTGATCAGTGTCGCCAGCGGCTCGGCTTCGGCGAACGGAAAGACCTGCACGACGCCAAGGTTGTACTCGCGTTGCCGTGCCTGGATGAAGGCCTTGAGCGTGTCGCGATTGTCTTCCCGCAGCATTCGACCGTCGGTGATCTGCTCGGCGATCTGCTCGCCGAAGTGCAGCGCGTTGCTGGCCTGTGCCTGGTAATAGGCATCCGCGACCTCGCGGCTCTGCTCGACGGCGCGGTCCATCTGCAACGTGAACCAGGACTCGAATGAGCCCTGGATGAACGACGACGAAATCGTGAACAGCGCGAGCGTGGGAACCGTCGCAACGAGGAACAGGGCCACCACGAACTTCAAGTTGAGGTGAGAACCCAACACGCCGCGGCGACGTTCGAAGACCAGCTTCACGAACTGGCGCCCGATCAAATAGACGAGCAGCACGATCAGCACGACGCTGCTCACGTTCACGAGCAGGAAAAGCACGCTGTCGGCGAACGGCAGCGCGTCGGGAAGGCTGGTGATGCGCTGCTCGACCCAGAAGGCCGCGAGCAGCATGAGTGCGCCGCCACCGGCGAGACCCCAATCACGGCGCCTGCGGCGTCGCTCGGCCTCGGGTAGCGGGTGCTGCGGGTCGGTCGGCATGGCTCCCCCGTAAACCCGCGAGAAACCTATTCAAAACGCGGCGCCCTGGCAACTGAAACCGGTCAAGCAAGTTGCCGGTTCCGCCGATGGGACCCTCGGATGCGCCACCTATCTGCCGGTGCGCGATCCCCGAGGGGAGATCGGCCGTGAACGCGAGCCAACAAGCACTTCTGCAACGCTTTGAAGGGGACCCGAGCGATGCGGTCGCCTTCGAAGCGCTCGAAGAGCGTCACTTCGTTGCAGGCGAGTGGGCGGAGCTGGTCGCGCTCTACCAACGCCGACTCGAAGCGCCAGACCTCGACGCGAAGTCCCGCGCCGTTCCCCGCGCGCGCCTGGTGTTCCGACTCGCCCAGGTCCTCGAGGAGCGCCTGGGCCAAACGGACAACGCCCTCGCCCGCTACCAGGAAGCCGGTCGCCTCGACCCGACGCTGCGAAGCGCGTTCTCCCAGTCACGACAGATCCATGCTCAACGAGAACAATGGGACCTCGTCCTCCAGGTGGCGGAGCATGAAGCGACGCTGCCAATGCGAAATTACGAACAGGCGGCGTTCCACACCGAACTCGGTGTCGTCTGGCTCGATCGGATGGGCGACGCCGAACAGGCGGCCGTCCTCTTCAACCGCGCGCTCGAAGCCGACGCCGGGCACGTGCCGGCGCTGCTCGGAATTGCGCGCAGTCACGAAGCCCAGGGGCACCCCGCAGAGGCCATCACCGCCCTCGAACACGCGACCGACCAGATCCGCGGCACCGAACGCGCGCCGGTCTGGGCTCACCTGGCGCGCCTGGAGCGCAAGCGCAGCAACGACGCGCAACGCATCGCGGATCTTTTCCGACGTGCGCTCACTGACGACCCGCGTCACCCGGAGGCGCTCGAGGCCGTCGCCGAAGATGCACTCCGGGCCGAGAACTGGGCGCTCTACGCGGACCTCCAGGAACGTCGCTACGACCTCACGGACAACATGCTGGACCGCCTCGCGATCGCTCATGACGCGGGTCGCGTACAGCTCGAACAGCTCCGAAACCCGCAGGAAGCGCGCCACTGGTTCCAACGCGCACTTCATCTCTTCCCGGAAGATCCGGTCGTTCACCTCTATCTGGCCGACGTCGAACGCCTGAGCGGAAACCACGACGCGCTGGCGGTCCACCTGCGAAAGGCCTCGGAGCTGGCCGATGAAGCAGCACCCGTCGACGTGCTCCGCGAAAGTGCCCAACTCGCGACCGACCAGGGAGATGACGAATTCGCGATCTCTCAGCTGAAGCGCGTGACCTCGAAGGAAGCCTCGAGCCAGGGCGTCTTCGACGAACTCGCACAGCTCCTCGAACGCTCGGGTCGAGAGGTCGAGCTTGTCACGCTGATCGAGGAAAACCTCGAGCAGACCCCGGAAGGTTCGGACGAACAAGCCGCACTCTGGGTCCGTTTGGGTCGCGTCCATGAAACGCGCACCGGTGACGCCGAGGCGAGCGCTGTCGCCTATCAACATGCGACGGCCATCGATCCCGCACAAGCCGATGCCGTCGGCGCACTCGAGCGCCTCCATCGCAAGCAGGAGAACTTTGGCGCGCTTCGGGAACTGCTCGAACGCGCTGTCGAATGCGGCGGCGACGAGCCGGCCCGTACGGCGGCCTGGGCCTCGACCCTGGGCGAGCTGCATTTCGATCGCTTCGACGATCCGGACTCCGCCCGCACCGCGTTCGAGCAAGCGCTCGATATCGATCCGGAGGACACACGCGCGCAACAGGGGCTCGAACGAATCGCCCTCGCGACTGGCGACGACGACGCCATCCTGGTCGCATTCGAACGCGAAGCCGAAGTCACGTCGGACCGTGCGCGGCTCTCGTTCCTGATCGGAGAACTCGCACGAATCCACGAGGCACAGGACAATGTCGCGCGCGCGGCCCACTGGGTCGCACGGCTCCACGCAGCGATGCCCGAGGATCGTGAAATCCTGGAGCAACTCACGCGGCTGCAGGAGGCCGAAGGCAATACCGCGGCACTCGTCGCATCGCTTGAACACCTCGACCCGATGCTCGATGCCGGGGAGCGCGGCGAGAATCGACGTCGCCTTGGCACCCTCCTCTCCGATCTGGGTCAACGGGACCGCGCACTCGACGCCTATCATCGGGCCCTTGCCGTCGACCCGCAGGACCTCGAGTCCGTTCGCGCCGTGGACGCACTGTTGGCCTCGACCGACCGAATCGCCGACCAGGTGGAGAACAAGCGACACCTGGCAGAACTCGTCGAAGCCGAAGAAGCCGGCGAGGTCCTGTTTGAAGTCGGGGTGCTACTGGCGGATGAACTCGGCCAACCCGGCGACGCGTGCAATGTCCTCGAAGCCGCGCTCGCGACCGGACACGCCCCCGACGAGGCCGAAGATCGGGTCCTCGACCTCCTGGCGACCCTGGGCCGTCACGATGAACTGTGCCAGCGGCTTGACGAAAAGCGCCGCCGGCTCGACCCGTTGGACCCCCGCGCTTTCGCCATCGAGATGCAACGCGCCGAGATCATGCTCGACCACCTCGACAGTGCGCCGGAGGCCGCTGAACTCTTTACATTGGCGCGCGAAGGATCGCCCGACTCGGATCGCGCCGTTCGCGGACTCGAACGCGCGTTGCGACGGCTCGGAGACGACGAGCGACTGGTCGCCCTGCTCGAAGAGATCGCCCAGTCCGAGGAAGACTCCGCCGAGCGCGCCATGGTCGAACTCGAGCGAGCCACACTCCTCGAAGAACGGCTCCAGCAACTTCCTCGTGCACGCACGGTCCTGACCGAACTGGCCGACGGCGGCTCGCCGTCTGCGGCTGATGCGGAGCGCCGCCTCCGCGCGCTCCTGGAGCGTGAAGGTGACTGGCCCTCCGTCTACGAGCGGGTCGCGCTCGGTCTCGGACAAGGCGACGACGGATCGGTGCATCGGGAACTCGCCGCACTCTGCCGCGATCGCCTGCAGGACCCCGCGCGGGCGGCTGAACACTACGAATCGGCGCTCGAGACTGAGCCGGGGAGCCTCGGCTGCTTGCAGGCAGTGGCCGCTCTCTACCGAGAACTCGATCGTCCCGAGGACCTCGTCCGCACCCTCGAGCACGAACTGCAGACGATCCCGGACCCGACCCGTGCGCGCGTGTTGCACGGCGAAGCCGCGGTGCTTCATGAACGGCTCGAGCAACGCGAGCGCGCAGAAACACACCACTGGAAGCTTCTCGACCTCGAGCCCGGCGCCACCGAGTCGGTGGCCTTCCTCAGCGACCTCCTGGACGGTGAGGGCCGCCACGGCGAACTGGTCGACCTGCTGCAGGACCGACTCACCCAGGTTGGCGACGACCTCGCGACCGAGACGGCCCTTCGACTGCGGATCTCGGCCCTGCAAGCTGGGCCGCTCTCGAACCGCGAAGCCGCGATCCAGACGCTCGAACCCGCCGCAGCGCGCGACGATGCGATTGCCATCGTCGCCGAGCCGATGGCAGATTGGCTTCAGCGCGAAGGCCGCGAACAGGAACTCGTCGAACTCGCGCGGCGCGCGGCACAAGCCTCTGAGCTCCCTGCCGAACGCGGTGGCTGGCACATGCGAATCGGCGACGCGCTGATTCGATCCGGTGACGACGAAGGCGCTGCCAACGCGTTCCGTCAGGCGCTTGCCGAACGACCCGACGATCGGGAGATCGAAACTGCACTCCGCCAGGTCTTGCGCCGACAAGGCGATGCAGCGGCCCTGGCCTTCTTGCTCGAGGCCGAGCTCGGACGGGTCGGCGGAATCGCCGAAGTCCCGCTTCGCCTCGAACTCGCCACGCTATGCGCCGACGCGCTCGATCGCCCGCGCGACGCTCTGACCCACTTGCGACGCGTGCTCGACGTCGACCCGAGAGAATCCGAGGCACGAGAGCGGGCGATCGCCCTGGCGGCCCGTTCGGGGGCCAAGGAAGAAGAAGCCGCACTACTGCTGACGGCATCCGACCGTGCGCGTGGACCGAAGGAGCGTGCCGCACTACTCAGCCGACGCGGCGATCTGTTGGCCGAACTCGGCCAACACGACGAAGCGGCGGAAGCCTACACCGCTGCGCTCGATGCGATCCCGGGAGACCTCGACGCAATCATGGGGCTGCGCGCTCAGCGCAATGCCACCGGCGATGCGGCCGGCGTACTCGCGTGCATGGAACGCCAATGGGGCGCCACGCATGCAGACCAATCCGAGACCCGCGAAGCATTGCTCCGCGATGCAGCTGCGTTCGCGCACGAACGCCTCGGTGCCGAAGCCGCACTCCCGTGGTGGGAGCGCTTGCGAGCGCTGGCACCCGATGATGCGTCGATCCTTCGCGAGATCGGCTCGACGCACCGTGTTGCGGGCCGCACGCTTCCTCTCCTGGCCACGATCGAGGCCGAACTCGCATTGGACATCTCGTCCGAGCAGCGGGTGACCCTCCAGATCGAGCGCGCACATCGCCTCGAAACCGAGTGTGAATCGCCTGCACGTGCCGCTGCCGCGCTCGAGACCGCGCGCGCGACCGACCCGCAGTCAGCGCCCGTGCTCGAAGCCCTCGATGCACTCTACGAGACGCTCGGTCGTCCGCGGCAACGTCTCGAGATCATCGAGGCGCGACTCTGCGGCGCGCGGGATGGCGACATCCTCCCCTTGCTCCGACACGCCGCTGCCCTGAATGGGGAACTCGGCGAGGGCTCTGCTCGCGCCGACAACCTTTGGCAGGCCCTCCCCCATGCGGGCGGAGCCGATCGCGTCGACCTGCTTCGCGAACTCGCGGATGCACTCGGACACGCCGGACGCCAGGACCTTTGGGCACGCACCGCCGAGGCCGAACTCGACTCGCTCGATGCCGACGAACCGGTCTTCGAAGAACGACGACAGTCCCTGGGCCTCGCGCTCGCGCGAACCTATATGGACGACCTGGGGGCCTGGGACGCTGCGCTCCCGCACCTTCGCCGGCTCGCCACCATGACACTGGCGACCGACCGACAGCGTGAAACGGAAGCCCGGCTGCTGACCTTGTTGCGTCGCGCGGACGATGTCGTCGAACTCGAGCAGCGCTTGACCGAGCGCCTGGCTCGCGAGCCGCAGGGCACTGCCGACGAGTGGCTCGAACTGGCCCGCCTCAGGCATGAGCGTCTCCATCGACCGGCGTCCGCACTCGTCGCCTACCAGGAAACGCTCGGATGTCGCCCGGATGACATCGCTGCACTTCGCGGCCTTCGAACGGCGGCGGAATTGCTAGGCCGTGGTGATCTCGTCGCGGAGACGCTCGAACGCGAACTGGAGTTGTGCCCTGAAGCGCCCGCCTCCCAGCGAAGCCCGCTGCTCCGCCAGCTCGGCACTGTCGCGTGGCACCGCCTCGACGAAACGCCGCGCGCGAGCCGAGCATTCGCCGCCGCGCTCGAAGCGGACCCGGAAGACCTGAAGGCGCTGCGATCGCTCCAGGGCCTGTTCGAAACCATGGAGGACTGGCGGGGAGCCTGTGACCTCTACGAGAGCGAGGTCAGCGTACTCGGCGATCGAGATCCTGCTCGCCGACACGACGTCTGGCTACGCGCGGGAGAACTCGCCCGCGACTCCCTGGACGACCCGGGGCGCGCCCTTCGGGCGTACGAAGCCGCTGCCGAGAGCCAGGCGCTGCAGCTTCCGCGCCAGCTCGAGTGGGCCGAGCTCTACGCCACGACAGGCGACGACGTTCGCTTCGCGGATGTCTACGGGACATGGCTCGACGCCACGGACTCACCCGCACAGGCGCGCGACCACGTACGTCTTGCCCATGTCCTCCAGGGACTCGGGCGACTCCAAGATGCGAGGGCCCGCGCAGAACGCGCGACGGAAAGGGACGCTCGCGACGCGGCGGGCTGGGACCTGCGTGCGACGCTATGCGAGAAGCTCGGTGACCGGGAAGCGGCCGCTGAGTCCCTCGAACGAGCCGCCGAGTGCATGAATGGCGGAGCGGCCGCAGAGCGGCGCTTGTCCGCAGCCTTGTTGCTAC
This sequence comes from Deltaproteobacteria bacterium, assembly GCA_029261815.1. Lineage (GTDB taxonomy): Bacteria > Myxococcota_A > UBA9160 > UBA9160 > UBA6930 > JAJDAP01. The sequence goes on from JAJDAQ010000015.1 coordinate 37,526, forward strand.
CCGCAGAGCGCGACGAACGCCGCGCAGACCTCCTGACGGCCGCCGTCGAGTCCGACCCTGCGCTCGCGGCCGCGCACGCGGAACTCGCGCTGGCCAGCGGACGGCTCGGTCGCCTGGGCGACGCACAGTCGTCCGCCCACCGGACGTTCGAACTTCCGGGTCATGCCGACCTCACCGACGCGCTTCGTCTCGAGACTGCGCTCGCGGGCGCTCGCGCGGCCGAAAACCTGGAAGACCCGGCATCGGCCGCAAGACTCCTCGAGACCGCCCTCTCGGTGGCACCCGACCACGCAGAAGCTCTCGCCGCAATGGGTCGAACCTTGTCACAACTCGGCGACGGCGAAGGAGCGCGCCGCGTACTCACGCGCTGCCTGGAGCAGGAGTTCCCGGACGCAGACCGCGCCGTGCACCTGTCATTGTTGGCCGAGGCCGAAGAAGCAGCGGACCGAACGGACGACGCACTCGCACATTTCCGCGAGGCACTCGAACTCGATGCCGGCCGTGACGAAGCGCACGCGGGACTGACGCGCGCACTGGTCCGAACCGATCGACGGGACGAAGCGATCGACGCATTGCAGGCATGGGCCGCGCGCACCGAGGACGCCGAGGACCGTGCCGCTCGTCTGTTGCAGGCCGCCGAGCTCGAACTCGGGAAGCCGCACGGCGAAGGTGACGCGGCGGCCGAGGGCTTGCTCGCGGAGGTCGTCAACACCTCGCCGACGACCATCACCGGCTGGTTGCTGCTCTCCCAGCTCCAGTGGTCCCAAGGTCGCATCGCCGAACTGGTCGAAACCACTGCGCGAGCCCTCGATCAGGAGATGGATGCTGGAACGCGGGCAAGGCTCTCGTTGCTGCGCGGGCGGGCCCTCGAGCAACGCGGCGACGCCAGCGAGGCCGCACAGGCCTTCCAGACCGCATGTGAGTCCGATCCACGCTGCGCCGACGGCGCTCTCTCGGCCGCCCGTCTGAAGCGTGGGTTGGGCGAATGGCGCGGCGCCGCAGACGTCCTGGCGAACTTCATTGAACGGGCCCCTGTGGATGCATCGCGACTTGTCGCACCGGCGCAGCATCAGCTCGGCCGCCTTCTCGCGGGCCCTCTCGAAGATCTCGAGGGCGCGATTCGCGTCTACCGGGACGCGTTGGACTCGGATCCCGATCTTTCGGAAGCACAAGAAGCCCTGGCCGACCTCCTGATCCACCGCAGCGAATGCTGGGACGAGGCCGTCGAGCGGCATCAACACCTGCTGTATGCCCACCCGACCCGATTGGCGTCGCTACGCGGACTGCTGCGCGTCGCCCGTGGGCGTAATCGACCGGCGGCCGTTTCGTCGGGTCTCTCGATCCTGCGCGCGCTGGGTGTCGCAACGCCGGATGAGCGAATCGAAGCGCCCGGACGACCCCCGCAAGCCACTTCTGCGCGGCCTGCCTTGGCCGACGAACGGTCGGAGGCGGTACGCCGCGTGGCAATCGAAGTCGCCGCCGAGATTGCCGAGGCAATGGGCGTCGGCGCGTCCCCCGTGGCACCAGGCGATGCAGCCGATCCGCTCGCTCGTTTCCGTGCACGAATCACCGCCGCCGAAGGGGCCCTGTCAGCAGGCGCGTTGGTCCCCCTGGCCACTGAAGAAGTGGCCAGCGTCTTGACCCTGACCGCGCAGATCGCCCACGAGGCGGAAACCCTGACAGGAGACGGTCACCTGCTCAACGCGCTGTCGGAGTCGCTCACGCGACGGGCGCGCAAGCGCATCCGGAGGGCGCTCGGTTCTGTCACGGCCGAGGAAGTGGCCGCCATGGACTTCGACGCCTGGCGAGCCGACCTGCGTGCACTCGCGACCGCGGTCGCGCTGGACGAAGGCGACGCGGAACTCCGCACGGCGTTCGTTGCGTGGCTGGCCGATGACGACCCCGAAGCCGGCCAGGCCATCCAACCCGAGTCCGACATCCGCGAACGCGTGACGGCGCACCCCGAAACCCGCGCGTTGTTGCAGCAGGTGACCCGCACCTGGTTGCAGGCAATCTAGGCGCAGCCCGGGAGGCGAATCCGATGAGCGAACTCCGAAAGAAGACGCCGCCGAAGCGTCGTTTCCGACGTCGCACCGTTCGGGTCCTGGTGGACTACCAGACCGAGGGCGAAGTCCATTGCGAGTACGCAACGACCCTGGGTGCCGGCGGCATGTTCATCGAGACCGAATCGCCGCTTCCGTCTGGGCAGCAACTGAAGGTCCGATTCCGGCTTCCGGACGAAGGCGGCGTCCACGAGATCGAGGCCCGTGTCGTATGGTGCCAGCGCTCGGAGCAAGGCACCCTGTCCCGCGCACCCGGTATGGGGATCGAGTTCACCGACGCCGTGGCAACATCAGCGCTGGCGCGCGCACTCGAGCGAGGTTAGGCGAGAAGCCGGCTCAGGCCGGGATCGCGATCGGCGACGTCAGGCCTTCGGCCGTGTCCGGAATCGGTGCCAGCAGTCCTTCGACCACCCACGCTTCGGGCGTCGCCAGGATCTTCTGGACCAACGCCTGATGCAGGGCGTGGCCAGCACGGCACGCGGTCACGTGACCGTGAATGGGCATGCCCAGTAGCGCCAGGTCGCCAACGAGGTCGAGCACCTTGTGGCGCACGAACTCATCGCTCCAGCGAAGGCCGGCTTCATTCAGAACGCGCTCGTCGTCCATGACGACCGTGTTCGTCAGGTTGCCGCCCTGTGCCAGGCCCGCTCGCCAGAGCGCCTCGACGTCACGCAGGAACCCGAAGGTCCGAGCCCGAGCCAGTTCGCGTTCGTAGTTCACGTCATTGAGGACGAAGCCATTCAGCTCCTGCCGACCGATCGCCGGATGGGAGAAGTCGACGGCGTAGTCGACGCTGAAACCCTCACCGGGTTCGATGCAGATGTGGCGGTCCCCGTCGCGAATCTCGAGCGGCTGGGTGATCCGCAAGGTCCTGCGCTCAGAGCGCTGGTCGAACCGTCCAGCCGTACGAATCAGGTAGACGAAGGGACCCGCGCTGCCGTCCATGACAGGGATCTCGGGACCATCTACTTCGATCCGTACGTTGTCGATACCGAGCGCAAAGAGCGCGGAGAGCAGGTGTTCAACGGTGCCGATGGTGGCGTCGCCGCGGCCCACGGTGGTGGCCAGATTGGTCGACGTCACGGCGTCGTGGCGCGCCGGGATCTCGACCGGGTGGGCGAGGTCCGTCCGCACGAATGTCACGCCAGTTCCGGCGCGAGCCGGGTGAAGCGTCAGCTGCACGGGCGCACCAGAATGAAGGCCAATCCCGGTGCATGAAATCTTCTCTGCGATCGTTCGCTGGCTCAAAGCCATCTCCCTGTCGGCCCCTCTGCCGGGTCACGTACCGGGGCATTCCCCCCTCAGCACGTGGCCGGTCAGGCCTCGTGGTCGGGTGAGAGTCCGCACCCCCGCGGAAACACTCTCCCGAATCGAACGAATACCAAAGCAATCGCCATGCCAAGTCCGGCTCATTCGAGTCATTGCCGCGCTGCGTAGAACCTGCGGGAATTCAGGTACTTGGCGTGATGCGGCTCACATTCCGCGTCGTGCACCGGCAATCCCGCCGGACGACCCCCCGAAACCAGTGACATTTGGGTTACGACTGTGACGCGATCGTCACGCGGAGACTCGCATTCGAGGCGCGCCGAAGGACCCGCCTCGCCCTCGCTGGACGACGCAGCGCGCTACTCCCGAGGAGCCAACTCACGGGGGTGCGGCGGCCCGGACGAGCCAGCCACCAGGGCTCGCTACTGAAGCCCCTGCCGAACCATTGCCGCGATATCGCGCGGCTGCTGGGGCCGGGCGGCGGGGTCTTTCTGGAGACACGCGTTGATGGCGTCGGCCAGAACCGGAGGCACGTCGGCGTTCAGATCTCGCGGATCCGGCGGCGCCGTGTGCACATGGTGGTAGGGCACATTGCCTTCCTTGAATGGAAGCGTGCCCGTCGCCAGTTCGAAGATCGTGACGCCGAGGCTGTAGATGTCGGTCCGGTGGTCGACGTTCTTGCCCAGCGTCTGTTCGGGGCTCATGTAGTAGGGCGTTCCGGAAACCAGGGTCGTGTGGTTCCGAACCTCCTCGACGACCTTGGCGAGGCCGAAGTCCATGATCTTGGCCTTCTTGTCACGCGTCCACATCGTGTTCGCCGTCTTGACGTCGCGGTGCACGACGTTCTGGGAATGCGCGACCTGGAGCGCCTCGCACATCTGCATCAACACGTGCACCACGCCCTTGGCCGCGATCGCTCCGCGCTTCCGGACGATGTCCTTGAGCGTGGTTCCGTCGACGTACTCCATCGCGATGTAGTAACGGCCGTCTTGTTCGCCCGCATCGTAGACGGTGACGATGTTCGGATGGTTGAGACTGGCGGCCGCCTTCGCTTCACGCAGGAAATTCTTGAGTGCGACCGGACTGTCGCGCAGGGCATCCGGAAGCACCTTCAGCGCAACCGTGCGATCGAGCACGCTGTCCTGCGCCTTGTAGACGATGCCCATTCCGCCCCGGCCAAGTTCGCCCTGGATCTGGTAGCGACCCGGACGCCCGGACGACGTCCCGGAACCCTGCATCGACCCCGTCGACTGGCCCGCGACGTCGGGCTGGGCCGCAGCGAGGGAGCGAGTGACTTCGAGTCGGTCCTCGACGTCTTTGTAGTGATAGTCGGCCGTCAGGATTCGCTCGTAGATCTCGACGGCCTGGCGCGCCTCGCCAGAAGCCTCACAGACAGTGGCCAGCTTGTAGTAGAGATCGATGCTGTTGCCATCGAGTTCGCTCTCGCCAATCGCCTGCAGGAGCTTCTTCTTCGCCAGCGAATGCTGGCCCTTCGCGCGGAAGATTTCGCCAAGAATGGCGGAAGCCTTCCGAAAGTCCGCGTGCTCGGGCGGCGCTTGCTGAAGGACCTTGATGGCTTCGTCGTGGTTCTTGACCTTGAGCCAGACGCGGCCGGCGGCAAGCCACGACCCTCCCTTGGTCAACAACTCCGCCTGCTTCGCCGGGTCGTCCATCTCGGCGGCACAATCAGCCGCTTCTTGATAATTCCCGATCCGCTCGTAGTTCGAGACCGCACGCGCCCAGTTCGTATTGAGGCGGAACATCTCGGCCGCCTGGGCCGCATCCCCTCCCCGCTCGTAGCACTCACCGGCCTGGCTGTAGTCCTCGAGAACCCTGTAGAGATCCCCCGCCGACGAGAAGTCCCCAGCCTGCACGAGCAGCTCGGCAGCTTCTTCGCTGGCACCCTGTTCGCGGTGGAACTCGCCTAGCAACTGGGCGGCCGCTTGCTCCTCACCCATGGCGCGAAGCGCCTCAGCGGCGCCCGGAATATTGTTCGCGTTCTGGTAGTACTGGGCCGCTCGCTCATGCATTTCGTTGCGCATGGCAATCTCGCCGGCTTCCTCCCAGCACTCGCCCGCCTCCAGCACCTGGGCGGCCTTCTCGAAGTTGCCGCCCTGGTCGTATAGACGGCCGGCCTGGACGACCAACTTCTTCAGTTCCACGGCCGCCGGCCCATCGCCGACGCCGGATTGCGCTTCTTCGGAGATCGCCTTCTCGAGAGCCTTTGCCGCGCGATCCCAGTCCTGGACCTTGAGGAAGGACTCGGCGGCGTGCCGATAGAACTCGCAGCGCATGAAGCATTCGCCGGCGAGGAGATGGCGCGATGCCTTCTCGTACATCTCCGCGGCGACGCTCATCCGGCCGCCCTTGCGATAGCAATCGCCCGCCTTCTCGTATTCGTTTCGCGCGGCATAGAGCGAGGCCGCCGAGTCGTACTGCTGCGCCTGCAAGTACAGTTCGGCGGCTTCTTCGAAGCGATTCTGGTCCTGACGAACCTCGGCGGCCGCAACGATGTCACCGGCCTGCACATGGTATTTGACGGCGGCGTCCGGCAACCCGCTTTCCTGGCAGAGTTCAGCCGCGTCCGCGACGTGACCCTTCTTGGCCATCTGGGCGGCGCGCTTCTCAGCCTTCCGTCGGATCCGGTCAGGGACATTGGTGGCCGTTTCGGATTCGTGCGCCGTCTGCTTGTCGGCACGCGCGCGTTCCTTGTCCATCGCCTCGAGATTCTTCTCGACGTTGGCCATGCCGCCGCCTCGGGGCCACATCGCATAACCAACGAAGAGCAGACCGGCGCCAACGCCAATGGCCGACGGCACCAGGGCCGTCATCTCTTCCATCTTCCCGTCCAGCCAGATCCAGGAGAGGATCATCCGCGCAAGGCGTTCCATCGGCGCCACGATTGCAGCGTCCTTCGCGAACTCCTTCGCGAGACCGAACCCGCCAATGGACAGGCAGGGGATGGCCATGATCATCGCAAGCCAGCGGACCATGCTTCGAGTGACTCCTGGAAGGGCAACGCCGTGGGGCGTCCACCGCGACCCCGTCTCTATCGGCCGACCGAGGGAGTGGGATGAGCTTCGCAAGCCGCGAAAACGACACCCGTGGGTGCGCTCACGAGGGATCCCCTGGGGGCAATTGCGCTCGCAACACCCGCGGCCGTGACTAGAAGAGGTCGCCCTGGCCCGGCTTGGGCGGTTGGCCCGGTGTGAGGCCGAAGTGCTCGAATGCACGCGCGGTCGCGACCCGCCCCCGGGGCGTCCGATCGAGGTACCCGCCCTGGATCAAGAACGGCTCGACCAGATCCTCGAGGGTGCCCTTGTCCTCGCCCAGCGCAGCCGCGAGCGTTTCGAGACCAACGGGACCGCCCTGGAACTTCCCGATCAGCGTGCCCAACAGCAGGCGATCGAGTTTGTCGAAGCCGGCCTCATCGACGTCGAGGCGCTCGAGGCCGTAGCGGGCGATATCGGCATCGATCGGCGAGTCGGGGCCGGTCTTCACATCCGCGAAATCGCGGACACGGCGCAACAGACGGTTGGCGATCCGGGGGGTCCCCCGCGCCCGCCGTGCGATCTCGCTAGCGGCCTTCTCGTCGAGCGGCGTCCCGAGCAATCGCGCCGAACGCATCAATACGCCGACGAGGTCCGCCGGCGGGTAGTAGTCGAGCCTCGCCGACCACCCGAAGCGATCCCGCAGCGGTGAAGTCAGCAGCCCGGCGCGCGTCGTCGCGCCCACCAGGGTGAAGCGCGGCAAGTCGATGCGGATCGACCGAGCCGATGGCCCCTGTCCCACCATCAGGTCGAGCTGGAAGTCCTCCATCGCCGGATACAGGATCTCCTCGACCACGGGCGACAGCCGGTGGATTTCGTCGATGAAGAGCACATCCCCAGCCTCGAGGTTCGAGAGCAATGCGGCGAGGTCGCCCGCGCGCTCGAGGACGGGCCCGCTGGTCGCGCGAAACTGGGCCGACATCTCGTTCGCGACGATGCGAGCGAGCGACGTCTTGCCGAGGCCGGGCGGGCCGTAGAACAGCAGGTGATCGAGGGACTCGCCTCGACCGTGGGCAGCCTGGACGAAGACGCTGAGGTTCTCGCGGAGACGATCCTGCCCGATCATCTCGGCCAGGCTCCCGGGCCGCAGTGTGTCCTCGAGACTGCGCTCCTCGGGAAGCACGTCGCCGGACCTCAGATCGCTCGCTTCGGGCTCGCTCATCAGGCCAGCCTCTTCAGGGCTGCGCGGACCAGGGCTTCGATCTCCGCGCCTTCTCCGAGTTCGGCCAACACCTCGTCGACCACACGCTCGGCCTTGGGCCGCTGCGTCTGGAGATTGAGCAGCGTCGCGATCAGCTGTGCCCGCGGGCCATCGGTGGGCGGCGCCACGGGCACCCCGGCCGCACGCGCGCCCGGCTCGACGACGGAGACCAACTCGGTGACTCGGTCCCGAAGCTCGACGATCATGCGCTCCGCCGTTTTCGCTCCGATTCCGGTGACCCCCTTCAGTGTCGCCACGTCGCCTTTCTGGATCGCACGCACGAGGTCTGGCGCGTCGATCCCGGAAAGGACCGTCTGCGCCAATTTCGGTCCGACCCGACTCGCATGGAGCAACAACTCGAACGCGGCCTTTTCGAGCGCCGTCGCAAAGCCGTAGAGCAGGAACGCGTCCTCTCGAACATGCGTATGAATCCGCAACGCAACCGTCTTCCCCTCATCCGGGAGCTGGCCGAAAGTCGACAGTGGAATCAACGCTTCGTAGCCGACCCCACCGACGTCGATCAGCACACGGGTCGGCGTGCGTTCGAGCAAGATCCCCTCAAGCCGAGCGATCATCGGGCACGCCTCACGACCCAGCTTCCGGTTCGGGGGCTCGGTCGTCGGGATGCGCCTCGCTTCGGGAGATCTGCCAGGCGTCCCTGGTGCGCGCGACAAATCGCGGCGGCCAGCGCATCTGCAGCGTCTTGTGCGGGCGCGTTCGCCAGGCTCAACAGCCGGCACACCATTTGTTGCACCTGCTCCTTCGACGCATTTCCGATGCCAACGACGGCCGATTTCACTTCCTGGGGGGTCACCTCGGCGACGTTCAGCCCGCGCGCGCCGAGCGCCGCCAATGCGACGCCACGCGCCTGGCCGAGAACGAGGGCCGACTTGGGATTCGACGGACGCACGAACACCTGCTCGATCACTGCGGCGTCCGGGGCATGTGAAGCCACGACTTCGTCGAGCGCGCGGTGGATCTCCGCGAGGCGCTCGGCCACGGACCCCGTCCGGCGCGGCCGTACGGTGCCGTGCGCGACATGGCGGAGCGATGAGCCCTCGCAGTCGACGACGCCGTAGCCGGTAACGCTCGAGCCCGGATCAATACCGAGAACCCTCACCTGTCCCCCCTACGGACGGAGACTATCCGATCCCGGCGATCACGAAAGGGAAGCGAAAACCCGCACGCGCGTTGGACCTGCGCCCTAGGCCAGCTGCTCCAGGATTTCGTCGGGAATATCGAAGTTGGCGTGGACGGCCTGAACGTCGTCGAGATCCTCGAACGTATCGACGAGCTTCAACATCTTCTCGGCGTCTGCGCCGTCGAGGGAGACAGTGGTCGACGCCTCCATCGAGATCTCGGCCATGCTGGGCGTGAAGCCACCCTCATCGAGTGCCCACTTGACCGCTTCGAAGTCGGTCTGATTCGTCACGACCGTGATGGCGTCCGGTGCCTCACGAACATCGTCCGCACCCGCTTCGAGCGCGGCCTCCATCAGTGCGTCGGCATCCAGGCCATCGGCCTCGAACACGATCAAGCCGAGACGCTCGAACAAGTAGGAGACACAACCCGGGTCGCCCATGTTGCCGCCGGCTTTGCTGAATGCGTGGCGCACTTCACCGACGGTACGATTTCGGTTGTCAGTCAGCCCTTCGACCAGAATCGCTGTGCCGCCGGGTCCGTAGCCCTCGTAGACGACCTCTTCGAAGTTGTCCTCTTCGCCGCCGCCAGTGCCGCGCACGATTGCGCGTTCGATCGTGTCCTTCGGCATGTTGGCGGAGCGCGATTTGTCGATGACCAATCGCAGGCGCGGGTTCATGTCCGGGTCGCCGCCGGCAAGGCGCGCAGCCGTCACGATCTCGCGGATCAGCTTGGTGAAGATCTTGCCCCGCTTCGCGTCCTGCGCGCCCTTGCGGTGCTTGATATTGGCCCACTTCGAATGTCCGGCCACGGCGGTTTCTCCTGTGGGAGCAGGGCGAGGCGAAGCCCTCGGGCCCGGAATCGACGACCGCGGGGGGCCCTGGGCCGCAGTTGGAGGTCGTGTTAGCGCACAGCCGCGAGGCGCGAAACGGGCTCAGGAGGACGGCGGGTTCGCCGATACGCAAGCAGGCCCGCTTCTTCCCCGTCCTGACGGGGCTGGCGGGATCAGGCGTTCCCACCCAACGGGAGCGTGGAGGAACCATGGGCGAACGCGCCGTCGGCATCGATCTCGGGACCAGCAACTCCTGCGTCGCCATCTCAGATGGCAAGAGCGTGGAAGTCCTCTCGAACGGATATGGCGAGAATATCACCGCCAGCGTGGTGAGCTTCCGCGAAGACGGCTCCGTCCTCGTGGGGAACTCGGCCAAGGCCAACCTGATCCACAACCCACAGCAGACCGTGGCCTCCGCGAAGCGTCTGATCGGCCGCTACTTCTTCTCGGAGGAAGTCAAGAAGGCCCAGGCCGTGTGCTCCTACGACATCGTCGAAGGCCCCGGACACGGCGTGCGGATCGTGATCGATGACGAGGAATTCTCGCTTCCCGAGATCTCGGCCATGATCCTGCGAGAGATGAAGCACGTGGCCGAGAACTCGGCCGGCGGCGAACTCACCAAGGCCGTGATCACGGTGCCGGCCTACTTCAACGACAACCAGCGCCAGGCCACCAAGGATGCCGGACGCATCGCGGGCCTCGACGTGCTGCGCCTCCTGAACGAGCCGACCGCGGCCGCCCTCGCCTACGGCTTCGGGCGTGGCCTGAACCAGAAGGTCGCGATCTACGACCTCGGCGGCGGCACCTTCGATATCTCGATCCTCGAGATCGGCACCGACGTCTTCGAAGTCCTCGCCACCTGCGGTGACACCTACCTCGGTGGAGATGACTTCGACGATCGTTTGATCGACCTGCTCGCCGACGAATTCATGGGCCAGCACGGCATCAACCTCCGCAGCGACATGTACGCATTCGAGAAGTTGAAGCTGGCGGCCGAGAACGCGAAGCGCGGCCTCTCGGAAGAGGACACGGTCGAAGTCCGCATTCCCGACATCGCCAAGAACGAAGCCGGCGAACCCCTTCATCTCGAACGCTCGGTCACGATCCAGGAGTTCTCGGCACTCGTGAACGACCTGATCCTGCGCACCTTCAAGGTGTGCGACGAGGCGATGCAGCAGGCCGGCGTGACCACGCGGGACCTGGAAGGCGTGATCCTGGTCGGCGGACCCACGCGCCTTGGGATCATTCGCGATGCGGTCTCGACCTACTTCGGTCAGGAACCGAAGACCGACGTCGACCCCGATGAAGTCGTCGCCATGGGCGCCGCCATTCACGCAGCCTCGCTCGTCGCAGAAGAGCCGAGCGACGACGATGCCTTCTTGCTCGACGTGACCCCGCTGTCGCTCAAGATCGGCGTGGCCGGCGGACTCGCGGAAAACGTCATCGAGCGGAACACGCCGGTTCCGATCGAACAGACGCGCACCTTCACGACCTATCAAGACGATCAGCAGTCGGTGAAGATCAAGGTCTTCCAGGGCGAAGATCGCCAGGCAGAAGGCAATGAGTTGCTAGGCCAGTTCGAGTTCTCCGGTTTCGAGGCGCGACCGCGCGGCGGCGTCCAGATCGACGTCACGTTCGAGATCGATGCCGACGGCATCCTGAGCGTGATGGCCGCGGACCAGGAAACCGGCCTTCAAGCGTCGACCACCATCACCCTGAACTCGGGCCTCAGCGAGGACGAACTCGACCAGATTCTCGATGAGGGACGTGCCGACCGCGTCCAGACGCCCGCGGCCGAAGCCGCCAGCGCGGTCACCGGGCTCGGTGCACTGGATGACTCGGACGCCATCGTGGCGGCCGACGATGAAAGCTTGTTTGGAGACGACCCGGCCGCAGAGATGGAGGCCGCCACGCATGCGCCGGCCGCCGCTGTCCCGGCGGAACCCGGCCCCGACGTGATCACCCCGCCGGCTGCGCCCTCGGAGCCCATGCGACCTGTCCTCGACACCACGCCAGAGCCCGTGCCGGCCGCTCCGATGGCGGACGCGACGCCTGCGGCGACGCCCGGCCTGGACGACCTGGATGACCTCGGCCTCGATGACGACCTGGTGGATCTCGATCTGGACGACGGCCTGGAACTCGCCTCGTCCCCGACCGTGCAAGCCCAGGGTCTCGATGCGTCGGATCCCGGCTACCTCGGCGGATCGAATGACCTCGATCTCGACGAAGACACGTTGTCCAATGCGACACCGGAGCTCTTGACGTCACCCACGGTGGAAACCGCCGCGGTCCCGTTCGAGCCCGCGATCGAGACCGCCGTCCCCGTGGATGAAGCCACCGACGCCATCCCGCTCGATGATCTTGCGGTCGAAACCCTGGAAGCCGGAGAGCCGATCGAGGACGCGGCCGTCATCGAGGAAGGTGCCAACCTCTTCGAGACCGCCGAGGTCGACCTCACGGACTACGCAGGAGAGAAATAGGCGATGGCCAAGATGGCACCGGCGGAGGTGCGCGCCATGTCCGGGCTCCTCGACGAGCTCGACTACTACCAGTTGCTCGAAGTTCCGTCCGACGCGCCGGCCTCCGCGGTCAAGAAGGCGTACTACCAGGCAACGCGACGACTGCACCCGGACCACAACCGACATCTCGAAGGCGAAGACGGTCTACGGCTCCAAGCGATCGCACGACGGGTAGCCGAGGCCTATCAAGTCCTTCGCGATGCACAGCGCCGAAATGCGTATGACGCGCAGGTCGCCGGAGACGCGGGTGCCACGCGGATCCGCTTGGTAGAAGCCAAGGCCAAAGCTGGCCAGGACGCCCTCGAAGCGCATATGGGGAAGACGCCGAACGGTCGACGCTTCTTCAACCTGTCGCGTTCGGACATCGACCGCGGTGACCTCGCAGCCGCGCAGCGCAATCTCAAGATGGCCATGACCTTCGAACCGTCCAATGCCGTCTTCAAGACCAAGCTGGCCGAGATCGAAGAAGCCCTGAAGTCGCGGGCGCCCAAGAACCAGCACACGATCCGCTAACGCGGCGCTGAACGCGGGCCAAACGCCCACGCGCTTCAGCGGGGTCGAGGCCGCTGAGCTTGGGCCTACGGCCCACGCACTTCAGCGGGGTCGAGAACCGCAGGGCCGGTTCTCTCCGGGCCGCGAGACAGCGAGGAGCCAGTGACGCGGAGGCGTCGTGCTCTGGCCGGCTGTTCGGGTGCGATTGTAATTGGGGGTGGGCGGTGCGATTCTCGGGCCTCGCGCGATTGATTCGCGTGTCAACCAGAGGAAATGCCCCCCATGTCCGAGGAGAACGCGGCTCGGCCGCTCCCGGTCGTCCCCTACCTCAAACTTCCTGAGGACGGCGACCCCTACATCGAAGGCCAGAAGTGCAGCGAATGCAGCGCCATCTACCTGGGTGAGCGCGGCGGCTGCTCGAAGTGCGGCGCACGCGGCACACTGCAGGCCACCAAGCTTTCGAACCGCGGAAAGCTGCACGTCTTCTCGATCGTGCACCGCTCCTTCCCCGGGATCGAAGTGCCCTACGTCTCCGCGATCGTCGATCTCGACGGCGGTGGAACCGTCAAGGGCAACTTGATCAACATCGAGCCCGACCCGGAGAAGATCCAGTTCGGCATGCCGGTAGAGGTCGTCTACGCCGACGCGCTCGGACGCAAGGACAAGGACGGCAACTCCTACATCTCTTACTTCTTCCAGCCGGCCTCGTAGCCGGACCCCAGGAGTCACGACATGACAGACGCATACGTCGTTGGAATCGACATGATCAAGTTCGGCCGCTTCCCGGATCGCACGGTCCCGGAGATCGGCTCCGAAGCCGCGCTCCTCGCGCTCGCCGATTGCGGTTTGAAGATCCAGGACATGGAAGCCCTCTACTGCGGCAACCTCGGCCAGGCAAACGCCATGGTCGGCCAACGGATCCTCCAGGAAATCGGCCAGACCGGCATCCCGGTGGTCAACTGCGCCAACGCCTGCGCCACCGGCGCCACCGCCTTCCGCGAGGGCTGGATGAGCATCAAGGCCGGTGTCTACGACACCGTCCTTTGTGTGGGTGTGGAACAGATGGGCAAGGGCCTCCTTGGCGGCGCCGGCGGCGGCTCCGGGATTCCGAAGGAAGGCCTGCTGGGTTCCGGCACGATGCCCGCCGTCTTTGCCGAGGCCGGCCAGGAACACGCTTCGAAGTACGGCACCACGTTCGAGCAATTCGCCAAGGTGTCGGTGAAGAACCATCACCACTCGACGCTCAACCCGAAGGCCATGTACCAGATCGAGACGCCTCTCGAGACGGTGATGAACGCTGAGATGATCGCGTACCCGAACACGAAGCTGATGTGCTCGGTGAACGTCGATGGATCGGCCGCCGCGGTGCTCTGCAGCGAGAAGAAGGTTCGCGAGCTTGGCCTGATGGGCCGCGCAGTGAAGGTGAGCGCATCGGTCATGACGAGCGATCCGTGGCAGGAACGCGACCTGGTGATGCCCGACGTGAATTCGTGCACCCGGCAAGCGGCAGCCAAGGCATTCGAGATGGCCGGCGTCGGCGCCTCGGATGTTGACCTGGTGGAGTTGCACGACTGCTTCGCCACGGCCGAGATCCTGCATTATGAGAACCTGAGCCTCTGTGGCGAAGGCGAAGCCGGCCATATGATCGACTCGGGCGACTCCGCCCTTGGCGGTCGCTGCCCCGTCAACGTGTCGGGCGGCCTCCTTTCGAAGGGCCACCCCCTCGGTGCCACCGGCATCGCCAACATCTACGAGGTGTCGACACATCTCCGCGGTGAAGCCGGCAAGCGCCAGGTCGAAGGCGCAAAGGTCGGGATGACCCACGTGATCGGCCTCGGCAGTGCCTGTGCCATCCACGTACTGGAGAAGGTCAGCTAGACCTCCCCCAGCGGAATTGCGAGGGCCGTCGGACGAATGTCCGGCGGCCCTCCGTCTTTCTGGGCGCGGAGTCATCGGCACCGGTCGAATTGGCGTGGAGACCGCGGGGGGTGCCGCCTACCCTCCCCCCGTGCGCATCCATCGCCCGACCCTGCTGGCCCCGATCCTGCTCGTTGTCCTCACACTCTCCGCGGGTTGCGGCGACGGCGTCACTTCCGCCGCCCCCGCTCAAGCCGCGCCTGGCACTGACGCCGACCCTGAAGTCAGTGCGCCGCCCAAACGCGTGCCGCAGGAGAAGCGCGGCGTTCCGCTTCCGGCCTATCAAGGCAACCAGATCGATGGCAGCCCGCTCTCGTTCTCGGACTTGATCGGGAAGCGATTCCTGTTGTTCGGTTTCAATCCGGAAGTCGCCGGTGCTCGCGCGACGGCCGAAGCGCTGGCGGCGATCGCCGACTCGCGCGGCGAGCAGAACTTCGAGATCGTCGGCGTGGCAGCCGGCACCGGGATCGATCCTGTCCGCGCGTTCCTCGACGACACGGGGCTCGAGATCCCGACCCTCTTCGACGGCGACGCGCGGATCAACAACCTGCTACGGCCGCGCTTCGGTCTACGCTCCGCGCTCTGGTTGCTCCATGTCGACGCCGCCGGCAACGTCGTCGGCGGCACCACCCAGATCCCACCCAATGCGGAAGGCATCGACCACAGGATCCAGGAGATGCTGCGGCTCCCGACGGGAGACCGTGCCGCCGAGTTGCTCGCAGACAAACCACTCGCACCCCTGTTCAAGGCACAGCCCATGGCCGGTGGCGAACCCATTGAACTCGCCGACTACGCGGGCAAGCCCGTGATCGTGATGTTCTTCCTCCACACCTGTGAGCACTGCCACTCGGCACTGAAAGCGATGCGGCCCGTACTGGAGGCGATGCCCGAGGACGCGCGACCGACGCTGCTCGGCATCTCGATCGTCAATCAGCCGGGTTCAGTGCTCCCGTTGCTGAAACGAGACGGACTCGATTTCTTCACGGTTCTGAGCGATGCGAGTGGCGCTATCCAGAAGGCCTACGGCGCAGTGCGAGGGGTCCCCGTCATCATCGGCGTCGATGCTGAGCGAAGGATGCAATGGCGCGTCGACGGATGGCGCGACGACCTCGACCCGCCGCTCATGAAGATGCGCCTCAACCGACTCGCCAACCAGCCGGTCCCGATGTTGCTTCGCAAGGACGGGTTCAGCGGCAACGAATTCTGCGCGGTCTGCCACGAAAGTGAAGCCGTCACCTGGGAGTTCACGAACCACGCGGGCGCCTACGACACGCTGGCCCGTCACGGGGCCGACCACGATGGCGAGTGCGTTTCCTGTCACGTCGTTGGCTATGGCGAGTCCGGCGGCTTCTCGATTGCGAAACCCCAGGCCAGCCTCGAGGGCGTCGGCTGCGAGAACTGTCACGGCAGCGGCGGGCCGCACCGGTCTCCCGATTTCGTCGTGGAGAACAACTACGAGGGCGTCTGCACCACATGCCACAACCCGACACACTCGCTGGGCTTCGAGTACGCGACGTTCCTGCCCCAGATCTCTCACGCGGCCAATCTCGCCCTCGCCGACCTTCCGGCCGACGAACTCGCCCTGCTCCTGGCCGAGCGCCGCGAGATTCGCGACGTCCTACCGCGCGATGCCGACTACGTCGGCTCACCCGCGTGCCTCACGTGCCACGCCGGTGAGCACGCCACCTGGTCCGAGCACCCGCATGCGCAGGCGCTGGCCACCCTCGAAACGAAGGGTGAAGCCAACAACGCCGACTGCCTGAAGTGCCACACGACCGGCTACGGCGAAGCCACCGGATTCCCGGAAGGCGGCGCCAGTGACCATCCCGGGCTCGCGGGCGTGGGCTGCGAATCGTGTCATGGGCCGGGGGCCAACCACATTGCCGAAGACGCGCCAAAGCGCGGCACGATTCTCTCACTCGGAGACAAATGCGACTCCTGCGTGATCCTGCAGATCTGCGGTAGTTGCCACGATGATGCCAATGACCCGGGGTTCGAGTTCGTCGTGCAGGACAAGATCGACCACCAGCGCCACGGCACCATCGAAGCGGGAACGGGCCTACCCCTCAGCGCCACGGGCCTCGACAGTGGCACCAAGGCCGCATTGCTGGAACACGCCTTCGCCCACGCGCCCGAAGGCGCCTCCCGATGAGCAATGTCCGTGTCTCGCAGGACGGTCCGGTCCGGATTCTCTGTATCGACCGCGAGGACCAACGCAACGCGCTCGATCGCGCGACATTGAGCGAGCTCGAGGTCGCGTTCGAGAACGCCGCACGAGACAAGGCCGTCCGTGTGATCGTTCTTCGCGGCGCGGGCGACCGTGCCTTCTGTGCAGGGGCAGACCTCAAGGAAGTCCTGGGCCACGAGTCGATCGAAGAGAGCCGAACCCACTTTGGTGGCGTCGCCAAGGTCATCGCCGCGATGGAGCGGGCACCGCAACCCGTCATCGCGCGCGTACCGGGCTTCGCCCTCGCGGGTGGTTGCGGCCTCGCGGTAGCGGCCGACTTCACCATCGCGAGTGAAAGCGCCGTACTGGGCTTGCCGGAGATCGGGATCGGCCTGCTTCCCTTGATGGTCTCGGTTCCCATCCAACGGGCCGTGGGCTCGCGCAAGGTCCTGCTCGATCTCGTACTGACCGGGCGACGCGTCGACGCCGCCGAGGCGAAGGAGATCGGTCTCGTTACCCGCGTCGTGGCGGATGCCGCGCTCGACGACACGATCGACGAACTTTGCGCGCTGCTCGCGCGCCATTCCCCCCAGGCCCTCGCGATGGGCAAGGAAGCCGTCTACACGGCGGGCGAAATGGACGCCCACGCCGCCATGAAGTACCTGCGCGAGGCCATCATCCTGGTTTCGCGCACCGAAGACGCCAAAGAAGGCATCACGGCCTTCTTCGAGAAACGGGATCCGACGTGGACGGGCCGGTAGACGAAACGCGCGAGGTCTTGCGCGCCGCCCGGGCATGGCTCGCCGAACTCTCCGAGGAAGGTGTGACGAGCTACGAGCGAATGCCGGCGGCGCCGGCGACTGCCGCACCCGCCCCGCTCGACCCTCCGGTTGCCAATCCGCCCCGGGATGAAACCCTGGCATTCGAAGGGGCCCCGCGCCCGACGCTCGAAGCCGTGCGCGAATCCCTGGGCGACTGCGACCGTTGCCCGCTTCACCAGACCCGCAACCAGATCGTCTTCGGCGATGGCAACCCCGATGCCGACCTGATGTTCGTCGGCGAAGGGCCGGGCGAGAATGAAGACCTCCAGGGGCTCCCGTTCGTCGGAAAGGCTGGCGAGCTGCTCACGAAGATGATCGAGGCAGGCCTCGACCTTCCGCGGTCGGAGGTCTACATCTGCAACATCGTCAAATGTCGGCCGCCCGGAAATCGCGACCCGCATGCAGATGAAGTCGCCACGTGCCGACGCTTTCTGGATGGTCAGATCCGCGCCGTCCAACCCAAGGTGATCGTGGCCCTCGGCAAACCGGCGTCGAGCCTATTACTCGGTCGCAATGTCGCCATCACGCGAGAGCGCGGCACCTGGCACGAATACCAGGGCACGCCGGTAATGCCGACATTCCACCCGGCCTACGTTCTGCGCCAGTACACGGCCGACAACCGCCGGCTGGTATGGGAAGACCTCAAGGCCGCGCTCGCAAAGTCGCGAGAGGCCTGACGCTCGACGAATCGCGATCGTTAGGCGGTCGCCGCTAGGGGCGCTCGGGGGCGTTGGCCGTTTGATCGGCGCGGAACTTCTCCACGGCCTTGCGAACCTCGGCGTCTGCCCCTGCCATGATCTGTGCGGCAAAGATGCCGGCATTCTTGGCACCCCAGGCGCCCACGCCGAAGGTGGCGACAGGAACGCCCGGCGGCATCTGAACGGTCGCCAGCAGCGCGTCCCAACCGTTGAGCGGAGAGCTGTCGATCGGGACACCGAGCACCGGCAACGGCGTGTGGGCGGCGGCCGCGCCCGCGAGATGCGCGGCACCCCCAGCTCCGCAGATCACGACTTCGATCCCCTGGTCCTCTGCCTCCGCGAGGAAGCTCACGAGACGCGCAGGCGTGCGATGCGCCGAGATCACGCGGACATCAGACTCGATGCCCAGCTGGGCCAGGACCTTCTCGGCCGGCTTCATTACTTCGTAGTCGTTGGGGCTGCCCATCAGGATTGCCACTCGGGCCATCGTCTTGTCTCCATGGGCCGTCGCGCGGCCTCGCTCGCGTGGAAAGCCGCGAAGTCTACACTACGGTGCCCTGCGCCGGAGGTGTCCGGCACGAAAGGACTCCCCTTCGTGAATGCGCCGCGACCGACCGAGCCCGCCGCCCTATGCGGCGTGATCCTGCATCCGGCCGGCCACACCCGTTCGCCCGCAATGCACACCGCGGCGTTCGCCGCGCTCGGAATCGACGCGACCTACCTCCCCTTCGATGTCGCGCCGCACGACCTCGCCGCCGCGATCGACGGTGCGAGAGCCCTCGGCCTGCGTCAGCTGGCAGTTTCGATTCCGCACAAGGAAACGATCATGGCCCTGCTCGACGAAGTCGATGCAACCGCGCGCGCGATCGGGGCCGTGAACACGGTGACCCGAGACGGCGACCGGCTGGTCGGATCCAACACCGACTGGATCGGCCTCACGCGGGCCATCGAGCGAGAAACCCCGCTGGACGGAAAACGTGCCGTGGTCCTGGGCGCCGGTGGAACGGCGCGCGCCGCGCTGTTCGCGCTACGGGAAGCGGGCGCGCGCGCCATCGTCCTGAATCGCACCGTGGAGAGAGCCGAAGTGCTCGCGCGTGAACTCGGTGCCGCCGACGCTGGGCCGCTCTCGGCACTCGCTGACCACGACCACGACATCCTGATCCACACGACCAGCGTCGGCCTGCGCGCGGACGAAAGCCCGGTCGACGCCGCAGCACTTCGGCCGGGAAGCGTCGTATTCGACGCCGTGTACGACCCGCCAGAAACCCGCCTGCTCCGAGATGCATCCGCCACAGGCGCGCGAACCATCGGTGGGAAGTGGATGCTGGTCCACCAGGCGATCGAGCAAGTGCATCGCTGGACGGGACGAACGCCGGACGCCGATCTCATGGCGGACGCCTTCGACTCCGCCGGCTAGTGCCGCAATCCGCCGGCTAGCGCCGAAGTCCGCTGGCTGGCGCCGCGACCCGCAGGGCGCGTCGCGCGACATTGTCGCGCGCACAGGAACCAAGCTACTTGAGCTTCGTTTCCTTGTAGATGACGTGCTGTCGCGCCTTCGGATCAAATTTCTTGATCTCGAGCTTGTGCGGCATCGTCGTCTTGTTCTTCGTGGTCGTATAGAAGTGGCCGGTGCCCGCGGTGGACTCCAACTTGATCTTCTCGCGCTTGCCCTTCTTGGCCATGGTCCGCTCCTACGCCTGCGGTTCGGGCACGAGGGTGCCACTGCGAGTAAAGACGCGTACCCGCTTGCCGTCGCGTTCCTCGGTACGGAAGCGGCTCGGCTGGTTGTCGGACGGATCGACGAGCATCACGTTGGATGCATCGATGAAACCTTCTTGCTCAACGATGCCACCGGCACGAGCGCCACGGCGACCGGGCTTGAGGTGGCGCTTCTGCAGCCGAACACCCTGGACGCGGACGCGGGACTTGGAGAGGTCCACATCGAGCACGACGCCCTGCTTCTTGTCGCCGCTACCGACGCCGGAAATGACCTGGACGAGATCGCCCTTGCGAATGCGCATACCCATGGGTGTTCCTTCACGGCTCTCTCGCCGAAGAGCGCGTATTTATGCGGGTTTCCGGGCCTTCCGTCAAGGTTTCCCCCGAGGGCATCGTTCAAAATGGGCTCGCCGACCAGCGAGCCTTCCGTACATTCCCCCTCCATGAGCCGATCTCCCCTTCTCGCCTTCCTTCCCCTCCCCGTACTCCTTGCCCTGACCGGTTGTCCCGGTGTCAACATGCCGCTGGGAGACGTCTTCGGGGACGGCGCGAAGCCGCCTGAACCGGAGCAGATCGCCTCTCGAATCCAGGTCGCCGATGGATTCGAGATCAGCCGGTATGCCGTCGTCCCGCGGGCCCGTGAGATCCTCGCCACCGCGACAGGCGACCTCCTCGTCTCGGTCCCGGGGAAGAGCCATGTCGTTCGCCTGCGAGCGGATGCCAATGGAGATGGTGCCCCCGATGGCGAGGACATCGTCGTCGGCGAACTCGACCGCCCCAACGGCATCGACCTCCACGATGGATGGCTGTACGTGGCCGAAGGCTCCGCGATCGGCCGCATCCGGTATGACGTCACCACTGGCAAGACTTCAGGAAGCTACGAGGTCGTCGTGGACGGCCTTCCGAACGGGGGCAATCACTGGCGCCGGACCGTGCGCTTCGGCCCCGACGGAATGGGTTACGCCACGATCGGCTCGAGCTGCAACGTCTGTGACGAGGAGGAGCCCTGGCGAGCAAAGATGCTGCGCTTCGCGCCCGACGGAAGCGACGTCACGATCTACGCCCGTGGACTGCGCAACTCAGCCGATTTCGACTGGCACCCGACCACCGGAGCGCTCTACGCCACGGACAACGGTCGCGACCTGCTAGGCGACGACTACCCGCCGTGTGAGCTGAACGAAGTCGTCGAAGGCGGCGACTACGGCTGGCCGGTCGCGAACGCGGACCGCGACCCGGACCCCGATTACGGTGAGGGCCAGGAGGCAAGGATCGCCGCCTCGCTGCCGCCGGTTCACCCCTTCCCGCCCCACAACGCCCCACTCGGCATCCACTTCCTCCACCAGCCACAACCCGCCGACTATCAGCACGCAGCCATCGTCGGCCTCCACGGCTCGTGGAACCGATCCGAGAAAGACGGCTACAAGTTCGTTTCCCTGCACGTGGCTGCCGACGGTGGGATCACGTCTCGCGACTTCGTCTGGGGCTTTCTTGTTGACGACAACGTCATCGGCCGACCGGTTGATGCTGCAGAAGGACCGGACGGAACGATCTACCTCTCCGACGACTACGCGGGGGTGATCTACCGCGTTCGCGCGAGCGGTTAGACAAGTAGGCGCCTCGCGCACCGCTTCGGGGCTACGCAACTCTTGTGCAAGCAGCCTTCGCGGAAACGATCCGGCATAATGCGCGCGTGCCCGGTTCCACGAAGACGATCGTCGTCGTTCCTGCCTACAACGCCGCCTCCACCCTCGAACGAGTGGTGGAGGACATCCCGATGGCGTTCGTCGACGAGATCATCGTTGTCGACGATTGCAGCACGGACGACACGCGCGAAGTGGCGCGCGGCCTGCCCGTCACCCTGATCGAGCACGAACAGAACGGCGGCTACGGCGCGAACCAGAAGACCGCGTACCGGGCCGCGCTCGATCACGGCGCCGACCACGTCATCATGGTTCACGGCGACTACCAATACGACGCACGCGTGATCCCAGCCTGCGTCGCGATCCTCGAACTCGGAATCTGTGACGTGCTGTTGGGCAATCGCATCCGCACCCGATCCGAGGCACTGCGCGGCGGAATGCCGGCCATCAAGTACGTCGCGAATCGCATGCTTACCATCCTGGAGAATGTGCTCTCGGGCCAGAACCTGGGGGAGTGGCACAGCGGCTTCCGCGCCTATCATCGCCGCGTCCTGGAGGGCATCCCGTTCGAGCGGAACTCCGACAACTTCGTCTTCGACACGCAGTTCCTGGTCCAGAGTGTCCACTTCGGATTCAAGCTCGGCGACGTGCCGGTGCCAGTCCGATACTTCGATGAAGCGAGCCAGATCCCGATCGGCCAGGCTTCGCGCTATGCCATCGAAACCCTCGGGACCTTCGCCGAATGGTACGGCCACCTGTCGGGCCTGCGCCCCCGCGAACGGTTCGCCCCGCGCGATGACGCCGCAGCCGGCCCCAGCGTCTGACGCGGAACCCTCACAGGTCGAGCGGCGTCCCATGAGCGGCCAAACCCGGATCAGTGTCGCTCGTGGCTGGCAGCCTTCAGATCCGGCATTCTCATGTGCTCTGACGAGGCTGTCTCAGCCCGACGCGCGGGATGGCCGATGAGGACTTCATGACCGCGCTGCCGCTCCGGGAAATCGGGCTCGCTCTGCTTGTCGGCTTCCTGTTTGCCGCGAGCCCGATGACGAGCCTCGACCCGATTCGCTCGGCTATCGCTGGAAGCGTGATCGCCATCGGTTTGATCGTCTATCGCCTCCGGACAGCGCCGCCTCGGCAAGCCGAAGCGGACAGCGATCACGCGTCCGAACGGGTTCGGCTTCCCGCCGCCACCGTTGCATGCCTGCTGCTCTTTATTGCCGTCGTTTCACCGACCCTGGTCTGGCTGTGGGACGACTGGACCCGCAGCGTCTGGACCAACAATCACGGCATCTTCATTCCGTTGATCGTGGGCTACCTCGCAGTCAACGCTCTCCGCGCCGACCGCAGTCATGTGCCGGACGCGAGCGCGCGAGGCTTCGTCTGGCTCGGAGTTTCGCTCGCCATCTTGATGGTCGATGCGTTCCTGGCCACCCGCTACCTCTCGGTCATCGCGATCGCGATCGGGCTCCCCGGCTTGTCGCTGCTGTTCCTGGGAAAGGCGCGCACGCGACTCCTTCGCGTTCCCCTGGCTATCAGCCTCTTGGCCATCCCGATTCCAACGGCGGTTGCAACCGATCTCTACCTTCGCCATGCCACCGCCGCTCTCGTCGAGCCCATGGTCCGTGCACTTGGGTACCCGACGTTTCGCGAGGCCACCGTGATCACGCTTCCGGATCACACCTTCGTGGTCGCCGAAGCCTGCAGCGGCTTCAACACCCTCTATGCATCGATCGCGACCGCGATCATCCTGGCCTGCTTCGTGAAGCCCTGGAGCCAGAAGCTGGCACTCCTGGCGCTCGCCCCCATCCTCGCCATTGCGGCGAACTCGCTTCGGGTCTTCGGCCTGGTGCTGATGACGATGGGGATGGGCGACTGGGTGATCGAGAGTCCGCTGCATCCCCTCTCCGGTGTCCTGGCCTTCGCCCTCGCACTCGTGGTCCTTTTTGGCGTCAGCTCGCGGATGGACAACCTGCCGATGGTCTCGGCCGGAGACCGTGCATGACGCCCGTCTCGAGCCGCTATGCGATGGCCGCGGCCGGAATGATGCTGGTGTCCGGGGCGTTGATCCTCTTGATCTCCCAGGACCAGACCATCCACGAGACCTGCGCACATCCAGAGCGCTTGCCCGAGATCACGCGCGCCGAGCACTATCTCCCGCGTGGGCGGATCCAGGGCAAGCAACAGGGCACGATCCTGGCCTGGGCCGAGGGAAACGTGCCTGCCGCGAAGCGCCGGAATCCGATCGATTACTGGTCGATCCGCTCGGCCCGCCCGCCCGAGATCTACGAACGCCCCATCCGATTCATCCCGGGCAAACTCGCGCCAGAACTGCATGACCTGGTTGTGCAGGAGACAGCCCAGGGTCCGCTTCCCGTGCATATCCTCGAGGACTACACGACGCGGCCGGGGACCGTCATTGCGTACGCCATGATCTACGGCAACGACCCCACCGACAACGCACTGCTCACCCATACATCGCGACTCTGGAGTTCGATCACCGTAGGGGCGACGCCTCTCAGCTTGCTGATGGTTCGGACGCCATCCGACCGGCGCACCGCCGAACACGCTCGAGAGCGGGCACTCGACGCCCTCGAGGGCGCCTGGGTCCACTTCGCGGCCGCATGTCGAAGCTAGCCGCGCCTCGGACGGGCTGGGGCTTCTGGTTCGCCGGTGCCATCGTCGCCGTCGGTGCTGCCGACCTCACCGTACTCGCGACCGTCAAGGCATTCCTCGGGAGTGGCTATAACGGCCACGCGCTGTCGGGCTGGATGGATGTTGCGGGCTTTCTTCTCGTCGGCGCCGCATGCGACGCTGCGCTACTTGCAGCCCTCTGGGCGCTCTTCGCGGGGTTGCTCCGCCCCATCGTCGACGCACCGCGGCGGACCGCCCTGGCGCTCGGTGTCGCAGCTGCGACACCGGTTCTGACCGACGTCGCGCTCCATAAGCTCCATGCCACGCTGGGTGATGTCCTCGCGCTGGACCTCGTTGTGCAACTGGCAGAAGGCGACGAAGTCGGCGCCCTGGAAGAAGTCGCCGCTGCGCTCCCGTCGTACGGACTTCTCGCTGTAACGGCCATCGCTGGAGCCGGCACGCTGTGGTGGGGCTCCGGATGGCTTGCCAAGCGACTCGCCCCCATGCGCGGCGGAGACAGGCGACGTGCGGCCGCGGTTGTTCTGGCGCTTTGCGTAGGCGGTGTCGCGCTGAGTGCGGCCCGACTCGACGCAACCTGGCGCTTTGGACTGGGATGGAAACCCAGCGGCATGGTGCTCACGGAAATGGCGACACGCCTGACAGATTTCGACTTCGATGGGGCTGGCGCGATTTCCCTGCCCGTCGACGCAGCGCCGTTCGATTCTGCGCAGCATCCATTCGCGCTCGAGATCGCGGGGAATGGCATCGATGAGAACGGGCTCGCGGGAGATCTGCCGCACGACTTCACCCCCAGCCGCCCGCTCGACGTACATCCGATTTCGAGGGTTCCAGGAGCACCGCATGTCGTCGTCCTCGTGTTCCTCGAGAGTTTTCGCGCAGACCTCATAGGGGCCACCCTCGAAGGACGCATGATCACGCCGCATCTGAACCGGCTGTCGCGCGAAGGGGCGGCCTCGGAGCAAGCCTATACCCATGCGCCAATGACGTGGCCGGCGCGGACGAGCCTGCTTCAGGGTCGCGTCGTGGCGACCGCCCACGCGCCGACCCTGGTCGACGACTTCAAGCAAGCTGGCTTCCGCGTGGGATGGTTCTCCGGACAACACGATGGCCTTCGTGACGGGGCCGATTACCTCGGGTACGAGGGCGCCGATGCATTTTCCGACGCCAGGTCACACTTGGACCAGCGCACATCGCGGTCCGCGCAGCCCATCAGCCTCCAGACTTCGTGGCAGACGGTGCTAGGTGATGTCGAAGCGTTCCTGAGCAACCACCCGCCTGACCTGCCCCTCTTCCTCTACGTCAACTTCACGGACACCCACTTTCCCTATGACCATTCGCGGTTGGATCCGATCCTCACGGATGCACGCCTCGACCGAAGCCAGATCTCTCGAGCGAACCGCTCCCGCGTTTGGGAGGCCTACGCCAACGCCGCGGCCAACGTGGACCGCGGCGTCGGTGCGCTGCGGGCGACGCTCGAACAGCGGTTTCCGGGCGAGCGCATCGGGATACTCGCCACCGCCGACCATGGCCAGGCCTTTTACGAGACCCGATTCCTGGGCCACGGCCAATCACTCGACCGGCATCAGACCGGCGTCCCGTTCATCACCTATCAGCTCGGAGGAGTCTGGCCCGAGCCGATCGCGTTGTCAGACGTGCGGGGCTTGCTCGCGAGAGCGGCGTCTTCCGCCGACTCGCGTGGAGACTTCGTGGGAGCACCAGACCGGGCGTTGTTTCAGTTCGCGGGCAACCCGGAAAATCCCCGCCTAATCGGCCTTCGCACCCTTGCCGGCACCACGCTCTGGAACCCGCACGCGGACGAACCACAGGACGAGGATGCGGGTTTCGCTCGACTCATCCACACCTGGGAAGCCACCCGGACTCGCGCGGATGATGCTGCCAGGGACTGAAACGACGAAGGCCCCGAAGCGTGATGCTTCGAGGCCTTCGAAAGAGGTCCCACCGTCGAGCTACTCTCCCACCGGGAAACCCGGCAGTACCATCGCCGATGTGAGGCTTAACTTCCGTGTTCGGTATGGGAACGGGTGTGGCCCTCACTCCATTGACGGTGGGATAACCTTCTGGGCTGACCGGGATCGACAGATCCCAGGCCAACCGAATTTCAAGCTAACAGAGGTCTGCCGATCTCACGATCGACCGATCCTCGGTCAACAAAATAGCTTTCTGGGCCCAAACGGGCACTTGTCACAAACATATGCTGAATCAACTAACTGACTAACTTAATAGTCTGATTGGACGAGTGCTCACCACAACGCTTAGCTGCAACAGCAACCAAGATGCATCCTCAATCTCGCACGAGTGCGTGAAGGAGGTGCACGTGGTCAAGCCTCACGAGCGATTAGTACTGGTCAGCTTCACACATTGCTGTGCTTCCACCTCCAGCCTATCAACGTCCTAGTCTCGGACGGCTCTTCAGGGGACCGAAGTCCCGGGGAGATCTTATCTTGAGGCAGGCTTCCCACTTAGATGCTTTCAGCGGTTATCCCTTCCGAACATGGCTACCCGGCGATGCTCCTGGCGGAACAACCGGTACACCAGAGGTTCGTCCATCCCGGTCCTCTCGTACTAGGGACAGACCCTCTCAAATCTCCTGCGCCCACGGCGGATAGGGACCGAACTGTCTCACGACGTTCTAAACCCAGCTCGCGTGCCACTTTAATCGG
>JAJDAQ010000016.1 GCA_029261815.1 Deltaproteobacteria bacterium
GAACGGCAGGGACGCCCACTCTCCCAACTTGCCGTCGACCTTGATCGGCGTCTTGCTGGCCGAGACCGGAAAGTCGGCTTCCGGGTGGACGGAAGAGCGCTTGTTGATTTCGACGGGCGTGTCGCCAACCCGGGTGCCGAGAGTCCATTGGGCCTCGGCCGGTGCGAGCGCTTCGAATCGCTTCGGGTCGCCCACGGCGACATAGGGGACTGTGATTTCGGCCACGCTCCCGCTTGCGACGACGCGCTCGATGCGCTCGATCGTGGGACGCAGGTCCGGTCCGGCCGCGAATTCGCCAATGACTTCAAGGGGTGTCTTCCCGGTGTTCGCGACCGTGAATCGCGCACTTCCCTTTTTGAATCGGTCCCCGGTGCCAACCATCCGTTCGAGATGAATCGACTTGTCGAGCTCGCGAACGACTTCGCGGACAGCCGCTGTGCGGATCGCCGATCCGCGTATCCCGTCGAGCATGAGGTTCGCGATCACGGGGCCCTCGTCGGTCATCGTGACGTGAGCGACGTGATCGAACTCGCCGAACGGAATTCCACGCAATCCGCTGCCGCCGCCCGTCGTTGCGAGGGTGATGTACTGGCGTGTGTTGCGAACGTGGGTCGTGAAGTCATGGGTGTGGCCTGCGAAGACCGTGTAACCGCGGTCACCCAGCATATCCTCGACTTTTACCCAGTCGGGATGAACGCCGCGTCTGCCGTCCCAGACCGGTTGATGGATCAGGACGAATGTCCAGCGCGCGTCCGCCTGTTCGGCCAACGCCTGCTCGGCGAATGCGAGTTGGTCCGCCTGTGTCCAGGGGCCCGGAACCGGAGTGCGCGGGTCGTGGACCATCCCGAAGAGTTCTGAGTTCAACACCAGGAAATGAACGTCTTGATAGGTGAACGAGTAGTAGGACGGTCCGAAGCGGCGCTGCCATTCCAGCGCCATGGTCTCGTTGCTCATGTCGTGGTTGCCAGCGGTATAGAAGAAGGGCATCCGCAACGTGTTTACGTTGCTCTCGATTTCGCTCCACTCCTTGTTCAGTACCGCGGGGTCCTCGGTGTAGCCTTCGATCAGATCTCCCACGCTCACGACGAAGTCGGGGGAGACCAGGTTGATCTTCGGCATCGCCCGCGAGAAGACGCCTTCCCGGTGTTCACCCGTGCGATCGCTTACGACGACGAACCGAAAGTCTCCGGGCGCCTCGGGGGCTTCGAGACGCGTCCAGGGCTTTGCCTCGGTGTCCACACCAGTGACCTGCACCGTTTCAGGTGCCACGTCAGAATCCGGCCCGGCGCCGCAGCCCATCGCTGCACACAAGAGGAAAACAAGAAAGACGTTTCGCGGGATCATGAAGGCTCCTGTGCCGGCGGAGGCTCACGATACACCACGCGTCGCGACCGGGTTCCCGTCGTGGTACACCCGGGGCGTGCGACGATTTTGGTGGCTCCTGCTCGGACTCGTGGTCGGCCCCCCAGCCGTGCTGGCCCTCGTCGTTTGGTCGGCGACGCGGCTTCCGGCGCCGTTGGAGGTGCCTGAGCCGGGGGGGCTGCTCCCGGACGTCACGCTTGTGATTCCCGGAGTCGGACGTGCCGAAGGCCGAAGCGTGGCGATTGATGGCGACAGGATCACGGCGATCGCTCCAGCGGTCCCGGGCGCGGTCAAGTTCAAGGGCGCCTTCGCCTTCCCGGGACTGATCGACGGTCACGTCCATTTTCCTGACCTGGCACTCACCGACGAAGTGCCGCTGCACGCGTTTCTCTACCTGAGGCATGGCGTCACGACCGTGCGGAATCTGGCCGACGCACACGGCAATGCCTCAACGCGAGCGAAAGATGGCGTGCAGGCCGGAGCGTTTCCCGGTCCACGCGTCCTTCGATGTGGCCCCTTCGTCGACGGCGAGGGCAGCATCTGGCCGAACTCGATCCGGGTGACCACGGCCGCGGGGGCCGAGGCCGCAGTGGAGCAGATCGTTGCCGACGGTTTCGATTGCGTGAAGGCCTACGACGAGTTGAAACCCGACGTCTTGACCGCGTTGGTGCGCGCCGCGGGTCGGGCCCAGATCCCGTTGGTTGGCCACGTTCCGCGTCGCGCTGCCTGGGAAAGTGCCGGTCTGGATGACGCACAACATCTTCGCGGCGTTCCCCCGGCCGCCGCGGATGGCTCGCTCCCGGGCCCGCCGCCGGACTGGTGGCGAGCTTTCGCGAGCATGACGCCGACCGAGGTGGCCGTACGAGCCGGGGAGGCACTCTGGCAGGACATGGCGGTGACGCCGACATTGGCCGCGCAATCGCAGTTGCTCGTCGCCAGGGACGTCGAGGCGTTCCGGGCACGGCCCGAGCTCGCGCTGCTGCCGCCTTACGTTTCGCGCGCGCTCTGGGATCCAACTACGGGTATTTCGGCGATCCGGCGTGTCCCGGTGAACGACCGGGATTGGATGGACCGGGCGTTCTCGCGGATGAAGTTCGTCGCACGGCGCTTCTTCGAATCGGGTGTGAAGTTGCGGACCGGAACCGACAGCGGCGCGCCGGGAATCGTTCCGGGTGCGGCACTCCACGAAGAACTCCACCTGCTCGTCGCGGCCGGGCTCTCGCCTGAGCAAGCCCTATCGGCGTCGATGGTGACGACGGCGCAAGGCATGGACATTCCAAACCTCGGATCGTTGGCCCCCGGGGCCCCGGCTGACCTGGTGTTATTCGAGCGGGATCCGACCGAGGATCTGGCGAATCTCGGGACGATCGTGGCGGTGGTAGCCCAGGGGCGCATCTACACGCGGGAGATGCTCGAAGCGCAGGAATCCAGCTATCGGGAAAGCTACGAAGGCTTCGGCGCGAGCGAGGTGGTTCCGGCGTTGGCGCGTTTCGCGCTCTCGTTCCTCGACATCGAGCGATCGGAACAAGGTCCGCCGGACTGAGCGTTCAGTCCGCGTCCTGGTCAGCCCTGGCGACGGCATCCAGGAAGGCAGGCGCCTCTCCACCGCCGTGCAGCAGGATCTCGACTCCGCTCGTGTAGCCGGCTAGCGGGGAGGCGAGGAAGACACAGGTGTTGCCGACGTCTTCGGGCGTCGCGAGGCGGCCCAGCGGAACAGTGCCGGCCGCCGCAGCAACCCCGGCTTCGCTTCCGTAATGAAGGTGCGCTTGCTCGGTGCGGACCATTCCGGCGGAAACCGTGACGACGCGGACCTTGGGCGCCCATTCGACGGCCAGGCTCTCGGTCATCGAGTTGAGCCCCGCCTTGGCGCCGCCGTAGGCCGCTGTCCCAGGCGACGGGCGATAGGCGCTGACACTGCCGATGAAGACGACCACACCCCCTTCATCCTGTGTCTGCATCGTGGCATTCGCGCGCTGCGCGCAGTGAAGCGGCGCGGTCATGTTGAGCTGGATGATCTTCTCGTGGAACCGCGGTGACGCAGTGGCGGCATCTGCGTGCGGCGCGCCCCCCGCGTTCGCGACCATGACATCGAGGCGACCGAAGCGGTCCACAGTCTGGGTGACGAGCGCGTCAATCTGTTCCGGCTCGCGGACGTCGCAGGCGATGAAGGCGGCCTCGCGGTCCGCGGCTTTGGGAAGCGCGTCGGGCTCATTACGGCCGCAGATGACCACGTTCGCCCCGGCATCGAGGAAACGCTGGGTGATCCCACGTCCCACGCCGCGGGCGCCGCCGGTCACGATGGCGACCTTGCCTGTCAAGTCGAGCGCGATCACAGGCCGATCTCGCAGGCGACGCGTTCGCGGTGTTCGGCCGCGTCGCCGAGCAG
>JAJDAQ010000017.1 GCA_029261815.1 Deltaproteobacteria bacterium
AATCCGGCGCCTCGACTCGTACGGCGAGGTGAGCCGATGCGGCTGGAAATCGACCTACCGCGTCGCATCTGGCCATCGGGTTGTAGCCGGATCGAGGGACCGCTGAATCCGGGCGCCCGCTCAGTCAGTGCTCGCCGAAGAAGCGCGCTCGATCTCGCTCCAGCGGAACGGCGAGAGCAGCAGGCCTCCGATTCCCATCGGGAAGTCCGCCATCGGGCCGATCCCGATCTGGTCCGGCGGCTCCTTGTCACGCGGCAAGTAGAAGGTGCCGAAGACATGGTCCCAGAGGACGATGTCTCCGCCGTAGTTGCACGAGGCTTCATCGAGATCCATCGAATGGTGCCATCGGTGATTGCGTGGCGAGCTGAAGACGAAGTCGAGCCAGCTTCGTCCGATGTCCAGGTTGCAGTGCTGAAACCGTCCGATCACGCGGCCCATCACGAACGCCATCGCGAGCGCTTCAGGAGTCACGCCTAGCAACAAGAGCACGGGCGACCCCACGAGAGCCGAGAGCACCACTTCGAGCGGATGGATCCGAGCCCCATTATAGAAGTAGAGCCGCTTTGCGGAGTGATGGGTTGCGTGGAGCCGCCAAAGCGCGGGAACACGATGCAAGCCACGGTGCAGCCAGTACCGGAAGAAATCGGCCAGAACCATCGCAAGGACGCCCTGGGCGAGCACAGGCCACGTCGTGGGCCAGAGGACTTCGTCACCGGTCGCCAGCGCTGCGGCGAGCGCGATCGTCGCGAGCTGCACGCCAGGCTCGGCGATGACACCTGCCGGAATCGCCAGCATCGAAAGCCCAATGTCGACACCGACATCGCCTTTCGATCCCAGCCAGCGCTCCTGCCACGGGACCATGCGTTCCAACAGGAAGAAGATCGGGACCGTCACGAGCACGATGCCGATGCCGATCGTCACGCCGTCCAACCGGTCCCACAGCGCCAGGGCACCGCCGACGAACACGACAAAAGACAGGGGATACAGCCCATGGACCATGAACTGGCGGAACCGACCCGCCGGCACGCGCAACATCGCCCAGTTGTCCTTGGTAATCGCGAGAGCCATGGGGCCGATTATATCTGCAAGACAGACGGCGGTCGTGAGCGCTCTACAGCGGGCTCTGCGCTCAGCGCTGGAAGGCGCCAAGACGGAAGGCGTCCGAGTTCTTCCAATCGTCATCCAGGAACGCATAACGGAAGCGATAACTCACGGCTGGGTCCACACTCTCCGGCGGAATCCAAAAGAAGCACCAATCCTCGTGCGCAGGATCGTCAAGTGCGGGCCCAGCCACGGTCACGATGCGACCGCTCCCGGTATTCTCCCGCGCGCCGTCCACCCTGAGATCGCTCCACTCGACAGGGCTTTTCGACTGTATCTGAACGCGCGGCATGGGCGGCCTGCGGTCCTTGGCGTCCAGACGCCTAGCCTTGATCTGCACGCAAGCGGACGGGAGCTGATCGAGCGGCAGGTCGCCCGGCTGCGGCGCGAGCGCCAGACGGAGTCCAGGGTCGCGCGACGGGCCGACCGGAATCGGGTCGAGCGACGACTGAACGCTTCGCTCGGGTTGAAGCGCAGCCGCGAGCCACGGCCGATGGCGGTAGGCGCGCTCCGTTGGGTGGGTATCGCCCGGAAGCTGGCTCGCAAGCCGGCCCAGCCGCTGCGCGACCCAGGTGCCCGACCAGGGCCCGTAGAGCATCCCCGCCCCTTCGTAGTGCTGCAGCGCGTACTCCTCGGGCGTGGCGAAATAGTAGGCATAGCCCTGCCCCAGACCTAGCAGCATGACCTGGTCCGAGCCGACGCCGGCGGCTTCTCCGATTCGCGCCGAGATGCGCCGTCCGAGGACGGTGGTGAACTCGCCGGGGAGGGTCGCCAGGCGCAGGTCCCCGATCTGGACCACGCTCAGGGGAACGCTCCGGGGTGGCGACACAACCAGCATCATCAGCCGTGTCAGCCAGAACGGAGGAATCGTGATGCCGAAGAGGCGTACGTCGAGGGCGCCGATCTTGGATCCCTGGAGCGGAAGGGAGACACCAAACGTGCCCTCTGCGGCAAGGAAAGGTGCGATCTTCGAGGGTCCGTCCTCGGCCCCTGCGCCGGTGCCCACCCCCACCATGGGGAGCGCAGCCGTCCACCGCGCCCGTCGCCCTTCTCGCTCGACACGACGTAAAGAGAGACGTTCGCTCGGCGCGAAGGCGCGATGGATCTCGCCTGCCACGCGCGAGCCCTCGGCGTCGAGCAGCGCCTCGACTGCGTCGATTCCGATCTTGGTCAGTCGTTGGAGATCACCGCGGCTCTGGTCCGTCCAACGCAGGGAGACGTCGCCCTCGGGACCGTTGAATACTGCGACCACGGGCTCTACCCCGCCGTTGCCCGTTCTCCGGCGTCGCTCCACACCGGTGGCCAGGGCGCCAAAGAAGTCGGCGCTGTAGACGGCCAGCGCGTTCCCGATCGCTTCGGGATGGGCGGCAAGGAAGACCCCGGCGCCAACGAGAAGCCCATCCCGCGAGCGGTGGATCCGCAAAGCGCGTACCCGGGTATCCACACCCCGACACGCATCGGGGTCCGGGAAGAGTTCCGACGGAACACACGCTTCCGCCCCACTCTCCTCCATGACTGCACCGGCTTCCGGGTTGTCACGGAAAGCCGGCATGCTCCGATTCCGGAACAAGCCGGACACCCGCCGCCCTGTCATGGAAACGTGGGCGGGCTCCGCCGTTCGCACAGCTTCGGCAATCGCGGCTGCGATCCGACGGGCCAGGAACGCGTGCAGGTCCGGATCAAACCCCGAACGGGGGCCTGCGAACGCGGAAAAGAACGGATCGGATGAGTAGAGGGCGGGGCTCTGGTGCGTGTGGCTCGCAGAGATGATGATCTGTTCCTGACCTAGCGTGCGCCCGCCAAGTTCCCCATCGTGCGCGCGGTTCACCCGCTCCGCCACCGCGGCGACGAGACCCTCTGAAACCGACCAGAGATCGACCGCCACGAGTGACACGCCGCGCCCGCTCGCATCTTCGAAGTAGAGGGCACGGGCGTGCAGCCGATGCCAGAAACCGCGAGATACCTGTCCGAGCCGGGAATGTCCGCCCATGGCGAAGCCCGGAGTCGGCGTTATGTCGATGCGCGCCGCGCCGGCCCGAAAGGTTGCAGACTCGGGCGCCACATCGACACGCGCCGGGACCACCCCCGAAATCTGAACGCAACCGGTAAGCGCAAACAGCGCGCACGCGATCCAGCCGATCGGGTGCGCCCCTCTGGAAACCAAACTCAACCTGCCGACTCCTTCTCATCTCTCCACATGGACGCACAAGTCGCGAGCATAGGCCGATCTCTCCTCGACACTGTCATCTTTCGCCGCCCGCCTCGCAGGGATCGTCCGAACTCCAATCCGCTTTCCGTGATAGATTGCG
This sequence comes from Deltaproteobacteria bacterium, assembly GCA_029261815.1. GTDB lineage: Bacteria > Myxococcota_A > UBA9160 > UBA9160 > UBA6930 > JAJDAP01. Next base: position 3,411 of record JAJDAQ010000017.1, read on the forward strand.
AACTTCGGTTGCGAGGTTTCGCAGTTCGACCCGTACAACGAACGCACCAGGAGACAGGCAATGAGGAAGTCGATCGCGAAGTGGGATCGGTGAGCTCGACCCACCACGAGCGGACCCACTCCCCGAAACGGCGACGCAGCCCGGGAGCAACGGGGCCCAAGCTCGCGAAGCCGACCATCCGGGCTCGCCTCACCGGGATACTGCCCCTAGCAGCACTCATCGGCCTCACATGCGCCGGCCTCACCGGCTGCACGACACCCCTCAGCGTGGTCGAACGGGCGGCCATCGGTTTCTCCTTGATCCGCTCGCCTGTAACGCTTCGGACATTGGAGCCGAACACGTGCCTGGAGCCCGTGCAACGTTCGTCTCTGGATCGCGTGGCGGCCGCCATCGCCAAGGGGGTGCCGCGCGAAGAAGCCGTGCGGCTCCACTTCGACTCCACCGTGGACGACCCGCAATGTCGACGTCCGCTCCTTGGCGACGTGGTCACGGATCGGGTCGACGACCACGCCGATGTCGCGGATGCCGAGACGATCGTGGTGGTCGCGATCTCGGGTGGCGGCGCTCGAGCCGCTCGGTTGGCCGCGCACGCGTTGGCTCAGCTCGAGGCTCGTTACAACGCCTACGCGGAAGCGAACCCGGAGACCAACCTCCGTCCGTTCGGATGCCTCGTCGACGCCTACTCGACGGTCAGCGGTGGTTCGATCTACGTCAGCTACGTCGCGTGGCACTTCGCCTCCGCGTCGGATGGCGTGGGCGACGGATGCGTACGGACCGACCGGGAAGCCCAGGTCCGCCAACTGTTCCACCGCGCGAGCGACGACCCCTTCCCCCGCTGGGGCCAACAGAACCTGGGCCCCGTCAGCGGCTTCGCTTACCTGTCGCCATTTACGTTCTTCCTTCTTCCGGCGATGACACTGATCACAGACCGGAGCTTCCTCGACGTGCTCGCGCACGGCGTGAACTTGACGCACCAGCGCTACTTCGAGGAGACGATGCTCGGAGAGCTTCCGCAGCGACCCCGCTTCTTCTTCAACTCGGTCGCGGTCGAAACGGGCGTGCCGTTCGTGATGACCCAGCGCATCCAGCATTTTCCCTCCGACTTCAGACCCACCTGGACCGCACGCATCGACCTGCCCCACAGGAGACCGATGGACCCGGCCCGCCCGTTGAACGGCTTGACGCTCGAGGACCTGAACAGCTCCCCTGCCCTGTTTCCGCTCCCGTATGCCACGATGGCAAGCGCGGCCTTCCCTCCTGTGATGGAGCCGCTCCAACTTCGCCACTTCGGCGTCGCCGCGGACCAGACGGTCTTCCCATCAGAGCGATCGATCCATCTCACGGACGGAGGCGTGTTCGACAACTCTGGTCTTCATACCGCCGTGGATTTCTTCGAGCACCTCGTGCGAGGTGCGCCCGCGCGCGATGGCGAAGGACAGAAGCAGCGCCGCCTGATCCTGCTCTCAATCAATGCGGAGACGTCGCGCTCGCTGGACAACAAGCGCTCGATCGAACTGCTGAAAGAGACACCGTGGGGGATCGGCTTCAACTGGCCGATCCGAAGTCTCGGCGCCAACGCGATCGACCAGATCCACTTCTCCAACAAGCGGCGCGGTGAGGAGATCGCCTGGGCCCGATTGATTTCCCTGAAGGAAGAGATGGCGTCCGAAGTCGACGTCGAGACCCTGTACTTCCCGGTGAACCTCACGCAACTCTCGGCACTGGACCCCTACGCGATCGAGGGGGGCGAGGAGATCTTTGCGAAAGTGACCGAAATCCCGACTGCCTACACGATCGGAAGTTCGCACGACGACCTCCTTGCCGAGGCCGTGCACCGGATCTTGAGCGCCGAGCAAAGCGGCGCCGGCTGGAAGATCGACCCCGACGGCGAGGCCGTGCTCCGCCTCGACGACGCGTTCGTTCAGGCCCTGGCCCGCGCTCAGCGCGAAGCTGAGGGTCCGGACGTCGAGCGCGACTAACGACCTCTCGCCGCCGGCGCACTCTCGCGCGTCAGAAGACGACCGGAAGCTGCAGGTGCGTTCGATAGATGAAGTCCCTGTGCGCTCGGAGTTCGGCCGTCAGCGCGGCGTCGATCTCGTCGTTGACGCTTCCGTAGAGGTGGGGCTGACGGTACTCGGTAAACATCGGGCAGCGGTCTTCGGGCATCGGGTCCAGGAAGCCGCACGTCGTGGCCCAGTAGATGTCCAGCGCCGAGAGCCGTCCACCCACCAGATAGCGGCTGCCGAGCGCGCGTTGTGCCGCAAGCTGCGCGTCCATGACCTCCAGGATTCCCACGATCCTGAACGACGCGCGCGCGACCTTCTCCTCGCTGTACCCGTACTTCTGGCCGAGAAACGCTGCTCCTCCGCGAGCTGGACTGTCCTTGTCCAACGCCGCCAACGGCACCGCGGTCATGAAGTGTCGCTTGGAATAACACAGCCCGTCTTCACCCATGAGCTCGTTCGCAAGCCCGAACATACGGATCCTGTCCTCGGCATCCTCGGGAATCAACGGGGGCTCGGGACTGAGTCGCTCTGCCAGGTAGAGTTGATCGTTCCACATCGACCGGGGGCGCTCATCGTTCCAGGCCACCACCGGCGCACTCGATTGCGCCGTCCAGTCGATGAGGTCGCTCTGGCTGTTTCCCATGCCGATCTGCGCGTCCGAGGCGTCCTCATTCGAGCTTCGAACCGGTGTGTACTCGAGGCCTTTGGCGTAGTAGATCCCTTTACACGCTTCGTGCCACGGCCCCGGAATCGCGAACGCTCCAAGGACGATCCGCAGCCCTGACATCTGCCTCGCTTCGCGGATCGGGATGTATTCGATCTTCAAGTCGTCGACTTGGATGCTCATCG
>JAJDAQ010000018.1 GCA_029261815.1 Deltaproteobacteria bacterium
GTCAGCTTCACGATGGGTCGCACCGTCACGCCCGGGTGGCCCTCGATCGGCATCAGGAAGTAGCTGAGGCCGTCGTACTTGTGGTGCTTGCTCGTGCGCGCGATCAGGATCATCCACTGCGCGAAGTGTCCGAGGCTGGTCCAGACCTTGTGCCCGTTCATGATCCAGTCGTCGCCGTCGAGCACGGCCGACGTCTGCTGGTTCGCCATGTCGGAACCGGCGCCCGGCTCACTGAAGCCCTGACACCAGATTTCCTCGCCACTCAGGCAGCCGGGGATGAACCGCTTCTTCTGTTCCTCGGTGCCGTGAACAAGGATGGTCGGCGCCGCCATGTTGAGCGCGGTGATGTTGAGCAGGAAGGGTGCCCCCGCGCGCCCCATCTCCTGGTTCGCGATGCGCTGACAGCCTTCGTGACCGTGTCCGCCGTACTCGGTCGGATAGTCGGCGCCGACGAGGCCGGCTTCCCAGGCGCGGTACTGCCACGCCTGGAGGTAGTCGCGCTGGCCCACCGTCATCACCTCGAGGGGCGTGATCGGCATGCGCTCGGTCGGGGCCGGTGCCGGATTCTCGGCTAGCCAGCGACGGGCGGTTTCCTGGAATTCGAGCTGCTCGCTCGTCAGTTCGGCCACGGTGCGTCCTCCTGGGAGGGACCGAAAGTAGGCTAGATTTCGTTCTGGCAGAACCGGTGCCAGAAGATTCCCACCGACGGAGACCCCATGGCCGACCACCGCGAGATGAGTGAAGAGGAGCTACGCGAGCGAACGCGCGCGCTCCTGCAGGAAGTCCATCCCGAGACGACGGACGCGATTCCCTTCCGGCGCAAGCAGTACGAGCACGGGCTGGCCTGGGTGCACTTCCCGGAAGGCCACGGCGGCCTGGGGCTGAGTCCCAAGATGAACATCGTCGTGCAGGACGAGATCCTCCAGCACTCGAAGATCTATCACCAGGACCCGGGAGCCAGTGTCATCGGGATCGGCATGGGAGCGCCCGTGGTGCTCACCTACGGCAACGACGAGATGAAGCGCGATCTCCTGCCGCGCATCTTCTCCGGCGAAGATGTCTGGTGCCAGCTCTTCAGCGAGCCGTCTGCGGGGTCCGACGTCGCAGGACTCGCCATGCGCGCCGAGCGCGACGGGGACGACTGGGTCGTCAACGGCCAGAAGGTGTGGACGACCGTCGCGCACCTCTCGCGCTGGGGAATGCTCCTCGCACGGACGAACCCGGATGTGCCCAAGCACGACGGCCTCTCGTACTTCCTGCTCGACATGAAGGCGCCCGGCGTCGAGGTGCGGCCGCTCTACCAGATTACGGGCGAGGCCGAGTTCAACGAGGTCTTCCTGACCGACGTGCGGATCCCCCACGGACACATGCTGGGCAAGGAAGGGCAGGGCTGGCGCGCCGCGATCACGACCCTGATGAACGAGCGCGTGGCGATTGGCGGCGGCGGCTCGAAGCGAAAGGGCGGCGGTGGCATCGGCCAGCTCGCGAGCCTCTGGAAGGACCGCGCGGAGGGAGCGTTCTCGCCGACGCAGGAGGCCATCCTGCGCGATCGCATGACGCAATCGTGGATCGAGAATGAGCTGCTCCGCGTAACGTCCCAACGGGCGCGGGCCACCCAGAAGTCGGGCAATCCGGGTCCCGAAGGGTCGGTCGCGAAGCTCGCGCAGGCCGAGATCCACAAACGCATGTGGGAACTCGGCGTCGACATCATGGGTCCGACCGGCCTCACGTTCGAGGCGGGTTACGAACTGCGACAGGGTTTCTCGGCGCTGGACACGCCCGAAGAACTCGCGAAGTACCAGTTCCTCCGCTCACGCGCGAATAGCATCGAAGGCGGAACCTCCGAGATCATGCGCAACATTCTCGGCGAGCGCGTGCTGGGCCTTCCGGGCGAACCGCGCGTCGACAAGGACGTGGCCTGGAAGGATGTGCCGCGCTCCTGACGCGCCGCACACCGAAGCTCCCCCACCGAACTCCAAGCACACGACGGAAGAACCCCGATGGCATTCGATTTCAGCTTTACTGACGAACACGATGAACTCCGCGCGACAGTCCGCGCCTTCCTCCAGGCGAAGAGCGACGAGGTGGCCGTCCGCGAGCACATGGCGTCCGAGCGCGGCTTCGACAGCGCGCTCTGGGCCCAGATGGCCGAGCAGATCGGGCTGGCCGGGCTGATCATCCCTGAGGAGCACGGTGGCGCCGGAATGGGCTACGTCGAGCTGCTGGTCGTCATGGAAGAGATGGGCGCCGCGCTCGTGTGTGCGCCGTTCCTGTCTTCCGCCGTGTTCGCGCCGAACCTTCTCCAACACTGCGCCGATGAAGCCACGCAGAAAGAGCTGCTGGCCGCGATCGCCTCTGGCGAAACACTCGTCACCGTGGCGCACGCCGAGCCCAACGGGCGCTGGGACGCGGCAGGCATCGAAATGGTCGCAGCCGGTAGCGGTCGCGAGGTCACGCTAACGGGTGGCAAGAACCTGGTGCTCGATGGTCACACCGCCGACGTGCTGCTGGTCGTGGCGCGCGACGGGGAGGGTCTCGGTGTGTTCCGCGTCGACGCCAATGCCGCCGGCGTCACGCGCACCGCGCTGCCGGAACTCGACCTGACGCGAAAACTCGCGCGCATTGATTTCTCGAACGCGCCCGCGACGCGCATCAGCCAGGGAGACCAGACAGAGGCCTTCGAGAAGGTGCTGGCCCTCGTCGTGACCGCGCTCTCGGCCGAGCAGGTCGGCGGCGCACAACGCGTGCTCGACATGGCCGTCGACTACGCGAAGACGCGGCTCCAGTTCGGTCGTCCGATCGGGTCGTACCAGG
>JAJDAQ010000019.1 GCA_029261815.1 Deltaproteobacteria bacterium
AGGCCCCGAGCTTCTCGTAATCGGCCACACTCACGAACAGTCCTCCGAGTGTCGGATGGCGGTCGGGTCGATGGCGGCATGCGCACCGTTCCCCGTCAGCGCAATCGACAGCGTCCGCGCATGTTGCCACGGATCCGCCGCCGGCACCGCGCCAAGGGCTCAGCTTCCGGCGTGTTCGCGAGCCGCACGGAACCGTCGAAGTGCCTCGTCTCGACGATCTGCGTGCGAGACGATCGGCGCGGGGTAATTTCCGGCAAGCAACGGCTCCTTCCACGGTTCATGGATGGAACGGTCAGGGAGCTGGTCGAGTTCGGGGATCCAGCGCCGAACGTAGGTTCCACCGGGGTCGTGTGTCTTGCCCTGCGTCGTCGGGTTGAAGATCCGGAAGTACGGCTGTGGATCGGTTCCGGTCGAAGCCGCCCACTGCCAGCCGCCGTTGTTCGAAGCGGGGTCCCCATCGACCAGGTGGCGCATGAAGAAGGACTCCCCCGCTCGCCAATCGATCAGCAGGTCCTTCGTGAGAAAGCTGGCGACCACCATCCGCACGCGATTGTGCATCCACCCGGTGGCGAGGAGCTGACGAATGCCCGCGTCGACGAATGGAAAGCCGGTTTGGCCCGCAATGAATGCTTCCCATTCGTCCGGTGCGTCGAGCCATTCCATCGAGTCGTAGACGGGACGGAACGAGCGCTTCGCCGTGTGCGGCCAATGCTCGCGGACGGCGGCGTAGAACTCGCGCCAGACCAGCTCATCCATCCACTTGCGTGCGCCGGCGGCCGCCTCCGGTCTCGCAAGTCCGGCGGCCCGTGCGGCGAAGAAGGCGTCGCGCGGGGAGAGCGTGCCGAACCGCAGATGCGGTGAGATCCGTGAGGTGCCGTCGACGGCGGGGACGTCGCGGGCGGTGGGGTAGTCGGAAAGGCGGCGTTCAACAAAGCGTGCCAGGCGGCGCTGAGCAGCCGCTTCGCCCGCAGTGGGGAGCTGCTTGTCATCCACGAACCCAAGGTCGGACGCCGTCGGGAGCGTGCCCTTGGCGACGCGTCCAGCGGGGCGTGGAAGTCTCGGTGCGGGTTGCGGCGGAGCCGGTTGCTCCCGCATGCGTCGGTACCACGCCTTCTGGTACGGCCCGTAGACCGAGTAGGGCCCGCCGGACTTCGTGAGGACTTCGTCGGCTTCGAACACGACGCGGTCCTTGAACGACATCACGCGCACCCCCAGCGCTTCGAGTGCGCTTTCGGCCGCGGCATCCCGCCCGATCGCATAGCGAGTCGTCTCGCGGTTGATCGTCAACTCGTCGGGTCGGAGCCGTGTCGCGAGATCCTTGAGCACATCGACCGGATTCCCGCGACGCACGAGCAATGTCTGGCCGCGCTTGGCGAGGTCGTTTCGCAGGCGGCCGACGGCGTCCACCAGGAAACGGACGCGCGCCGCGGACATTGTGGGGTGCGATAGCAGCGCGTCGTCGAAGATGAACAGCAGCGCGAGTTCGTCGGCGCGCCCGGCTGCAGCGCGGAGCGCGGTGTTGTCGCGGAGGCGGAGATCGCCGCGGAACCAGTGAAGGATGCGCATCGACCGCCGAGCCTAGGTTCTCTCGGCGGGAAGGCGAGGGCTCAAACGAACGCGGCCCCCAGAGACGCCGATCTCCGGGGGCCGCAAACTCACACCATGCGAGTGGGAGTGAGTGCTTCAGTCTGGTGGGTCGCCTAGGCGCGGGTCTCGCGCAGGCCGCTCTGTTCGAGCTCCTTGCCGAGCTGCGCGACCTTGCGCTGGAACTCGTCGAAGGGGTCGTCGAACGAGAGGATGATCTCGGTAGTGCGCGGGATCTCGTCGCCATTGAGAAGGCCGCGGTAGCGGTTCAAGTTGGCGAGGATGGCTTCGGCCACCTTCAGCGCACGCTTCTCCGTCTTGATCAGCGGCGACTGGAGGGTGTAGACGTTGTTGCGTCCCCAGAGGCTCTCGTCGCGCACGATCGCGATCTCGCGGTAGACGCCGTTGATCGGATCGAAGTTGTACTCAACCCGGACCTCTTTGAAGATGTCCGAGTTGCCGGTGTAGAACCCGCGTTCCTTCTCCACCTTGCCGAGCTGACGACAGCGCGGGCAATAGAAGGTGTCGCCGTGGTTCAGGAGGAAGACGCCCTTGGCGTAGTCCTCACAGTCGGTGTTCTCGCAATACCCGACGCCGCGCTTCATGCTTGCCATGTTGTTGGGTCCAGTCTCCGGGCTTGATGTAGAGGAGATCCGCGACGGTACTCGTACCGGTCTCCCACGCCCGCTGGGCCTTCTTATGGCAATTCGCGTGCCATGCGGCTGAAGGGGGGGAGGCCGCAGTGTCTTCTCGGGGGGTTGGTTGGGCTTGTTGCCTCTTCCTTGCGATCGATTGCGCGCGCGAAGAACCGCTTCCGGAGCTCCGCGCGGAGTCATGAATGGCTTACGTTGGGAAGTCCGCTTCCACCCCCGCCTCGGTCCGCACTTTCCGTCACACCGTACGCTTTTGCGGTGTGTCCGAGGCGCCTCTCGGCGCGGAAAAGCCAAACCCCATCGGCGGTTTACGAGCCTCCGTGCTTATACTTCGCGGGCTGTTCGATTGTCAACCACGATTTGCTTTTCGACCTCATTCTCGGGCCGCACGGGCACAGCCGGCGCCTATTGATCCGATCGGATGCTCCGCCGCAAGCGCGCGCGTTCGCGGGCCAGGTAGATGCGGTATCCGGCGATACCGACCAAGGTGATCCCGTACGCGGACACGAGGTAGGAAACCCCCGGTTGTGCAAGCCACTCGCTCATTGCGCCACCGCTCCTTCGCCACGTTCAGCGGCGACCGCGCGTTCGGCTTCGACGTCGCGCAAACCGCCGACCTCGAAGCGGCGCACGACCAGGTAGAAGAATGATGCCAGCACCATCAGGATGCCGAGCAGGAAGGGCAGCCCCATCCCTTCACCAAGACTGCCATCGCCCAGGTTCTCCGGGTGGATCGAGCGGCCTCCGGCCAGGTCGATGGCGAAATAGTTCAGCGGAATCAGCACCATGCCGGCAATCCCATAGACGGCGGCGAAGCGTGCGCCGCGTTCACTGCCTTCGGTGAACCCGCGCAAGAGCAAATAGGCCAGGTAGACCAGGTACTGGAGCAGCGTGATGGTGAGCCGCAGGTCCCAGCTCCACCAACGCCCCCAGGTTCCCTTGGCCCAGATCGGTCCGGTCAGGAGCATCAAGGTGCACAGCAGGATGCCGACTTCGGCCGAGGACAGGGCCCAGCGGTCCCAGCGGTCCTCGCCCTTCCAAAGGTAGAGCGCGCCAAACAGAGCGGTGCAGCCGAAGCCGAGGTACGCCCCGAAAGCCAGAGGGGGGTGGATATAGAGGATCTTCTGGATCGGTCCCTGGACGGCGTCGATGGGCGCGTTCCAGACGACGATCGCCCAGGCGACGACCAGGCCGTAGAAGATCGTGGCCGTCAGGCGGCCGCCAGGTGCGGCGGAGGGGGTCAAGCGCATCTCCTCGTGTTCGTCCTACTCATCCAGCACGGCCTCGAAGCCGAGGTAGGCAATGATCCCGAATACGGCGTCGGTCACCAGCAGGAGCTGGACCGGCGGCCAAGGCAGTGTTCCATCGGCGAGCAGGCCCTCGGTCGCGCGCACCGCGCCGAGCAGCACCGGAATCATCAACGGCAGCATCAGGAGCGGCAGCATGACCTCGCGGTACGTCGTGCGCACGGCCATCGCCGAGAAGAGGGTGCCCACCGCCGAGAGTCCGAACGCGCCGAGTCCGCAGACCAGGGCAAAAGGTCCCAGAACGGGCCAGAAGTCGATGCCGTACGCCATCCCGAACGCCAACGACGTGAAGGCCTGCACGAGTCCCAGGAGCAGGAAGCTCGCGATCGCCTTCCCGAGGAAGATGAAGCCGCGGTCGGCCGAAGCCATGGCCAACGCCGCCAACGCGTCGTTCTCGAGTTCGAGTGCGAACGCGCGGTTCAGGCCCAGGATCGAGGCGAATGTGAACGCGACCCAGAGCAGGCCGGGCACGTGCTGACGGGCTTCGGTCCCCATGCCGGGGGGGGCCGCCATGTAGAGCACCACGACGACCAGGAGCGCGAAGACGGCCATGGCAACGACGCGGTCGCGCTGGCGCCACTCCGTGACGAGGTCTTTCCACAGGATGGCTCCGAGCAGGTTCACGCTGCAGTCTCCAGCGCGAGCACGGCTTCCGGGTAGGCGCGCGCGAGCGCATCGGCATTCGCGACGGCCTCCGGTGCCAACCAGCGCGCTCGACCGTGGACAAGGACGACGGCGCGGTCGGCCAGCTCCGCCGCCCGAGCGAGGTCGTGTGTGACCAACAGCAGGCTACGGCCTTCGGCCGGGAGCGCGCGGAGCAGATCGGCGAGCCGGGCAGAGGCCCGCGGGTCGAGCCCCGTGAAGGGTTCGTCCAGGAGGACCAGCGCGGGGTCGTGGACCAGTGCGCGGGCAATCGCGGCACGTTGGGCCAGGCCGCGGGAGAGGGTGCCGGCGCGTCGCTCGGCGAACTCGTCGAGATCGAGGGCCGCGAGCCCGCGTGCAGCGCGCGCGCCGACATCGCCGAGGCCGTGCAGGCGCGCGGCGAGCATGAGATTCTCGCGTACGGTCAGCGCGGGCGAGAGGAAGGTCTGATGGCCGATCAACCCGACTTGACGGCGATGGGCCGCTCGTTGTCCGTTCGAGCCGCCGACGGAGACTTCTCCCGAGCTGGGTCGCGCAAGGCCAGCGACCATTCGTAGCAGCGTCGACTTTCCCGCACCGTTCGGGCCAAGGACGGCCAGGGTTTCGCCGGCCGAGACATCCACATCCAGTGGGTGCAAAGCCGTCAGCGGGCCAAACCGGCGCATGAGGCCGCGGGCACGCAGGACGGCCGACGTCACGGCGCAGGCGACTCCGGCGCCACGGCTTCGGGCGCCTCCAGTCCAGCCCCACATTGCGGGCAGAATCGATGCGCTTCGGCCACCACGGCATCGCAGGCCGGGCACTGTTGCGGCGAGCCTTCGGGCGCCGCGTCAGGTTCGGGCACGATCGCACCGGCGCGTTCGATTCGGAGCAACTCGATCGCACGCGAACGCAACGTCTCGCGCATCTCGAGGTGATCGGCTTCAGAGATCTTGCCGGTCTCGAAGTCGTGGTCGAGGTCGCGGATCGAGGCCACCGTCGCTTCGCGCTCGCGGGCCTCGGGGGATACGGTCTCCAGGTCCTCGGCAAGCGCCGCCCGGTTGCGCAGCGGCGTCGACAACCAGAAGACCGCGACCAGTCCCAACAGGCCGGTGGCCGCGACGGGGACCCAGCGACCGCCCGAAGTGCGTGGAGGCAAGCGTTCGATCGTGAGGTCGATGGTCTCGCCCGGCAGGACTTCGAAGGCTTCCATGTGGAGATAGCTGAGATCGGTGGTGCGGACGGCGCGTCGTCGGTGGAGACGGCCGGACGACAGTGCCCATTCGCCGGTGTCGCCGACGAAGATCGACAAGCTCGGCAGTGCTTCGACCGCCGTGTAGGTGAAGGCAATCGGAACCGAGTCAACGGTGCGTCGGTACCGGACTTCGACCTGG
>JAJDAQ010000020.1 GCA_029261815.1 Deltaproteobacteria bacterium
ACTAGCGCCCCCCACCGTCGTCCCGGATCACTCCCCCACCTCACGAACCGATCGCAGGCATCGATGACCTATGCCGACCGAGGCCTTGGTTGCGTGAGGAGGTCTCCGCTCCACGGGGTGAGCCTCAGCGACAGCTACGCAGCCCGGGTGCCGGGGGGATACTGGCAAGCGACGTGGTCCTGGAAGGAGCCATCGTTCTCCGCGACGTCGTTCATGCACTTTTCGATCTCGCGATCGCGACGCTTACGCTCGGCGTCCTGTCGCTCCTCGCCCTGCTGCTCCTCATCCGCGCGGTTGCCGTTGGGCTTTGCCGGATCCACCAGCAGTCCGGTCATCGACACAGCAATGGTCGCTGGGGCCTCGCTGGCTTCCGCGATCCCGGCCTCGTCGGTGAGTGCCTGGTCGCTGGAGGCGAGCGACCGTGCTCCGGCGTACGGCATCGTCATCGCGCAGGCAGCAGCGACCACGAGGAGCATGGGGCGCATGATCTTGCGACTGGTTCGGGTACGCATCGGAATTCCTCCTGGGTTGGTGTGCCCAGACTGTTTCCGTCGCTGGACGCGCTCCTCCACTAAGCAGGTGGGTCTGAGACGCATGTGCGCAGTTCAGCGACCTGCGGAAGAAGTCCGCAACGGACAGGCTCCCGCCGTCGGGCCCCCTCGGCGGGGCACTCAACTACTTGGACTTCCGGCGCCTTGAAAGTCGACTCGCCCGTTCCAGCAAACTCCGGAAAGGCGCACCTCACCACCGAAGTAGGTGTCGCTGAAGTCTGCGTCGCCGGCGAACACCGCACCGTCGAGGCACACGGCCCGGTTGATGATCGCCCCGTTCACTCGAGTCGTGCCCTGGAATTGGGTACGCCGGCACACCAACTCGCCAAGGATGCAGCCGCTCAGATCCAGGTCGTGGAGGTGGGCGCCGCTTAGGTCGAGGTTGAGCGGGGCCCAGCAGTCACGCTCGTAGTCGGTGTGCAAACGCATGCGAAGTACCCGTTGCGCGGCGCGATGGCCTCCATCGGGAGTGGCCGGCGGGGCCGGGAGGGCTCGGAGATGCTCGCACAGCAGGTCGATCACGACCTGGCGATCCGCTGGGTGCTCCGCGCCGTGCTGCTCCAGGCCCGCTACCGCCAAGAGTCGGTCGGCGAGGTCTGGAGCGGCAAGCCCGCGGGCGAGTTGGGCTAGCGGCGGCGGTTTGGCAGCGAGCGGGTGACGACGAGCTCGCCAAGCGGCCGCCGCGACAGCACCGAGCGCCACCCAGGCAACCGCTTGGGCCAACTCGGGTATCACGTCGTCACCCCCAGCCGGTCCGAGGCAAGCAGTGTGCGCCGCCGGCCTGACAATCACCTCCGTCAGCGGTGACGCCCTCGTTGCTGCTGCACGGGTGTCTGGACCGGCAGGGGTGCCCGCGGCGGAGTGCTTTGGGCGTTCTTGCGCACCGCTGGCGGACGGTTGCCCGGCTGTGCCGGGGTGAAGGGAACGCTGGCCCGCAGCGCCGCGGCGGCCGCGCTGTGCTCGTCGGCGGCCGCCGCGAGCTGGCCGGCGGCGAGGTTGTCGTCCTGCCGTGCCATTCCCTCGTCCCCTCGCCGGCCAGCGTCTCCGCCGGCCTCGGCGTGCTGGCCGGCGGCCAGCTCAGCGCTGTAGGCCGCGGCCTCGGCGTTTTGTGCCGCCTCGGAGTGGGCGGCCGCAGCGGCGGGGTCGTCCTGACCTGCCGTCCGGTTCTCCGTGTCCAGCAGCGCCCGGTCCACCGCGCTGGTCGGGTCGAGGTCGGTCGGCGAGTTGTCGGCCGCTGGGCCGGTGCGGGGTCGAGGCGAGGGCGGCCAGGGCCGCTCGGCGCGGCTGGCCGCCGCCGCCTGAGCATCGTCTTGGAGGCGACGGAGCAGATGGGTCGCGTAGGCAGCGGGCTTCCGAGCCTCAGCAAACATCTGTGGCGATACGCCCGCCAGCATCCGCTCAATCGGCTGCCCGGCCTCCGCTGCCTCATGGATGGCCTTGGCAAGCGTTGGCCAGGCTGGGCAGGCCACCAGCTGGTCGGCGAGGTCGGGCGCGACCCGCCGTACAACCGTCTCCGCCGCTGCGAGATCCGCGCCTGCTCGTGGGACATCGCGTAGGCGTGGTCCCTCCTGCGCCGCCTCGCCGTCGACGACGATCAGCTGCTGGGTCAGCTTCTTCGCGAACCACGCGGCGAGCGCCCCGGGGTCGTCCGCACGCGCGAGGTCGGCCCCCTTGATCCGAGTCAGCGTGTCCAGCGGCTCGTACCCGCGATCAGCGAGCGTGCGCACGTGCCGGGCGAGCGCGCCGAACGCCTCACTGTCGACGACGCGTTCGGCGACCTCGGACGGCCACGCCTCGTGCGCAGCCTCGGTGAGCTGCTCCAGCCACAGCTGCCGGTCCGGGGCGACCTCGTCGCGCGCCGCCCGACGCCGCTGTTCGACGCGTTGAGTGTGGCCACCAAGGCGGGCCAGCAGGCCCCGGTCCGGTCCGGCGGCCGCAAGCTCGTCGGCAAGGTCGCGGGCTCGTGCCTCGGTGTCGCAGCTGATCTCGACCTGCACGCGGTCGTCCGGGTCTGAGAGGGGCTGCAGCGGCACGATCTCGGCGGCGAGGATCCAGCGGTCACCACCGGTGGGCCGGATCCGGACTCGGAGCTCCTCCCGACCCTCGGCGTCGGTGACGGAGCGGGAGTCAACCCAGCTCGTCGTCTCCCGCCTCTCGCTCGTGGTCAACCCCCGGACCGGTGGCGTCCGCAGCAGGTCTTCCAGCTCGTCGTGCGCCCTGGTGGCGTCCTCGGCTTCGGACCAGGCGCGCTTGCCTCGTTCCTGTCGCCGTTCCCGCAGCATCCATCCCAACGCCATCGCGGCCTGAACGTAGGTCTGGGTCTGGGACCGGTCCAGCCCGAGGACGGGCGGCTCGGTGGCGGTCTCGGTCATCGTCTCCGTCCTCGCTTGTGCTGATCGGCGCCCGGCACGGGCTTCTGATGGGTCGCTACCCCGGTCGAGGCAGCGCGGGCGCGGCCAACTCCGGTGTCACGCACAGGAGGCTTGACCGATGTCGGGCCACGCCCGGGCCGAAGCCCGCTCGGTCCCACCGGCTTGTCGGCAGGCCGGACCAACCGGTCCCGAGTGGTGCGGGCGGCATGTGCTTGGGCCAGGCAGCGATTCTGCTCGTGGTAGGCCGCGATCTCGGCCAGCAGGGAGGCCAACGCGACGACGAGCTCTACCCCGGCGTCCGCGCCGGCGGGCCCGCGCACCAGGCTGCGCACGGCCATCAGCCGCCACGACGCCGAGCGCAGCTGGGCCGCGACCGGGCCCCACCGGCGCGGCTGCCCGACCCCGGCGGCCCCCGCCGCCCGCTGGTAAGCCTCCACCGCGCCGCCCCGGGCCGGCACCGGCTCTCGACTGGTGACCCGGTGGATCGCGTGCAGCATGTCCTCGGCGGCATGCACGACCCCGGCCGCCTCATCCTTCTCCCCAGCGGCCAGCGCCGCGCCCGCGTGCTCCATCGCGGCCACCGCGTCCGCGACCGCCGCCGCGCGTTCGGCCCGCCCGACCGTGGACCGCTCCCCCGCCTCCGGCGGCAACGCCTCCGGCGGCGCCGGCGCGGAGGCCCACCGCAGCTTGAGCGCGGGCAACGCCAGATCGCGGGCCAAACCCCGACCGGAGTACCACACCCGCTCCCCCGCGCCGTTCACGTCACCGTCCGCCGCCAGCGCGTAGCCGACCAACCGGCCATCCGGCGCCGACCGTCCCCGAAACCGCACCCCCGCCTCAGCGAGCGCCGCCTCGAACCCGGCCGAGTCTCGCCCGGCCACCGCCGCCGAACGGGCGGCCCGCCGCAGAAACTCCCTCGGGGTCTCCGACTCACCACGCCGGACAGCCTTCTCCCTCTCCGCGCGAGTCGGTGGCCGCACCGCGGTCCGATCCACCGCCGCGGTCGCGGTCAACCCCAGCTCGGACTCGACCTCCCGGCACACCTCCCGAACCCGCAAGTAATCATTCGACGGGTGCACCCGGACGCCGCTGTCCTGACGCACCAACACCGCCGCGATGTGCACGTGATCAGGCGCGTGCCGGATCGCCACCCAGCGACACGCCCCGGAATCGCCGTGCCGGGCGATTCCGGTCCGGTCCATCACCTCCGCCACGACCCGCGCCCACTCCTCATCGGTGAGCACCCGGTCCTCGGCATGGTTGCGCAGCGAGCAATGCCACACCGGGCCTCGGGGTACCCGCTCCCCCGCCGCGACGGTCGGCTCGGTCTGCGCGATCCCGGCGTCCACCGCCGCCTCCGCCACCTGAGCGGCCAGCTCGGCCACGTCGAACTCGCCGTTCGCCCGCAACGGCGGCTGATGCCGCGCCGGATCCCCGTCCCAGCTCGCGACCACGTGCTGGTCGGTGTGCTCGTTCGCCCGCCCCGGCCCCATCAGATACCGGATCAACCCCCCAACCCGCCACCCCCGGCTCACCTTGGCGATCACGCTCGGCCCGGCCCGTCCACGCGGCCCAGCTCGTGGCCATCGATGTGGCCGCGGCCATCAGCGTGGGCCACTCCCTGACCGTTCACCTGCGAGGCAGTAGTGGCCTGGCCGGCCCCCGTGGCCGCACCGGTGGCCCCGCCCACGCCGGCCATTCGCAGCCGGCCGGCGCGGCCAGCCCGCGCCCGCTCCGCCCTGGTCTCCCGGGTCAGCAGCTGGACCTGCTCGACGGCCAGCTCGACCCGCTCCACCACCCGCGCCACCAGCTGCTCGACCTGTGCGGTGCTCGGGTGCAACGCCCCGGTGGAGTTCACGTGGCGCGCCACGTCGTTGAGGTTGCCGCCCACGTTGCGCAGCACCCGCCGCTGCTCCATCAGCTCCGAGTACAGCGGCGCCAACCCGGCCAACCCGGCCTGCACTCGGGCGTCCGGCGAAGCTGCTTCGGCGGCCCGGACGGCCGTCTCCCCCAGCCAGGCACCTGGGGCCATGCCCGCCCGGCCGGCGGCCTCCGCTACCGCCGCAAGCTCGTCGTCAGACAACCAGACCGTGATCTGGCGCGGGCGACCACCGGCCGCTCGCGCCCGACGGGTCCCGGCCACTCCGCACCTCCTCCCACGCCTCCAGAGGTCTGGATCTTCCCAGACCGAACCCGCGCCGTGGCGTTTTCTTCTAGACAACACATATCTTGCTCCGCGCTCCGCGCTCCGCGCTCCGCGCTGTCCTCTGCCAGTTGACCCGAGCTGTCCTGTCCGGCTGAAGTTGGCGCAGTCCGGATGTAGTTGGCACGGTGATGGCGCAGTTCGGAGTTATCTGGCGCGTCGCTGCGGTGGATGCGGGCGTTCGTGATCGACAATGGCCCCCGTGGTGGCGTTGGATGTAGCCGATTTGGCGGGCACGGGCCTGCCGCTCGATCTTGTCGAGCTCGGCTACCGGGACGCCGACGGTGGCGAGCAGCGGGTGTCGCTGGCGCAGGCGGGACGGGTCGGGTTCGAGTCGTGTGCACCGGTTCGTCGGTTCCTTTCGCGCAAGGGGCAGCGGCATCTGTCCGGCCGCTGGTGGTCGGCCACGATGGACGGACACGTCGGGTACGAGTCGTGGCTTGAACGCGATCACCTGATGCTGTTGGACTTCGACCCGGACGTGGCCGCGATCACCTCGCAGCCGTTCTGGCTGTTCTGGACACCGGCCGAGGGCAGGGCCCGCTCGCACGCCCCGGACTACTTCCTCCGCCACCGCGACGGAGGCGTCACCGTGATCGACGTGCGGCCGGACGACCGGATCGAGCCGCGGGACGCGATGGCGTTCGCGGTGACCGGACGGGTGTGTGAGCAGCTGGGCTGGGGCTACCGTCGGGTCGGTGTCCCGGACGCGGTGACGACCGGGAACGTGCGCTGGCTGTCGGGCTACCGCCACCCGCGCCATCACCGGCCGGCGCTGGAGGCGGCGCTGCGGGAAGTGTTCGACACGCCGACCAGGTTGACGGATGGGGCGCAGGCGGTCGGGGATCCGATCGCGGTGCTGCCGGTGCTGTTCCATCTGCTGTGGTGCGGCGAGCTGGTGGTCGATCTGACGGTGCCGTTGCACCCGGCCGCCCCGGTGACCACCGGCGCCGCGATCAGGGCCGCGGCGGCGTGATGGCCTCGCCCGGGTCGGCGGTGCTGCGTCCCGGGGACTGGGTCGGCTTCGACGGCGAGGACCATCAGGTGGTCGGGCTGGCCGGGGTGTCGGTGCGGCTGCGCTCGGCGACCGGCGCCGAGTCCGTGGTGCTGGTGTCATACCTGCTGGCCTCGCCCTCGTTCGCGGTGCTCGACGGTGCGGGGATGCCGGGGCTGGAGCCGTTCGGGCTGCTCGACGGGCTGCCGGAGGACGTACTGGGCCCGGCGCGGAAGTGGCAGCGCCACGTCGTAGAGGTCGAGACCGGGCTGGCGCCGGACGCGGCGGCGGGAGCGACACCGCGGGCGGGGTATGACCCGGCGACCACGACGGTGCGGCAACGTGAGAAGGCGAAGGCCGCCGAGCTCGGGGTCGGGGTGCGCACCGTCGCGCGGATGCGCGCCCGGTATGCCCGCCAGGGCCTGTGGGGGCTGGTGGATCAGCGCGCCACGCGCACCTGGGCCGTGACCGGCCGGGTCGACGCCCGGGTCGTCGCGGCCGCCCGGGAGGTGATCGCCGCCGAGACCGACATCTCGACCGGCACCCGGTCGCGGCTGATCCGTCGGGTGATCGCGCACGTGGAGGCCGCCCACGGCCCGGACGTGGTCCCGTTGCCCGGTCGGACCACGTTCTTCAAGCTGATCGACACACTCGCGGTGGGCCGGCACACCTTCGGCTCGGCGGTGACCCGGCGGCAGACCGCGAACCGCCCGGGCGGGATGTTCACCCCGAGCTTCGCCGCCCGCCCCGGCGAACAGGTGCAGATCGACTCCACCCCGATCGACGTGCTGGTGCTGCTCGATGACGGGCTGCCGGTGCGCGCGGACCTGACCGTCGCCGTCGACGTGGCCACCCGCACGATCGGCGCGGCGGTGCTGCGCCCGGTGGGCACCAAGGCGGTCGACGCCGCGCTGCTGCTGGCCCGGATGCTGGTCCCGGAGCCGATGCGCCCAGGCTGGGCGGCGGCCCTGCGGATGTCGGCGTCGCGGCTGCCGCACGCCCGGCTGCTGGACATCGACGCCCGCATGCAGGCCGCGGCGGCCCGCCCGGTGATCGTCCCGGACACCATCGTGATCGACCACGGGAAGGTGTTCGTCTCCGACACCTTCACCCGCGCCTGCGAACGGCTGGGCATCTCGGTGCAGCCCTGCCGCCCGGGCACCCCGACCGACAAGGCGATCGTCGAGTCGACCCTGGGGTCGATCAACACGCTGTTCTGCCAGCACGTGGCCGGCTACACCGGGCCGAACGTGACCCGTCGCGGCGCCGACCCGGCCGCCGTCTGGACCGTCGCGGAGCTGCAGGACCTGCTCGACGAGTGGCTGATCGTCGGCTGGGCGCACCGCCCGCACGACAGCCTGCGCGACCCGGAGTTCCCCGCCCGGGCGATCTCGCCCAACGACCGCTACGCCGCGCTGGTCGCCGCCGCCGGCTACCTGCCGCTGACCTTGTCCGGGCAGGACTACCTCGAGCTGTTGCCGGTGGCCTGGCGGCAGATCAACGCCTACGGCATCCGGATCGACTACCGCACCTACGACAGTCCCGAGCTGGGGCCCTGGCGGGGTCAGCACTCCGGGAACACCGCCAAGCGGGGGCTCTGGGAGGTCCACCACGACCCCTACGACCTCTCGCGGGTGTTCGTGCGCACCCCGGAGGGGTGGGTCAGTGCGCCGTGGACCCACTTGCCGATGGTCTCCGCGCCGTTCGCCGACTTCACCTGGCGCCACGCCCGACGGCTGGCCGCCCAGGCCGGGCGCGACGACAGCAACGAGACCGAGGTCGCCCGCGTCCTCGACGAGCTGCTCACCCGCGCGCAGGCCGGCCCGGTCGAGCGGGCCGTCGACCGGGCCACCGCCCGGGTGGCCGCCCGCACCCGGGTCGGCGCCGCCGCCCACCGGCCACCCCGCGACGACCCGCCCACCGAGCCACCCACCGAACCGGAGCGAGCCGGCGAGCCCGCCGCGGACGCCGCCGCGGGGGCGGCGGTGATCCCGCTGGGAGTGTTCGACCCCGACACCGAGAGGTGGCCATGAGCCCCGCTGTCCTCACCGTCCCGGCCACACACGGGCCCGCGCCTGGCGACGAGGCTGGTCCGGACGAGCCGCTGACCACGAAGGAGGGCTGGCGGCGGTTCGTCGACCGTCAGCCCCAGCCACCCGAGTTGCTCTCGGCCGCGGCGCTGGGCGGGCTGTCCGCCCGCGAGCGCGCCGCCTACGACGACGCCCGCCGCGACTACCACTGCGACCTGCCGCTGGTCAGCACCCCGACGATCCGGCAGGTGATCACGACGAGCCGGTTGCTGATCCAGCTCAACCGCCACCAGGTCTCCGCCCGACGCGGAGTGATCATCAGCGGGGCGTCGGGCACCGGGAAGACGACCGCGCTGACCCAGCTCGGGCGCACCCACGAACGCCACACCCGAAAGCGCTATCCCGAAGACCGGTACCGGCTGCCGGTGCTCTACGTCACCGTCCCCCCGGCAGCAACCCCGCGGATGCTGGCCTGCGAGTTCGCCCGGTTCCTCGGGCTGCCCATCCCGGCTCGGGCGAACATGACCGACATCGTCAACGCCGTCTGCGCCACCGCCGCGCGCACCCGCGTCGAGCTGGTCTGCATCGACGAGTTGCACAACATCTCGCTGGCCACCCGCGCCGGCGCCGAGGTCTCTGACACCCTCAAGTACTTCTCCGAACGGCTGCCCGCGACGTTCGTCTACGCCGGCATCGACATCGAACGCGGGGACCTGTTCGCCGGCACCCGCGGCCGCCAGATCGCCGGGCGGTTCACCGTGCTGCCCGCCGCCCCGTTCGCCTACGGCACCGGTGAGCAGCGCCAGGTCTGGCGGGCGCTGGTCGCGACCCTGGAAGCCATGCTGCGCCTGCACGCCCACCGCCCGGGCAGCCTGGTCGCGCTGGACGAGTACCTCTACCGGCGCACCGCCGGGATGATCGGCAGCCTGTCGCAGCTGGTGCGCGGCGCGGCCGTGCTGGCCATCGAGGCCGGCACCGAGACCATCACCCGCGAGCTGCTCGAGGCGGTGCCGGTCGACCACGCCGCCGCCCAGGCCGACCTCATCGCCCGCCGCGGCCCGCGCCGCGACCCGGCGACCTGACCGGACACGCCGATGCTGCCGGCGCGCCTGCCGATCCCGCTGCCCCCGGCCCGCCACGAGCTGGCCACCTCCTACGTCAGCCGGCTCGCCACGGTGCACGGCCTCGGCTTCGCCGAGCTCTGGGCGCAGCTCAGCGCGCCCGAACACCCCGCCACGACCAGGCGCCGGGTGCTGCCCGAGACCCTGGCCGCGCTCACCGGACGGCCCCGCGCCCAGCTGGCCGGGGCGTTGCCCGAGCTGCGCGACCCGGCCCCGAACTGGGCGTTGTTCCGCCACGAACCCCAACCCGGCTGCCCGCTCTGCGACGCCCGCCATCCCGGCGGGCCGGTCATCCGGCTGCTGCCCCACCACCGCTACGTCTGCCAGCGGCATCGGCACTGGATCGGGCCACCCGACATCACCGCCGGCGCCACCCCGCTCGCCGCGCTGCCCGAGATCCTCCGCGCGCAACACCGCCACCTGCGGCTGCTGCGCCGCCACGGCTGGGCCGCCATCTACGACGCCGTCCTGACCGGGTTTCTGCTCTGCGCGCACCTGTGGACCCCACCCATCGACCCGGACATCGACGCCTGCTTCCGCTGGGATGAGCGCCTCGACGTGCTCATCGCCGACCCGCTCGCCGACTTCACCGCGTCGCGGTTGTTCGCCGTGGTCTATCCCGAAGCAGTCGCGCTCGCCGGTGTCCTCGCCCCGGCGTCCTGGCGGCACCTCGCCCACGGTGAGCACCACCAGCGCCAGCGGTTCCTCGCCGAGATCGGCCGCCGCCTCGGCGGCCCGCCCTACCGGCCCGCTGCCACCAGCGACGCCGTCGAGCACTGGATGAGCTGGGACGCGCCCCGGCCGTCGATCACCCCGCCGCGGACCTACCTCGACACCCGAGCCCGCTGCTGCAACCGCGTGTTCACCCCCGGCAAGGCCAACCAGGCCCGCCACGACCGCAGCGCCTTCTGGTTCGTCCGCCAACCCGACGGCGGGAACGTGATCCTTCACCATCGCCACGTCCGCCCGGTCCTTATCCGACCCTGGTCCCCACCGATGGCGAACACCCAGGGCGCGATCTGGGCCAGCACAACGCTGGATCCGGCACCGCAAGCCGATCTCGCCGAATGCGCCACATAAAGCTGAACAACCAATGCGTCGCACCGTTCAGCCATAATTGGCACACCCCAGGTCGGCGCTCTGCACGGTCGCCACGTTCGGCCGGACAGGACACGAGCCATCGTCGGCGTGTCTGAGCCATTTGGCTGTCTCTGTCACTAAGGTGAGCCACGTCCTTGCTGGTGATCTTGGCTGGAGTCGTTGAGTGGGTGGTTCGCTGCCACTGGGCCGTGCGTCGCTCACCGAGGAGTTCGCCGTGTCCTTCCTGGACGTCGATGGCCGTCGACGTGGTGAGCCATTGGCGTCGCACTGGACGGTGCCGTTCGAGCGGGTGCTCCCGGTCCGGGAGTTCGGTTCGTACCGGGGCAAGCGCAGTTTCTCGGGCCTGTGGTGGTCGTGCACGATCTCCGATCACGTCGGTTACGAGTCCTGGCTGGAACGGGACCAGGTGATGGCCTTGGATTTCGACCCCGCCGTCGTGGGGCTGTCCTCACAGCCGTTTCGGCTGTCGTGGCAAGACGGCGGGCGGACCCGCTCGCACACGCCGGATTACTTCGCCCGGCTACGCGATGGGACCGGCGTGGTGGTGGACGTCCGGGCCGATGACCGGATCGAGCCCGAGGACGCGGCGGCGTTCGCGGCCATGGCGCAGGCGTGCGAATCGGTCGGCTGGCAGTTCCGTCGGGTCGGCGCCATGCCCGCCGCGCGGACCGCGAACCTGCGGTGGTTGGCGGGCTATCGCCATCCCCGCTGCCTGCACGCGGGCCGGGCGGCGGATCTGCAACGGGTGTTCGCGGAATCGCTTCCGTTGCTGGATGGCGCGCGGCGCGTCGGGGACCCGATCGCGGTGTTGCCGACGCTATTCCATCTGCTGTGGAGCCATGTCCTGAAGACCGATCTGGACTCCGCTCCCCTGTCCGCATCCTCGCTGGTGCGGTGTCGCTCATGACGGTGTCTCGGCCGCGGCTGCTTCAGGCCGGGGATGACATCGTGCTTCGCGGCGAGCTGCACGGTGTCGAGGCGGTGTCCGGCACCGAGGTTCGGCTGGTGAACGTGATCGGCGCGGTGTCGGTGGTGCCGCTCGCGGCGGTGCTGAGCGATCCCACTTTCGCGTTGGCGCCCGGCGGCCGGGACACGGCCCCGTTGCCGCCGTCAGGGCTGTTGGATGGCGTGCCGGAGACCGTGGCCGAGCAGGCTCGCTGGTGGGAGCGGCATATCGTGGAGATCCTCACCGGCCTCCCACCCGAACACGAGCCGATGGCAACGGTGAGGCCGGAGTACGACCCGCGCCGGGTTTCGTTGCGACAGCGGGAACTCGCCAAGGTCGCCGAACTGCAGGCGACAGGGCACAAGGTCAGCTTCCCGACGGTGAAGCGGCTGCGGCTTGCCTACGAGAAGGAGGGCCTGTGGGGGCTGGTTGACCAGCGGGTGGCCAGGCCCAGCCGGCCAACCGGGCGGGTCGATGACTGTGTCGTCGCGGCGACCCGGCGGGCGATCGCCGAGGAGACCGACCGTTCCACCGGAACCGTCGCCCGGCTGCGGCGCAAGGTCGCCCAGATCCTGGAGGCCGGTCACGGCGCCGAAGCGCCTCCGCTGCCGTCCGAGCGCACGTTCTATCGGCTGGTGGGGCGTCTGTCCCAGGGCCAGCACACGTTCGGTTCGGCCAAGACCCGGCGCTCGGCGGCCAAGCCGCCGGACGGGCCGTTCGGGTCGGTGACCGCGCTCCGGCCCGGGGAGTGGACGCAGATCGACTCCACCCCGATCGATGTTCGAGTCATCCTGGACACCGGCGTGGTCGATCGGGCCGAGCTGACCTGGATCATCGACCTGGCGACGCGCACCATCCCGGCCGCTGTGCTGCGGCCGACCACCAAGGCCGTCGACGCGGCGGTGCTGCTGGCCCGCACACTCACGCCGGAACCGATGCGGCCGGGCTGGGTAGACGCCCTGAAGATGTCGCGATCAGTGCTGCCGCACCGGCGGCTGACCGAGGTGGACGAGCGGCTGAAGCACGCGGCGGCCAGACCGGTGATCGTCCCGGAGACGATCGTCTGCGACCACGGAAACGCCTACATCTCGCAGACGTTCCGGTCGGCCTGCCGGGCGATGGGCATCAATTTCCAGCCCACCCACAAGGGCTCGCCCTGGGAGAAGGGCACGGTCGAAACGAGTTTCAACGCGGTCGGCACGCTGTTCGCCCAGTACGTCGCCGGCTACGTCGGCTCCAGCGTCGAGCGCCGGGGTGAGAAGGCCGAGCGGGACGCGGTCTGGTCGATCGTCGAACTTCAGGAGCTCCTGGACGAATGGATCGTCACAACCTGGCAGAACCGGCCCCACAGCGGGCTGCGGCACCCCGTCACCCCGGACAAGGCGCTGACGCCCAACGAGCAGTACGCCGCCCTGGTCGAGGTCGCCGGCTACGTCCCTGTCCCGTTGGGCGCCAACGACTACGTCGAACTGCTACCGGTGTCGTGGAACGCGATCAATAAATACGGCATCAAGCTGCACAAACGCACCTACGACTGCAAGGCGCTCAACCCCTACCGCCGCCAGCACTCCGGCGTCGAGCGCAAGAAGGGGTTGTGGGAAGTCCACTACGACCCCTACGACGTCACCCGGATCTGGGTCCGCAACCACCACGACGGCGGATGGATCACCGTTCCCTGGAAGCATCTGCGCAGCACCCCAACCCCATTCGGCGAGCTGGCCTGGCAGCACGCCCGCGCGGTGCTGGCCCGGCGAGGGCAGGACACGGCCACCGAAGCCGAGATCGCGCAAGCCGCCGCCGACCTGCTGGACAGAGCCGAACACGGCCCCGACAAGGACCGGGAGATGACCGGGAGGGATCGCCGAGTCGTTGGGCGCACCCGCGCCACCACCACACCGAGCGGACCACGTCCCTCGGCGCTACCTGATGACGAGCCGGAGCCCCAACCACCCGCCCCCAACGAGCAGGACGAAGCCGAGGAACCGGCGGCGAAGGTCATTCCGCTGCCCGTGTTCGACGCCCGCAAGGAGGCCGAGCAGTGGCGATTCTGACCCAGGTCAGGCAGCTCGAAGATCGCCGCCAGCCCACCACCACCCTGGAGGGATGGCGCCGCTTCATCGACACCGACCCGGCCGAGTTCGAGTTGCTGCCCGACGATGACTGGGCGGCACTGTCCGACCACGAACGGGTCGACTACAACGAGGCCCGGATCGCCCACCACGCCGAGCTCGTGGTGGTCACGACGTCGGCGATCCAGGAAATCACCAACGAGGGCCGGCTGCTGACGCTGATGAACCAGCGGGAGAACGGCGCCCGACGCGGTTTGATCGTCTCCGGCGGCGCGGCCACCGGCAAAACCACCGCGATCAAACAGCTCGGCCGATTCCACGAGCTGCGCACCCGCCGCCGGTTGCCCGGCTCCGACCGCATCCCAGTGGTCTACGTGACCGCCCCTCCCAAGGGATCACCGCGCAAGTTGGCGATGGAGTTTGCTCGGTTCCTCGGCCTGCCACCGGTGTCATCCCGGGCCAACGCCACCGACATCGCCGACGCGGTCTGCCAGATCCTGATCGATGCCCGCTGCGACATCGTCGTGGTCGACGAGCTCCACAACATCAACATGGCCACCACCGCCGGTGAGGACCACTCCGACCACATGAAGTACTTCACCGAGCACCTACCGGCGACGTTCATCTACGCCGGCATCGAGGTCGAACGCTCCGGGCTATTCACCGGGGTGCGGGGCAAGCAACTCGCCGGCCGCTGCGCCCTGATCAGCACCGGCCCGTTCCCCTACCACGACGAGTGGAGACAACTCGTCGCCGGCATGGAAACCACACTGCGGCTGCACCGCCACGATCCCGGCTCGCTGGTCGCCCTGGCGAAGTACCTGCACCAGCGCACCGGAGGGATGATCGGCAGCCTGTCCCACCTCATCCGAGCCTCAGCCATCCGGGCCATCCTGTCCGGCACCGAAGCCGTCACCGAGAACCTGATGGACAAGGTCCGCATCGACCACGCCGCCGAGTCCTCCGCCCGGCGCGCCAGCTCCGGCCGGTGACCCGCCCGCGGCCTCGATGGCCGGCGCCTCCTCTCCAACGGCTACCTCGCGCCGCAAAACCGGTCAGCGACGAAACCCTCGCCTCATTCCTTGACCGATTGGCCAAGGTGAACCACCTGGACCGATCCGACCTACGTAAACATCTGGACCCGCACCGATCGGCCACCACCAAAACCACAATCGTCACCGTCGAGTCCCTCGCGGAAGCCACCGAGCTACCCGCCCTCGGGCTCCTGCACGCCCTGCCCGACCTACGACGCCAAGCAGGGCTGACCAACGCGACACCCTTCCGCGGCCGCACCCTGCCCCTGGCCCCCAACTCGATTCGCCCCGCCTGCCGTCGCTGCATCGCTGTGAAGAACATCCGGTGGCCCGTCCGCGTCTGGATGCGCCACGACCACAACGTCTGCCTACAACACGGGCTCTGGATCGGTCCCGGACCAGCCACGATCGAAGACCAGCGAGAAGTCAGCGAAGAAATCCGTGCCGCGCAACAGCGCCACAACCGACTCATCCGTCGTTACGGCAGGCGCGCCGTCCACGACGCCTTCACCACCGCCCGGCGAACATCGAACAGCTGGGAACAACGCGGCGACTGCCCCAGCGGGCGAAGAAGACGCCACCGCGAAGTCAGCGGCCGCCCGCCCTCAAGTGCGATCGTCGACTACCAGCTCATCCAATACCCCGGCATCATCGCCCTCACCAGCATCTTCCTCTCGCCCCACTACCAACATCTCGCCAACGGCGGTCATCTAGGCCAGTTCCACACCCAAGTCCGCCAGAGCGCGATCCCAGACCTCCAGGTCTGCCTCACGCGCGACCTGATGACGTGGACCCAGCGACATCACGAATTCAAGATCAAAGTTCGTGCGCCGGGGGCCGTCGCCTTCCTGCAACCCTTCGAAACCGCCGGACCACAACGATCACTGCCGTGATCGTGGCTCGCATCGACTGGCAACAGACACTTGTCGTGTCCCAGCGAGGTTTGTCCGAGTCCTACTGATGTTGATCAGCGTCCGCTCGGCATGTGTGACACGCTCGACGAGGGAACGGATCCTCCGGAAGGGCTGCCGATGTCAGAGCCGGAG
This sequence comes from Deltaproteobacteria bacterium, assembly GCA_029261815.1. Taxonomy (GTDB): domain Bacteria; phylum Myxococcota_A; class UBA9160; order UBA9160; family UBA6930; genus JAJDAP01. Next base: position 15,468 of record JAJDAQ010000020.1, read on the forward strand.
CAGCACCCAGCGAACTGGCCGGCCTGGGCCACCGAGCCCATCACCGTCGTCAACCACGACCCAGCCTGGCTCCAGCAGGGCGCCTATGAGCGCGACCAGCTCCAACAGCTCCTCGCGCCCTGGCTCACCGACGACGTCGAACACGTCGGTTCGACCGCCGTCCCCGGCCTCGCCGCCAAACCGATCATCGACCTGCAGGCCCCGATTCACGATCTCGCCGACGCCGAGACGATCGCATCCGTCCTCGCTCCGCACGGCTGGCACTACGTCCCGCCCGAGCTCGACCAACGAGCCCACCGACGGTTCTTCGTCAAGGTCGTCCACGATCGTCGCGCGGCGCACCTGCACCTGATGACCACCGCGAGCGCACGATGGCGCCAGCAGCTCGCCTTCCGCGACGCCCTCCGCGCCAACCCCGATCTCGTCCGCGCCTACGCCCAGCTCAAGCACGAGCTCGCCCGCCGCCACGAAGACGATCGCGAGGCCTACACCGCCGGCAAGCAGCGCTTCGTCGACAACGTCCTCGCGCTCACGGCTTGACCAAGCCCCGGCAGCGAGGTCCCTTACCAATCCGGGACGCCCTGAGCTGGGCTACTAATGACCCGGCCACGAAACGCCCACTTGGCTCAAGTTGGGTGGCAGTGGCGTCTCCTGGCGTTTGCCACTCAACTTGAGCCAACGCAGCTCGGAGCCCGCCTATTGGATCAGGTCAACTGGCAACGGACACGCGCTCCGCGCTTCTGCGGCTACGGGCGGCTACGGGCGGCCAAACCACCTAACCCCGGCTGCTCAAGGCCGCGCGGCCTAGGAACCGACCCCACAGACCCGCCTGCGGCGGGGCCGGCCCTCTCTGGCCCCGGCTTAGCACCGGGCTCCCCTCCACGCCCATGAACCCAGCCCATCCGCCCCGGCGAACCGCCGGAACAACTGGCGGTCCACCCGCCCGGACGAGCCAGAACCCCGGACGCGGAGCCTCTGACCCCGATGCCGAGGCGCCGCAAGGCGGCAGGGCGATGCCCGCCGCCCCGCCCAACGGGGCCAGAAGCCCGCGTCCCGTAGCGGGTCACCTCCACGCTGGGAGTCGGTATCCATGAACCAACAGCCACACCCGCGATCACCCTTCGGCCGCCGAACCGACCGCGCCATGGCGCTCATCGCCGTGCTGACCACCGCGATGGCCGGCGTGCTGACCCTGGTGCTCGGCCCGGAATCAGCGGCCGCCGGCTACTCGAGCCCTCCGACCCTGGCCGCGGCCCCGCTGGCTCCCTCCGCTCCTTCGACCGCTGCCGCCGAGGCCGCACGGCCAAGGTCTGGGCCATGGCCCACCCGGCCACGGGCCGCGCGGCCGCAGCCTGTCCGGGCCGACGCGGTGCACGGCCACGACCAGACGCGTGGCCACCCCAGCCGACGACGCGGGCTCGCCGCGGGCCACTCGGCGATCACTCCCGTTCACGCGGCCCAGCTGGTCGAGACCGTTGGGCCAACGCTGGTGAACATCACCGTGCGGCTGCGCGACGGCAGCACTGTTGCCGGCACCGGCATCGTGTTGCGCTCCGACGGGTTGGTACTCACCAACGACCACGTGATCGCCGGCGCGGTGGCGATCCGGGGGCTGTCGCTGGCGAATCAGCGCTCCTACCGTGCGACCGTGCTCGCCGCAGACGACGTACACGACGTGGCCGTGCTCAAGCTGCGTGACGCCGGCAACCTTCCGGTCGGACCCTTCGGGGACTCCCGCCGGTTGCGGGTCGGCGACCAGGTCGCCTCACTCGGCAACGCCTGGGGGTTGGGCGGGCTGCCCGCGATCGGCTACGGGCCGGTCACCCGCCTCGGGGCACGGATCGCCTCCACGACTCAACCCCCGAGCAACGGCCACGACGACGAGGTTCGCGCCGCCCGCTGCGACCGCGACGAGGACCTGTGCGAGGACACCGGCGGCGATGAGAGCGAGGGCCAGGCCGGCTCAGGTCGGCCGCTCACCGGCCTGATCGAGGCGCGCAACCGGGTTCAGCCGGGGCAGTCCGGCGGCCCGATGGTCGACCGCAAGGGCCGGATCATCGGTCTCAACGTCGCCCACAGCGGGCCCAGCGGGCACCCGACCGGGTCAAGATTCGCTATCCCGATCAACCGTGCGCTGGACCTCGCCACCTCGATGCTCGAGGAGCGATGACAGTGGCGACTCTCGGACTACCGATGCCGCCCGGGGCGGCGCTCCGGGCCGCCGACACCTCGTGGGGGCAACTCACTTGGCGGCCCTGTCGGATGCGGCGATCCGAGGGCTCGGGCTCCCGGGAGCTGGCCGAGAGCTCGCGCTGCCTGGGCTGCCGCTTGGGCCTGCTGGGCCGCGATCACCGTCTGGCCGGCGGTGGTGAGCTGATCACGCTGCCCGGTCGGAGCGATCAGGGATCGCCATGCGGCAGGTGTGGGCGTCTCTGGATGCTGCTGGACGAGCCGCTCGGCCAGGACGGCCATCTCGATGGGCCCGATGCCGCCCGGTACCGGTGTGATCGCGCGCGGGAGGTGCTGGGCGGTCGGGTGGACATCACCCAGAATCTCCAGTCCAGAGGGTACGAATCCTGAGTCGACGATGAGTCGATGTCGCTGGTGCAGGTGCTCCGTGGTCAGCAGGCCGGCGCGTCCGGTGGTGCTGACGACCACGTCCGCGTTTCTGACCTGGCGCAGGTCGTCGTCGAGGTCGAGGACCATGATCGGTCGATCGAGCCGTTCGGACAGCAGCCGAGTGACATCGCTGCCGACGAAGCCTCGGCCGCCGACCACTGCCACGGTCGTGCCCGGCTCCAGGAACGGGTCGACCACCCGGGCGATCCCGGCGGCGGTCGCGCAGCACGGTTGGTCGCTGCGCGACCCGAGCGCGTCGATGTCCTTGGCCGGCGCGATTCGGTCGAGGTCCTCGGTCAGACGGCTCGGCAGGGGGAGCTGAACGATGATCGCCGCCACGCGAGGGTCAGCATTGGCCTGCTCGATTATCTCGATGAACTGCGCTCGGGAGACACGGTCGGACAGCACATGCTCCTCGGGCGTGGCACCGAGCGAGGTGAACGTTTCGATCTTCCGGCGGGCCGAGATCTCCGAAGCTCGGGCACGGGTCGACCACGCTGGGGTCGCGGTGTCGTCTGCCGCCAGACGGATGACCTTCACCGTGGTGCCGGCGGCGAGTACCGGCTGGAAGGACTGGTAGGCGCTGAGCACTTCGCGTAGGACGGCACTGCCGGGGATGCGTAGCTGGTCCGCCGACGGTGTCACCGTCTACTGCGCGTCGGTGCGATCGTCGGGTCGGGCTGCTGCTTCCACGACCAAGTGCGCAGCACCTCGTCGACGTTCTCCAGGCGCAGCTCGGCTGTCAGCTGTGCGGCCTCGCGGTCGGTGAGCAACCGGTGGGCTTCCGGCCCGGGATCGACGTAGCCGGTATGAGGATCCCAGTGCAGGCGGACCTGGGTGAAAGTGTCAGGTTCGTCGGTGTGGTCGTAGGTGGAGAACGGGCCGTGGTGCAGGAACCAGGTCACCACCTCCAGGCTGCAAGCCGCCGGGATCACACGGGCCGCCGTGGCGGCCGCGAGCCCGGCGAAATCGGCGGTCGCGCCTCGGCCCCGAGGGTTCGTTCGCAGTTCGCTGGCCACCACGGTGGCGGCGAGATCTGAGCGCGGCGTCCGCAGCGCTCGAAGCTGAATCAGACAGTGTGCGGCTCCACCGTGGCGGTGTGGCCAGTCGAGGATCGCGCTGGTCGCCGATTGGATGGACCCGACCGGCGGGCTGAGATCGGTTGTCATCAGTTCCCGCCTCGCCGTCTGAGGACCGGGGCCAGCGGCGCCAGACCGCAGGCTTCGGCCAGGGTCAGCAGCGTTGCGTCCGCGCGGTGTGCGGCCACCGCCTGCAGCCCGACGGGCTCGCCGGCGCTGGTGAAGCCGGCGGGGATGCTCACCGCGGGGTGCCCGGAGAGGTTGAACGCCCAGGTCAACGCAACGCTCATGTGCTCGCCGGGGCCGTCGTGTCCGTGCGCGGGCCGGGGTGTGGTCGGGGTCAGCAGGATGTCGGTGTCGGCGAACAGCCTCGCCAGCGCGGCGTCGTTGATGCCGCGCCACCGAGCTGACTCCAGTCCGTCGCAGTGCTGCTCGGGTGTGCGCAGCTGGGTCCATGCCTGCTGTGGGTCGCGCAGCACGACCTGGGGGTCCCTCCAGCGCAGGTCTGTTCGGTGCACGAGGTGTTCGGCGGCTCGACGGGCGATCGCGGTCGCCTCGGAGTCGAGCTCGGTGACGAAGCCGAGGTCGGCCGACCAGGTGGCGGTGCGTGCCGGTGGCGCACCCGGGAACTCATCGAGCACGATTTGAGCCCACAGTCGCAGGTCTCGCGGATCGCGGGCCAGTGGGGCGGGCACCGCCAGGCCGGTGGGATCGCCGCTGGGGCCCAGTCCGGTCGTGGGCTTGTAGCCGTAGATCGCGCACCAGGCGGCCGGGATGCGGGCCGAGCCGGCGCCGTCGCTGCCGGTGGCCAACGCGACGATGCCCGCCGCGACCGCGGCCGCGGAGCCCGCCGAGGATCCGCCCGGGGCCAGGTCGGCTCGCCACGGGTTGGTGGTCGGCCCCCTGCTGGTGTGGCCCCAGGTCTGGTAACCGCCACCGAGCGGAGTCGAGGTCGTGCCGATGACGATCGCGCCCGCCCGGGTGAGGCGGGCTGTCTGCGCGCTCAGCAGGCCCTTTCGGCCCTTGGCCGCGATCGGGACGCCGGCCAGCACACCCGCGGGGCGCCCATTTGCGACCGTCTCATCGACAGCGCGCGCCTCCTCCCGTGCCGGGTCGACCCGGGTGCTGGTGAACGCCCGGACCCGCCCGTCGGTCTGTGCCAGCCGCTCCAGGGCGCTGTCGACCTCGGCGGCCGCGCTCCGGGTTTGCCCGCCACCGTGTCGTGCGAGCTGGCCGGGCCTTTGCTGACCGGCCGACGACTCTGGCCAGCGCACCGCAATCGCACCGCTCATAGGCTGCTCCGCAGCTCGGAGGCTCCACAATCAGACACTCACAGTGTTGCATCAGATGCTATTGCGCCCGATACGCCGAGGCTCTCGCCGACCTGCGTCGAGTCCGGAGTTGATCGTTCGGTGGGCCTCCTCGGCGGTGAATCCGGTCGTGCCGACGTGGCCGGCGGCGCCTTGCTCCAGCGCGACGCGCGCGTCCTCCTCCGTCAGCTCGCCGCCGCCGACAAGCCGTCCGAGCGTCCAGGCCGCACGGTTGAGAGTGTGGTTGCGGGTGCCGACCGCGGCGGTCCGGACGGCTTGGGCCTCGTCCTCGACGATGGCCCGCACGTACGCGCTCGCGCGGCGGTCGCTCCGTTCGACACCGGCGGTGAAGGCGCTGGGTGCGGCCGGCGACGGCAGCGGTTTGGCGAGCGCATCGGCCAGCCATTGCGGGAGTGCTGCGACCGGCTCGTTGTTGACGACCCGGTACATGCCGGCAGGACCGACGGATCCGGCGGCAACGACGTATCCGCCGTGGGCCCGGGTGTCGATCTTCCACCCGAGGCCGGCGCCGGCCGTGCCGGCCGTGTTGCGCAGCGGCTGGCCTTCCGGCGCGGCGAAGTAGAGGTGCAGCCCGCCGGATGGTGTGGAGACGGTGTAGGTCCGCCAGGGCGCCGGTTGGCCCGCACGCACGGCCAGCGCCTCCAGCACGTCAACTCCCCCGGCGGCGCCCGGGAAGTCCTCGGGCGGTGGCTCGCCCCTGCCCTGGTCGAGGTCGACCACCACGAGGCCGGCGCCCGCGCACGCGATTCCGATGTTGTACGGGGCGTCGCGCCACCACCGCGCGATCCGCGCCGGATCACTGGTCGCTCCATGCTCCCAGTCGGTGATCACCGGCCGCTTGGTACGCGCCCAGAGCGGGAAGACCGGCCATCCACTCGCGGCGATGCTCAGCGCGGCATCCCGCAGCCTGGTCGAACGTTCGCCTCGCATCGCCCGCCCCCCTCCCCCACTGACGATCACCTTGCGGTCGCCCGGATCGGCGGTGGCCAGCAGGCTCCGACCCCGGCGGCAGGCCTCGACCACGTGCCCGTCGTCCGACACCCTCTGCTCTTCGGCCATCGTTCCTCCGCTGCTCAGAGCTCGGTCACACGGGCGACTTGTCCGGCCTGGCCCCGTTGGGCGGGGCGGCGGGCATCGCCCTGCCGCCTTGCGGCGCCTCGGCATCGGGGTCAGAGGCTCCGCGTCCGGGGTTCCGGCTCGTCCGGGCGGGTGGACCGCCAGTTGTTCCGGCGGTTCGCCGGGGCGGATGGGCTGGGTTCATGGGCGTGGAGGGGAGCCCGGTGCTAAGCCGGGGCCAGAGAGGGCCAGCCCCGCCGCAGGCGGGTCCTCACCCGGCCGGTCCCATCCCGCCGGTCCCGGCCGGTTGGTCCGTCCGACGCAGTTCAAGGCTGCCGTTTCACTCGGCGGTGCTTCTTGGCGGTTTCGTTGTGTTTCGTTATGTTGTTAACGTTAATTACGTCCTTGACATACCGTCCGAACGGAATAGACTCGCCTCATGACCGGTGATCCCGACCGAGCCAGGAATCCCGCCGCCTCGGAGGACGTCTGCCAGTTCCCCACCGGCCCGGACGCCGTATGTGGACGTCCAGTGGCTCGGAGTGGCGTTGGGCGGCCAGCCCGGTACTGCGACTTGCCCGAGCACACCCGGGTGAAGGCGTTCGCGGCTCGGCGCGCACTGGAGCGAGTTGGCGCTGTCGGGGATGCGGGCCCGGACATTGACGAAGAGGCTCTGGCGCAGCGACCGGTGTCCGACGGGCGGGTGACCCTGGGCGTGCTGCTCTCCCGCTTCGCCGAGGAGGCCGCCGCGCAGCGCCAGGCCGAGGAGGAGAGCGCGACACGGATGGCGGCGTTGCTGGATCGAGCGGAGCAGATCGCACACACAGCTACCGACCCCGACGCCGCCGGGTTCGAGGTCGAACAAGTCCGCCGCGAGACCGGGGTCCGGGTCGCCGAGGCGGAGAGCGCTCAAGCGGCCGCCGAACGAGCCGCCCAGGAGCAGGGTCGCCGGGTCGAGCAGGAGGCCGCTCTGCGCGCCCAGGCCGACGAGGCCGCCGAGGATGCCATCGCCGAGGCCGAGCAAGCCCGGGCCGATGCCGAGGCCGCCCAAGTCGAGTTGGAGCAGGTGCGCTCCCAAGCCGCCGCAGCGGTGGCCGCGGCTGAGGCCGATCGCGACCGAGTTGTGGCCGAACGCGCTGAGCAGGCCCGTCAGGAAGTGGCCCAGGCTCAGGCCGACGCCGACGCCCGAGTCGAGGCCGCCGAGGCCGAACGCGAGAGGGTGGTGAACGAGCGAGCCGAACAGGCCGAGCGAGAGATCGCCCAAGCCCGCAACGATGCAGAGGCTCGGGTCGCGGCCGCCGAGGCCGCCGCCGAGCTGGCACGTCGTGATGCCAGCACCCAGATCCAGGCAGCTCGGCAACAGGCCACCGAGACCAGCGAAGCCCGCACCCGTGCCGAGGCCGGCCAGGCGGCCGCGGAACGCCGGGCCACTGAGGACCGGGCCACCGCCGAGCGCCTGCGCAATGAACTTGACCAGCTGCGCGCCGAGCACCGCGCCGAGCTCGAACAGCTCCGCCGAGACGCCGCCGCCGAGCGCGCCGCGCTGCGCGTCGAGGCCACCGAGCAGCTCCGCACGATCATCAGTGGCTTCGAACGCCGCGCTAATCCCAGCGAGAGCGACGAGGTCCCCGGCTGACCCTGGACTTGGCCATCGCCCGGGGGTGGGCGGGGGCGAAGCGCCAGATCATCTAGCGATTGGCCGGGGATGTTGACTCCCACCGCGACGCGGCGGGATGCCCCTCGCTACGGCTGGTCCTCCCGGACCCAGCGCTGATAGCGCAGCCGGGGCTGACTCGGACCCGACCGGCACCCCGGTCAGCCAGTCGGCGTTGCCAGGCAGGACGTGACGACCGGGCTCGGGAGTGAGAAAGCGGTGGAACTCGCACCGCTGTGTCGTGTGCTCGCTACTCGTCTGCTCAGTCTCACGCTTCGGCGATCGGTCCGTCCGTGTTGGCCGCCGCTGGGCGTGCAGACGAGGGCGTCATTGAAGGTGCAGACGTGGGGAATGTGACAAGGCCCCGTCGGCGTGGTGCCGGACGGGGCCTGGTCGTCAGGGTGGCGCGGTGGTCGTCAGGGTGCCGCTCGTGTGCTGATCATTCGGCGGTGACCTCGGCGACCGCGGCGCGGGTGGAGGACTCGTCGACGATGGCCTTGTCCGCGGCGAAGGCTGCGACTAGGGCTTGGACGGCGAGGTTGTTCACCGCGCGGGGGTAGCCGCGGCTGGTCTGGTGGATCAACGCGGCGGCGTCGTCGGAGAACAGGGTGTCGCTGCGGCCGGCGAGCCCGACATGGTGGCGCAGGTAGCTGCTGGTTTCCTCCCCGGTCATGGGGGGCATGGCGTAGCGCAGCCCGATCCGTTGGTCCAGCGCGGCCAGGACGCCGAGTTTCATCCGCCGCCGCAGCGTGGGCTGCCCGACGAGCAGGCAGGCGAACGGGCTGGTGGAGTCCATGTCGTGGTTGGTCAGCATGCGGATCGACTCGAGCTGGGCATGGTCGAGCAGGTGGGCCTCGTCGATCACGACGACCGGGGTGCGGCCGCGTTCGACCTGCTCGACGGCGAGGGCGTCGACGGTCTGCGGGACCAGGGTGGCGTGGTGGGTCAGCGGCCGCGCCCCGAGGGCGGCGACGATCTGGTGGTGGATCCCGCGGACCCCGACGGTCGGGTTCGGCAGGTAGATGATGGTGTGTCTCGTGGGGTCCAGGGCGGCGAGCGCGGCGCGGACGGCGACGGTCTTCCCGGCGCCGACCTCGCCGGTGATCACCCCGATCCGGTGCTCGCCCACGCACCAGCCGATCCGGGCGACGGCCTCGCCGTGGGCGGCGTGGCGGTGCAGCATCCCCGGGGCGAGATCACGGCCGAACGGGGTCCGGGTGAACCCGAAGAACCCCTGCAGGCGGTCGATCACGATCCGACCTCGTCTCCGGTGAGCAGGTCGAGCTGGCCGGGCAGCTCCCCGGTCGTGTCGCCGGTCGTGCCGGCGAGGGCGGCGTAGTTGACGCCCTCGGCGAGTTCGGTGTGGTGGGCGTCGGCGATGAGGCGGGCGTAGTCGATCCCGGTCGCCGCCGGCACCTCCGGTGGGGTCTCGGGTCGGGCCTTGACATGGGAGTGCCGCCCGATCCGGTGCGGGATCGCCGTGCCGGCCCCGACGCCGCGGACCCGGACCGCGACGGTGGTCAGGTCGAACGGGTCGAACACCAGCTCGACCCGTTGCCCGACCAGCAGGGGGTCGACCTGGTAGGTGTTGCCCTGCAACGACACCAGCGCGGTCTTGGTCACCGTGCGGTGGGCTTCCCAGAGGAACGCCTCGGCCAACGCCGCGGGTGCCGGGAGGGGGAACGGGCCGCCGGCGTGCCAGCGCGCCAGTGGCGGAGCCCCGGTCTCGGAGTGGACGCGGCGGTGATAGACGGTCTCGACCCAGGCGGTGAACAACCGGTTCAGCTCGTCCAGATCCGCGACCAGATGCCGTCCGGGTTCACCGTCCCCGCCGCTGCCGGGCTCCCCGGTGATCCCCCCGGTGATCTCCCCGGTGATCTCGACGAGGAACTGTTCGCGGACGGTCCGGAAGAACCGTTCGATCTTCCCGCGGCCTTGCGGGCGGCCCGGGGTGGAGTGGATCAGCCGGATCCCGAGCTTGGCGCAGGCCCGCAGCAGCCAGGCATCGACGAACGCCGAGCCGTTGTCCACATAGACCGCGTCGGGGACCCCGCGCGACCCGAGCGCGGGACGCAAAGCCGCGGCGAGGCGGACGGTGTCCTCGCAGAACCCGAACCGGTGCCCGACGATCGCCCGGGAGTGATCGTCGAGGAACGCGAACAGGTAGGTCTTGCGCCCGCCGATGCTCGGCCCGTGCAGGGCGTCGCCGGTCCAGAGCTCGTTCGGGCGATCGGCCTCGAACCGGCCGAACACCGCCCCGCTGCCCGGGCCGCCGGCGGCGAGCGCGCCGAGCACGGCGGCGATCTGCGGGTCGTCGGCGAAGTGGCGTTGCAGGGTCCGCTCGCCCGGCGCCCACCCCATCTGGGCGCGCAGGATCCGCCGCACCTGGGTCGCGGTCCGCGCCGGGTTCTCCCGCTTGAGCGAGACCGCCATCTCGATCACCTCGACCGGTAACCGGGGCGCGGATTGGCGCGGGTCGGGCACCAGGGCGTCGAACCCGCCCCGGCGCCACGCCCGGACCCACCGGTCCAGGGTGTCGCGGGAGATCCGCCGCCGCCGCCCCGCCGGATCGACATGCTCGCGAGTGGCGATCTCACGCACCAACCGCCCGCGGGCCTTGCTCGACAACCGCGGGTCGGCCGCCTCGCGGATCAACTCATACCGGAACAACCCGATCGCCCGAGCCCGCTCCGTCCGCGCCGCCACCTCGTCATCTCTCACCGCCATGGGTGAGCCACCTCCTCGTCGTGCTCGCCGTGCTCACTGTCAGGACAAGCCGCGATGATCACCGAGGAAGATCCACCAGCGTCAGGGGCAACTCGTGTTGATCAGCCCGGGCCGGTCGGAACAGGCCAAACCGGCGAGAGCAGCCGTCCCGCCGACACCGCCGAGGCGACCTGCCAGACCGGCACCTCGACGGAGAACCGGGCCGTGAACGCCGCAGCCGCGGCGCACACCGCGGCGACCGCGTCGGCCCACCCGGACCCGGCCGGGCCGGGCAGCACCGGATCCGTCGCCAGCGCCCGATACTGCCGGGTGAACACCACCCGGACCGCCTCCAGACGCCCACCGAAGCGCCGCAGCCAGCCACGCACCGTCGCGGGCGGGCGACCCAGCCGCTCGGCGATCCGGCGAGACCCGCCACCGGAGGCCTTCGCCACGAGCGCGGCCCCGATCACCGCGGCGGTGTCCGCCCGTCGGACCAGCAATAACACCGGGAGCAGCACATGCGTCGCCCGACAGCCGGTGCACCGCGACCGCCGCGGCACCACCCGGACCCCACCGTCCGGGCCACGGACCGTCCGGGCCCGAGCCCGGCCCCACCCCGCCAGCACCCCCGCGCACCCCGGACACGCCAACCGGCCTAACCGCAGCCGTTCCTCGACCGCGGCGATGTCGGTCTCTACCGTGAGCATCGCGCCTCCAAGCGCAACCACACGGCCCTCCCGCAGCAGCCGGCCAAGGACGACAGCGGGAGGGCCGTGGCCTACCCCGACCCGAAGATCGTCACGGTGGCGGCGCCGACCAACACGGTCAACACGACCCGCCCGCCAGCATGCAGATCTGCACGCTCAACAGCGCCAACCCGGCCCTACGTCGTCATCCTGAGTGGCGGTCAACACGTCCGCAGCGGACTTTCTCCACAGGGTCCCTGACCTGTGCGTATGCGCCGTTTCAGCATGTGTGATGTGGAGTCCGCGCCCGGTCACCGGTGATCGTCTGCTCGCCAGCCGACCGAAGGAGAACCCGATGAACAGACAGACCCGCCGCAAGATCGCGCCCGTGTCGCAGTACCCGCTGCCGTTGCAGCGTGTGCGGTGACGGTCCCGTACGTTGCTGCCACCGTCGGCCACCGCCCGGCCATCGCCGAGGCCGCCGAGGCCGCATCGATCACCGCGCTCGCCATCCCGATGACGGCCTCGACCGGCGAGCTGACGGGCCCCGGCCCGCGCCCGCCCAAGCCCAAGCCCGGAGGTGGTGGCAGCTCCGGCTACGTCTGGGGCGCCGCCGGGCCCGACCCGACCTGGCAGGAGCAGCTGGGCGACTTCGGAGACCGGGTGGGTGAATGGTTCCCCAGCGAGGAGACGCGACTCGCCCGCCAGCGTGCCGCTGACGAGCAGCGGAGTCGTGAGCAGGAGGCTCAGCGGTCGGCCCGGATCGAGCAGTGCCGCGCCGAGGTCGAGCAACGCGGCGGCGACCGGAGCGAGTATCGGTCCTGCCGGATGGCCGGCAAGTGGGTGCGGCTAGTTCCGCTATGCACCCGCTGAGCCAGTTGCTGGCGGTCGTCGCGCTGGCCGCGACTAGCCTCATCGCAAGCGAACTGCTGGCCACCGACGAGGGTTCGGCCGTCCTGACCTTGACCAGCGGGGTAGCGCCGGCCGTCACCACCCCTTCGGCGCCGGCAACTCCGGCGTGCTCGGCGAGCGAGATCCTCGATCTGCGCCGCTGGAAGCTGACCCTGCCCGCCGGCGACAGCGAGTCCCCCACCGAGATCCTTCCTGATGCCCTACGTACGGCGTCCTCGACATTCTTCAACCCGACTGACCGTTGCGACGGGGTCGTCTTCCGCGCACCGGTCACCGGCACGACCACCAAGGGCTCCAGCTACCCGCGCTCGGAACTACGCGAGCTCGGCGACGACGGCTCGCTGGCGGCCTGGTCGTCGAGCTCGGGGACGCACGCGATAGCGGTCATGGAGGCCTTCACCGCTCTGCCCAAGGGCAAGCCGCAGCTGGTCGGCCTGCAGATCCACGACGGCTCCGACGACGTCTCGGTCTTTCGCCTCGAGGGGACCAAGCTGTATGTCACCAGGGGCGACGACCCTCACTACCGGCTCATCGACTCCGGCTACCAGCTCGGCACCGCCTTTACCGCCGCCTACCTCGTGCAGGACGACACCATCTGGGCCTACTACAACGGCCGCGCGGTGGCGAAGATGGCCGGCAAGTTCAGCGCCGGCTACTTCAAGACGGGCGCCTACACCCAAGCCAACTGCTCCAACTCCTCCCCGTGCCGGGACAGCAACTACGGCGAGACCGTCATCCACGCCCTGCGCGTGTCACATGACTGACGTCGTGAGGAAGGACGTCCACAGGTGGTGGGTCGAGCCGATGGACCGCTGAGCAGCATCGTTCCCCCTCAGACTCCCTCGCTAACTCCCATACGTGCCCACATACGTGCCCCCGACTGCGGCCCGCCACTACGTCCACTGCTCCCTCACCTTATGATGCCCATGGCGGTTGCACTGACGGTGCGCAATCGCTAGCCGTCTGTGATTCTACATCTTGGCCATCTGCTGTGCGCGCACCGCTGCCAAATGACGCGGCCCTAGCCTCTGCACCGTATAGTTGCAAATCCGCAGCCAGCGACGGGCCCTGCGACATGCCCAATTGCGAGGGCGATGACGATGCCTCGCGTTCGGGCACCGGCGTGTCCACATCAGATGGCTTGTCGTTGCCGGTACCGTACAGCGCACACTGGCTCGAAGACATGGCCACAGGCGTGGGCAGACAGGCGCCCACGTCGACTTCCTCTGGGGTGGGCAGTGCAGCTAACAGACACGAAGCCGTGCACGTGGCAGGATCTGCTGGCGCATCAGCGTGCACAGCATGAGGCAGGGCTACCGGCAGGTACGGGTTGGGACATGGTGCTAGGGAAGGCGGAGCAGATGGAAGCGGAGCAGCGGGCCTATCCGGCGGCACTGCGACGCACGGTTCTGGTGGCCAATCAGAAGGGCGGCGTCGGCAAGTCCTCGATCACCTCAGCGGTGGCGGGCATGGTTGCCCGTGCTGCGGACTCATCCGCTGGGATCTCGGAACGGCGCGTGCTCATCGTGGACGCCGACCCGCAGGGCAACGCCACCTTCAGCGATCTCGGGGTCCAGGGCGACAAGGGGCGCAGCTTCATGACGACCCTGCAGTACGGCGAGCCTCTTGAGGTGGTCCGCGACGTGCGCCCAGGCCTCGATCTCATCGCCGGGGGACCGATGCTCGCCCAGGTCGGCGGCCTCACCGCGACCGCCGCGAACTCCGGGATCGATGTGGTGGCCAACCTGATGAACGGGCTGGCCGCCGTCTGCGCCGAGCTCAACCCCTTCCTCGTCCTGATCGACTCCGGGCCCGGTGACGCACCACTACTCGATGCGCTGCTACGGATCGCACGGTTCCTAATCGTCCCGACCCGCGACGACGACGCGTCCCTGAGTGGCGTCGAGCTTCTGGCGCTGCGGTACCTGCGTGCCCGCCAAGCCTCTCCCATCGAGCTGCTCGGCGTCGTCCTTTTCGATGTCAACCCTCGAGCCACCGCGCGCAACGCGCAAGTGATCGCGGATCTCGACGCCTTGCTGGATGGCTCCGGGGCGACCGCCTTCCCCACCATGATCAGAAGCGACCGGGCTGCCGCGCTCGACCTCAGAGCCGCGCACCTGCTGCCGGGTGAGCTGGTCGAGGCCACCCGAAACGCCGGCAAGGAGCGCCTGGCGCGGCTGCGCCGCAATGGCCGCCACCGTGTCGCTTCCGGACCGGACGACCTGGACGTCCGTCTCTGGTCGCGCGACCCAGCTCCGCTGGCCAACGACTATCAAGACCTGGCCAAGGAGTTGCTGCGCCGGATCGCAGCGGCTGAGCAGAACGGATCCCCGGTGTGAACGCGCGGCGCAAGGCAGCCTTCGACCCCTCCCGGCTGGACGAGCTCGATGACATCATGCCGGTTCCCAGCACTCCGCCGCCCGCGACTCCGGCACCACGGGTGGCGCAGCCACAACCACCATCATCTATCACGGAATCTCCGGCCCCGGCGCCTTCAGTGGAGGCGCCGCGCCGAGCGCGGGGGAGTGGTGGTCGACCACGTCAGCCGGCCCAGCCGCAGCCTGCCGCAGGCGCCCTGGTCGCCGTCGCGGTACGGATACCGCCGACCTTGTACAGCGACGTCAACGCTGATCTGCTGGCCGGCCTGGAGAAGCCCTCGTACGGCCAGCTCGTAGTTTGGGCCTGCGAGGACCATCCCGAGGCCGTTGTTGAAGGTGTGCGCGCGGCTCGGCCGGCGCGAGGTTCTCGGCGGCCTCGGGGCCACCGGCTAGCGGCGCCGGACGTTCAGATCACGCTGCGGATGAGCACGGCCGAGCGCGACCAGCTCGACGAGCTGGCGGCGCAGGTGCAACCCGAGGACGGCAAGCCCGTGACCAGGACCGAGGTCGCCATCTCGGCCCTCAAACAAGCTCTGCTGCATCCAGTCGACGAGCAAAGCTGAGCGATCAGCGCCGGCCGCGTATGTGGGCCCATATGTGGCTTTATGAGGGCGGGTGCTGGTTGACGGCGGTCTCATGAGCACGGTGGAGCTGCGGGTGCACTTCGCCTGATCCGTACCCCCTGACGAGACGGTCAGGCGTGATGTGCCCGGGCCGCCGATTGTCGTTCACGGAGTGGGTAGGCCCGATACGATGCGATCGATGATCGCCATAGAGGAGATTCCGGCCGGCGACACTCACCGCGTCGCGGAAGCGATGTTGGTCCTACGTCCCCGGTGGAAGTCGGCCGCCGACCTTGTCCAGCTGATCGACGACAAGCTGCGCCCGGTCGGCTACCGCCTGGTAGCCGCCTTCCGCGACGACAAGGCGTCGGCCGTCTCTGTGGCCGGCTTCCGTGAGATGACCTCCCTGGCCTGGGGGCATTACCTTTACATCGACGACGTCTCGACCCTTCCCTCCGAGCGAGGAGTCGGCCACGCGGACGCGCTCATGACGTGGTTGAGGCAGGAAGCTCGAAGGCTGGACTGTGGGGGCCTACACCTCGACTCGGGTGTGAACGCCGACCGGGCGCCAGCGCATCGCCTCTACATGAAGCACAAGCTGTGGATCTCGGCGCACCACTTCGAACGCAGCCTATGAGTTAGGGTCCCCGGTTGCGGCCCGCCGGCCACGACCGGGCCCGCTGAGCGGTCGTTCCCGCGCAGCACCCAGCTCCAGTGGCCAGGCCGGAACCAATTAAGGAACAAGGAGCGGCGGGCCTCCTGGCCAGCGTCATGTGCGGTCTCAACCTTCGGCTCGCCGCCGCGCGAGATCGCGCAGGTGGTCGCGGACGGCCGCCCTCGCGGCGGACCTGACGTCCTCGCTGGACGTCACGGCCGGCCGGCACGCACTTGGGGACGGCGAGCTCGTCCGCCGGCGTAGACGCTCGCTCTGTGCGGCCTGGTAGTCGCCCTTGAGCCCGCGAAGGTGGCGGGGGAGTTCCTGGTGGTGGTCTCGCCACTGCGCGAGGCGGGAGCCGATGACGGCCAGCGGGTCTCGGGCCCCGCGCACGGCATCCCCGAGGTGGGTTCCGTCCGGCCGATGGTCGATGGCGTGGAGCAACCCGACGACACACCACTCCTGGTCCCACCAGGTCCGCAGGAGGCCATGCACCCGCCGACGAGGGGCCAAACTCGGCCTGTCTAGGCCGATCCTGGTGAGCAGCTCGGAAGCGGCAGCTGACCGCTCGGCTGGGGTGGTGGGGATTTGCCAACCGGGCCAGCTGGTGTGCTTGTTGGTTGCGGTTCGCTGACCGTCCAAGGGCTTTTTACTCACGTAAGACGTGGGGTGGTTACCACTTTCATCCACAGCCAGCGTGAGCTGCGAGGATGCGCCTTCCGGGGCGGTATCGCCGCTCGGTCCGGCCGGCGGCGCCGGTGGTGAGTCGGTGACAACGACGAACGCGGCCGCCCGGTTGTGCGCGGTGCCCAGCCACTCCTTGGGAGCGCCCTCCTCGACGCGGCAAATCAGGCCGCTGTCCTGGGCCCAGGCCCACATGCGGGACACAGTGGTGGGGGAGCGGCCGACGATCGTCGCCAGCTGCTCACGGGTAACACCCACGATCAGCCCGGTGTGCCAGTCCATCGCGTGGACCATGGCGGTGAGCATGCGCGCCCACTCGCGGCGCTGGCGTGGGGACCACAACTGCGCGTCGATCAGCTCGTCGACCCGGGCGAGCGCCTCGGGCTGGTCGGTGACCACCCGCATCCGCTCGGGCACGCGACCGCGCCAGCCCGGGTGCACCGACCATCTGGCGCTCCGGACCCGCGCGGCGGCTCGACGGCGACCGTAGGCCAGCCCGGCCGCGCGGCACCGGGCCCGCGCTCGGGCCAAAGTCGGCGACAGCGGCCGCCGGCGGGCATCGGCCGCGGACTCTCGGCGGCGTTCCGGTCCAGCTGCGGCGATCGCCCGACCCGGGCCGGGGGACGATGAAGGACGGCCCGACGAGGAGAGCGCGGTTGAACGGATGTGGCAGGAGCACAGGCCGGCGGGCCCGATCGCCAGCGCGTACTGGCCCGCCTCGTAGCAGGCGGTGCACCAGTCCGGTCCGCCTTCGACGCCGGCCGCGCGACCAGTTGGGTGGCCGCCGCGTGTGTTGACTCGCGCACGAAGACGCGCAGGGGTTATCGTAGGCACGCGAAAGCGCGCCTCCTTCCCGGCAGGAAGAGGTTGTAGGGCCCCGGTTCGCCGGGGCTACGGCACCGTCCGAGCGGGTAACTCGTGCGGAGCGACTTGATCGGGGCGACCCCTGGCAGGGGGTCGCCCCGATTCGTGTTATGAGGCCTTCGTCAGCGGCAGTCCTTCCTGGCTCTGGTAGGGAAGCCCCACCTCGGCGGCGAGTAACTCGCCCAGGAGGTCGTTGAGCGTCATGCCGCGCGTCTCGGCACGGGACTTCGCCGCGTGATAGAGCGGCGTCGGGACCCGAGTCTCGATCCGCGTGCGGTCGCCCTTGGATGGCCGGCCGGTCTTCTTCCGCTCCATGCCGAGATTCCTACCGTTTCTCCCGGCCAGAACTCGCGAGGCGCGCCGGGCGATCACTTTCTGTATCCGGGCGTCCGTGCGGGCTCGTATCGCCGCAGGGAGGGGCCTGCGCCGGAACCGCGATGGCGCGCACTGTCCGTGCCCGACGGTGCCGCATCGTCGTCGACGTAGGGGATGACCTCGCGTGCTCCGGTCTGGTGCACAGTGGGCACGGTGCGCGAAGGACTGATCGGCGACCCGACGGCCGGCCAACGCATGCCCGCCGCTTTGTTCACGGCCCATCTGAGCGCGGAGGCGGCAGCGCTCAACGGTCGCTCCGCGCTGGCTTGTCCGTGGGATCCGGCCAGCGCAGACCCCCGTGAACGTGTGCTCGCCAAGACCTGGCTATCGAGGCATCGGCGAGCGGTTGACGCCATCGCCGCCTGCCCGGTGTGCAGCGTCTGTGGTGGTACCTGCGCTCGAGTCATCGCGCACGTTGACAGCTGGCATCACGGCACGTTCTGCACCTGGTGTCGCGGCCAGGCGCAATGAGCGGTGACGAAGGCCCGCGCGGCAGTGGTGACCGCTCAGGCCGCCGGTTACGGCTCGGGCAGGATCAGGATGATGCTCGACCTGGTTGAACGAGACGTCTACCCGCGCCACGACGCCATCGGTCATAGGGTCGCCGGCGAGCCGGCTTGGCCGGCCCTGGTTGGGAGGAGATCGCGGTAATGGGTTCGATCCACGAGGTGATCGAGGCGTTCCGGCAGGAGCCGTCGAACTCCGAGCGCGGGACGAAGTTCGAGCAGCTCATGGTGCGCTACTTCGAGCTGGACCCGATGCTGTCGCAGCAATACGACCAGGTGTGGCGATGGGTCGACTGGCCTGGCCGGGATGGGAAGGTCGACACCGGCATCGACCTCGTGGCGCGGACCCGGGACACGGACGAGTACACCGCCATCCAGTGCAAGTTCTACGAGCCGACGACGACACTGACGAAGGGCCACATCGACTCGTTCTTCACCGCGTCGGGCAAGAAGGAGTTCACGAACCGGATCATCATCTCCACGACGGACCGCTGGGGCAAGAACGCCGAGGAGGCCCTGGAAGGACAGTCCGTGCCGGTGCAGCGGATCGGGCTGGCGGAGATCGCCGACTCGCCGATCAGCTGGGACATCGCCTGGCCGCCGACGGGCCTGCGGATCGAGCTGACCGAGGCGGCCCGGCACGAGCCGCGGACGCACCAGGCCCAGGCCATCGACAAGGTGTTCGCCGGGTTCGCCGCCGGGCACGATCGCGGTAAGCTGATCATGGCGTGCGGGACCGGCAAGACCTTCACCGCCTTGAAGATCGCCGAGCGCGTAGCGGTCGAGAACGGCGGCGCGGCGCGGATCCTGTTCGCCGTCCCGTCCATCTCGTTGCTCTCGCAAACCCTGCGGGAGTGGTCAGCCCAGACCCAGCTGGACCTGCGCGCGTTCGCGGTCTGCTCGGACACCAAGGTGTCGCGCGCCGCCGAGGACATCAACGTCCACGACGTGGCGATCCCGGTGACCACCTCGGCGGACAAGCTCGCGGCGGAGATGGCCCGCCGCGAACGGGCCAGGGGCCTGACCGTCGTATTCACCACCTACCAGTCGCTGCCGGTGGTCGCGAACGCCCAGGAGCAAGGCGTCGTCCCATTCGACCTCGTGATCTGCGACGAGGCCCACCGCACCACTGGCGTGACCGTGGCCGGCGCTGACGAGTCGAACTTCGTGCGCGTGCACGACGCCGACTACCTGCGCGCGAACCGCCGGCTCTACATGACCGCCACGCCGAGGATCTTCGACGAGAACATCAAAGCCAAGGCCGAGGAGCACTCCGCTGAGTTGACGTCGATGGACGACGAGGCGGCCTACGGACCGGAGTTCCACCGGCTGTCGTTCGGCGACGCCGTCGAGCGAGGTCTGCTGACCGATTACAAGGTGCTGGTCTTGACCGTCGACCGGGAGCTGGTCGCAGCGCCGCTGCAGCAACAGTTCGCCGGCGGTGACAGCTCGCTACCTCTCGACGACGCCACGAAGATCGTCGGTTGCTGGAACGGGCTGGCCAAGCGGGCGGGCCGCTCGCCGGACGGGGGCGGTTTCGCCTCCGGGGCCCCGCCGATGCGGCGCGCGGTCGCGTTTGCCAAGGACATCGCGGCGTCCAAGCAGGTCGCGGACCTGTTCCCTCGGGTCGTGGACGCCTACCGGGACATCCTGATCAACTCGGAGAACGACGGGACCGAGCTGAACACGACCAACCTCGACCTGGCCTGCGAGGTACGCCATGTGGACGGGACCTACAACGCGCTGAGGCGCCACGAGGAACTGCAATGGCTCAAGGCTCCGATCCCTGAGGGGGAGTGCCGGATCTTGTCGAACGCCCGATGCCTGTCCGAGGGCGTGGACGTGCCCGCCCTGGACGCGGTGCTGTTCCTGCACCCGCGCAACAGCGTGGTCGACGTGGTGCAGTCGGTCGGCCGGGTGATGCGTAAGGCTCCCGGTAAGGACTACGGCTACATCATCCTGCCCGTCGCGGTCCCCGCCGGGGTTTCGCCCGCGCAGGCCCTGTCGGACAACCGTCGCTTCAAGGTCGTCTGGCAGGTACTCAACGCACTGCGCGCTCATGACGACCGCTTCAACGCCATGGTCAACTCGATCGCACTCAACGCCGCCGAGCGCGGCACGGGGGAGGGGCAGGGAACCGACAAGCTCCTCGGCGGTCACATCGGCGCGGCAGCCGCCGATCCCACCGAGTCATTGGAACCCGTCGCGGGCACCACCACCGAGCCGGGCGTCGAGCCGGACTCCGCCGGCCAGTTGGCCACCCAGATGGCGTTGTTCTCGCTGTCGGAGTGGCAGGAGGCGATCTTCACCAGGATCGTCGACAAGGTCGGCACCCGCACCTACTGGGAAGACTGGGCCCGCGACGTCGCCGACATCGCCTCCGCCCTGATCACCCGCATCACCGCCCTGCTCGCCGGCGCGGACCCAGGAGTCACCGCCGGGTTCCAGCAGTTCCTGCAAGGGCTGCGGGACAACCTCAACGACTCCATCACCCGCGCCGACGCGATCAGCATGCTGGCCCAGCACCTGATCACTAAGCCCGTGTTCGACGCCCTGTTCGCCGGACACGAGTTCGCCGCCAACAACCCGGTCTCCCAGGTGATGGAGACGATGCTCGACCGGCTCGGCGACGCTGGCCTGGGCGCGGAGACCGCACACCTGGAGGGCTTCTACGCCTCGGTACAAGTCCGAGCCGCAGAGGTCACCACGCCCGAGGGCAAGCAGCAGGTCATCGCCGACCTGTACGAGAAGTTCTTCAAGATCGGCTTCGCCAAGCAAGCCGACGCACTCGGCATCGTCTACACCCCGACCGAGATCGTCGACTTCATCCTCCGTGCCGCCGACCAGGCCTCCCGGGACGCCTTCGGGCGCGGTCTGACCGACAAGGGCGTCTACCTGCTCGACCCGTTCACCGGCACCGGCACCTTCATCACCCGCCTGTTGCAGTCTGGCCTGATCCACCCGGACGACCTGGCTCGCAAGTACACCGACGAACTATTCGCCAACGAGATCATGCTGCTGGCCTACTACATCGCCGCGGTGAACATCGAGTCCACCTACCACGCCCTCACCGGGGCGCCGTACACCCCATTCCAGGGCATCGTGCTGGCCGACACCTTCCAGATCACCGAGGCCGGCGACAGCATGGACGCGATCATGTTCCCGCAGAACAACGACCGCATCCTGCGCGAACTGAACACCCCGATCAACGTGATCGTCGGCAACCCGCCCTACTCCGTCGGTCAGAACTCGGCCAACGATCTCAACGCGAACGTTTCCTACCCGACGCTTGATGGCCGCATCGCCGCCACCTACGCCGAACGCTCGACCGCGCGCAGTCAGCGCACGCTCTATGACTCCTACCTGCGGGCGTTCCGGTGGGCCACCGACCGTATCGGCGAACAAGGGGTAATCGCGTTTGTCTCCAATGGTGGCTGGATCGACGGCAACACCGCAGACGGCATCCGACTATCCCTTACAGATGAGTACAGCCGCATCTACGTATACAACATGCGCGGCAACCAGCGCACGGCCGGAGAGCTGTCCCGCAAGGAGGGAGGCAAGGTCTTCGGCTCCGGAAGCCGCAACACCGTAGCCATCTTCATCGGCGTCAAATCTCCGCACCACATCGGGCCCTGTCAGGTGCTGTACCGCGACATTGGCGAGTACCTGACCCGGGAGGAGAAGCTGCGCGTCGTGGCTGATGGCGCCCTCGCGACGATCAACTGGCAGACCATTACTCCGAATAGTTACGGTGATTGGGTTAGCCAACGCGACGACGCGTTCCTAGAGTGGCCTACTATCGGCGACAGGGATGGACACCTACGCGTCTTTGCAAGTTACTCCCTTGGACTGGCCACCGGACGGGACGCGTGGTGCTACAACTTCTCCCATCGCAGTCTCTCGGCGAACGTACGTCGAATGGTGGCGTTCTACAGTAGGCAACTTGCAGACTTCGACAGCTGGTGCGAGCAGTACCAAATCGCCGATCGGAAGAGGAGCGTTGAATCCTTCATCGACGCCGACCCTGCGAAGATCAGCTGGAACTCAACCGCGAAGCAGTATCTAGCTCGCGGGACTCGTATCACGGTCGGCGAGGACTTCACGAGGAAGGGACGTTACCGACCCTTTCAGACACAGAGTGTCTACTTTGATCGCCACTTAAATGAGCGTAGATATCAGCTGGTTTCGATGTTCCCGACACCATCGCATAAGAATATCGGATTCTACGTGGTGGCCGCAGGTTCAGATAAACCATTCTCCGCGCTCATGACCGATACAATCCCAGACTTGTCATTCTGGGGCTCGGGCGGCGGGCAATTCTTCCCTCGCTGGACCTATGAGAAGGCCGACGCTGAGGACGACGGGTTCAACCTCGGTGCGGTGGCCGGAGATGTCGACAAGCACGGCTACCGCCGCTTCGACAACATCACCGACGTCATCGTCGGACACTACGAGCAGGCGATCGGCGGTCCGGTCACCAAGGACGACGTCTACTACTCCGTCTACGGCCAACTGCATGACCCCCTTGGGCTCAGTCGGTCGTAGCATTTGATCTTGAGAGTTCGGTGGGACAGGATACCCGCCGTGCGAATGATGTTGATGTTGGTCGATCGTGAAGAGATCTCCCGTGGCCTGGCTGAGGGCCTGGAGTTCAAGGAGATCGGT
>JAJDAQ010000021.1 GCA_029261815.1 Deltaproteobacteria bacterium
ACCGATCTCCTTGAACTCCAGGCCCTCAGCCAGGCCACGGGAGATCTCTTCACGATCGACCAACATCAACATCATTCGCACGGCGGGTATCCTGTCCCACCGAACTCTCAAGATCAAATGCTACGACCGACTGAGCCCAAGCCGAACTCGCTTGGTGCACGCCTCCTGCCAACGCAGCCGACTGGCTCGCAACCGCAGGAGCCCGATCTCACCCGAGCCCGCTGCGTCCTCGGGGCTTGCTTGAGCCGAGGTGCGGGGAAACTCGCTCGCCCGGTTCTGAGGGGGCGGCGGCGCGGCAACGCGCCGCCGCTACCCGACAGCTGCCCGACCCGCCGACCGGTTGGGGCGTCGGGCGTCACGCACACCTGCTGGTCGGCGCGCTGGCGCACTCCGGGCGCTGGCGCGGGGTGCTGGCCGAAGCCGAGGACTTCCCGCATCTGATCGAGGCCATGGACGCGGTGGTGCGCCGGCTCGGCGGAGTCACCCGAGTCTGGCGGTTCGACCGGATGGCGACGGTCTGCTACCCGTCCTCGGGTCGGATCAACACCACGTTTGCCCAGGTGGCCAAGCACTACGGCGTCCGGTCAGTGACCTGTCCACCGCGGCGAGGCAACCGCAAGGGCGTAGTGGAGAAGGCCAACCATTCCGCGGCGCAGCGGTGGTGGCGCACCCTGGGCGACGAGGTCACCGTCGAGCACGCCCAGGCCGGTCTCGATCGGCTCGCCACGGCGATGGACCGACGCCGCCGCGTCCGAGACGGACACCGCACCACCGTCGGTGAGCTCGCGGCGGCAGAACAGCTGCATCCGACACCGCGAGTGGCGTTCCCGGCCGAGTTCGACGTGCTGCGACTGGTGAGCCCGCAGGCGCTGGTCTCCTTCCGCGGCAACACCTACTCGGTCCCGCCAGGCCTGGGCGGCGCACAGGTCCACGTCCGGCACCGCCTGAGCGCCGACGAGCTACGGATCGTCACCGTTCGCGGCGCGACCGTCGCGATCCACCACCGCGCCCCCGACGGCGCCAACCGAGTCGTCCGCGACGCCGGCCACGTCATCGCGCTCGAACGGGCCGCGATGACGGCGTTCAGCACGAGCAAGCCCTGCACCCACAAGACCCGCCGCCCACCTTCGGCAGCGGCGCTGGCCGAGGCCGAGCGACTGCAACAGCACGCTGCGACCAGCCAGGGACTGTTCCACCACGGGTTGCCCGCGACCGGACCCGCAGCTCACGTCGTGATCGATCTGTCCACCTACGCCGCCACCGCGGCCCGGCTGGACCGCGCACCCACCCCCGACCCCGTCCTCGACTCCGCGCATGAGCCCGCGCCGGGGTTGTTGCCCACGTCCAAGGAGGACTGATCCATTGCCAGCACAAGACCGTTCGGGACTGCAGATGAGCGAAGCTCGCCGCTACCAGCAACTACGCGGCCACCTGTCCTACCTCAAGCTCGACAACGCTGCTGAAGCCCTGCCCAGGGTCCTCGACCAAGCCCGCACCGAGAACCTGACCATGACCACCGCGCTCGAGCGGCTGCTGGAAATCGAGGTCACCGCCACCGAGGAACGCCGGCTCGCCGGACGGCTGCGATTCGCCTGTCTCCCCGACCCCTGGACACTGGCCGACTTCGACTTCGCCGCCCAACCCGGCGTCGACGAGAAGCTCATCCGCGACCTCGCCACCCTGCGGTTCCTCGACGACGCCTCGAACGTGTTGCTCGTCGGGCCGCCCGGAGTCGGCAAGACCATGCTCGCCACCGCGCTCGCCCGCGGCGCCGCCGAGTCCGGCAACCGCGTCTACTTCACCACCGCCGCCGATCTGGCCGCGCGATGCCACAAGGCCGCGGTCGAGGGCCGCTGGTCGACCTGCATGCGGTTCTTCGCCGGGCCGAAGCTGCTCGTGATCGACGAACTCGGCTACCTCCCGCTGCCCGGAGACGGCGCGTCCGCGCTGTTCCAGGTGATCAACCAGCGCTACCTCAAGTCGAGCACGATCCTGACCACGAACGTCGGTATTGCCGACTGGGCGACCGCCTTCGGTGACGCCACGGTCGCTGCCGCGATGCTCGACCGGCTGCTGCACCGCGCCACCGTCGTCGGCATCGATGGCCCGTCCTACCGACTCCGCTCCCACCAGACCACGTCCGACAAGCTGCGCCGGGCGGTGAACGCTCATGTCTCCTGATCCCCGCGATCCCGACTACAACACCACCGACAAGACCTGCCCGATCTGCTGGAAGCCGTTCACTGCGACTGGCCGCCAGGCCAAGAACCGCCGCTACTGCACACCCGAGTGCAAGCGCGTCGCAGCGGCCCGCCGCGAAGTCGAACGCGCCATCCCCACGCCGCAACCACACGGATCACCGCCACCGACGGCCCCCGTCACCGCGGCTCCCGCGCCACAGCTGCCGATGACCGCGGCCCATCGCGACTGCCCACACTGCGGCGGTCCCGTCACCATCGTCGCGCTGCTGACCACCCCCGAAGCCGCGCGACCCACCATGCCACTCGCCGCCTCCGACGGAGTCATCCCACTCCGACGCTGACCCGCTATGCTCCGCCCCTCACCTGGGGAAACTCGCTGAGCAACACCGGGGACTTTCGCAGAGCGCCATCACCAGGTTCATGGGTGTGGAGACATCCCACGGGCCCAACTGGTCAAGCGATGGCCTTGTCGAGAGTTGATCGGCTGTCGAGGTGTGTGTGCGGTGGCTTGTTGTTGACCACTGCGTCCTCCGTCCATCGGCTGGGTTGCGGCCCGTGGTGCGGGTGGCGGTGCTGTCCCCGCCACCGCGCTTGAGCGCCGGGCACGGCCGTGGAGGCTCGCCGTCAAGGGAGGAAGCGAGAGGTTCTGGGCGAGCGCAGCGGCCCGAAGGGAGGCCAGAAGTTCTCGCGGCCCTTGACGGTGAGGGCGGCCGTGCAAAGCTCAGGGGTCGCAAGACAGCCCGCCGTAGGCGGTCCACCCGTGTTCTGGGCCGCGCGGCCATGAGCTGCCCTGGAGTCAGGCGGCTTCGCTCGGCGAAGGTCCCCATCGGCGGTTGCGGGAAGCCCGGCTACTTGCTGCCGGGGATGGGAATGCCAGATTCTCCTGGTAGGTCTGGCGTTTGTCGAGGCAGTGGTGCAGGCAGCCGAGGAGGCGGTTGAACAGGTTGCGCTGGGCGGCGATGTGCCGGTCACCTGCGGTTCTGCGCCGGTCATAGTGGGCGCGAGCACCGGGTGAGGCGGTCAGCGAGGCGAAGGCCCAGACATACCCAGCCGCGGCCAGGCGTTGGTTCTTGACCCGCCGGTGCATCACGGTCAGGCTTTTGCCGCTGGCGCGGGTCACGGGTGCGCTTCCCGCGTAGGCCTTGAGGGACCTGGCGTCAGCGAAGCGGGATCGGTCGTCACCGATTTCAGCGAGCACCCGGGCGCCGGTGAGAGATCCAAGTCCTGGCAGGCTGGTGATGATCTCGGCGTCCGGGTGCTTGTCAAAATGTGCCACCGCCGCGGCGGCGAGCTCCTCGGCGTTTGCGCAGGCCACATCCAACTGACGAACCAGGGCGAGCGCTTGCGCGCCGAAGGCCTGCTCGACCAGCGGCGGGTGTTGCAGGTACTTGCCGCGCAGCACGGCGTGCAGCCGATCGACCTCGGCCTGGATACCCCGTTGCCGTCCCGCGCGTACCAGTAGTGCGCGCAGTTGGGTCTTGGTCAGCTTCGCCGCCGTGCTTGGAGTGGGCGCGGCCGCGAGGATCACGCGGGCTTCGGGCCGCATGATCCCGCCGTGCTTGGTGGCGAACGCGGCGAGGATGGCTGGGTAGTACTCGCGCAACACTGACCGCAGCTTGTTGTGCGCACAGGTGCGCTCCCACACGGCGTCTTGCTGGGCGCGGGCGAGCACCGCGATCGCCTGGGCCAGCTCGGAATCAGCTGGTAACGGCCGGTGCGAAGCTCGATCGGTGCGCAGGATGTGAGCCAGCACGAGCGCATCGCCGGCGTCGGATTTCTTGCGCGCCACCGAGTGGCGGTCACGGTAGCGATCGACGGCTTTCGGGTTGATCGCGTACACCTTGCGTCCGGTGGCGCGCAGGCAAGCCACCAGCAGACCCCGGCCTGTCTCGATCGCCACCGGGACCGGGTCGTCGGCGCTGTCGCCAGCGCCAGCGAGCAGCTCAAGCAACATCTCGAATCCGACGAGGTCATCACTGATACGCCGCTTGGCGACCAATGCTCCGTCCGCATCGACCAGGGCAACGTCGTGATGGGTTTCGGCCCAATCGATGCCACATGTCACGTTCACGGTCCTGCGCTTCTCCTTCTCGTGGACAACGGACGTTGTTGCTGGTCCACAGCCTGTGCGGGGTACGCGTCTCCCTAATGGCAGGGCTTGAAAGCCCGACATCCCACCAGCCGATCGTGACCCCAGCGCGCCACCAGGGCCCTCGGTCTGCGCCGGAGCTGACAGCGCTCCCGTGCGGGTGAGAGGTGACCCTGGAAGTGGCTCGAACCACGAACATGATCAAGACCAAGGCCGCGGACGACGCGATAACACGCCGCGTGTGCCGCGAAGCGCCCCGAGTTCCGGACCGACGCCAATCTCCACAAATGGCGCACGACCAGGGGGCGGCCAAGGCGTTCGGCCCGGAACCCAAGTTGCGTAAGCAGCGGGTGCCCAACGCGTCCACCGCCTTGCCTGCCCATTAGGGACGGCCGGTGCTAAGCCAGGGCCAGGGTGGGTGGCAGCGGCGGGGTCCTCCGGCACGGGCATCCCGTGCGCGAGTCTCACTGCTCGGCTAGCGGGCCGGGTCACCGGGGCTCGGTCAGCGCGTTGGCGGCTTCGGCCACCGGCCGGGGCAGCAGCGACCACTTGTGCACGATCCCGTAGCCGGGGGACTCCGCCCAGCCGTCATAGGCCTCCGGCCGGTAGGCGAGTACGCCCTCCGGGTAGTGCAGCGGGATCGCGGTGGGGGCGGAGTTGAACAGCTCCTGCATGCGGAACGACACCGCTTTGCGGGCCTCGATGCTCGGCGCGGCCTTCCACTCATCGATCACCCGCTCCATCTCCGGGTACGGGCGGTCGGGCAGCTCCCACAGGTAGCCGGAGTAGTGCGACATGATGAACTGGGTCGGGTCGGCGACCCCGTGCGCGGTGATCTCGTTGACGTACATGTCGAAGTCGTCGGTCTCGTTGAGCGAGGCCAGCGATCCAGTATCCAGCGCCTCGGTCCGGGTGGCGATGCCCACTTCGGTGAGATGCTCGGCGACCAGCTGCGCGGCCCGCACCCGGATCGGCACCGCGCCGTCGACCTTGATGGTGAACCGCAGCGGCCCGGCCGGGCCCTCCCGAACACCGTCGCCGTCGGTGTCGCGGAAGCCGAGGGCGTCGAGCTGCCGGCGTGCCTCGTCGGGCTGGTAGGGGGTGGACAGGTTCGGGTTGGTCCACGGCGAGTCCGGGTGCGGGTAGCCCTTGGTGGCGGCCCGGCCCCGGCCCAGCCAGACCGTGTCGTTGAGCTCATGGCGGTCCACCGCCAGCGACAGCGCACGGCGGAACCCGGCCTGATCGAACGGGGCGCGCAGATGGTTCATCCGCACCTCGGGGTATTGCAGCGGCGTGGTCCGGACCAGCGTGATGCCGCTGGTCGCCTCGAACTGGGCGACCAGCTCCGGTGGTACCTCCCCGGTGGCCGTGTCGATCTCCCCGGTGCGCAGGGCCGTGAACGTGGTCGCCGGGCTGGGGATGATCGGCATCACCAGCTCGCGAACCCGGGGTGGGCCGGCGAAGTAGGCCGGGTTGGCCTCGAACCGGTAGGCCCGCCCGGGCTCGTAGGACACCAGCCGGTAGGGCCCGGTGCCGATCGGCGGCTCGGTGTGGCGGTTGGGTTCCCGCACCGTCGACCACACGTGCCGGGGCAGCATCGGCAGGTGCGCCAAGGTCACGCTGCCGAGGAACGGACAGGCGAACGCGCAGTTCATCCGTACCCGGTGCGGCCCGAGTACGTCGACCCGCTCGATGCGCGGCACGGTGGTGACGTGGTGGGTGTAGGTACCGCTCTTGGCGGTCTTCATGAACTCCACGGTGAAGGCCACGTCCTCGGCGGTGAACGGCCGGCCGTCGTGCCAGGTGACGTTGTCGCGCAGGTCCAGCTCCCAGGTGACCGGGTCGACCTGGCGGACCTCTTTGGCCAGCCAGGGTCGCGGTTCGCGCGCGTACGGCGACGGCGCGACCAGTCGGTCGTAGACCAGGAACAGCAGCTGGTCCTCCGACATGGTGATGAAGTTCAGCGGGCCGAAGTCCTTCTGCACGGCGATCCGTAGCCGGTCGGGATCCGCGCCGCCGCCACGATCACCGCCGCCGGCGCACCCGCCGAGCAGCAGGGCGACGGCCAGCAGGGACAGCGCCAGGCGAAGCGTGCGCGTGATCATTGGGCTCCTCTCGGGATGGGGGCACCGGAAGCGGCCGCGACCAGGGCGGCGGTGTAGGGGTGGCGGGGACGGTCGAGCAGCTCCGCGGTGGGGCCCTGCTCGACCACGTGCCCGGCCTGCATGACCACCAGGCGGTCACACGGTCGCTCGGTCAGCGCGAGGTCGTGGGTGATGTGCACGACGGCCACCCCGCGGTCCCGGGCCAACTCGCTGATCAGGTCGATGAACGCCACTCGCAGGGATGCATCCAGCATCTGGGCCGGCTCGTCGGCCAGGATCAGCCGCGGCCGGGTCACCAGTGCCCGGGCGAACGCCACCCGCTGCCGCTCACCACCGGAGAGCTGGTGGGGGAAGCTGGACAGGTAGCGGGAGGCGTCCAGCCGCACGGCGGCCAGGGCGTCGGCGACCCGGCGCTGGCGCTCCGCCCGGTCCCCGATCCGGTGGATGGCCAGCGGCTCGGCCACCACGTCGGCCACCCGCCGGGTCGGCGGCAGCGCCGCGTACGGATCCTGGAACACCAGGTGCAGCTGCCGGCGCAGCCGGCGGGTGGCGCTGCGACCAAGCCCGGCGAGATCGACTCCGTCCACCCGGATCGCTCCCCGTTCGGGCCGGACCAACCCGGCCACCGCCCGCGCGACGGTCGACTTGCCCGCACCGGACCCGCCGACCAGCCCCACCGTCTCCCCGGCTCTCACCGTCAGGTCGACGTCGGTCACCGCCCGGACCGGGCCGGCGCGGCCGCGGAAGCTGACGGTCAGACCCTCGACCGCGAGGACCGGGGCGGTCATCTCGGCCCGCCCGGCACTCGAACCCGCAGCCGGGGCGCGGCCTCGACCAGCGACCGGGTGTGCGGGTGGCGCGGCGCGGCCAGGAGGTCGGCGGCCGGCCCCGTCTCCACCAGCCGGCCGGCGTGCAGCACCGCGATCCGATCGGCGATGCGCTCGATCATCGGCAGGTCGTGCGACACCACGAGCAGGGCCAGGTTCAGCTCCCGGCTCAGCCGGACCAGCACCGCCAGAACCTCAGCCTGGGTCAGCACGTCGAGCCCGCTGGTCGGCTCGTCGGCCACCACCACCGCCGGGTCGCCGGCCAGCGCCAGCGCGATCACCACCCGCTGGCGCATCCCGCCGGACAGCTGGTGCGGGTGGGCCTTCGCCCAGTCCGGGTCCAGCCCGACCAGGGCGAGCAGTTCTTCGACCCGGGCCCGGGTCTGCTCCTGGTCCAGCGTCCGATGTGCGCGCACCGCCTCGGCCAGCTGTGAGCCGACGGTGCGCACCGGGTTGAGCGCGCTCATCGCCTCCTGCGGGATCAGCCCGACCCGGCCGCCGCGGGTACTCCGTAGCTCGGGCGCCGATAGCGTGGCCAGGTCGCGGCCGGTCACCAGGATCCGGCCCTCGGTGACCGTGGCGGCCGGGGGCAGCAGGCCGAGCGCGGCGGCGGCGAGGGTGGACTTGCCGCTGCCGGATTCCCCGATGAGGCCGACCAGTTCGCCGGCGGCCACGCTCAGGCTGACCCCGTCGAGCGCGGTCACCGCTCCTCGGTCGGACCGGTAGTGCACCGCGAGGTCCTCGACGAGCAGAGCCGGCGCGGCCGGCGCGGCCCGGTCCGGCCGAGGGCTCTGCCGGGGACGCGGCCAGGGGCGAGACGCGTCGCGCAGTGCGGGCCTGGACCGCTCCTCCAGCGCGTACCCGAACACCGCGAACGCCATCACGGTCAGTGCCACGGCCAGCCCGGGCGGGATGATCCACCAGAGCCAGGCGTCGGTGAGGAACGCGCTGCGGGCGTACCCAATCGAGAGCATCGTGCCCCAGCTCTTGGCGGTGACGTCCCCCAACCCGAGGAAGGCCAGCGAGGCCTCCAGCAGGATCGCGGTCTTGGTGGCCAGCACGAACTGCGGCACCACCAGCGGCGCGACCGCCGGCAGCACGTGGCGGGACAGCACGTAGACCCCTCCGGCGCCCATCACCCGCAACGCCTGGACGTGCTCGCGTTCGCGCAGCGAGAGCACCTGGGCGCGCAACTCCCGGGCCACGCCGGCCCAGATGACCGAGGCGATGACGCTGATCTGCGTGAGCAGTCCGGGCCCGAAGAACACCCCGATGACGATGGTCAGCGGGAGCACCGGCAGCGCCAGCACCACGTCGACCGCCCGCATCAGCACGGTGTCCACCCAGCCTCGGGCATAGCCGGCCAGCACCCCAACCAGAGTTCCGAGCACCGTGGCGGCCACCGCAGCCACGGTCCCGACCAGCAGCGACACCTGGGTGCCGACGATCAGCTCGGAGAGCAGGTCTTGGCCGACGTCGTTCGTGCCCAGTGGATGGGTGGGCGTGGGTCGGGCGAACGGCGGGCCGACCCGTTCCCCGGGGTCGTAGGGGGCCAGCCAGGGCGCGAGGACCGCGATCACACCCAGGGTGGCCAGAGTGGCTGCCCCGGCGAGGGCATAGCGGCGGGATCGGACGTTCACGCCGGTTCCAGCGCTGGACGGGCCCGCCGGACCCGGGGGTCGAGCAGCGGGTAGGTGAGGTCGGCGACCAGGTTGGCCAGCACGATGCCGACCGTCACGACCAGGAACGCGCCCTGCAGCAGCGGGTAGTCGCGCACTGTGACGGCATCGAAGATGAGCCGGCCGAGCCCCGGGTAGGCGAACACGGTCTCGACCACCACCGCGCCCGACAGCACGGCGCCCAACGCCAGCGTGAGGTTCGTGTACACCGGCAGCAGCGCGTTGGGCAGCGCGTGGCGCAGCGCCACCCGCCGGTCGCGCAGCCCTGCTGCCCGGGCCCTTCGGACGAACGGTTCGTCCAGCACGGTGACCATCGCCGCCCGGGACAGCAGGAAGAACCCACCGAGGCTGGCGATCACCAGGGTGGCCGCCGGAAGTGCCATCCGCTGGGCGACCTCGGTCAACCAGGCCGCTCCCGAGGCGTCGATGCTGGTCGCGCCGTAGGACGGGAACCAGCCCAGCTGGACGGCGAACACCGCAATCAGCACCATCGCGATCCAGAAGCCGGGCATGGCATCGGCCGCGAGCACGGAAAGCACCGCCGCGGTGTCCCGCCGGGTGCCCCACCGCCAGGCGGCCCATGCGCCGAGCAGCGTGCCGAGCAGCACCGACAGCCCGGTGCTCACACCCACCAGGGCGAGCGTCCATGGCAGGTGCTCGGCCAGCACGTCGACGACCGGCTGCCGGTGCTCGACCGAGATGCCCAGGTCGCCCTGGACCAGCCCGCTCCAGAAGGCGCCGTACTGCTCGATCAGCGGACGGTCCAGCCCGTACTGAGCTCCCAGCTCGTCGATCTGGGCAGGGGTCAGGCCCTGTTCCGTACCGCCGTAGAGGTAGGTGATCGGATCACCTGGAGCCAGGTGCGGCAGGGCGAAGTTGATCGTCGCGGCCACCGCCAGAACCAGCGCGTACTGGCCAACCCGCAGCGCCATCGCGCCCGCTCGTTCGAGCATCTGGCGCCCGCGTTCGCTCACCGGGCGGGCCCAACTCCGGACCGACAGCTCCAGTTATTTAGCACAGCCTCACCACCATTAGGGGAGCCTAAGTGAGCCCGATAGACGGACAAGACTGGAGTGACGCAGCGGGGGTCACAGCTCGACCGGGTCGTAGACCTCCTCGGCGGGCTTGGCGAGCAGCCGGTCCGCCATCTCCCGCTTGAGTACGGCGAGCCGCCGCTCCTGCTCTTGCGTGCGTTCCGTCGCCCGGGCCAGGTTGATGAACTCCTCGGTGACGAAACCCGGCCTGATCAGCACGGTGGCCGAACGACCCCGGTAGTCGAGCCGGAACACGTACCGCTCCAGGACCCGGCCCCGGTCCGGCCGCGCCATCGACGGGTCCAGGACGTAGCGCTCGCCGTCGGTGACCGCCCGGGTGACCATCTCGAACGCGTCGCGGGCGCCGGGGCCGGGGAAACTGGTGGTGATAGTGATCTCGCGGCGCTCGATCTCGCCGGGCGCTCCGAGCATGGGCAGGGTCCGACCCATGACTCGAAAGGCGTGCGCGACGCCGCCGGGAAACCCCGGCCCGTGGTAGCGGATGAGGTCGTCGTAGCTGTAGCTGATCGGCGTGCCGTCCTCGCGCACCGTGATGGTTTCCGACATCGCACTCCCCTATCAATTTCCCGATTCGTATCCTCTTTAACTCTTAGCATAGGGCATCCTTACCTACATGCCCCGAAGGAGTGGCGCCGAGGCGCCGATGACCGCCGACCGGATCGCCCGGGTGGACATGGACGTCCGTTCGCCGGAGAGCGCACCTGACAGCACCGCCGCTGATCCTCGGATCGAGCCCATCGACTGCTACGACCTGCCGCACACCGATTTGTCCGGGTTCGCCGGGGTGATCGTGGCCGGGATGGTCGACCAGGAGTTCCTGCTGCGGCACGCCGATCGGATCGTCGACTACCTGGCCGGGGGAGGGGTGCTGGTCTTCGGTGGCCACCTGCACCGGCGCTGGCTGCCCGGGGCCTCACCGTTCGTGCCACTGCCCGACCGGCGGCTGGCCGACTACCGGGTGGCCGAGGTCGCCGAGCACCCGCTGTTCGCCGGGGTGAGCGCGGACGAGCTGACCTTCCGCCGCGGGGTGGCCGGGTTCTTCGCCCGGGGCCACCACCCGCCGCCGCCCGGGGCCGAGGTGCTGGTCCGGCTGGCCGGTGGGCAGCCGGCTACCTACCTGGACCGGGCGTCCACCGCCGGAACCATCCTGGTGCAAGCCACCAGCGACCCGCTGGCCACGCACGGCACCCGCCTGACCGACTGGATCATCGCCGAGCGGGCCCGCTTGATGACCACCCGGACGGGGCCTGGCCGGGCCGGGCTGGCCGCCGTGTACGGCGGCTCGTCCTGGCACCACCGCGCCCTCACCGAACCCCGGCACGCCCGGCATCTCGACGGCGGGCTGCTGTACCTGCCGGAGCTGGCCGAGCACGACCTGACCGGCTACCGGGGGCTACTCATCCCGGAGCGGCTGCACCGCGGACTGCTGACCCGGGCGGCTCCCGGAATCCGGGCGCTGCTGGACACCGGCGGCCTGGTCGCCGCGTTCTCCGGCGGCGAGCCGATCCCGGAATTCCTGCCCGGGACGCGGTGGACACACCGGCCCACCAACTACTGGTGGTGGCTGGAACAGGGCGCGGATCTGGGACTGCGTACCCCCCGGCCCGACCACCCACTGTGGCGGCACCTCGCCCTGGCCGACTGCACCTGGCACTACCACGGGGTGCTTGACCCGCCGGACGGGGCCGAGGTGCTGGTCACGCTGCCGAGCGGTGAGGCGCTGCTCTACCTGGACCGAGTGTCCACCGCGGGCACCCTGGTGGTGTCGACCCTGGACCCGTTGAGCCACTACGGCGGCCACTTCATGCCGGCCACCGAGCGGTTCCTGTCCGGGTTCCTGCCCTGGCTGGCCGAGGAGACGACTCAGCTGACCTCGCGCGGCAGCGGGCCCATTCGCTGACCGCCGGTGCGCAGGTCGTCATCGCCCAGGGCGTAGGACAGGCGAAAGTAGCCGGGCGTGCCGAACGCCTCGCCCGGGACCACCGCCACCTCGGCGTGCTCCAGGATCAGCGGCCAGGTTCACGCTGGTCGCCGGCTTGTGCGCAGCGTAGTTGTCCCTCACCAGGTGCAGTTCGCCGTCGGGGTAGGCGCGGGCGACCTGCTTGAGAAGCCGTAGGAACTCCTGGTGGCGGCGCCGGGGTAGGCACGTCGCGGTGACCTTGCCAGAGGTGATGTTCAGAGCCGCTAACAACGTGGTCGTGCCATGGCGGAAGAAGTCGTGCGTGCGCTGCGGGTAGGCCCGGCCGCATGGGCAGAATCGGAGCGGTCCGGTCCACGGCCTGGATCTGGGCCTGCATTCCGGAGACTAAGCCTGGAGTGTCCCCGATTCTATGGACAGCGATTTAGGCTGCCAGTTCGGTTATCTTTCTGAAGCCTAGCTCGTATTCTGACGGTGTCAAGTAGTTGAGTGTGGAGTGTCTCCTTCGTCTGTTGTAGTAACCCTCGATCCACAGGAACGTTTGCTGGCTAACTTCGGTGAGATCGTTCCACGGTCGAGTGTGGATGAGTTCTTTCTTGTAGGTTGCGAAGAATGATTCCGCGACGGCGTTGTCGAAACATGTCGCTTTCCGTCCCATGGAGCGGACCACGCCGTTCAGCTTGCAGAAGTCGGCGAATTCTTTCGAGGTGTACTGGCAGCCGCGGTCGCTGTGAAAGATCACTCCGGCTGGCGGGCGTCGGGTGACCAACGCCGCGGCCAGGGCCTCGATGATCAGGCTGGTCCGCAGGTGGTCGGCCACGGCGTACCCGACGACCTTGCGTGAATGCAGGTCGATCACGGTGGCGACATAGACCCAGCCGTCGACCGTGCGTACGTAGGTGATGTCGCCGCACCAGCGCTCGTTGGCCCGCTCGGCGGTGAAGTCCTGGCCGATCAGGTCCGGGGCATCGATGGGTCGAGCGCCGGCGACGGTGGTGCGTTTGACGCTACGGGGGTGTCGTCCGCGCAGGCCAGCGGCTCGCATCAGCCGCCAGACCCGCTTACGGGAGACCCGCCAACCGCGCACCACCAGCTCGGCCCACACTCGCCGGACACCGGGGTTGCCCTCCAGCTCCTCGTGGATGACACCGATCACCTCGGTCAGCTCGGTGTCGGCGCGCTCGCGGGCGCAGGGGCCGTTGGCCTGCCAGCGGTAGTAGCCCGAGCGCGACACCGACAGCTGCGCGCACATGAAGGCGACGGAGTACTGCTCGGACTCGGCCCAGTCCGCGATCGCCGCGTACTTCACGGCTGTTCCTTCGCGAACCAGGCCGCTACTTTTTTCGCGAAATCGCGCTCCATTCGTAGGGTCGAGTTTTCCTTCCGGAGACGTTCCAGTTCCGCCCGCTCGGACTCGGACAGCTCGTCGTCCGGGTCACGGCCGCTATCTTCAGCCTTCTTCACCCACTTGCCCAACGTCATCTCGTGAACGCCGATACTTTTCGCCACTTCGGCTCGAGTCCGGCCTGAATTGAGCACGAGGCTAACGGCTTGGTCCTTGTATTCCTGGGTGTAGTGACGGCGTGTCGCCACGAATGTTCCCTGCCCTCGTCCCAGAGGCAGGCCATGATCCACTGTCTACAAGATCGGGTACGGTCCATACAGGCTGTTCTTGAGCGTGGCCGTAGAGCGTTTGACGTAGCTACGAGCTAGCGATGCGTCGAGTCGGGGGTACTTGAGGTTGGCGTTGTTGTCGTTGGCGGAGTCCTGTCCGCTGGAGTACGGCGGATTGCCGAAGATCACGCGGATGTCAAGCGCGTTCTGCTTGGTCGCTCGTTGGTTGTTCACCGGGAACATGTCCCAGGTGCCGGCTCCGTCGCCGGTCTCGCCGAGTTGGAACGTGTCGGTCAGTACGATCCCAGGGAACGGCTGGTAGCCGGGGTCTGCCCCGTTGATGCGGGCTCGTTCCTGGCGATAGGTGGTCTCGATGTTCACAGCGGCCACGTAGTACGCCAGGAGCATGATCTCGTTGGCGTGCAGCTCCTGGGCGAACTTGCGATCGAGGTCGTCGGGACCAATCAGGCCGGACTGCAGCAAGCGCGTCATGAAGGTGCCCGTGCCGGTGAACGGGTCGAGCACATGAACACCCTCGTCCGAGAAGCTGGCACCGTCGAAGTGCTCGGCTAGCGCTGCCTCGGTTGCCCGGATGATGAAATCCACTACCTCGAGCGGTGTGTAGACGATGCCTAGGGAGTCAGCCACCTTGGGGAAGGCGATCTTAAAGAAGCGCCCGTAGAGGTCCTTGATGATGCGTTGGCGGGCCTCGCCGTCGTCGGGATGTATGCCTTCCACTCTGCGCCGGATCGACGCGAAGAACTCGTCGAGCTTCTCGGTCTCGGTCTGGAGCTCGTGCTGGTCGAGGACGTCCACGATCTGGCTCATGGCCACCGAAACGGGATTGTCCTGGCCGAATGCGTCGTCACCGAAGAGGGCTTCGAAGATCGGTCGAGTGATCAGGTGCTGCGACACCATGGACACAGCGTCGTCGCGGCTGATGCTGTCGTTGAGGGTGCTGTGGAGTTCGGTGAGGAACTCGTCAAACGCCGTTGCGGCCTCAGGCTGCTGCCCGAGGATGGTGTTGATGCGGGTCTCGTGTCGAGCCGCCATCTGGGACACATCACGGGCCCAGGTCTCCCAGTAGGCGCGGGTGCCGACCTTTTGGACGATCTTTGTGTAGATCGCCGCAGTCCATTCCTCGTACTCGAACAGACGACCTTGAAGGTCGGGCCCGTCGCCGGGGCCGGTGACGTCGACCGGGATCACCTTGATCGGGTCCTCGGGACCAGTCCCGGGCTTGTTCTTGCTCAGGGCAATGCGGTTGATGTAGGCGTTAAAGCGCTCATCGTGGGCGCGTAGGGCCTGCAGAACCTCCCACACCGCGTCGTAGTCAGCGTTTCTATCCAGGGCAGTAGCCGGATCGACGCCGGCGGGTATGGCGATCGGCAGGATCACGTATCCGAGCTGCTTGCCCGGGGGCTTGCGCATCACTCGGCCGACTGCCTGCACGATGTCGATCTTCGAGCGACGCGGCGTCAGGAACATGACGGCGTCGAGTGCGGGGACGTCGACACCCTCGGTGAGGCACTTAGCGTTGGTGAGCACCCGGCACACGCCGGCGGGAGGAGTCTCCTTCAACCAACGGATATCTGTACGACGGCTGCTGATCTTGGTGGTGCCGTCGACGTGGCGAGTAGGGACGGCAAGCGGCGTGATCTCATCACCACCAGGACCAGCCTCGAGCTGGTCGAAGTAGGCCTCGGCCACTTGCTCGAACTGTTGGGCGAACCGCTCCGACTCAGCGATCTTCGACCAGAACGCCACGGCGCGCTGCATGACCGGCTCGTCGCCCGAGAAACCAGTACCGGTAGCGCCGCTGAGCTTCGCTAACCCCGACAGGCAGCCGACGAAACGAGCGACGTCGGGCAGGCTTAGTTCACCGTTCGTCGAGAGGAGGTCTTGAAACGACTCGCTGACGGCATTTTCGTCCACGGTGAGAATCAGGACCCGGTAGTCAGCGAGGAGCCCCTGCTCGACAGCTTCACCGAAACCGAGCCGGTGGAATTCTTCTCCGAAGAAGTCAGGGTCGTCCATCGAGGCCAAGATGGCATCGGAGTCCTTGGCCGCATCGGCCGCCAGCGGCTTGAACAACCTCGGCGTTGCGGTCATGTAGAGGCGTTTCGACGCAGGAATGACTGCGTTGTCGTGCACCAGGGTGAAGGCGCTGTCCTCCCCCGCCACGCTTGCGACGCCGGCGGTGCGGTGCGCCTCGTCGCACACCACGAGGTCGAAGGTGTGGCCGGCGGCTGCCTGCATGTCGGCGACGACCTGAATCGACTGGTAGGTCGAGAAGACCACCGTCATTTCCGTAGCGGGCCGGTCGTGCACCCCAGCCTCGATGAGCGCTTCGTGGTCGGTTGTAGGCGGCACTACGAGGTCATGGGGGGTGGCGTTTTCGCCGTCGATCGGCTTGCCTGCGGTGGCATCGGAGCAGACCGCGAAGGGTCGGATAGGTACCTCGCACTCCGCTGTCCACTCCTTGAGGGACTGAGCCACCAAAGCGATCGAAGGAGCGAGGAAGAGCACCGACTTTCCTGCGCCGGCGTGCTCCTCGGCGATGCGGAGCGCAGTGAACGTCTTGCCCGTTCCGCACGCCATGATCAGCTTGCCGCGATCAGCCTTCTCGAAACCGGCCCGGACGGCTTCGGCCGCCTTCACTTGGTGCGGCAGTAGTACGTGGCGCGCCGTCGACTTAAGACCTGCGGGGTTCTTGACGTCATACGACGACCAGTCGACGGTCATTGCGTCAAGGACGTCAATACCGATCCGCTCGACCGGGATCGTGTGGCCCTCTAGGGACTTCTCGGCGTTCACCGACCATAGGTCGGTGGTTGCGATGATGATGCGACGCGACCATTGCTTCTGGCCCGAGAGGGCGACGAAGGAATCGATTTCCTCCTTCGTCAAGGTCGTGGTCGGCGCATAGCACTTGCATTGGATTGCCGTCAGGCGTCCCTCGGCGTCACGTGCAACAAGATCCACGCCTATGTCCGCGCCGCTGCGGCCGGGCCAGTCCATCCACCTCCAAACCTGGGTGAACTGCTGGCGGAAGGTGCGATCGGTCTGCAGGGCATGCAGCATCAACCGCTCGAACCGATCGCCCTTGTCGTGCTCGTCAGTGGCGATCGCCCGAATATCGGCCAGCACCTGCTCAACCGGCGTCATTGATCATCCTCGTGAGGCTGACAACGGCGTTCGTGGCTCGGCACTCGACTAACCCCTCCTCGACCAAACGCGCTGTCCGGCGGCTGAACTAACGGCTGGTTGAGCGCCGGACACTATCGCTGTAAACGATGGTCGGAGCGGAGACGGTGGCCCCCCAGATGGGTGGTGAGCTCGCCGCATCAACCCGCCTCGCCAAACGGCCGGCCTGACGAGCTACCAGAGGACCTCGACGACGCCCAGCGCTGAGATAGCTCGATCGGCGGATACGAGGGGTAGGCCGTGGTGCTTGGCGGTCGCCATGATCATGCGGTCCCACGGGTCTCGCAGTGGCGCCAGCGGGAAGCCTGTCAGCTCCAGCATCGTGGGGACGTCGACTGGGACCACGTCAAAGCCTGTGTTGCTCGTGTCCAGCACGGTTGAGCTGAGCAGGTCGAACGCTCCAGGCGTGAGCGCCCGTTTGCCGATCTTGTGCGACGAGTACCACAGGTCCCCTAGTGTCGCTGCCGACACGACGATGCCGTCGGTGTCCTCGGCGGTCCCGAGCGCCTCTAGCGCAGCGTCAGAGAGCTGATCCGGGGTGAACAGGTAGTAGAGCAGCGAATGTGAGTCAGCAACGACCCTCACTCGGCGACCGGCCCGAGAGCAGCAGCGCGCTCGGCTCGGTCCTCATCGAGCGCGCGCGACCACTTTTCGACGGTCTCCCGAGGCAGCGCGTCTGCGAGCTTGCCGGCTGAACGACCCTGGCGGTTGGTGCTGGCTCGCTGCTCAGGCACCACTCGTAGAACGGCTCCCGGTCGGATGCCGGCCGCCGAAAGGTCCGCAGCATGGACACTGCCGTCCTCCGATACGACGACGCGGAACCCCTCACCGTCGGCCGTGGCTGCGTGGTTGCTCATGGCTCGAAGGGTACTCGTTTGGTCTAACGAGAACGAGCGCGCAGAAACCTTGTGCGGGCGTGGAGCCGATAGCCCTTCAGGCGCGTCTAATCAAGCATGAGCATCCGAACTGAACGCTGCGAGCAGCGCATCCACGCGGCTGCCGCGCAGCCGACGACAGACCAGGCAGAGCTACTGCGCCTTGTTGACGACTACATCGCAGCTCAGCGCGCCGACCTCCAGCGACAGATCGACACTGCTCGGCGGGCCCGGGCCGACCGCACCCAAGGTGGGGTGCCCGTAAGAGTCGTGTCACCCACCGCAAACGAGAGCAGGGCTGACGACGGTGGTGGCGGTCAGCTGACGGGCGACCGCAGCGGCTGCTCCGTCTGTTTCCCCTGGAGGGTCCTGTACACCGTCGGCCTGGATACGGAGAACAGCTCGGCGAGGTCGGTGATCGAGTAGTCGCCGGTGGCGTGCATCCGGCGGAGCTCGGCCCGCTGCTTGGTCGAGAGTTTGGGTTGGCGGCCGCGTAGCCGGCCTTTGGCTCGGGCGACGGCCATGCCTTCGCGGGTGCGCATCCGGAGGAGGTCGACCTCGAACTCGGCGAAGGTGGCCAGGATGTTGAAGAACATCTTGCCCATCGGGTCGGTGGGGTCATAGACCTGGCCTCCGAGAGAGAGGCGGATGCCTCTGGCGGCGAGGTCGTCGCCGATCGCACGGGCGTCGGGTACTGAGCGCGCCAGGCGGTCCAGTTTCGGCACGACGAGAGTGTCGCCGGTGCGGACGGCGGCGAGGGCCTGGTCGAGGCCGGGGCGGTTGCGTTTGGTGCCGGTGAGGCCGTGGTCGAGGTAGACCCGGTCGGCGGGTACGCCGAGCTCGCGCAGGCGGTCGCGTTGCGCGGTGAGGTCTTGGTCGTCGGTGGAGCAGCGGGCGTATCCGATCAGAGCCCCGGTCATGATCGGAGTGTAACGGATACCCACCCTTCATTGAGAATCAATTCGTACCAGCTATCTGAGACGCCGCTGTTCGAGCTCCCGGATCGGCGCCGGCCGGATCAGCGGGTGTCCGTCAGGGGTTCCCCGGGTCCCGCCACGCACGTGTTGCGAGGACCGCCAGAATCCGCCGTTCGGCTACTGAGACGGTGTTTCGGCGGCGGCGGCGGCGGCGGTGGCGGCGGATGTGGTGTCGCCCAGATGAGTGGTGGCCCAGGTGGCGAGGAGGGTCATGGCGTCCGCGGAGGGGGTGGCGGCGTCCTGGATGGGGTCGAGCCCGCACGCTCAGGGCTCGACGAGGCCCGCGCGGATG
The DNA here is from genome assembly GCA_029261815.1 of Deltaproteobacteria bacterium. Taxonomy (GTDB): domain Bacteria; phylum Myxococcota_A; class UBA9160; order UBA9160; family UBA6930; genus JAJDAP01. Next base: position 18,840 of record JAJDAQ010000021.1, read on the forward strand.
GCGTAGCGGGTGAGCTCGAGGCGATCGCGCAGGCCAAGCTTTTGCAGGATGTTGGTCCGGTGCCGGTCCACGGTTTTTGTGCTGATGACCAGCGTTGCGGCGATCTCTTTCGAGGAGTGACCCTCGGCGATCAGTTTGACGATCTCCTCCTCGCGGCGGGTGAGGATACGGTCGGGCAACCGGTCGTCGTGTCGGCTGCGGGTGAGATAGTCCCTGATGAGGGCGGTGATGGCGCCGGCGTACAGAAACGGTTCCCCCCGCATGGCGGCACGGCATGCTTCCACGAGATCGCGGTCGGCTACGGATTTGAGCACGTACCCACAGGCACCGGCTTTGAGCGCCTCGAAGAGGTACTGCTCGTTGTCATACATCGACAGCATGAGGATTCGTACCGACGGTGATTGGCGTGATATCTCCCGGGCCGCCTGCAGCCCGGTCATCCGCGGCATCGCGATGTCCAGGATGGCCAGGTCGACGCCGCCGGCCGCGGACAGCTCCACGGCTTCGGCGCCGTCGCCGGCCTCGGCGACCACCATGAGGTCGGGCTCGTTCTCCAGGATCAGGCGCAACCCCCCGCGCACGAGCGTGTGGTCGTCGGCCAGCAGGATCCTGGTTCGATCGGTGGGCAAGACCGCTTACTCCTGGATGGTCTCGATGGGGATGATCAGGCGCACCTCGGTTCCGCCTCGCGTCGATGGACCGATCGTGAGGTGCGCGCCGATCAGCAGGGCGCGCTCGCGCATGCCGCGGATGCCCGCGCCCTCGACCGAATCACCGACTCCCCGGCCGTTGTCGGTGATCCGCAGCTCGACGTGGTCCCCGGCCCGCAGCAGCTCCAGCTCCACCCTCGATGCGTCGGCATGGCGCGCGATGTTGGTCAAGCTCTCCTGGGCGATTCGGTAGATCACCAACTCGGCCTCGGCGGTCATGGCGGACAACCCAGGATCCGTCCGGCGCGCCACCGGCACCTTGGTGGCCTGGGAGAAGTCGGCGGCCAGGGCACTCAATGCACTGCTGAGGCCGAGATCGGTCAGCACACCGGGACGGAGCCGCCGGGCGACCTGCCGAACCTCGTCGAGGCAGCCCCGGATCGTCTCCTGGACGGTCCGCAACTCCTCTCGTAGCTCGTCTGGCGACCGGTCGACCGTCCGCTTCAGGCCGAGGAGCGCCGCAGTGAGGCTCTGACCGATCTCGTCGTGCAGCTCGCGGGCTATCCGCTGCCGCTCGCCCTCCTGCGCGGCCAACGCCTGGGCACTGCTCGCGCCGCGTTCGGCCTCCAGGCGGTCGAGCATGTCGTTGAATGTGCGGACCAGCTGCGCCACGTCCCCGTGACCACGCACGGGCACACGTTCGCCAGGGCGCAACAGGTCGACCCGCTCCATGAGGGCGGTGAGCCCGTCGAGCGGACGCAGGCTGCCGCGCAGCAGTACCGCATTCACCGCCAGCATCAATGCCAGGCCGGCGGTGAGAACGCTGAGCTCGCCGACCGCGACCGGCGTCGACACGGTGGCTGGCCCGAGCGCGAGTACGCCGGCGCCGGTGACGAACACGACGACGTTGAGCAGGAACAGTCGCCGGAACAGCGCGGTCGCCGGGGATCGGTGCGCTCGGGGGCGGCGGCGAGTTCGAAGCGACTCGATCTCGACGGTTCCTCGCATGCCGACAGCCTCGCGCGGGTGGGCCCGGGCTGTCCATGCGTACTGAGCCCCATGTCGCGACGGAACCGCGTCAGGCAGGACGCGAGATCTACATGCTCGAACTCCTCGATATGGGTGCTGGACCCGATGGTCACCGCGTAACCCTTCGGACACGCTGGCGACAGGGCGGCCGCTCCTGGCGAGGGGAAGGGACGGGGCAGGCGGTGGACACGTGGCTACTGTGGATGGTCATCGCCGTGGTGCTGGCCATGGTGGAGTTACTCACCCTGACCGCCGCGCTTGGCCTGCTCGCCGGGGCGGCTTTGATCGCCTCGGGAGCCGCGGCGCTCGGGTTGCCGGTGCCATTGCAACTGCTGGTGTTCGTCCTGGCGTCGGCGCTGGGGATCCTGGTCGTTCGGCCCGCCGCCGCCCGGCACATTCTGCGCCCCCGGCTCGAGAGTTTCGGGGTGGAAGCGCTGCCCGGACGCGTCGCCTACGTCGTCGACCGGGTCACGGGTCGAGCCGGGCGGGTGCGGATCGGCGGGGAGGAGTGGTCGGCCCGCGCGCTCGACGAGGACCTGGTGATCGCACCGGGAGTCACGGTCGATGTCATCCGCATCGATGGTGCCACTGCTGTCGTGCATCCACGGGAGTGACGAATGGAATTCTCGCCATTACTCATCGCTTGCCTGCTCGGCGCGCTGCTCGCCGTTTTCATCGTCGTGCGGGCGGTCCGGATCGTGCCGCAGGCCAGGGCGCGCAACGTTGAGCGCCTCGGCCGGTACCACCGCACGTTGGCGCCTGGACTGAACTTTGTCGTGCCGTTCGTGGACCGGGTCTACCGGGCGCTCGACCTGCGAGAACAGGTCGTGTCGTTCGCCCCGCAGCCGGTCATCACGGAGGACAACCTGGTCGTCGAAATCGACACCGTGCTCTACTTCCAGATCACCGACCCGCGCTCGGCTGCGTACGAAATTGCCAATTACCTCCAGGCGGTCGAGCAACTCACCGTCACCACCCTGCGCAACGTGGTCGGCTCAATGGACCTTGAGCAGACGCTCACCTCCCGCGACGACATCAATAGCCAGTTGCGCGGTGTGCTCGACGACGCCACCGGGAAGTGGGGCCTGCGAGTCAACCGCGTGGAGATCAAGGCCATCGACCCGCCGCAGACCATCAAGGAGGCGATGGAGAAGCAGATGCGCGCCGAGCGCGACAAGCGCGCCGCGATCCTGAGCGCCGAGGGTCAGCGGCAGTCGCAGATTCTCACCGCCGAGGGCGACAAGCAGGGCAGCATCTTGCGTGCCGAGGGGGCCCGGGCCGCCGCGATCCTGACGGCCGAGGGGCAATCCCGGGCGATCGACGAGGTGTTCCAGGCTGTGCACCGCAACGATCCGGACCCGAAGTTGCTCGCCTACCAGTATCTGCAGGTGCTTCCGCAGCTCGCCCAGGGTCAGGGCAACACGATCTGGGTCATCCCCAACGAGATCACCGCGGCGCTCCAGGACATCAGCCGCGCATTCACCGAGGTCCCGAACCCAGTCATGGACGCTCACCGGGGTGGGCGTGCCTCCGGACAGGGCGCGACGTGGGAGCCCGACGAGGTAACCCGGACTGTGGCCGCCCGAGCAAGCAACTCAGCGCCGGACGGTCAGCGCGAATAGGCGGTTTCACCAACCCAGACGCCTGTCCGCTTGCCGTCCCGCGCCCCAGCGGCGCAGGGGCGGTCCCTTCTCTGGACTTCGGAGGATGCTTCTCGATGGTCGTTCCGGCGGTTGCGATCTTCGTGGTGACATACGCGCTGATCGCGACCGAACGCGTCCACCGGGTCGCCGCCGCGCTGGGTGGCGTCGCGGCCCTGGTGCTGGTCGGGGTCATCGACGGGCAGAGCGCGTTCTACTCCGAGACGACGGGCGTCGACTGGAACGTCATCTTCCTCCTACTGGGGATGATGATCATCGTTAGCGTCCTCAAGCAGACCGGTCTGTTCGAGTACCTGGCGATCTGGTCCGCCCAACGATCGGAGGGCCGGCCCTACCGCCTGATGGTGCTCCTGGTAGTTGTCACGGGGACCGCGTCGGCGCTGCTGGACAACGTGACGACCGTGCTGCTCGTCGCGCCGGTGACGTTGGCGGTGTGCTCCCGGCTCGGGCTACCGCCGGTTCCCTACCTGATCGCGCTGGTGTTCGCCTCCAACATCGGCGGGACCGCGACCCTGATCGGTGACCCACCGAACATTATCATCGCCAGCCGGGCAAATTTGTCGTTCAACGACTTCCTCATCCACCTCGCACCCATCGTGTGCGTACTCATGGCCGCATTCGTAGGCCTGTGCCGGATCCTGTTCCGAGACGCCTTTCAGGTCCCGGAGCCGACCGAGGTCCACGAGCTGTCGGCGCGCGAGGCGATCACTGATCGGCGGCTGCTCATCCGCTGCCTGATCGTGCTGGTCGGCGTCGTCGTCGGGTTCGTGCTGCACACGGCGCTGCATGTCGAGCCCGCGATGGTGGCGATGCTGGGTGCCGGCGCGATGGTGCTCGCCTCCCGGCTCCGGCCGGCCCAGTACCTCGAGGAGGTCGAATGGCCGACCTTGGTGTTCTTCATGGCCCTGTTCGTCCTGGTCGGCGGGCTGGTTCGGGTCGGGGTGATCGGCGATTTGGGTCAGGCGGCGACCGAGGCCGTCAGTGACCGCTACCTGCTCGCGGCCACCGGCCTGCTGTTCGGCTCGGCTGTGCTCGGCGCGTTCGTCGACAACATCCCGTACACGGCGGCGATGACACCGATCGTGCAGGACCTCGTCGCGGCCGCTCCGGATCCCGCCCTGGGCCAGCCCCTGTGGTGGGCGTTCGCGCTGGGAGCAGACCTCGGCGGCAACACCACCGCCGTCGCGGCCGCAGCGAACGTCGTCGTGCTCGGGATAGCGGCCCAACACGGCAGCCCGATCAGCTTCTGGCGGTTCACCAGGTACGGACTGCTCGTCACCCTCGTCACCCTCGCCCTGGCCTGGGTGTACGTGTGGCTGCGTTACTACGCATTCCTCGGATGACACTCGCCCAGCTGTACGTCGCGCTGCTCGTCGGCGCGGGAGTGGTGCTGGCCGGCGCCGTGGCGGCCCGCGTCGCAGCTCGGCTCGGGTTGCCCAGTCTGCTGTTGTTCCTCGCCCTGGGCGTGGTCATCGGGGAAGACGGTCTCGGCCTGAAGTTCGACGACGCGCAGCTGGCCCAGAACCTGGGGACCGCCGCGCTGGCCGTCATCCTCGTCGAGGGCGGGATCACCACCCGGTGGTCCGACATCCGCTGCGTCCTCGCGCCCTCGGGTGTGCTCGCGACGCTCGGCGTGGGCGTCAGCGTCCTGATCACGGCGGCCGGCGCGCACCTGTTGTTGGACATGGACTGGCAGCTGGCGCTGCTGCTGGGGGCGGTCGTGTCCTCCACCGACGCCGCCGCCGTGTTCGCCGTTCTGCGCACCGTCTCGGTGCCCCGCCGGCTGGCTGGTCTGCTCGAGTCGGAGTCCGGGTTCAACGATGCCCCCACGGTCATCCTGGTGCTGCTGTTCGCCAGCACCCCGCTGGCGCAGACCAGCCCCACCGGCGTCGCGGTTAACCTGGTGTACCAACTCGTTATCGGTGGTCTGATCGGCCTGGTCGTGGGGCGCGTCGGCGTGATCGCGCTGCGGCGGATCGCGCTGCCCGCCTCCGGCCTGTACCCGCTGACCACGTTCGGCTTCGGCGTCACCGCCTTCGCTGCCGCCGGCGCCGCCCAGGCCAGCGGCTTCCTCGCCGCGTACCTCGCGGGCATCCTGCTGGGCAACGCCGGACTTCCGCACCGCGCGGCCAGCCGCTCGTTCGCCGAGGGTCTCGGTTGGCTCGCTCAGATCAGCCTGTTCGTGCTGCTCGGCCTGCTGATCACACCCAGCGAGCTGCCCGGCAGCGTGGTCCCCGCACTGGTCGTCGGCGCGGTCCTGCTGCTGCTCGCCCGGCCCCTCTCCGTCTTGCTGTGCCTGGTGCCGTTCCACCTGCCGTGGCGGGATCAGGCCTTCATCTCGTGGGCGGGCCTACGCGGTGCCGTGCCCATCGTGCTCGCGACCTTCCCGATCGTGGCCGGGGTGCCCGGAAGCGAGCAGATCCTCGACATCGTCTTCATTGCTGTGGTCATCTTCACCCTCGTGCAGGGCCCCACGTTGCCGCGTGTCGCTCGCGCGCTCGGCCTCGTCCCGGACAGCCCAGCGCGGGATCTGTCCGTCGAGGCGGCGCCGCTCGATCGCCTCGACGCCGAGCTGCTCACCTTGGCGATCCCACCCGAGTCCCGGCTGCACGGCGTCGCGCTGTTCGAGCTGCGGCTGCCCGCCCCGACCGTGGTCAGCCTGATCATCCGCGACGGCGCGACATTCGTCCCGGACCCGGAGACGCGCCTCGTTGCCGGAGACGAACTGCTGGTCGTGACCACTCGGGGAACCCGCGAGAGCACCGAACGGCGCCTGCGCGCGGTCAGCCGGCGGGGACGCCTGGCCCGCTGGTTCGGCGAGCACGGCGACCCGGAACCGAGCTGAGGACGCGCCGCCGTCCGTCGCCACACGGTCACCACCCGAACACATCGTCCAGATACCGCTCGAGGGCCGGTTCCATGGTTGCCGCGTAGGTGGCCGTGAGGTGATTGTCGTCCATGTACACCACGATGTTGCCCACCTCGGCTGGACAGTGCACGGCGTCGCACAGCTGATCGGTCAGATCGAGGAAGGCGACGTTGGGCGGAATATCCCACCGCAGCCAGGGTGGCTCCGCGGCGTACACCGCCGACCGCTCCACCCCGCACTCGGGCGCGTAGCGGCCGCGCTGCGCGAGGCAGTCGGGCACGGAGAAGTCAAACCGCGGGTTGTCGCGCACCGCGAGCACCGGGACACCCAGCTCGTGCAGCCGCCACCACCGCTCGACGAACCCACGTGGGGTGACCTCGGTCAGGCCGCTGCGGGCATCCCGGGTGGCCAGTGTGAGCACGGCATCGGGCTGTCGGTCCGCGATCTCGGCCGCCGCCGCCTCGATCCAGGCCAGGCAGTCGGTGTCGTCCGGTTCGATCTCTGAGACGGTCGAGAATGGGCACGCCCCGCGGATGAGCGTGATCACCTGCCATCCTCGCCGCTGTGCCACGGGAGCAAGGGCCCCGATGAGTTGGTTCGCATGCGAGTCACCGACCACGACGATCCGCCGCTGCGGTTCCTCCGCGACGGGTTGCTCGCACACGTCACTTGGGAACCGGGCCAGGGGCGCACAACTCCAGTCATCGAGGCGTACCCAGTCGTCGGACACCGCCACCATCGGCGGCAGTGGCTCGATGGAGGCGTCGACCTCGGCGCCGGCCAGGGCGAGGGCACCGGGATGGCTGGCGTCGCCGGGCTGGTCCGCGATCGAGGCTCGCGCGATCCCGATCACCTGCCAGACGGCGAGCGCCAGCACCAGGATCCCGCTGGCCGCGACCAACGCCCTGCCCGAACCAACGCCCGCCTGCCGCAGTGCCGGCAACTCGACGAGATGGTGGGTCAACGCCGCGAGCAGCAGGGAGACCCCGATGATCATTGCTCCGTCGCGCAGGCCGACGGACTCCTGGCCGGTGGCCACGAGGACCAGAACCAGCAGCGGCCAGTGCCACAGGTACAGCGCGTAGCTGAGGTCGCCCAGGTACCGCACCGGTCGGACGGACAGCAGCCGGTCGGCGCCCAGCGGGTGGCCGGAGGCACCCGCCGTAAGGATGAGCGCCGCGCAGGCGGTCGGCCACAGTGCCGCGTATCCGGGGAAGACGCTCGCGACCGGCATGACGAGCCCGCAGGACACCAGACCGATCACCCCGGCCCAGCCTGCGGCACACCGCGTCGCCGGGTTCAGCCCGACCCGGTCGCGCCGGAGCGCGAGCAGCCCGCCGAGGGCGAACTCCCACAGCCTCGTGAGCGTGTGGAAGTACGCGAGCGGCTGGTTGGCGGCGGTCAGCGCCACCGAGTAGAGCAGCGACAGAACCGTCACAGCGAGGAGTGCCGGGGGGAGGCAGTCGCGCGGATCGGCGCTGACCCGGCGCGCGCCGAGCACCACGAGCACCACGAGCACCGGCCATGCGAGGAAGACCTGGCCCTGGATGGACAGCGACCAGAAATGCTGGACGACACTTGCCGTGTTGTTCCCGGCGGCGTAGTCGACGGCGTCCGCGGCGAGTTGCCAGTTCTGCACGAACAACGCCGAGGCGGCAAGCTCCCGAATGGTCTGGAACCACCGTCCCATCGGCAGGATGACAGCGGCGGCGACCACGGTGGCCAGCAGCACGACCAGGGCGGCTGGGAGCAATCTGGCCGCCATCCGGCGCCACAGCGCACGCAGGGTGATCGGTCCTCTACCGGCGGCGCGAGCGAGCTGGCCGGTGAGCAGGAACCCGGAAACCAGGAAGAACACGTCCACACCACCGGACACGCGGTTGAGCCAGACGTGGTACACCACGACCAGGCTGACCGCGAGCGCCCGCAGACCCTGTAGCTCCGGCCGGTAGCGTGTCCGATCCTCCGACGTGCGGGCACGGGATCGAGCGAGGCCCGCCATGGGAGTTACACCACCGCGCCGCTGTCCGTGGGAGCCGGGCGTGTCCGGCGGGCACGACCGGGCCGGGTGGGATGTCGGCGCTCGAGCTCGATCGTCAGCGGTGCGGCCACCGAGATCGTGGAGGCGGTCCCGACCACGATCCCGATGAGCAGGGCGAGGGCGAAGTCGGCCAGGGTGTCACCACCCAGGACGAGTAACGCCGCGAGGATCACCATCGTGGACAGCCCGGTGTTGACCGTCCTGGGCAAGGTCGACAACACCGCTCGGCCGACAAGCCGGTGGAACGCCGGTGCTCTGCGGCCGGGTGGCCGCCTGGAGAGTGCTTCCCGGACCCGGTCGAACACCACCACGGAGTCGTTGACCGTGTACCCGACGACCGTGAGCAGTGCGGCGAGGAACACCCCGTCGAGCGGCCGCCCGAGCCAGGCGAACGTTCCGACGACGACGGCGACATTGGCCGTGAGGGCGGCGACCGCGCCGACGCTGAAGATCCAGCGGAACCGCAGGGCGAGGTAGAGCAGTTGGACGGCGAGGGCCACCCCGAACGCGATGAGGGCGCCTCGGCGCAGCTCCTGGCCGAGGGTTGGGCCAATGAGTTCGTCTCGCCGCACGTCCGCCCCGCCGGCCGCGGTCGCGATCGTTTCCCGCAGCCGATCCGCCTCAGCGTCGGTCAACGACGCGGTCCGCACGCTGACCCCGCCGTCGCCCGCGCTCTGGACCACCGCCCTCGGGAATCCGGCGTCCGCCACGGTCTGCCGGGCGAGCTCCGGGTCCAGCGGCGCCGCGGTGTCGTAGACGATCATCCGCCCGCCGGTGAACTCCACACCGAGCTCCAGCCCACGCGCCACGATGCCGGCCAGCGCGGTCGCCGCGATCAAGGCGGACACAGCCAACCACCGCCGATGGCGCTGCAGCAGATCGGGGCTTGCGTTCTCCAGCCGACGGCGAACCGGCCCGACCGAGGCAATGCCCGACAGTCGCGGCCGGCGCCGCACCGCGTCACGGCGCAGCGTCCAGTCCGTGATCACCCGAGACAGCACCAGCGCGGAGAACAGCGATACCACCACCCCGATGGTCAAGGTCACGCCGAACCCGCGAACCGGACCCGAGGCCAGCCCGAACAGCAATGCCGCCGCGAGCAGGGTCGTGGCCGCCGAATCCCCGATCGCGGGCAATGCGGCGCGAAAGCCCTTCTCCGAAGCCCGCCACAGCCGGCCTGGGCGGGCGGCGTACTCCTCGCGCGCTCGTTCAGCGATGAGCACGTTTGCATCCACCGCCATGCCGATGGCCAGCACGAATCCGGCCAGACCCGGCAGCGTCAGGGTCGCGCCGAGCGCGGTAAGCACGGCATACGACACCAGCGCGTAGCCGCACAGGCCCAGGACAGCGGCCAGCCCGACCAGGCGATAGACGGCGGCGAGGAATATCGCCGTCAACGCGATCCCGATCATGGCGGCCTGCGCGCTCGCCGCGATCGCGTCCGCGCCGAGGCTCGGCCCCACCGTCCGCTGCTCGATGATCTGCACCGGCACGGGGAGCGCCCCACCCTCAATCAGCACGGCGAGCTCGCGCGCTTCCGCCCGACTGAACTGTCCGCTGATCTGCGTCGACCCGCCCAGGATGCCAACCGCGCAGCGGATCGACGGATCGACCTGGGGGGAGGAGATCACCCGGTCGTCGAGCACGATCGCGATGCGCCGTGCCGGGTCGCCGGGGGCCGCGCACGCCGCCTCGCCGGTGAGCCGGCTCCACGCTTCGTGATGCTCGAAGCTCACCGCGACGATGGAGCCGATCCCGGCCGGGTCGGCCTGGGCCCGCGCCCCCGAGACCTCCTCACCCGAGATGGCAGCCGCTCCAAGGCGCAGGGGCACACCGCGCTCGTCGGGGAGGGTCCGGCCCTCGGGCCTGGGCGAGTCGCCGACTCCGAGCACCGGGTGGATGGTGAGCTGGGCAGTTCGACCGAGGATCTCCGCGGCCTCCGACGGATCCTGAAGCCCCGGTAGTTCCACGACGATCCGTTGCTCGCCCGAGCGGGCCAGCGTCGGCTCGGCCACGCCGAGGGCGTCCACCCGCCCACGCAGCACTTCCAGGACACGATCGGTGGCGGCGGCGTCCGCGACCGCCGTCGGGCTGTCGCGGGTCTGCAGCACGATCTGTGTGCCGCCGCGCAGATCCAGGCCGAGTCGAGGGGTCTGGGTCCACGCGGCCCAGCTGGACAAGATGAGCACGGCGAGCGCCAGTACGGCGCGCACCACGGGAGCGCGAGTCACGGAGGTCCTCAGGGACGGGCGGTCCGCCGCCAAAGCAGGCGGGCGGATGGGCGTCGGCTAGCTCGCGGCTGCCGGCGGCGCCCGACCACCATGCGCGGACGGATCCGTCGCTCTGGTCGCACTGATGAAGGGCGGCGTCGTTGCGTGACGGGCTCGTTCCGCAAGAAACGGCTCGGCGGCGGGAAGATCGGCCAGGAGCCCACCCGGGGCAGGCAGCAGGGTGTGGATCGAGCGGGCGATGGACCCGTCGCCCAACACTGAGGTGACACCGCCCGCCTGGCCGGCGAGGCTTCCGGTTGACGCGTCGGCGGACACCGTCGTGCCGGAGAAGCCGAGGACCGCCAGCAGCATGCAGAGCGCGACGACGCTTGCCCAGCGCCTCAGCCCACGCGCGCGCACCCGCACCACCCCACTGCCTGTTTCCTCACCGGACCTTACCGTTATCCGAGCGCTGCCAGCCCGCCGACGGATCAGCGGCGCCGAGGTGACCGCACCCGTGTTGGCGGCCAGTGGGACCCCGGGCCAGCGCACGAGGGATGCTCGCGCAGCTCACCAACCCTCGGCGGACACCGACGCGATTGAGCACCCGTCATCTGCCAGGCTGGGCCGAATGAGGCCCGGACCCCAAACGCCGTCCTTGTCCTGGTCGGTCGTGGTCCCCCTCGTGGCGATCGGAGCCCTCGCCTTGAGCTGGGGGCGCGAGCTCTCCCCTCTGCTGGTCGGGCTTGACGCAATCGTCCTCGCCGGCGCCGTGCTCGCCGCAGTACAGCATGCGGAGGTGGTCGCGCACCGAGTCGGGGAACCGTTCGGATCCCTGGTGCTGGCCGTGGCGGTGACGGTGATCGAGGTCGGCCTGATCGTCACCCTGATGGTCTCCGGTGGGCCGGAGAGCACGTCACTGGCCCGCGACACGGTATTCGCCGCCGCGATGATCACCATGAATGGCATCGTCGGCCTGTCGCTGTTCCTGGGCGCGGTCCGCTACAAACTGATCCTGTTCAACGCCGAGGGCAGCGGCGCCGCCATGGCGACGGTGGCCACCCTGGCCACGCTGAGCCTGGTGCTGCCCACCTTCACGACCAGCCGACCGGGCCCAGAGTTCTCCCCGGCCCAACTGGCCTTCGCCGCGATCGCCTCGCTGGCGTTGTACGTGGCTTTCGTGCTCACCCAAACCGTGCGGCACCGGGACTTCTTCCTGCCGGTCTGTCCGGACGGGTCGCCTGACGACGTGGAACACGCCGACCCGCCGAGCACGCCGGCGGCGATGACCAGCCTCGGCCTGTTGGTGGTGGCGCTGGTCGCGGTCGTAGGGCTGGCCAAGGTCGAGTCACCGGCGATCGAAGCCGGGGTAGCGGCCGTCGGCTTTCCGCCGTCGTTCGTGGGTGTCGTGATCGCCCTGCTGGTGCTGTTGCCAGAGACTCTGGCGGCCGTGCGGGCCGCGCTGCGGCAGCGAATCCAGGTCAGCCTCAACCTCGCGTACGGGTCGGCGATCGCGAGCATCGGCCTGACCATCCCGACGATCGCGCTCGCCACCGTGTGGCTACCCGGGCCGCTGATACTTGGGCTCGGCCCCACGCAGATGGTGCTGCTGGCCCTCTCCGTCGCCGTCAGCATCCTCACCGTGGTCCCGGGCCGCGCCACCCGACTGCAAGGCAGCCTGCACCTCGTCCTACTGGCAGCGTTCCTGTTCCTCGCAGTCAAACCCTGATGCGTACTGATCGGCCAGCCGGAGGAACCGTACGGATAGGGATCCCAAGCGGACACAGGCGGAAGCGGGCGCGTGCGGTCAGCCCGCAGTGAGGCTGAGTCGTCGAGTCATGTTCAGCTTGATCTCGCCGTAGGGCAGCACGTGGGTCCAGAACAGCGGGGTCAGCCCGCGTCGATCCTCGTCGGTGAGGACCTGCGCCCACTCGGGTTCGGCGAGGAGGTCCTGGATCATGAGGGTGTTCACGTAGACCAGAGCGGCCTGCAAGATCCGCAGGCACAACACGCTCATCTCTTGCTCGTCGCGGTGGTTGGTGGCCAGGTCACCGCCCTTGCCGTAGAAGATCACCGAGTTGGCGCGGTTCCACGACTCGACCACGTTCAATCCTTCGTGGATCTCCCGTTGCAGTGCCCGCCCGCGTAGGTAGCGGGCCAGGAAGATGGTCTTCTGGGCCCGGCCGAGCTCGATCATCGCCTGATAGGTGGGGTGGGCGGCGTTGGCCTTCATGAACCGGCGCAGGATCGCCTCGGTGGAGGCGGTGCCGACCCGGATCGCGGTGGCGTACTTGAGCATCTGGTCGTACTGCTCGGCGATCCGCTCCCACCGGATCGGCCGGGTCAGAGCCGGCGCCAACCCGGGCCACATGTCCGGCTCTCCAGCGGCGGGGCGGTAGAGCTTCACCTTGTTGATCCGCTTGATACGCGGCAACAGGTCGAACCCGAGCAGCTTGGTGACCCCGAACCCGATCTCGGACTGGCCATGGCTATCGACGTAGTTGGCCTCGACGTTCATGTCGGTGCTGTGGCGGATCGCTCCGTCGATCATCGCGTGTACCTCGGAGGCCGAGCAGTTCAACCGCTGGGAATGCACGACCACTGATCCCCGCTCCACGTGCCAGTAGATCAGCACCCCGCGCCCGCCATAGCGGGAGTGCCACTCGGTGAAGATGTTCTGATCGAACGCCCTGAAGTGGGTGGAGTCGCTGGCCACCGCTGTCGACCCTTGGCCCCACAGCGTCTGCTCGCGGGCGGCGAACGTGGCATTGGCGATCTCGATCGCGATCTGCCGGGCGGCCTCCAGGCTCAGGTAGCGGCGGCGGGCGTAGCGGATCTCGTCCTCGGTGTGGCCGTGTTCGCCGGCGGCGACCGCCGCGATACCGGTGTTGGTGCCGTAGCCGTAGATCGCCAGCAACAACCGCTCGGCGAGCACATGCTCAGGCATGCTCGTGTACCCGGCGGCGGTGGTCACCATGCGCAGACATCCCGTGCGCAGGACCGCTTCGATCAGCATGTCGATCAGCGGGACACTGCCCCAGCGGGCCTGCACGGCCTGTTTGAGCCGGCGCAGGTTACGTGGCTCCGGAGCGGCGTCGAGCGGGGTCAGCTTGATCGCCCCGGCCGCCCGATCGCTGATCGTGAGCCAGTCGCAGGCGGGCAGCGCGGTGTGCAGGGCGTCGAGTTCGGTCCGCATCTCCTCGCGCAACCCGTCGATGAACTCCCTCGGGTCCCTCGGCTTGCGCAGCGCCTGGTAGTGCTCGCCACGTCGATCCTCGAAGTCGGCGGGCAGATCCTCGGCGGGATTGCGCCAGCGGTCCGCGCCGGCGACCCAGATCTCCTTGCAGCGCAGCTGCTCACGCAGGGCCTGGAAGGTGGCGACCTCGTAGACCATCCGCACCACCCGGGCGCGGCCCTGCCCATCACGGCGGTAGACCAGCGGCGCCCAATCCCCGCTCAGCCCGCGATGGGTCGGGACGTGCTGGTCAGCCGGGTAGTAGGACAAGTTTCCGACGGAGGCGTGCCGGCGGATCAGCTCCAGAGCGTCCAGCACCGGCCGATGGGTGGTGTTGTTGCTGCGGAACTCCAGTACCTCCAACAGTTTGATCAGACCGGTGCGGTAGTGGTTGGTGTACGACGCGCGCAGCGTGGCCTTCACGGTGCGCTGATACGTCGGTCCCGAGGACTTGTACTCCGCCACCAGATCGGCCAGCACCGCCTGTGGCGCGACCGGGAACACCGTGTCGCGGACCAACCGGTCTCCGGTGTTCACCGTCGCCTCCGCGAGGCGGAACAGCAGGTTCTCCTTGCCGGTGACCTTCTTGAACTCCTTGATCAGCTCGTTGGTCACCCGAACCTCCGCGCGGGCGTTGATCCGGTGCACGGTGGAGATCAGCAGCTCCACCAGCGTGTCGGTGATCTCCCGCTCCCGGCAGTACAGCAGCGCCGCCAGCAGCGTGATCGTCATCCGCTCGGAATGCTGGCGCAGGTGGCTCGGAGCCTCGACCGCCGCTCGCGCCCGCCAGCCCGCAACGACCTTCGGCGCTACGTCGGCGAACACCTCGTCGGGCAAGCCGACCGCGCGGACCGCCCGCAGCTTGGCGATCTCGGTCAACATCGTGTTCAGGCTGACGTTCCCCGGCTCAGACCGGATCGACGCCAACTCCGTCGCACCGGTGCCGTCCACGAGTTCCTCGTCGCCGTCCACGGCGACCAGAGCCAGTAATCGAGACCGCACCACCATCGGCACCCGAGCGACCACCCGCTCGAGCAGCAGCTCCTCACCCCGGTGCAGCGCCGAACGCACGATCCGATCGACTCGACCAGCGGCGGGAGGCTCGATGCGCTCGGCGCGACACCGCGCCAGCAGCTCATCGCGGACGTGGTCACGGCCACGTTCGACCTGCGTGACGTTGCTGACCAGCCACTCGGTGAATTTGTCCGCGTCCGCGACACCGCACTCCCGAAACCCCAACGCGAGACGGATCTGGCGGCGATGGAACTCGATCGTGCGTCCGGACCATTCGTAGAACGCTAATTCCGCCGCAGCCACCCCGACCTGGCGGGCGACGTAGTCCACAGCGGCGTCGGGGAACTCGCTCCGGCTCCGGGGAAAGCGACCACGCTCGGTGTAGAAGCGCAGCAACAGCGCGAACCCCAGCCGCGTCGCACCCCGCTTGCCGGCCACCAACTCCGGCTCGTCCCCGACCAGCGTCCAGTGATCGATCAGCTTATCCGGATCAGGCTCCCGCGCCACGCGCGCAAACTACCGCCGCCCACGACTGGTCGAAGGCGGGCCCTTCCGCTCGTTTGCGGCGGGTGACACGACTCTTACGGGCACCCC
>JAJDAQ010000022.1 GCA_029261815.1 Deltaproteobacteria bacterium
GCGAATGACGTTGCGAACGCGATGGGGACCAGTGTCGGCTCTGGCGCGCTGACGATCCGCGGTGCGATCATGGTTGCCGCGATCCTCGAGTTCAGCGGCGCCTTCCTCGCCGGCGGCCATGTGACTGACACGGTCCGCAAGGGCATGCTCGACATGACGCTGGTGTCGGATGAGTCCATCCTCTACGGCATGCTCGCGGCCCTGACGTCGGCTGCGACCCTGTTGTTGGCAGCGACGCGGTTCGGACTTCCCGTGTCGACGACACACGCGATCGTCGGCGCAATCGTCGGCTTCGGGTCGGTGGCGATCGGTCCAGAGGCCGTGAACTGGGGCAAGGTCGGCCAGATCGTTGCGAGCTGGGTGACGTCGCCCTTGCTCTCGGGCGTTCTTGCGTTCTTCATCTTCCAGGTCACCCGGAAGGTGATTCTGGATCACCGCGAGCCGTTGAAACAGATTCGTCGCATCGGACCGCTCTTCTTCTTCTACGTCTTCTTCATCATCGGGTTGGTGACACTCTTCAAGGGATTGAAGAACCTCAGCCTCGACCTCGATCTTCCGCAGGCGATCCTCGGCTCTGCCGCGCTGGGTCTGGTCGGCGCAGCGGTCGGCTTCGTCTTCCTTCGTCGTGTGAAGGAAGGGCCGGTGGACGAGGAGCGACGCTTCAGTCAGGTGGAGCGCATCTTCGTCGTGTTGCAGATCCTTACGGCGTGCGCCGTGGCCTTTGCGCATGGTTCGAACGATGTCGCGAACGCGATCGGACCGCTGGCGGCGATCGTGAACGTGGTAGACGGTGGGGCTGTCGCACAGAAGGCACCGGTTCAGCCGTGGATGCTTGCCGTCGGAGGGCTCGGCATCGTGCTTGGACTCGCGACCTGGGGCCATCGAGTGATGGAGACGGTGGGCAAGAAGATCACCGAACTGACTCCGAGCCGCGGCTTCGCGGCTGAGTTGGCCGCAGCAACAACGATCGTCATTGCTTCGCGAATGGGGATCCCGGTGTCGACCACGCATACCCTGGTGGGTGCCGTACTGGGTGTCGGCATGGCCCGTGGAATCGGCGCGATCGATCTTCGGATCGTTGGTAACATCATCGCTTCCTGGGTCGCGACACTTCCGATCTCGGCCGCGCTGGCAGTTTTCTTCTTCTATTTCTTCAAGGGGCTCCTGGGTTGAGGGGCGGAGGGCCACCACCATGGCGTGGATCGAAAAGCTCGTAGGCCGATCTCCGATCGGGCCGATGCAGGAACACATGCGTGCCTCGGCGACCTGTGCACGTGAAATCCTCCCTCTGATCGAAGCGATGGCGGCCGGAGACGATCAGGCCATCCAGAAGTGCCGCGCAGATATCGATCGGCTCGAGCATGAAGCCGACACGATCAAAAACGAGATTCGCAGCCATCTCCCGCGTCGGCTGATGCTCGCGATGGAACGACGCGACATGCTCGAGATCCTCGACGCGCAAGATTCGATCGCGGATGTGACGCAGGATATCGCTGAACTCGCAGACCAGCGCGGAATGCATCTTCCCGATGCGTTGGTGGTTCCGATTCGAGCGTTGGCCGTTCGCGTGGTCGAGGCTTGCGACCACGGCGAGAAGATCGTGAACGAACTCGACGAGTTGGTCGAGACGGGGTTCGCTGGCCGCGAGAGTTCGCGTGTCGAGGCCATGATCGACGAACTCGGACGCATCGAGTCGGCGACCGATCAGCTTCAGGACCAGGCATGTCGTGCATTGTTCGCGATCGAGGACGAGTTGGGCGTGGCGACGGTGTACTGGCACCAGGTCATCCTCTGGATTGCCGACATGGCCGACTACGCCGAACGCGTGGGCAACCGCCTCCGACTACTGATCGCCAACTAGCTTGGAGACGGCTGCGCTCACGCCTGAGGCACAGGCGCTGGTGGAACGGGTTCGATCGTTGCTACCGGTCCTGGCCAAGGAAGCGGCTGAAGCCGAGCAGCAGCGTCGCCTGACCGACTTGCAGGTCGGAGCCCTCGAAGACTCAGGCGTCTTCCGCTTGATGGTTCCGCGCTGCTACGGCGGTCTGGAACTCGATGTCGATGCCTTTCTCGAGGTGGGGCTCCTGCTCGCGACTGCGGATGTTTCCTCGGCGTGGGTGACCACATTCCTGATCGAGCACAATTGGATGCTGTGTCAGTTCCCCGAGCGCTTCCAGAAGGAACTCTACGCCGACGCAGACTGGATCCTGGCCCCGGGTGCGATCGCGCCGACGGGTCAGGCACGCGCGGTCGACGGTGGATTCCGGATTTCCGGCCGATGGTCATGGGCCACCGGTGTCATGCATTCTTCGTGGGTGATCCTGGGCACGCTGACCGACGCGGCCGAGGGCCCCGGCGGGATGATGTTCCTGGCGCTTCCGCGAGAAGACGTGCGCGTCGAAGATGTCTGGCACGTCGACGGGATGTGCGCGACCGGAAGCAACGACATAGTGGTGGAGGACGTGTTCGTTCCCAGCGAGCGGAGTGTGGGCATCCTGGAGATGGCGGAGGCGCGTGCTCATGGGGCAAGCCTCCACGGGGCGCCTTTGTATCGGACACCGATGATTCCGATTCTCGAGATGGCCGCTTCGATGCCGATCATCGGGCGGGCCGGGGCCGTCGTGCGTGACTTTGCGGAGCGACTTCAGACGAAGTCCCGCATGAACGCGCCGGGACAGCGAGCGGCTGAGCGGCCGGCAGCACAGATGCGGTTGGCCCGCGCCACGGTCGAGGCACGCGAAGCTGAGTTGCTGCTTCGCGACGTGGTCGGCGAATTGATGGTCTTGCGGGACACCGCGACGCGGGCGGATCGGCACCGCTGGGCGGCCATGATCACGCACGCGGTCCATCGCTCGCGTCAGGTCATCCAGGACGTCGCTGAGGCCTCGGGCGGAAGTGCGCACTTTCTCGATCAACCGCTCCAACGCGCTCTGCGCGACGTGCAGGTCGCGAGCAGTCACGTCGTGTTCGATCGAGACGCACAGGAAGAAGGCTTCGGGCGCGCACTCCTAGGGCTGGAGGCGGCCGGCGGCCTGGTCTAGCAGCCTGCGAAAGTGCGTCGAGCATCAGGAGCGCGCCAGAAGTTAGGCGGGTTCGAGGCCTCGTTTCTTGCGGAGTTCGTTCATTCGCACAGAGTCGCTTTCGAGCCGCTCGCCGAGTTCCTCTTCCGTGGCCGTGCCGAGCATATGCCGGTTCGCGATGCCGGCGTTGTACATGATCTTCTTCACTGGCGTGACGGCGATGATGGTGCGGAGCGGCGTGTCGAGCAGGTTGTTGAAGAACTGCTCGAAGTCCTCGTTGGACGGGCTCACCTTCTTCGAGAGGGCCGGGTAGAACCACTCCTTGGTGGCCTCGTCGTCGAAGAACTCGGCCGTTCCCTTGAACGTAATGGCCCCGTCCGGGAGACCCTTCGGCGCGGTGCCGGGGTAGCTTTGGCTGCTGACGTTGACCGATACCCGGTTGTCTCGCTTGATGGCCGCGGTCCGATGTCGATGCGCCGCGAACGTGAGCCAGATCTTCCCATCTCGCCAGAAGAAGGCATGGGTGACGCCGACGGGCCAGCCATCCTTCGTGGCCCACATCAAGACGGCTTCGCCGGCATTGTCCATCAGCCCGTCCACTTCGGCATCGCTGAAGGGGTAGATCGAGACGATTTCGTGTTCTTTGGTCTGGGCCATGGAAGATGCTCGCTGGTTGGGCCGCTGCGGGCCGGCGCAGCATTGCACCGGCGCGAGTCGGGATCACGATCGTATGCCATCTTGCTGTTGTCTGTCAGGCTTTGTGGACGCCACGGGCCGCACCCTGGTGGCCAGGTGGGGTGGTCTGCGCTGAAATGGGCTGCCGGGCCGAGGCACCCGGGAAGGCCAGAATTGACGAATCTTGCGACGCAGGCGCAGCAATGGGACGAAGACGGATTCTTCATCGTCCGGGGGTTCGCTGCGCCGGACGTCGGCGAAGCGATGCGCGAGCGGGCCATCGAGATCAGCCGTCGGGCCCGCGGTGAGGTCGTTCACGATGGGTTCGTGGTGACGCCCGAGGAGAATCTCGCGGCGGCGGTGCAGGCCGGCGCGCCTGCGGAGCAACGGGTCTCCAAGATCTTCCGACTGCATCGCGATGGGCCGTTTCGCGCATTCATCGAATCGCCGCGCATTCTGGAACTGGGTCGTCGCCTCCTGGGTCCGAACCTGGACTGCTTCCTTTCGCAGTTCATCTTCAAGAACCCCGCGGCCTGGGGGCAACCCTGGCATCAGGATGCTTTCTACTTTCCGTTCGACCGAACTCCGCAGGTGGGCTTTTGGCTCGCGGTGACCGAAGCGACCCTCGAGAACGGATGCCTGTGGGTGCTGCCGGGCTCGCACCGTGAGCCGGTCCACGAGCACGTCCCAGATCGCCGGCCTAGCGCGAACGTTGGTTATGTCGAGATCGTGGATCAGGACTTCGGGGGTGAGCAGCCCGTCACCATGTCGGCCGGTGACTTGCTCGTGTTTCACAGCCACTTGATGCACCGCTCCAAGGACAATCGGAGCGATCATGTGCGAGCGGCGATGGTTTATCACCTGGCCGAGCACGGTACGCAGGCGTCGAGTTCGACACCGGTCAACGACTGGATGTGTCTGCCTGATGCCGATGCAGTGCCGAAAACGAGAGGGCGGTCCGATGACTGATCCGAGCAAGCGCGTCGTGGTTGCATTCGACGCGGCGGCGATTCACGAAGGCAACTTTGCACTGGGGATCGATCATTCGAACGTGGTGCGCGAAACCGACGCGCTGATGGCCGGACTCTCGCTGGATCAGAAGATCAACGAGATTCGTGGCCGACAGGCTGCGCCGATCGAAGGTCTTTACTTCGCCGGTGGGGACGAAGCGGCCGGGATTGCGCCCTGGAAGATGGTCGATGGTCCGCGCGGCGCGCGCGCGGGGAGCGCGACAGCTTTTCCGGTCGCGATCGCACGGGCGGCCACCTTCGACGTCGCGTTGGAGCGCCGCGTCGGGATGGCGATCGGGCGCGAGGTCGCCGCCAAAGGTGGAAACGTCCTCCTGGCGCCCACGATCAATCTCCTTCGGCACCCGGGCTGGGGGCGTGCCCAGGAGACGTACTCGGAGGATACGCATCACATGGGTGCCATGGCCGTGGCGTTCGTGAGTGGCGCGCAGAACCATGTCCTGACCAGCCCCAAGCACTTTGCACTGAACAACCTCGAGAACACGCGCTTCACGCTCAGTGCCGAGGTCGATGCGCGATCCCTTCACGAGGTCTACTTGCCGCATTTCAAACGCTGCGTGCAGGAAGCGGGTGCGGCCTCGATCATGTCGGCCTACAACAAATTGAACGGCACCTACTGTGGCGAGAACGCGGAGTTGCTCGAAGAGATCTTGCGCCAGGATTGGGGCTTCAGGGGCTTCGTCGAGTCCGATTGGTTCCTTGGCGCGCGTTCGACAGCCGCGGCCCTCAATGCGGGACTCGACATCGAGATGCCGGCGGCATTTCGCTTTGCGGATGACAAGTTGGCCGAAGCGCTGACGTCGGGAGAACTCCAGGAGGAAGTGATCCACCGCAATGCCCGTCGGTCGATCTACCAGAAGGTGGCTTGGCAGGTATCGGCGGATCGCGTGGCCGGAAAACCGAAGCCGGGGCCCGAGGTCGTAGAGTGCGACGAGCACGTGGCGCTGGCTCGGGAAGCGGCCGAAAAGTCGATCGTGTTGCTGAAGAACGAGAGTCGTGTCCTGCCCTTGGCGCGCGGAGGCGGTTCCTCGATTGCCGTTGTGGGCGATCTGGCCGCCACCGCCAGTCTGGGCGACCGCGGCAGCAGCTCCGTGACATCGACGGCCGTCACTACACCACTGGCAGGCATCGTGGCCGCCGCCGGGGACGCGCGCGTCGAGCACTTTCCGAGCGATGCAGACCTGAGCCCGCTGGCGAGCTTCGAGTCGGTGATCGTCGTTGCGGGGCTGACGTATCTCGACGAAGGAGAGTTCATTCCCACCGCGCAGAGCGAAGCCGAGGGAGGAGAGCTGGCCCGCGGTGGGGATCGCGAGAGCTTGAACCTACCCGCACCCCAACGAGACTTGATTGCGCGGGCCGCGGCTGCCGCCGAGCGGCTCGTGGTCGTCCTCCAGGGTGGCTCGGCCATCGTCGTGCGGGACTTCGTGGAGGATGCGGACGCCTTGTTGATGGCGTGGTATGCGGGTCGGGAAGGGGGCCACGCACTCGCCCGCGTGCTCTTCGGCGACGTGTCGCCGAGCGGACACCTGCCGGTCTCGATCCCGCGTCAGATGGATCATCTGATGGCGTGGGATGTCTCCGCGCTCGAAGTCGACCATGACCTCTTTCATGGCTACCGCTGGCTGGATGAGCAGGGTCATGAGCCCGAGTTCCACTTCGGACACGGCCTTTCCTACAGCGACTTCGAGCTGCGCGATCTTCGCGTGGAGCGCGCAAGCGAGGGGTTCTGCTGTTGGGTCGATGTCGTCAATACCGGTTCCGTGCGCGCGGCCACCGTGGTCCAGCTGTACGTGAGCGCGAGCGGATCGCGTGTCGCGCGAGCGAAGAAAGAGCTGAAAGGATTCGGCCGCGTGGAACTCGATCCGGCGGAGCAACTGTGTCTGGAGATCCGTGTGGCGGATGCCGACCTGTGTTTCTACGACGTCGAAGTCCGCGGTTGGGAACTCGAGGATTGTGATTACCAATTCCGGGTCGGGCGGTCGGCGGGTGATCTCCTTCTCGATCAGACGTGGGAGCGTCGGGCCGGACGGTGGCAATGAACCGGGAAGACCGTCGCGGCCCCTCGCGGAGTTAGGATGAGCCGACCGGCGCCGGTTTTCGTCATCGAGCACCGCATCGAGATCGCCGGGTCCGCGGCGGCCGTCTGGGAAGTGCTGTCGGACGTGGTGCGTTATCCGGAATGGAATCCATACGTGCTCGCTCTGGACGGGCGGCTGGTGGCCGGGAATCCGCTTCGCATCACGATTGTGCAGGCCAACTGGCCAGAACCAATCGTGGTCGAGCCCACCGTGGTTCGCGCAGAAGCGAGCCGGATCCTCCATTGGCGCGGCCAGGTTGGGGAGGGCGGAATCCTGGATACCGACCACGTCTTCGAGATCCTGCCGGTGGACGCCGCGCGGGTTGAGTTCCACCAATATGAAGAGTTTCGTGGATCGATCGCGGCCAATATGGATGCGGCGAGTCGATCATTCACGCTCGCGGCATTCGAAGCGATGAACCGGGCGCTGGACGCAAGGGTGCGTGGGCTCGGGTAGCCCCTGCGACGTTTCACCGACTCGTGGGCGCGCTCGCTATGGTCTTCGCAGAGCGCCCCGTCGCATCACGCGACGCCACGAATGCGCTTGTCTGGAGAATGGGTGATGCCGGGTTTCGAACTCCTGATCAATGGAAAGATGGTTCCGGGCGCGGCGTCGCTCGACGTCGTGAATCCCGCTACAGAAGCGTTGGCCGGAACCTGCTCGCGCGCATCCGAGGCGCAATTGGATGAGGCTGTCGATGCGGCGGAGGGCGCGCTGGCAGACTGGGCCGCCACGCCCATCGCCGATCGTCGCGCCGCGCTGATGAATGTCGCGGACATCGTGAGCGCCAATGCCCAGGAACTCGGCGCGCTGTTGACCGCCGAGCAGGGCAAGCCGCTTGGCGATGCAGTCGCCGAGGTCTACGGGTTCGCGGTCTTCACCAAGCACTTCGCTGCCATGGACCTGCCAGTAGAGGTCCTTGAGGACGGCGAATCGCGTCGGGTCGAGGCCCACCGACAGCCGCTGGGCGTGGTCGCTGCGATCGTTCCGTGGAACTTCCCGCTCATCCTGCTCGGCTTCAAGTTTGGACCGGCCCTCATCGCCGGCAACACGCTCGTGGTGAAGCCGGCCCCGACGACGCCGCTTTCCACCTTGAGACTCGCGGAACTGATCAAGGACGCCCTGCCGCCGGGCGTCGTCAACGTCATTGCCGACGACAACGAACTCGGCGCCAAGATCTCGGCGCATCCCAAGATCCGAAAGGTTTCTTTCACCGGGAGTACGGCAACCGGGGCCAAGGTCATGGCGGGCGCCGCGTCTACGCTGAAGCGGATCACGCTCGAGATGGGCGGGAACGACGCCGGCTTGATCCTCGGCGACGTCGACCCGAAGGCGATCGCACCCCAGATCTTCGCGGCTGCCTTCCCCAACAATGGCCAGGTCTGCATCGCGATGAAGCGGGTCTACGCCCACGAGGACATCTACGACGCGCTCTGCGACGAACTCGCCGAGATCGCCCGATCGAAGAAGGTCGGTGATGGCACGGAAGCCGGCGTAGAACTCGGTCCGCTGCAGAACAAGAACCAGTACGAGAAGGTGCTGGCCATCATCGCTGACGCGGCCGAGAAGGGCACGATCATCGCCGGCGGCGCGGCCCTGGATCGACCGGGATACTTCATCGAGCCGACGATCGTGCGGGACATCGCGGAGGGGGCCCGTCTGGTCGACGAAGAGCAGTTTGGTCCTGCCCTTCCGGTAATCAAGTTCAGCGATCCGAACGAGGCGTTGGCTCGAATCAATCGGTCGGCAGAGGGCCTGGGCGGGAGCGTCTGGTCTTCGGATTCGGACGCGGCCCACGCGCTCGCGGTTCGGTTGGATGCAGGAACCGTGTGGGTGAACAAGCACGGCGATCTCGACCCGGGAATACCTTTCAGCGGCGCGAAACAGTCTGGCGTCGGAACGGAATTGGGGCGCGAAGGGCTCGAGGAATTCACGCAGCGGAAGGTGATCAACATCCATCGCTAGTAGCGACTGGAGTTCGCGATCCCTGACCGAGCGGAGTTCCGGGAACCGAAAGGATCAACGATGTCTCCCAAGTCAGAAAGGCCCCCGTCGGGGGGCGCGGCGCCGCGGATCTATCGCGCGATCACGTGCAACTTCTGCCATCGAGCGGAGATTTCGCTGCATCGGAAGGGCGTCGCGTATGAGGCGATCGATATCGACCTGATTGAGCGGCCGGCGTGGTATCGCGAAATGTCGTCGGGCGGCTCGGTCCCGCTATTCGAATGCGAGGGTCAGGAAATTCATCCGTCCGGCGTGATGAACGAGTTCATCGAGGAGCGGTGGCCTGACCCGCCGATGATGCCGGCGAATCCGGCCGCTCGGGCGGATGCTCGGCGTTTCATCCATTGGTGGGACGACGGGCCGTGCCCGGCCTACGAACGGCGTCTGATGAACGTGCGGCCGGAACGAGACGATTCGTTGACCGAGGCGTTGGAAGCGAGTCTTGACGAACTCGAACGCCGTCTTGAGGCGCAGGGCTATGCGGGCGCCTACTGGGGTGGTGACACGCTGGAGCTGCCTGATGCGACGGCGGCGCCGATGTTCGTGCGGTTCCTTGGGTTGCAGCACTTTCACGGGATCGATGTGCCCGAGCGCTGCGAGCGGGTTCGAACCTGGCGAGACGTGTTGTTGGCCGATCCAGACGTCGCCGCGACACGTCCGGACGACGCCGAATTGCTCGGTGAGTATGAGCGCTATCTGGCGGTGCTTTCCAAAGCGGCGGCCGCTGGGATCGAAGTCCCCGTCACGAGCCGGGACTAACAGGGGCGGAGATGCATCTCGAAGGCAAGGTGGCGCTCGTGACGGGAGCCGCGCGGGGGATCGGGCGCGGGATCGCGACCGAGCTTGCAGCGGCAGGCTGCGATGTCGCTGTCGCCGATTTGTTGTCCGTATCGGAGATTGCGGAGCAAGCGGCCGAAACGGCGCGTCTGGTCGAGGCGCTCGGTCGCCGCGCACTCCTGGTCGATTGTGATGTTGCCCGCGAAGCCGACTGCAATGCGCTCGCGGCCCGAACCATCGCGGAGCTGGGAGGGCTGCACGTCGCGGTCCCGAATGCGGGAATCGCCGGGATCGGAAACGTGCGGGACACCTCGCTGGAAACGTGGGAACGGGTCCTCGCTGTCAACGCAACGGGCACCTTCCTGACGTGTCGAGCCGTCCTTCCGCACCTGAGCGGTCAGGGTGAAGGCATCATCGTCAACGTCGCTTCGACCTTGGGGCTGAAGGCAAGTGCTGACCGGGTTTCGTACAGCGCCAGCAAGTTTGCGGTCGTGGCGTTGACGCAAGCCCTGGCGAACGAACTCGCGGGAACCGGGGTGCGGGTGAACGCGGTCTGTCCGTCCTCGGTGCGGAGTGGAATGACGATCAGCGAACTCAAGGTCGTGACCGGCATTGAGGACGATGCCGAGGCCGATGCGGTTTGGAGCAAGGTCGCCGCAGATCGCCTCCCGTTCGGACGCTCCGTTGAGCCCGAAGACATCGGGCGCGCCGTCGTCTGGCTCGCCGAATCCGACATGGTCAGCGGGATCATGTTGCCGGTGACCGGGGGCGAGAACCTTCGGGCTTGATGCCAAGGCAGCACTCGTCGGTGCGGCTAGTCCGGGAGTTGGGCTCCGAGGTAGTCGCGGAAATTGCCGGCGTAGAACTTCTCGCGAATGGGCTCGGCGACGTCGTCCATCGTTCTTTCGAATCGCCCGATCGGGTCGTCCGTGCCCTCGTGGTGCGGATAGTCCGAAGCAAACATCAACAGGTCCTCTGCGCCCGAGCGCAGGAGCCAACCGATGTCTTCGCCCGCGAACGGTGTGAGCTTCAGGTGTCGTCGCACGTAATCGGACGGCGCCATCTTGACCTCGGAAAGGTCCTGGATGCGGCGGAATGCACGGTGCGCCTGGTCAAGGTGTCGCATCCATGAGATGACCCAGGAAGCGCCGAGTTCGATCGCACCGATCCGTAGCCGCGGAAAACGCTCGAAGACCCCATCGAAGATCATGGCCGACAGAAACAACTCGGCGTTGTAGGCGATGCTCATGTAGCTGAGAGCGTCTCGGGGTGCGTCCCCCACCGCGGGTTTGTAGGTTCGACCGTTCTCGAAGAAGGCTCGGGGAACCGGGTCCCAGCCGCCGTCGAGGCCCACATGGAGCGCGATCGGAACGTCCGCCTCCTGGATTCGTGCCCAGACGGGGTCGTAGTCGGGGTGGGTGAAGCCCTGGCCGTTCTTTGGCGGGATGGTGTCGAGGGCGACGATTCGAAAGCCAGCAGCGAGCACGCCGTCGAGCATCCGGAGTGCCGTCCCCGCGCCACAACGGAGCGGCACGTAGCCGATTCCGATCATTCTCGGATCTGCTGCACAGAAGGCCTGCATCCCGCGGTTCAGCGCCTGAATGCCACCGAGCAGCACCTCTTCGTCAGACGCCGCGACGACCTGATTGTAGGCCGCCGTCGGGAACACGATCTGGGCCTTGAACCCGAGTAGATCATTGGCCCGACGGCGCTCTTCAGGGTCGAAGGCACCGAGTGCATCGACCCCTTTGTTCCGCATCTCCATGAATCCGGCTTCGAGCGCTGCCCGAGCGACGGGGTCCCGTTCGCGCGCCGCGTGATTGGCGACAGCGTTCTCGGTCCGCTGCAGGAACTCGTGGAGTCCTTCGCCAAACTTCTCGAGGCGGGGCCGGATCGCAGGGTCGGCGAATTGGGCGACCCAGTCCGGCGTCTCCATCATGTGTGTATCTGCGTCGTAGATGGTTTCGCGATGTGCGTAGGGCACGAGGGCTCTCCTGGGATCGATCGAGGCTACCACGGTCCCCCCGGGCCCGTGTCCGGGTGGGGCCGCGCAGCGTCTCCGAAGTGCCTAGGCTCCTTCGATGCCCGTGATTGACGTGACCGGAATCCAGAAGGCCTATGGGGTCCGCACCGTATTGTCGGGGATCGATTTCACCCTGCGAAGTCAGGAGCGCGTGGGGCTCGTGGGTCGCAATGGATGTGGCAAGAGCACATTCGGCCGCATTCTCGCCGGATTGGAGACGCCGGACGCGGGTCAGGTGGCGCGCCGACGCGGCGCCACGATCGAGTACCTGGACCAGGAACCGGTGTTGCCGGCGGACCAGTCGCTACGCGACATCGTGCTCGCCAGCCTGGCCGACTGGAACGACGCGCGCCTCAAGTACGAGGCAGCGACGGAACGGCTCGAGATCGGACAGGGCGATCTTTCGGGGGACGTTGCCCAGCAGGCCGAAGCTGGAGAGACCCTCGAACGGCTCGGCGGTTGGGACCGGCTGCATGAAGCCGAAGCGATCATCCATCACCTGGGGATCGAGGATCCAACCCGTCTGGCGGGGACGCTGAGTGGTGGAGAGGGACGCCGCGTCGCGTTGGCGCGGGCGCTGGTCGGCCAACCTTCGCTCGTGATCCTGGATGAGCCGACGAACCATCTGGATGTCGAGACGATCGAGTGGCTCGAAGACTATTTGATCAATCGCTTCCGCGGCGCATTGCTGTTGGTGACGCATGATCGCTATGTGCTCGACCGCGTGGCGACCCGGACGATCGAGATCCATGATGGGTCCTTGACCAGCTACAACGGCGGATACGCCACGTATCTGGAAGCACGGGCCGAACGGCTCGCTCATGCGGAGCGCTCCGAGCGCAACCGTCAGAACTTCTTGCGACGCGAACTCGAGTGGCTCCGGCGCCAACCGAAGGCACGGTCGACGAAGCAGAAGGCACGGGTCGATCGTGCTGAAGAGGCGATGGGGCAGGCGGCGCCCACGAAGGAGCGGGAAGCCGCACTCGCGCTCGCGAGCGTGCGCCAGGGCAAGATCCTGCTCTCCGTAGAGGGCGTGACCATCGAACGTGGGGGGCATCGACTCGTCGAGGCTTTGGACCTGGCCGTCGGGGCCGGGCAGCGCATCGGAATCGTGGGGCCGAACGGAGCGGGGAAGACCTCTTTGCTACTGGCCATCCAAGGCCTGCTCGAACCCGTTGCCGGGGAACTCAAGCTGGGCGCGACCGCCAAGATCGGCGTGCTCGATCAGCAGCGGAGCGGTCTCGAGGACGCACTGACGATTCGGGAAGCCCTGGGCGATCGAAGTCATGTCGAGATCGGGGACGAGCGTTTGGAGGTGGCCGCCTACCTCGAGCGTTTCCTGTTCGATCGCCGAGAGCAGCGGGTGAAGGTCAGCGAACTCTCGGGGGGCGAACGTGCCCGGGTCTGCCTGGCTCGTCTGCTCGCCGAAGCGGTGAATCTCGTGCTCCTCGACGAGCCGACCAACGATCTCGACGTTTCGACCCTCGCTGCGCTCGAGAGCATGCTCGTCGAGTTCGGAGGGAGCGCCATCATCGTGAGCCATGACCGGTGGTTCCTGGATCGCGTCGCGACATCGATCCTGGCGTTCGAGGGCGAGGGCCAGGTCACGCTACATGCTGGCAACTACTCGGCCTATCGAGAGCGGACCGCGGGCAGAACTCAGGCCTCTCAGACTCGCAAGGCACCCGTCGGAAAGATGGTCAGGGCGAGCGGGGCTTCGGCTCCGACGGTCAAGAAGCTGAGTTTCAACGAACGCCACGAGCTGGACGGGCTCTTCGACCAGATCGAGGTCGTCGAAGCCGAGGCGGCTCGCCTGCAAGCGCAGCTGGCCGATCCCGAGACCTATCAAGGGGACGACCGCGGCGATGAGATCACGGCGCTGAAGGCAGCGCTCGACGCTTCGCAGGCCGAAGTGGCGCGACTCACGGAGCGCTGGGAGGAGTTGGAAGCGCGCCGGGAAGCCACCGAGTGAGCGGCGGACGATTGTTGAGCGCCGGCTGGCGAGCTCCGGACCTTCGGGCGTAGCCTGTGGAAATGGATTCCCAGGCGCTCCCGACCACCTTCGAGGTCATCGGCCCCGATACTTTCCAACGGGACGGCTACCCGCACGACGCGTGGAAATGCCTCCGAGAGCGTGCACCCGTGCACTGGTTCGACCTTCCCGGAGGCGTCGGCTTCTGGGCGATCACGAAGCGCGAAGACATCCTGACCCTGTCGAAGCAGCCGCAGCGTTTCCTGAACGCCCCGCGGCTGGCGATCTTCGAAGAGGGTGGGCCCGTCGAGAATCGCACCGAGGTTCGTCAGCTCCTCAACATGGATCCACCCGAGCACGCGGCCTATCGCGGAGCGGCGAGTTCCTGGTTCACGCCGCGTGCCATCCGGCGCCGCGCGCCGGAAATCGAACGAATCACGCGGGACCTGCTCGCAGAGATGGCCGGCGACGGTGGCGAGCGTGCGGGCGATTTCGTGGCGGATCTGGCGGCGCCACTGACACTGCATGTGCTTGCGGACATGTTGGGCGTTCCGCGCGAAGACTGGCGCTTGATGTTTCAGTGGACGAACCAGATCGCCGGCGCATCGGACAACGAGTATGGCGATTCCGAGACGCCCGGCGGCGGTGTGATGGACGCGCGCAATGGACTCTTCGCTTACTTCACGGAGCTGGCGGCGGAACGTCGCAAGACTCCGCGAGACGACATGGTCAGCGTCCTCGCGAATGCGACGGTGGGGGGAGAGCCCATCGCGCCGCTGGAGCTCCTGTCGTTTTACCTGCTGCTCGTCGTGGCCGGGAACGAGACGACACGGAATGCGGCGAGCGGCGGGCTTCTAGCGCTGATCGAGAACCCGCCGGAGATGGCGAAACTGCGACGCGACCCCAGCGGGGTCGATCTCGCGGTCGAAGAGATCGTCCGTTGGACAAGTCCGGTGATCCAGTTTTGTCGCACGCCGGTCGAGGATTTCGAGCTTCGCGGCCAGTCGATCCGGGCCAAGGACTCGATGTGCTTGCTCTACCCGTCGGCCAACCGCGATGCGGACGCGTTCGAAGCGCCGGATGCCTTCCGCGTCGATCGGCGGCCGAATCCGCACCTGGGGTTCGGCGTTGGTGAGCACTTCTGTCTCGGCGCCAGCCTCGCTCGCCTGGAACTCCGCATCATCTTCCGCGAGCTGGCCCAGCGTCTGGAGGCGATCGAGCTGGACGGGCCGGTCGAGCGCATGCGCTCGAGCTTCCTTGGCGGCGTGAAGCGCATGCCGATCCGGTACCGGCTGAGCGTCCGCTGACTCGCCCGCGCTTGCTCTCGTCCCCGGGTCCCGTGCTAGGTGTAGGAGAGCTTTAGATCGGTTCCCCATTCATCGAGCCAAGCCTGTGAGTCTGCCATCAGGCTGGGCGGGTACGTATCGGTGATTCGCTGGATCTTGCCGTCCTCGTTGAACTCGAGGAGTTCGTCGAGGCGCAGCACCAGCTCTGGTGAACCCTTGCGGACGTAGTAGGCGGCTCCCCGAATCAGGGCGCTGTGCTCCGTGAACTCGGGCGGCGCCACGTTGTCGATCCGCCGCTCGCAATGGCGGTCGAAGCCGTCGAGGAACAGCTTGATGCCGCGAAAGACCGCGTCGCGGCCGACGAGTTCGCAATCGAACGGGGTTCCTCCGGTCACCCGGTAGACGGCGTCGGGGGCGAAGAGGGGCTCGAGGCGGGACCAGTCATCATCGAGGTAGGTCGCTTCGAAGGCTTCGAAGTAGGCCATGAAGGCGTTCAGTACGGACATCGGTAGGGGGCTCCTTGGGGGCGCCTGGGAGTTGCCGGGATCTGCAACGAAGAGTGACGAACCTGGGCTAGAAACACGAATACGAGCAAGGGCCCTTGTCGGGCCGTGTTGCAGCGAGGGGAGTCATCCGCAGATGTCGGAACGCAAGGTCGCGGTCATCGGGGCAGGGCCGTGCGGGCTCGCCGCCTGCAAGACGTTGGCCGAGTTCGGCATCGCGTACGAATGCCTTGAAGCGAGCGACGAAGTGGGCGGCGTCTGGAACGTTGAACGGGGCCCCGGCGGCGGGTATCGGTCATTGCAGACGAACACCTCGATCGGTTCGATGTCCTATTCGGATTTTCCGTTCGAAGATCCGTCCCGACCCTACCGGAACGCGAGCGAGATGACGGCGTACTTCCGCGCCTATGCAAGGTCCTTTCGATTCGAGGAGAACATCCATTTCGGGGAACGGGTTGTGCGGGCGGATCCTCTCCCTGGGGGTGGCTGGAAGCTTGCGTTCAGCGACGGTCAGAATCGTGACTACGGGGCCCTGATCGTGGCCACCGGCCAGTACACGTTTCCACGTCAGTCACACGACACCGCGCCCGGGGAGTTCGCGGGTCATGCGCTCCATGCCTTCGACTATCTGGATCCGAGCGAGCCCGTGGATTGCCGTGGAAAACGCGTCATCGTCGTGGGACTCGGAAGCAGCGGCGCGGAGTTGGCGACCGAGCTTTGCGATTCGAAGCGCGGCGCAGGCGAGAACACGAAGGTGATCCTGTCGGCTCGGTCCGGCCGCTGGGTGCTCCCCAAGATGATCGATGGGGTGCCGATGGATCGCCAGACGGCCCATCCTTCGGCACCGTTGCCTGCGGCGCTGAGACTTCTCCCGGGCGACTCCGCGTCATGGGCGATGAGGCGAATGTTAGGCAAGGTGCTCCGGGCCCAGGTGGCGAAGCACGGAGGGGCCCGCGCGCTTGGGCTCCCGGAGCCCGAGATCGCCCCTTGGGAAGACCGTCCCACGTTGTCGATGGGCTTCATCCCGGCACTGCAGGCGGGAAAGATCGATGTGCGCCCCGGAATCAGCCGGTTCGACGGAACTACCGTCCATTTCACGGATGGCAGCCAGGCCGACGCCGACGTGATCCTCTACGCGACCGGGTACCAACTCCACTTTCCGTACTTCGATCCCGAGACGCTGGGCTGCGCGGCGACAGAACTGGCCCTCTATCAGCGCATCGCCCATCCCGTGCACGACGACCTGTTCTTCCTCGGCTGCTGCCGGGTGATGTGCTCGATGTGGCCGCTCGCAGAGCAACAGAGCCGGTGGGTGGCGCGCCTGCTCACCGGGGCGTTTGAACTCCCGGCGGCGTCCGTACGGGCGCGCGAGGCTGTCCCCCTGGCGTCGACCCTGCCGGTGATGTGCGGCTGCTACGTCGAAGGGCTTCGGTCCGAGGCCGGAGGACTCTGACGATCACGGAGTACAGCGGCCCGAAACATGCCGGCTAAAGCGCGAGCTCCCGCAATTCGTCGATGGATGCTTCGAGATCCAGCACGAACTGGTGGAGGTCGGGAACGAGGTCCCGGTCCGCGTTGATGCCCCAGTGCATCGTGCCGTTGTAGCTCATCAAGGCAATTCCAAGGCCGATTCCTTCGACCAATGGAACATGGGGGTAGACGCCCAGGAGCTGCGAGCCGAGCAGGTACATGGGCTGTTGGGGTCCCGGAACGTTGGTCACGACCGTATTGAAGGGTGACAGGCTGCTGAGGTTTCGGGCACCGAGGGACATCACTGTGGATGGCGTCCACTCGGCGGCGCGGAGGAGAACGTCCGCTCCCATGGCCTGTTTGGATTCCTTCAGTTCAGCCGTCTCTTCGGTGATCTTGGCGAGCTGGGCACGAGGGTCGGCCTCCGAGATCGGAAGCGGCAGGATCCATGCGGAGACCCGGTTGCCGAGTGCGCCTCGCTCGGAGTCCGAGCGGACACTCACGGGTGTCATGACCCGGAACTCGATCTCGTCCAGATGGAGCCCGCGATCGGCCAGGAAGCGCCGGAACGCTCCGGTCACCGCGGTCAACACGACGTCGTTGAGGCTTCCCCCGAGTGCCTTCCGGATCTGCTTGATGTCAGAGATGGAGGTTTCGACCCAATCGAAACGGCGATGCGGTCCGATCGGACCGTTGATCGGAGATTCGTCTGCCGCGTTCATCGTTGCGCCGAGGGTTCCCGCGACGGCGCGGAGTCGGGTTTCAATCTCCTGGCGGACATCGGTGGCTTCTTCTGCGAATTTCGCAAAGTCGCGGATGGCTTCGAATGGCATGGTCACTTGGCGAACGAATGTGTCGCGCAGGAGTTCGGCGCCCGACGGTGCTGGCCGGGGAATGAACGGCAGCGGCGCTGAGATCTCGGCGTCTGGCGACGGGTTCATCAGGAGCTGCATGATGTCGACGCCCGAGACCCCATCGATCATGCAGTGATGCACCTTGGAGATCATCGCAAACCGGTCTCCCTCGAGTCCTTCGACCACCCAGGTCTCCCAGAGCGGCCTCTTTCGGTCCACATGCTGCTGCATGATCCGCGCCGAGAGTCGCTTCAGCTGCCGTTCGTCTCCAGGATGGGGAAGGCTGGTATGCCGCAAGTGAAAGTCGAGATCGAAGTGTGGATCGTCGACCCAGATCGGCTGCGCCGTCAGCGGGACCCACTGCAGGATCTGCCGGTAGCGCGGAATCCGGTGGAGGATCGATGCGTGCGCGGCCTTGATCGCTTCGAAGTCGATCCCGCCATCCGCAGCCTGCAATGGACCGCTGTCGAAGATCTGTGTCGAGGCGACGTGCGTATACGCGTTCTCGGTCTCAAGGTAGAGAAACGAGCTGTCGAGTGCGGAGAGGCGATCGTAGTTCGGCATGGGGTCCTCGCGTGCCAAATGATAGGCGAAGTGCCCGGACTTCCTCGTGCAAGTTCTTGGGGCGCACGCTCGCGTGGCTCAGGTCCAGTGGACTCCGGTTAATTCTCCGGGGCAAATCGCCCCGATCCCCCGGGCCTGGGCGCACCGGTCGCAGGCTCGCCCGTCGGCAGGGTGACAGCCGCGCGTCCGCGACCTTCCATACAGGCGTGCATGCCTAGGTTTCGTCCCGTGCCAGGTACGCCGCAGCTTCTCGCAGCTCGGCAGAGTCACGGCCCGCACGGATGGTCATGAAGCGCTGATACTGCTCGCGGGCGGCGGAGTGATCCCCGAGCGCAGCCTGCGCGCGGGCGAGGCCCAGCAAAGCCAACGGCCGGTTCGGGTTCCGGAGCAAGCCCGCGCGAAACTGCTTCGCCGCCTCAGCGGGATTCCCGGCCGTCAACAGCGCTTCGCCGTAGAACTCGTGCGCGGGCTTGATCGGATTGGCGGCACCTCGAGGAAGCGGCATCCGCGCCGCGATCTCGACGGATTCTGCAAGGGCTGCGAGTCCGAGGCGCGTCTCTCCTTTCGCGATCGAGACCGCACCGGCGACTTGCTTGTCCATCACCGCGAGCGGTGCGGCCGCCCGGTTGTAGAAGGAGTCCCGGGCTGCGGCTTGCTCGGCGAGGCGGCCCAGTGCGTTTGATGCGCGTTCCGCGGTCAGCATGTCGCCGAGCGCGACGGCGCTGAGGCCGGTCGCGAGGAGTTCGGGGCCGGTGGAGTGATCGGTGACGGGTGTCGTTCGCCATTCGCCGGTCTCGACGATGCGACGCGCCATGATCCTCGGGAGTGTGCTGACGACGCGCGCCTGTCCGGCGTTTCGTTCGACGATGCCGCGCAGTGTCTCGATCCAGTGGTCGGCACGGTCGAGGTCGCCGCGTTGTAGGTCGCCGTACTGGCCCCAATCCAGAGCGTGCACCATGTCTCCGGCGCTGTCGCCCGGCTCCCACAATGCAACCGCGGCATCGTAGGCGGACTGATTCGAGACCGAGACCTCGTCCCACATCCCGTGTTGGATGAAGATGTGCGTCGGCATGTGTCGGGCGTGAGAGACGGCGGGCGCGATGCTGGCGAACTTCCGCGCGGCCGGGAGTGCGAGGGGTGCGTGCACCGGGTCGTCGAATGCATGGATGGTGTAATGCGCGGCGCCAGGGTGATGCGGGTCGCGATGGAAGAGCTCCAATGCGATGGATCCTGCGAGGACCCGTTTGCGCTCGCCGGCCTTGCCCGCGGCGCCGCCGGCACTGATCAGCGACAATGCGTAGAACGCCGCGACTTCGTCGTCGTCCGGGTGGGCCTCGTACAGCTCGCGCATTGCGTCCATGTAGCCGGTACGGCGGGCCTTGATGTCACCCTCGCCGAAGAACAGGGCCTCGACCGCACGCAGGAAGCCCTGCTCGCGCGCGGTCTGGGCTTTCGCCAGCCGCATTTCCAGGGTGGGGGCCAGCCGCTGGAGGACGTCTCGAGGTGTCTGTCCGTCCATCTCCGGCAGCAGCGGATGGTTGTAGCAAAGCGACTCGCCCCAGTAGGCCATGGCGAAGTCCGGGTCAGCCGCCTGTGCCTGCTTGAATTCTGCGATGGCTTGTTTCCAGCCGAAGCTATGCAGGATCGTGGCTCCGCGCACGAAGTGCGCTTGTGCCTTCTCCGAGTGCGTCGAGGTCGGGAAGTCGATGGTTCCGACGTCGCTGGCGTTGGCGGCGTCGGCCACGAGTGCGAGAACGCTTGCGAATAGACAAGCGCCAAAGCGGTTCGTCATGGTTTCCTCCAGTGAGATCCCAGGAGACTACTGCTTGACACGGGTGCTGGGTCGTCGTCCGGAAATCAAGTGGCGACAGGGTGTTTCCCGCGAGGTGACTGACTGAGGGCCCGCTTCGCGTGGGGGTCCAGGGCCGCACCCACGGACGAGCGAGGCACCCTAAGCGAGGTCTCGCTGAGGTTGGGTAAGCTCGGTCCGTCCCACGCAAGCCACTTGGAGGGCACGTCATGGATCACGATCTCATTGTCTCGGGCGGTTCGGTGATTGACGGCACCGGCTCAGAACCCAGAAGAGCCGATGTCGCGATCGACGGCGACCGCATTACGCGTGTTGGAGATCTCGCCGGCGCCGGAGCCGCGCGCGTGATGGACGCCACGGGCAAGATCGTCACCCCTGGCTTCGTAGATCTCCACACCCACCTTGATGCGCAGGTCGGTTGGGACCCGGAAATGAAGTCGAGTTCGTTTCACGGGGTCACGACCGCGTTGATCGGAAACTGTGGGGTGACCTTTGCGCCCGTGGGAAAGGCCAACCACCGGTTGCTGGCCGAACTGATGGAGGCCGTCGAGGACATCGAGGCCGATGCGATCATGGAAGGCCTGCCATGGGATTGGACGACCTACGGCGGCTACCTCGACGCCGTCGAGCGGTTGCAGCCAGCCCTGAACGTGGTCGGCCTTGCCGGTCATTCACCGATTCGATTCGAAGCCATGGGTGACAAGTCGATGGACGAAGGCGTCCAGGCGACCGACGCCGAGCTGAAGCACATCTGTCGGCTGGTTCGAGAGTCGGTGGAGCAGGGTGCCGTCGGTTTCTCCACGTCGCGCTTCCTGGGTCATCGCGTCCCGGACGGGCGTCTGACCCCGGGAACCTGGGCCGATGCTCGGGAGACCGAGGCGATCCAGCGCGCCGTCGTCGAAGGAGGCGGTGTGGGCGGATTGTTCCAGGTTGCCCCGGACTTACAGACCCGCCTTCAAGGTGAATTCGAGATGTTTGATCGGGGCGCCGAACTCGGCTGCCATGTGATGTACTCCGGTGGCGCCGGCGTTTCGGGCGATGGCGGCGTGGCCCGGACCGCAGAGTTCCTGGAACGGAACAACCAAGGCGGCCGACGCATGACCGGCATCTGCCACACGCGGCCCAGCGGCGCGATGTTCGGGCTCGTGCGGGCCATCCCGTTCCGAAACGCGCCCTGGAAGGAGTTGATGGCGCTGCCGACGATCGAGGATCGGGTCGCCGCCCTGAAGGACCCGACGACGCGGGCCCGTCTGGTCGAGCGATCGAAGCAGACAGGATTCACCGCCGACATCGCCCTGATGCACGCGATGGGAACCGACGAGACGCCGGACTACGACCTCGCGGGTCGGCATAGCCTCGCTCAGCTGGCCGAGGCCGAGGGGCGGGACCCCGTAGATGTCTATGTCGATCGCTTGATCCAGACCGAAGGTCGAGAGCTCTGGAACTACTGGGCTTTCGGCGGTGCGCTCGAAAACCAATGGGCGTACATGAAGATGAAGCACTGCATCCCGATGCTGGCCGATGCGGGTGCCCACGTGGGGATCTTCACGGACACCGACTCTCCCACTTTCCTGCTGAGCGAGTTGACCCGCCGACAGGGTGTCTATTCGCTCCCGGAAGCGATCCATCGCATCACGCAAGCGTCCGCTGATGTTCTCGGGTTGAAGGATCGGGGCTCAGTCAAGGAAGGTTGGATCGCCGACCTGAACGTCATCGACTACGAAGGGCTCGAAACCGGCTACCCGTATTTTGTCAACGACTTTCCGAACGGCGGCGGCCGCTACATCGTCGAGAGCCAGGGTTACCAGGCGACGCTCGTCGGTGGCCAGGTGATCGTCGAGAACGGCCAGCACACTGGCGAGCGGCCGGGGCAGGTCATTCGCGACTTCGCGCGGAGTTAGTTCGCG
This sequence comes from Deltaproteobacteria bacterium, assembly GCA_029261815.1. Lineage (GTDB taxonomy): Bacteria > Myxococcota_A > UBA9160 > UBA9160 > UBA6930 > JAJDAP01. The sequence goes on from JAJDAQ010000022.1 coordinate 21,972, forward strand.
ATCGATGTCGGCCGCGTGGTGGCTGGCAATCAGAAGGGGGGCTCGGAGCGAAAGCTCATCGGGACGCCCGTGCTCGGGTGCGAGAAGGCGAGGTCCCTGGCGTGAAGCTTCAGCTGCGCGGGCCCCGTTCCGTTTCCGTATAACGGGTCTCCGACGATGGGAATGCCGAGTCCGCGTTCGTGTGCCGCGTGAACCCGGAGCTGGTGCGTTCTTCCGGTCACGGGGATGAACGAGATCCGCGTCCGCCCCGCATCGACATGGATTCTCTGCCAATAGGTGATCCCGATCTTGCCGTGAACCGGGTCGTAGATCTGGTAGGGCCGATTGTCGATGTCGAGCCGAAAGGGCAGCTCGATGGTTCCGCTTGCACCACGCAGCTCGCCCTCGAGGATCGCGACGTAGGCTTTCTTCGTTTCTCGCCGCTGGAACTGTCTCGATAGGTTTCGGTGGGCCTCCCGCGTGCGCGCAACCACGAGCAAGCCCGACGTGTCCATGTCGAGGCGGTGCACGGCCGGTTGCTCAGGGCTCCCGGGGTACATCGCGCGCACCCGCTCCGCGACGCAATCGCGTTTCTCCGGTCCGCGGCCGGGGACCGAGAGCATTCCGCTCTCCTTGTCGACGACGACGAAGTCCGGGTCTTCGTGGAGAATCCTGAGCAGCGGCTTCGTCACGATTCGAGGCCACATAGCATGAAGCCCACGATGGGCTGACATCGCTCGATACAGCTCGGGTAGAACTCCCCCGCAACGTGGCTCTTCGAGTCGCCCCAGTAGAACTCGGCGAGTCCGAGCGGCTCGAGGCCGTTCCGAGCGGCATGGTTCAGGAGTTTGGGTGCGCAGCATTCGCCAACGCCGCCAACCACGGGTCCCGGAGGCCAGACGGCATCTTTCAGCCCGCGTTCTTCGCCGCGGAAATTGCTGAAGCGATAGGACCCATAAAGGGTGCGAATCAGTTCCTGCGATGTGCGCTTTCGCTCGGCGAGCAGGTCGGCGTGGGCCGGGTCCGCGGAAGCCAGGGCGCCCAGTTCCGCCGTCATCGACTCGATCTTTGCGCGGGTCGGGACGACCGTCCCGTAGTAGACCTCCTCCGTCAGGTTGGGAGGGACCCAGCCAGCGATGTCCCGGATGCCACGAGGGAGAGACGAGAACGCACGGAGGACGACCGTCTCGCCGCGGTCGTTCCTGCAATCGAGGACGCCGAACATGTTCCCGTGTCCGCCCGGAAACAGGCGGGCGAGAGAGAGTCCTGGGTCAGCCTCAGCCTCTGGGGCGCGGTAGTCGAGTCGGCCGATGGCTTCGAACTCGTCCATCAAGTCTCGGGCATGAAACCACGCATTCCCGACGGGCAGCTCGTGGCGCCGGCCGCAGTCGCGGCACTCTCCGGCGCATGCGATCGATTCAGTGTTGGGAGGTGTCGTGCTCATGGTGAATCGGAGAACGCGTCGAACCGACGAGTCTCAAGCGATGCATTGGCGCTCGGCTCCGATCGCCACGGTCGAGGCCGGCCGGGATGGGCTCGTGTCCCAAACCCGCGCGTGGGATCGCTCAAGGTAGCGGACGTCGTCATCCACGGTGCGAAGAGGTCGAGGAGACGATTCGCTTCGATGAGTTCCATCGGATCCCTGCGTTCGCGCGCGCGGCTCTACCCATTCGGTCCGCGCACGCAGGGTGGTCTCAGTCAGTCCGTGGTTCTCCGGCTGATCAGTCCGCCGACTCCGCGCACGAGCCAACGAGGATACATCCCAACGGTGCGGGCCATCCATTGGTTCGCGAATCCCGGGACACAGCGCTTGACGGGCGCTCGTGTGCGGAGCGTATCGCCTTGCGGTCAGCGCGTATCTCGTAGGAGAAGGGCCCGAAGTGCCGCATGGTCGTCGACGACGAAGTCGGCCTCGGGAAGTGAACCGTTGTCGTCGTGTCGGTCCCGGATACGCACGGTTCGCATGCCGACGGCTCGCGCGCCCGCCACGTCGGTACGGCGAAGATCCCCGACGTGAACGGATTCTTCCTGGGACACGCCGAACGGTTCGACGGCAGCGCGAAAGACGCGCGGATCGGGCTTCGGAACGCCTGCCTCGTCGGAGAAGATCTGGAGTTCGAGCGCGTCGAGGAGTCCAAGTCGCGAAAGGTGGCGCCGCACGACGTGTCCGGGTGTCAACCCGGTGTCGCAGATGAGTGCGCAGCGAATTCCCTCCCGAACGAGGGCATCGAGGGTTTCCGCGGCACCTTGGAGCGGCAGGACCCGGCCGCTATGCGATGCGTGCTGATATTCGCGTACGAGCGGGTCGAGCAACTCCACGTCGGGTTCGACGCCAAGCGTGATGAGCACGTCGTAGGCGACGTCCCGGGCGCCAGTAGAGATGCCGACGCGCCATTGGTCCATGTGACGGCTCCATGCGGAATCGAAAGCGGTCGCCGCCTCGGTGCGCTCGACGTCGCGCTCTTTTGCGAGCGTGCGGACGATGGCATCGACGCGGCGGGCGTGGGCGGATTCCCAGTCGGCCTCGTAGAGGAGCGTATTCCAGCAGTCGAACGTGACCACCCGCGGAGGTTGCTCGAATCCCAACTCGTCGCGGCGGCCGGTTGCGTCTAGGCGCGCTTGGATGGCATCGACGATCGCGGTGACGTCGCCGCTGGTATCGACCGCGACGTGCTCGTCTGTCCCGACTTCATCGACGGGCTCTGTGCGGCCGGCGAAGCGGCTGGCGATCGCGGCCCATCCCTGGTTGCCGCCAGCGGCATCGCGCTGCGCGAGTCGCCGCTGCTGTGTTGCCTCGTCCACCTGGCATTCGACGAGCAGGAACCGCAGCCCGTGGCGTCGCGCAAGCGCCCGGGCCACACGCCGCCACCATCGCGATGGGAAGCAGGCGTCGAGTACGAGGCCGCCTCCACCGGCCAGGGCGGTCTCCGCCCGACTCATGAGGGCCGCGTACACGTGATCCTCGAAGCCGGGCTCGAAGCTCATTGTCCAGCCCGCTTCGTGCACATCGCGGTCATCCAACCGTGAGGAACTCCCGCCTTCGAGCATCTCGGTCCGGACGAGATCCGCTTCCAAACGCGGGATCCCCAGCCGTTCGGCCAGGTGACGCGCGACGGTGCTCTTGCCGCTGGCGACACCGCCCGACATCGCGACCAGGACTGCGGACCCGGTCTCCTGCGCACGGTTTTCAGTCAGCAGAGACAAGTACCCACAAGCCAACGGCGATGAATCCGCTACCCGCAAGCCATCGCACCACCTTCGGGTTCAAGAATTCCGACAGCACGGCGCCGCCCAGGACACCAGCCGCGGACGCCACGATCAGTGCGGCAGATGCGGCCAGGAAGACGGTCCAACGCCCATGCGCGGCATCGGAGGCGTAGAGCAGGGTTGCCAGCTGTGT
>JAJDAQ010000023.1 GCA_029261815.1 Deltaproteobacteria bacterium
AGCGAAGCCCGGAAACCCGAGCGGTGACCCCCGTTGACATCATCCTTCGTGGACCCTGTGAGGGGGTTCACGCCATCGATGAATCCGGCAATCTCGCTGTGGTAGGCCGCGACGCGAAGTGCCGCCGCATCGCCGAGCGGCACGTTGATCATGGCCTTGACGTTGCCGCCCCACTCGCCGTCCGTGACGTTCTCGGCACCGGCCGAGATCGAGGCCGCGAACTCTTCGAGATCCGGCTGGTTCGTGATGTAACGCACCGTGCCCGACAGCGAGCCGGAACCGAACAGCGTGCCCTGCGGTCCGCGCAGGACCTCGACGCGGTTCAAGTCGAAGAGGTCCAGGTCCGGTGTGAACAGGGACAGCGAGATCGCCGACTCATCGAGGTAGATCCCGACCTGCTCCTTGACGCCCGGCTGGTCTCGAACAATCTGGCCCGCCGAGACGCCACGGATGGCGACCTGGCTCTGACCCGGTCCGAGGTTCTGGACGGTGAAGCCCGCGACGCTTCGCGAGATGTCTTCGATGTTGGTCGCTCCCGACCTCTCCATCTGCTTGCCCGTCTGCACGGCCAGCGAGAACGGGACCTCGCTCAATGCTTCTTCGCGCTTTCGCGCGGTGACGACGATCTCGTCGACGCCTTCGGTTTCATCGGCCACGGCCGAGACGGCGGGCATCACGAAGCAAGCCGCCGCTGCGAGCACACCGGCCCGCGCGAATCGTTGGATTCTCAAGTTCCCCTCCTGTGGGCCTCTGAATGGACCCCTGGTTGACTCATGGGCAGCTGCGGCCCAGCTGAGCGCGAAAGAACATACTCACATTCCGCTCGCACGACAGTGCAGGATTGCCCCTAGGCCGCCGGAATCGTTGAGGTATCGACTCGGAGAAGTGACCCGGAGTCACTCTGGGCCGCGCTAGGACCCTGCGCGGGAGGTGGTCGGGGTGGTGGGATTCGAACCCACGACGCTGACCACCCAAAGATCAGGCTCTGGCCGCTGAGCTACACCCCGAGCCGTCTATTCTAGGCACTCGGCCGCGATCGGTGAGGGTTCGGAAACCGAAAAGGCTCGGAAGCCACCACGGGAGACCCCTGCGCCCCGGAGAACGCGCCGTGAGGGCACGTCCATTTGCGCGCGGCCTTCGGCCTACGCCAGCTGGATCAGGTTGAAGACCTTCTCTTCGAGCCAGACGACGAGTTCGCGCAGGGCGTCCTGATTGATCTCGTGTTCCATTTCGAACTCGCGGTAGTGGACGTTGAGACCGCGAGCCAATAGCCGCTGCCGCGAATCCTGGGCGTTTTCGACCGGAATCATCGGGTCCTTGGTGCCGTGGATGACCAGGGCGGGGAAGTTGGCGAGCCCGTCCTGGGTCGGTACCGCCTCGTCGACGGCATCGGGCAACCAGGATGAGAGCGCCACGAGACCGGCAAAACGGTCCGGATCTCCCAACACCAGGTCGTAGGCCATGACGCCGCCCTGGCTGAAACCCATCACGACGATCTTTCGGCGATCGATCGGGTAGCGCTCACAGGCGTCGTCGAGAAAGGTGCGTACCGCGCCACGAGCCGCGTCGAATGCGGCGGGATCGATCTCCCGGTCCTGGCTGATCGGCCACCAGCCGTAGCCCAACAGGCCCGGCGCCTGGTCGGGCGCGATCTCGAAACCAACCGGTCCCTGTGGGCAGAGCACCAGCGCCTGACCGCCGTGGACGATCGGCGCCAGGCCCATGAGGTCGTGAGCGTTCGCGCCCCAGCCGTGAAGCATCAGGATGGTCGGAAACGGGCCCTCTCCGGGCGGAATGTGGGCGGTGTACATGAGATCCATGAGGGCTCCCTGGGCGCTGCATTCGGGTGGCTCGGCCTACCCGGCGGTGGATCGGGACGTTACCCACCGCTCCCGACAGACGCCCGCGGCGCCGCCCGAGGCTGGATGCTAAATCCACCGGGTCATGACATCCCCCTCGAGCTTGTTCGACAAGGTCTGGCAGGCCCACGCGGTGCGTGAGCTCCCCGACGGCCAGACGCAACTATTCATCGGTCTCCACCTCATCCACGAGGTCACGAGCCCCCAGGCATTCGCCATGCTGAATGAGATGGGGCTTCCGGTCCGATTTCCGCAGCAGACGTTCGCGACCGTCGACCACATCATCCCGACGGATTCCCAGGTCCGGCCCCTGGCCGACGGGCTTGCCGAACAGATGCTGGTCGCACTCGAGAAGAACTGCCGGGACAACGGCATCACCCTCTTCGATCCGGCCAGCGGGAACCAGGGCGTCGTCCACGTGATCGGGCCCGAACTCGGGCTGACCCAACCGGGCATGACCGTGGCCTGCGGCGACAGTCACACCTCGACCCACGGTGCATTCGGCGCGATCGCATTCGGGATCGGCACGAGCCAGGTTCGCGATGTCCTGGCGACGCAGTGCCTGGCCATGGCCAAGCCCAAGGTCCGCCGGATCGATGTCGAGGGAACCCTCGGCGGCGGCGTCTACGCCAAGGACGTCATCCTGCACATCATCCGTCGGCTCGGCGTCAAGGGCGGCGTGGGCCATGCGTACGAATACGCCGGCGATGTCATCGAAGCGATGACGATGGAAGAGCGCCTAACGGTCTGCAACATGTCGATCGAAGGCGGCGCCCGGGTCGGCTACATCAATCCCGACGACACGGCGGTCGAATACCTCCGCGGTCGCGAGTACGCGCCCAAGGGAGAGGCCTTCGACCGCGCAGCCGACTGGTGGCGCAGCATCGCGAGCGATGCCGAAGCGTCGTACGACGACCGGGTCACGTTCGCGGGCAGCGACATCTCTCCGACGGTGACCTGGGGCATCCACCCCGGGCATGCGCTCGGGGTTGCGGAGAACATTCCGCAACTCACGGCCGTCCCCGACGACGAACGACCGGGCTATGCCGAAGCGCTCGAATACATGGGACTGCGCCAGGGCGAAGCGGTCGCCGGCACCAAGATCGATGTCGCCTTCATCGGCTCCTGCACCAATGGCCGGATCTCTGACCTGCGCGAAGCCGCCAAGGTCGCGCAGAAGGGGCACGTGGCCCCCGGCATCCGCACCTTCGTGGTGCCCGGCTCGCAGGCCGTCGCGCGTCAAGCCGAAGAGGAAGGCCTGGACGAGATCTTCAAGGCCGCGGGTTTCGACTGGCGCGAGCCCGGCTGTTCGATGTGCCTGGCCATGAACCCGGACAAGCTGATCGGCCGCGAACTGTGCGCCTCGTCGAGCAACCGGAACTTCAAGGGCCGGCAGGGGTCGCCGACCGGACGCACGATGTTGATGTCGCCGGCGATGGTCGCGGCTGCTGCCATTCGCGGCGAAGTGACCGATGTGCGGGAGGTCCTCTAGCCATGGCCGATATCGTGAACCGGATCGAAGGACGCGGCTGTGTCGTGCGCGGAAGCGACATCGATACCGACCGCATCATCCCCGCACGCTTCCTGCGGTGCGTCACATTCGACGGCCTGGGGGAGCACGCGTTCGAGGACGACCGCGAGCAGGCCAAGGGAGATCATGCGCTCGACAAGGAGCAGTACGCGGGCGCCAACGTCCTGATCGTGGGCGAGAACTTCGGCTGCGGCTCGTCCCGCGAGCACGCGCCGCAGAGCCTGATGCGAGCCGGATTCGACGTCTTCGTGGGCGAGAGCTTCGCCGAGATCTTCGCAGGCAACTGCACCGCGCTCGGCTTGCCGTGTGTCACCCTCGCCGGCGACGATCTCGCCACCTTGATGGACAGTGTCGAACTCGATCCCGAGCAGACCGTGGCCGTCGACCTGGAGAGCCGCACCGTGACTTCCAGGGCGGGCACCATGGAGGCCAACGTGCGCGATGGCACTCGAAAAGCCCTCCTCGAGGGCACCTGGAACGCAACCGCCGTGCTCGTGGAAGCCGGCGAGACGATCGAGGCCACCGCCGCGCGGCTCCCCTACGTAAACGGATTCGCGAACTGACCCGCGGGGCCAGCCCGCGTATCATCGCCGCGTGACCCGAACCATGCACCCGTTCGCCTGCGTCGATGCGCGCTCTCTCGTCCGGGTGTTCGTTGCCATCGCGCTGCTGGCTCTGCCCTCGTCGGCCGCCAGCCAAACCGACGCGACCGGGTCCCCAGAAGAGGACGGCCCCACGGTCGAGGCGCAGCTCGACGCGGCGCAGGCCAGCCGGGATCAACTCGGCGAAGACGATCCGCGACGCGCCTTGTACGACGAACTCACCACCATCCTGGTGCAGCGCGGAACGGCCGAGCAGCGGAAGGCTGAGCTGGCCGCCCAACGTGACGCGCTCGGCATGCGTTCCCACATGTCGCCCCAGGAACGCTGGGGAAACCCCGAACAGATCGACGTCGCGCTCTACGACCAGGTCGAGGGAGCCCTCGAGTCCGCCACCGGGGATGCCGAGCAGGCGCGTACCGCACGCGAGGTCGCGCGGGAGGCGACGCGGGCCGCCGTCGCCGCACAGTCGGCGCTGCCGGCAACCGAGGGCGACCCGGTTCGCGCGCTTGCGCGCGAGGTCGCCGATCAGCGCGTGCGTCTTCGCCGCGAGATCGCGCAGAACGCCGAGAAAGCCATCGAACTCGAAGACGAGCGATGTGCCCAATCCAGGGCCGACTTCGCCTGGGCGGCTCCACAAGTGGTGGTATCGGCGGCCGATCGCGCCAGCGTCGCCGCCCAGATGGACGAACGCGAAAGATCCGAGCGCAAGAAGCTCCAGCGTGCCGAAGTGCAGTTGCGCGATGCCGAGCGACGCTGGAACGCTGGCTCCAACGCGACGGGTGATCAGCGCGCGGCGCTTCGTGCCGACCTGAAGTTTCGCCAGAAGGCGGTGGCCCTCCAGACTTCGCGATTCACGAGGATGGCGGCGCAGCGAGAGGCGGCACAGCGGCGGCTCGCGGTGCTTGCCTATGAGGTTCCCGACCACGCCACCCTCATTGCGTGGCTCGAAGCCGCGCGCACGACCGCGTCTTCCCTGGGGCGCGAGCGTCGCCTCGACGAAGTCGATCTATCCGAGATCCTCGACGAGCGCGCGACATTGATCCAGCGCCCGGAAGGAGAGCGGCCAGGGAAAGCCTGGCTGCGTGCCATCGACGGGCAGATCGAGCTTCATCGCGAGCACCAGGAAGAACTACGCCTCGCCGAGGAAGTGCACGCGCGACTCGCTGCGACGCTCGAGCGCAAGGCGGGTGCCGCGACCTGGAGCGACCGCGCCGGAGAAGCCTGGGAAGCGGGCAAGCGCGCCTGGCGCCACGAGGTCGGCGTCGCCGGAGATTCCTCTGTCACTGTCGGGATGATCATTCTTGCGCTGGCAATGATCGTATTCGGCTTCGTGACCAGCCGTTTGCTCGCGCGCACGCTCGAGCGGCGCATTCTGCCGGGATTCGGCTTTGACACAGGCGCCAGCCATGCTTTCGCCGAACTCGCCTTCTACGGGCTACTGGTCATCGTCTTCCTGATGTCGCTCCAGATCGTCAGCATTCCCCTGACGGCCTTCGCATTCGTGGGCGGCGCGCTCGCGATCGGGGTCGGCTTCGGCAGCCAGAACGTGGTGAATAACTTCATCAGCGGGATCATTCTCCTCGCCGAGCGCCCGATCAAGATCGGCGACCTCGTCCAGGTCGACCAGACCTACGGAAACATCGAACGCATCGGTTTGCGTTCGACACGCGTTCGGACCGGCGAGAATATTCACGTCATCGTTCCGAACGCGACGTTCCTCGAAACCAACGTCGTCAACTGGACGCACTCGAATTCAGAGGTTCGGGTCATGATCGCGGTCGGCGTGGCCTATGGTTCGCCGATCCGCGAGGTCGAAACGCAGCTCATGGCCGCGCTCCAAGGCCATCCCAAGATCCTCTCGCGGCCGGAGCCCATCATCCTGTTCAAGGAATTCGGTGACAATGCGCTCCACTTCGAAGCGCATTTCTGGCTTCGGATCCATTCGCAGATGGAGCGCTACAAGATTTCCAGCGACATCCGCTTCGCCATCGACGACCGCTTCCGGGAAAGCAACATCGTCATCGCCTACCCGCAGCGTGACCTCCACATCGATAGCCTCGCACCGTTGGAGATACGAATGGTCGAGTCGGCCCAGCGGGAAGAGTCGTAGTGCGGCGCAATCGCGCTCCCATCGGTGCACGCCCCGGGACCCTGGCGATCCCGGGCGACTCACCGCCGCCGCGCATCCACGCGTTTGGGTACTCGGCCGAAAGCTGGCACGAGTCCGATCTCGATTCTCCTGCAGAAATCGCGGCGATCCGCTCTGAGAGCCAGACCGTCTGGGTAGAAGTCCAGGGGCTCGGTTCGGAGTCCGTCCTACGCGAGATCGCGGCCGAGTTCCAGCTGCATCCACTGGCCCTGGAGGCCGCGACGAACATCCCACAGCGCGCGCGACACGAAGTCAACGAACGCTACCTGCTTTCGATCGCCCGGGTCCCGGCCCGCGACGATGACGGCAACCTCTCCATGCCCCAGGTCTGCATGATCCTGGGCGACGGTTGGCTCCTGACCTTTCAGGATCGCTACCTGGGTCTTTTCGATGGGGTTCGAGAGCGAATTCGCGAGGGCCTCGGGCCGATCCGGACCGCCGGCCCCAGCTACCTCTTCGTCGCGCTGCTCGACGCGATGGCCGACCACTATTTCCCGGTCGCGGAAGACCTGGCCGCGCTACTGGAAGACCTCGAAGACAGCGTAAATGTCGACCCGCAGCCCGCCGCACTCCGGGAAGTCCACGCTGCACGAAGAGACCTTGTTGCGCTCCGCCGTGTCGGCCAGCCCCAGGTGGATGCGCATCGTGCATTGTCGCTTCGACCCGAGCCCTTCATCGAGGGTGAAGCCATCGTCTACCTGCGGAGCGCTGAGCAACATGTCGCGCAAGCCATGGGCATCATCGAATCCGCTCGCGAGCACGCATCGAGTCTGGTCGAACTCTATCTTTCCAACGTCAGTCACAAGACGAACGAGGTCATGAAGGTCCTGACACTGATGGCCAGCATCTTCATTCCCCTCACGTTCGTCGCCGGCATCTACGGGATGAACTTCGAGTGGATGCCCGAGCTGAAGCAACCCTGGGGCTACCCAGCCGCCCTTTCCGTCATGGCCGCGGTCGCTGCCGCAATGACGTGGTGGTTCCGGGCGCGTGGGTGGGTGGGCACGTACAAGCCCCGGGACGGTGACCGTTGAACCCGCATGGCTCCTTGACCCGGCTCCTCCGCACGTTAGGCGGGTTCCTGTTCATCGCGTTTTCGCTACCCACCGCGGCCTTTAGCCAGGCTTCGGTTCCCTGGGATGACCTCCAACTTCTTGGCGGCCGGGTTGCACCGGGAAGTCGCGCACAGATGGCCCTCCAGACCGGGGAGTCGTTCGCGGGCTCACAGGTCCTGACTCCGGTCCATGTGATTCGCGGCCGCACGCCGGGCCCCACCGTTTGCCTGGTCGCCGGAATCCACGGCGACGAGCTGAACGGAATCGAAGTCGTACGCCAGGTCTTCGAGACCCTCGACCCGGGGTCGGTTTCCGGGTCCGTCGTCGGCGTCCCGGTAGCGAACCTCCAGGGCTTCCGTCGATCATCCCGCTATCTGCCGGATCGCCGTGACCTCAATCGCTTCTTCCCCGGCCACCCGGCTGGAAGCTCAGCCTCGCGAATCGCGGACGCGCTCTTCACCGGCGTGATTCGGCATTGCGACGCGATCGTCGACTTCCATACCGGCTCGTTTCACCGGACGAACTTGCCCCAGGTGCGTGCGGACCTGGCGAATCCCGTCGTCACCGAACTCGCGCTGCGGTTCGGCGTTCCCTTGATCGTGCATTCCACAGGACAATCCGGAACGTTGCGACGTGCCAGCGTCGATTTCGGGATCCCGGCCATCACGTATGAAGCCGGCGAGCCCTACCGCTTCCACGCCGGCGAGATCGCGCGCGGCCTACAGGGCGTTCGGCAGCTCCTGCGGGCGCTCGACATGATCGGCGGCGATACCGACAGCGACGCGCCAATCTTGGTCCGCGCAGCGCGCTGGGTCCGCGTCAGCGATGGCGGCATCTACCTCCCGAGCCGTCGCCTTGGCGACGATGTCGAGCAGGGAGAGATCCTCGGTACCGTGACGGATCCGATCTCGAACGAGCGCAATGAGATCCGCTCGCCGGCCGCGGGCCGCATCATCGGCATGGCGCTTCCCCAGGTCGTGATTCCCGGCTTCGCGGCGTTCCATCTCGGAGACCTGAACGCGCCGCTCCCGCTCGCCGAGGCCGTCGATCCGCAGGCCAGCCCGGAAGATCTCGACCCCGAAGAGAGGCCCGAATAGCATGAGCTGGGCCGTTCGCATCACAGGTGCGCTCCTGCTCCTGGCAGGCCTGGCCTTGACAGCCTTCAAGGTCGTGTCCCACGAGCTGCCTCTCACACCAACGGAGAATCAGGGCCCCTGGCAGGTCGAACTAACGGTCACGGTTCGCGGCGACGGACAGAACGGAAGCATTCGCGCACTCCTTCCCGGCAATGAGGCCGGGCAACGCGTGTTCGACGAACGCGCCACCTCCGACCGTCTTGCGTGGGAACTGCTCGATCGGCCGAACGGGCGCATCGGCCGCTGGAACGGCTGGCTCGAGGGCGTCCACGAAGTCGTCTACCGGTACCGCGTCCAGTCGACGGCCGTTTCGGTTCCGCTCGCGACCGAGGGCCCACTCGACGAGGTACCGCGTTCGGTGCGCTCGCTCTACCTCCAACCCAGCGCAGCCATCCCGTCGACAGCCCCGGGCGTGCGAACGCTCACCGAAGACATGGACCTCCCTCCGCCGACCGACCCCATCGGCCGGATACAGAATGTCTTTGCGTTTGCGGTGCACGAAATTCAATCCGTGCCGTCGGCAACCAGCGACGTACTCCTGACACTGGATCGCAGGGAGGGAACCGCGAGCGGGAAAGAACAGCTGCTCACGACCCTCCTTCGCGCAGTCGGCACTCCGGCGCGCCAGGTCCACGGCCTCATCCTCGCGGACGGCGCGCGGCCGGTCGATGCGAACTGGGTCGAAGCATGGCTCGACGGCCAATGGGTTCCGCTCTCGGCCGCCGAGGGCTGGATCGGCCAGAAGCCGGCCGACCGCGTGATCGTGGGCCGCGGCTCCGCGCCCGCGATCGAGGCCACCGGCGCCCGTGCGGTGGGACATCGGTACCGAGCCTTGCGAACGCCCCTGCGCCCGGACGAGATCGCCAGTTTGATGGCGCCCGACGATCCGCTGCTCTCGTTCCTTTCGCTCTATCGGCTTCCCATCGGGGTCCAGTCGTTGTTGCAGCTGTTGCTACTGCTCCCGCTCGGCACACTGATCACGGCATTCTTTCGCAACATCATCGGCGTGCGGACCTACGGCACGTTCATGCCCGCACTCATCGGTCTGGCTCTCCGCGACCTCCCGCCGTTGTTTGGTCTCGCCCTGGTCGGCGGGGTCCTGACGATCGGTGTCTCGACCCGCTTCGCATTGGAGCGCCTGCGCCTGCTGATGGTTCCACGGCTATCGATCCTGCTCTGCGTTGTCGTGCTCTGCGTCACGGCAATCGCGCTCGCGAGTGCGAGTATCGGCGCACGCGATTGGTTGAGTGGTGCCGCGCTTCCGATCGTCATCCTGACAATGTGGATCGAACGAATCACCATCACGATCGAGGAAGAGGGACGCCAGGAAGCCGCCCGGCGCGTGATCTGGTCCCTCGTCGTCGCCGCGGCGATCTTGCCCGTGTTTCAAAGTGAGCACGCGACCTACCTGATGTTCACATTCCCGGAACTCGTGATCTCGGTGATGGGGTTGCTGGTCTGGGTTGGTGGCTACATGGGCTTCCGCCTCGTGGAACTCCTCCGGTTTCGACAGATGGACGCGACATGAGCCTCGCCACCCTGCGGGCCCGTGGCATTCTAGGGATGAATCGCCGGAACTCGGTCTACATCCAGGGCCTCAACGAACGCAGCCTCTACCCGACCGTCGATGACAAGCTCGAGACGAAAGCCCGGTGCGAGGCTGCAGGAATCCCGGTCCCCAAGCTCCTGGGGTGCGTTCGGACGCACCGCGAAGCCCGCTCCCTGCCGGAGATCGCGCGCGACCATCCGTCATTCGTCGTGAAGCCCGCCCGGGGCGCGATGGGGAACGGCATCCTCGTCCTGTCCTGGCAGGAGGGTCTCTTGATGCGTGGCGATCGCGTCTACCCGACCGAAGACCTCGTCTATCACGCGGCCGGTATCGTGTCGGGTCTGTACTCGCTGGCTGGAACCGAGGACGTCGCCATGCTCGAGGAGCGCCTCATCATCGATCCAGCGTTCGATGCCCTTGTCGCAGACGGGGTGCCGGACCTGCGCGTCATCGTGTACCGAGGCGTACCCGTCATGGCGATGATGCGCCTGCCAACACGGGCATCGGGCGGCCGCGCGAATCTGCACCAGGGCGCTGTCGGTGCCGGCGTCGACCTCGAGACCGGACGCATGGGTCGCGCCATCCAGCAGGACGCACCGGTCGCGAAGAGTCCCGATACCGGCGTCACCATCGAAGGATTCCAGATCCCCCATTTCGACCAGATCGTGGAAGTGGCCCTGCGCGCCACGGACGAAACCGGCCTTGGTTACGTCGGTGCCGACGTCGTGGTCGATGCCAATCGCGGCCCCGTCATTCTGGAACTGAATGCACGGCCGGGCCTCGCGATACAAATCGCGAATGGGCATGGATTGCGTCCTCGTCTCGACGGTGTCGACGCTTGGCATGCCGCGGCCGACCGCACCGATGCCAGTGTCGACGAACGCATTGCCGCCGGGCGGGCCGTGAGCCGCAGGGACCTCGTCTGATGCCCGTCGGGAAGCTTTTGCCCATCGCGTTCGCGGCGGTCTGCCTGCTGGCGACCAGCGGCGCGAACGCAGAGGGTCCGCGCTACGAGATGCGTTTCGAAGCTCGGGTGGTACCGACTCAACGCGTTGCGGAAGCGCGCTGGGTTCTCGGGGTTGGTGCCGACGCGGTTCGGGAAGTCACGCTCCGAATCGACCCCAAGCGGCACACGGGTTTTACCGGCAGCGGCAGCGTCGAAGTCGATGGCACGACCGTCGTATGGAAGCCGCCGCGTCGCGGCGGCACGCTGAAGTACCAGTTCCGCATCGACGACGTTCGTGGAGACGGCGGATACGACGCCCGCTGCAGCGACGACTGGGCGCTCTTCCGCGGCGATGACCTATTCCCGCCGGCGCGGACCCGCACGATCCGCGGAGCAGAGAGTGTCTCGGTGCTGAAGCTTCGGCTCCCGACCGGTTGGTCGTCCGCCACGCGTTTCACACGCAGCGGTACCCACGTCTTCGAAGTCGACGACCCGAGCCGGCGCTTCGACCGACCGACCGGCTGGATCGCCGTCGGGAGACTCGGAGTGCTTCGGGAGACCGTCGCGGGGAGCCGCGTGGCCGTCGCGGGCCCTGTCGGCCACGGAGTACGCCGCCACGACATGCTGGCATTTCTTCGCTGGAACCTTCCGGCCTTTCGATCGATGCTCGGTGAGCTTCCCGAGCGCCTGCTCGTCGTCAGCGCCGGGGACCCGATGTGGCGCGGTGGACTGTCAGGGCCCTCCTCCCTCTTCGTTCACGCCGACCGCCCCCTGATCACGAACGATGCATCGAGCCCGCTCCTCCATGAGCTCTTCCACTCGACGACGCGGTTGGTGCCGGGGCCGGATGGTGACTGGATCGTCGAGGGCCTCGCCGAGTACTACTCGATCGAGCTGATGCGTCGCGCTCGCACGATCAGCCGCGGCCGTGCGAGGCGCGCCCTCGAACGAATCGAAACATCCAGCGCCGGTGTTCCCCTGCGCGGAGAAACCTCGGAGGGAGCGGCGACGGACCGCGCAGTGACGGTCTTCCGCGCCCTCAACGCACGGATCAAGGACCAGACCGACGGCAAGCTCCGCCTCGACGTGGTTGTCCGCGCGTTGGTCACGGCGGACGAGCCGGTGACGACCCAACGCCTGCGCGCCCGCGCGGAAGAAGCGACGGAACTCGACCTCGGCAGTTTCTTCCGAAACGAGGTTCCCGAGATCGTCAGCCGGTAGGAATGTCCTTGGCCCAGGCGCGATTCGCTTCATACCACGCCACGGTGCGACGGATGCCTTCTTCCAGCGAAATCTCAGGCGACCAGTCGAGCAGCGTCCGCGCACGTTCGATGCTGGCCATCGTTCGATCAACATCGGCCGCGTGCGCTTCTTCGTAGGTGATCTCGGCTTTGCGACCCACCTCGCGTTCGATCGTTTCGACGAGCTGCCTCACCGTATGCGGCGAATCCCCACCGAGATTCACCACTTCGTACCCCAGCGGCCGAAGCGCCGCGATCGTGCCGCGCGCGATGTCGTCCACGTAGGTGAAGTCCCGGGACATCGAGCCGTCGCCATAGACCGTGATCGGTCGTCCCTCTCGAATGCGTTGGATGAATGGCAGCGTCGCCATGTCCGGCCGACCGGCGGGGCCGTAGACCGTGAAGTAGCGGAGAACCGTGACATCCAGGCCATGAAGCGCGTGCCAGGTGTAGGTCAGCGCTTCCGCCGCCTTCTTGGTGGCCGCGTACGGTGAGATCGGGCGATTCGTATCCTGATCTTCCCGAAAGGGAACCGGCGCGCCCTTGCCATAAAGGCTCGACGTCGACGACAGCACGAACTTCGGAATCCCGCGTTCACGGCAGAGTTCGAGCAGATTGAGTGTGCCCGTGACGTTCACGTCGACGTAGGGCCACGGGTCTTCGACGCTCGCACGTACGCCTGCGCGCGCGGCGAGATTGATGACGCCGTCGAACGCACCGGAAGGCACGCGGTTGGCAACCGCATCCTTGTCACTCACATCGAGCTGGACGAACTCGAAATCCGTATGGGTACGGAGCTGCTCCAGTCGGTGTTCTTTCAGCACGAGACCGGCCGAGTTCATGTCGTCCAGCCCGACGACTTCGTCGCCGCGTTCCAGCAGCAGCTCCGCCGTCCGCGAGGCGATGAAACCAGCACAACCCGTCACGAGAACCCGAGCCACCTAACGCCCCCGGAACGCGGCGTCGCGCTTCTCGAGAAATGCGGCCATCCCTTCCGCTCGGTCCTCGGTGGCGAAGGTCAGCCCGAACGCTTGCTGCTCCAGTGCGTGCGCGACCCGAATGTCGGCGTCCTGGCCCTCCTGCATCACACGCTTCGCCAGGGATACCGCGACCGGCCCCTTCTTCGCGAGGACCCCTCCGAACTCGACGGCCGCTGCAACGAGGGCTTCCGCATCGTCGAATCGGCGATTCACCAGGCCGATGCGCTCGGCCACGTCCGCCGTGATCGGCTCGCCCGAGAGGATCAGTTCCTTGGCCCAGGCCGGCCCGACCCGCCGGACGAGGCGGCTCGTGCCGCCGAAGCCCGGAACCAGGCCGAGGTTCACCTCGGGTTGGCCCAACCGGGCTTTCTCTGCCGCCCAGATGAAGTCGCATGCCAGCGCCAACTCGCAGCCACCGCCCAGCGCAAAGCCATTCACGGCTGCCAGGGTCGGCACCGGTAGCGCCTCGAGCGCCGCGAAGGTTTCGTGCCCGAGGCGACTGAACGCCTCGCCCTCGAGCGGCGTCATGGACTGCATCTGCGCGATATCGGCGCCGGCCGCGAAGGCGCGTCCCGCACCGGTCACGACTACGGCGCGGACGCCATCGTCAGCCGTACAAGCGTGGATCGCCTCCGCGAGGGCTTCGAGCAACGCCGCCGACAACGCATTGAGCGCGTCCGGGCGGTTCAGCGTGAGCAGAACGACGGGGCCACGAGATTCCGTGAGAACGAGGTCAGACAAGGCGATTCCAATTCATCAGCGAGAGGCTCGGGCGAAGAGACTCGCCCGTCCGGCGGATCCTGCAAGCCGCCCACCGTGTTACGATCCCGCCGTCTCGCCATCCTTCCTTCCGGAGGTCTTCATGGAACGATCGAAACTCGCGGTCACGGCAGCTTTTCTCGGCGGCCTCGGCCTGTTCGACGCGGTGCTGGGCCCGCTGCTCGCGCGCTTCGGCCTGATCTCGCCGATGGCGGCCTTCTACTTCTGGGGGCTCGGCTCCCTCGTCGGAATCGTGGCGCTGATCGTTGGCCTTGTCGCGCTTCGGCCGACGGCCCCGGGCCGCAAGAGTGGCCGCGGACTCGCCCTTTTCGCCGTGGGTGTCGGCGCTCTCCTCCTCGTCGTATTCGGTGTCAACGCGTCGGCCGGCGGCGACTACCCGCCGATCAATGACATCACGACCGACCTCGAGAATCCGCCGGCCTTCGCCAGCGATCCGGCCGACCGGGGCCGCGACATGGCCTACCCGGCCGAATTCGTGGACACCGTAAGCGCTTCGTACGGCGATCTCGTGCCGATTCGAACGAGTAACGCACCAGGGCGCGCGCTCGACCTCGCCGTACAGACCGCAGAAGGGCTCGGGTGGGAGGTCATCGCGACGAATCGGGCTGAGGGAACGATCCTCGCTCGCCAGACCACGGAGGTCTTCCGCTTCGTGGACGACATCGCGATCCGCGTCCGCCCCGACGCCGACGGCGCAGTCGTCGACTTGCGCTCCAAGTCGCGCGACGGGCGCGGCGACATGGGCGCAAACGCCATCCGGATTCGTGCCTTCATGGACGCCTACCCGGAGTAGCGCTCAGTCAGCGATTCCGAGCGCCTCGAATGCCGTCGACTTCGCCCAGCGATAGTCGGCCTTTCCCGATGGCGCTCGGAGCACTTCGTCGACGAAGACGAACTCGCGCGGGAACTTGTAGCGGGCGATGTGCCGCTCACACTCGGCCAATAGCGAGGCTTCGTCCTGCACGGAGCCCGCACGCAGTGCGACCACGGCCGTGACCTGCTGGCCCCAACGGTCGTGCGGCGTCGCTGTCACCACCGCATCGTAGACGTCCGGGTGATGCTTGAGGGCGTGCTCCACCTCCTCGGCGAAAATCTTCTCGCCGCCGGAATTGATCGTGACTGAATCACGACCCAGCAGATCCACTCCACCGTCAATGCGCGCAACCGCGCGATCTCCGGGGACCGAATAACGAACGCCTGCGACCTCGGGAAAAGTCCGCGCGGTCTTCTCTGGATCCTTGTAGTAACCGAGCGGCATCGGTCCGGTTCGAGCAAGCCAACCCTGCGCGCCACTCCCGAGCGGAAGCACGTCCGTCATCGCCTCGTTCAAGACGGCGTTGCCCTCGCCCAGTTCGAAATCGCCCGTCGTCGCCTTCTCACCCGGAAGGGAGACCTGGGTCGCCTGATGGCCACTCTCCGAGGAGCCCAGCACGTCCATGATGCGTGCGCCGGGCAGGAAGGAGAGCAGTTCGTCCTTGACCCTCGCCGTCAGGATCGCGCCGCCGCTCGATAACGACCGGATGGATGAAACGTCGTACTGCCCCTTTCGGAGCCCCTCGAGGAGCGGCTGGGCAAACGCATCGCCAACGAGCGTCATCGCCGTGATGCCTTCGCGTTCGACGAGACCCCAGATGTCATCCGAGTCGAGCTTCGCGACGTTGTCCTGGACGAAGATCGTTCCCCCGACGTGCCACATCGTGAAGGCAGCCCAGTGCGCGGCGCCGTGCATGAACGGCGGCGTCGGCAACGCCTTCATCTGACCAGCGCGCCGGGTTGCCCGCGCAACGACGGCGTCGAGCGTGTGTTCGGTGCGCGGCGGCATGAGTGCGGCCTTCAGGATCTCCTCCTGCCGCCACAACACGCCCTTCGGCATCCCCGTCGTACCGCCGGTGTACAGGATGTAGAGATCGTCGGGCGACAGGTCTCGCGGGGCGGACGGCGTCGCCGCCGCCAGCGCCTCTTCGTAGGCGACGGCACCTTCGAGATGATTGCCCGACCCATCCTCGACTTCCAGCCACAGACGAACGTGCGGCAAGTGCGCCCGCACCCTCTCGATCGTGGGCGCGAACGCTGCATGGAAGACAACGGCCTTGGCGTCGGCATTCTCGAAGAGATAGACGAGCTCCTCTTCGACATAACGATAGTTGACGTTGAACGGCGCACAACGCGCCTTGAACGCGCCTACCATTCCCTCCAGGTACTCGTTTCCGTTATGGAGGTACAGGGCGACGTGATCCTGGCCGCTCTCCCAGTTCTCGAGGCTCGCCCGTTCCGCATGGCACCCGAGGCCGGCGCCCTCGAGCACCGCTGCAAGCCGACGTGTCCGGTCTTGAACCTGGCGCCAGGTGTAGCGGCGGTCCCGAAAGACGAGACACTCGTGGTCCGGGATCGCCTCTGAGATCGCTTCGTGGATCGCGGCAAGGTTCAGCATGCCTAGGTTCGCGCCGGCTCGTCAGCCAATAGCGCCCCGAGACGCAAGAGCTGCGGCGTCGCTCCTCCGAGTTGCAGTTCGAGGTGCTTGGCATGCAGGTAGAAGCGATGGAGCGGGTACTCCTTGTCGACGCCGACCCCGCCGTGCAGATGTTGGGCGGCGGCGACGACGCGTTGTCCCGCTTCGGCGACCCAGTACTTGGCGACGGCCACTTCCTTCGACGCGTCGAGACCTTCGTGAATGCGCCAGGCCGCTTGCAACGTCGTGAGTCGAATCCCCTCGACATCGATATAGGCGTCCGCGGCGCGGTGGCCCACCGCCTGGAACATCGCGATCGGCTGGTCGAACTGTTTCCGGGTCTTCACGTACTCGGCCGTGAGCGCAAGGGCGGCCTCACAGACGCCGAGCCCATAGGCGGCCTGCGCCGCGTTTGCGCGCTCGACGAGCGCTGTCAGTGCAGAGCGCCCCTCGGACGGGCCCACCAGGATACGGTCGGCCGAGACATCGACGGCGTCGAATGCCACGTGCGCTTCTGCGTGTCCGCGGACCGTTTCGACCTCGGTCAAACGAAGCCCGGCCGAGTCGGACGGCACCAGAACCAACACGGGGCCATCGGAGCTCATGGCGGACACGATGAGTGCATGCGCCCGCGGCGCATCGGGCACACATAGCTTCCGCCCGGTCAGTCGAAAGCCGCCCGCGTGCGGCGTTGCGACCAGTGCGGGCGTCAACGGATCACCAGGCCCTTCGGAGAGCGCTGCGGTCAGAAACACCTCGCCCCGTGCCACCGGAGGGAGCCAGGCCTCCTTCAGGGCATCACTCCCGTACCTGGCGATTGGCCAGGCCCCGAGCACGACGGTTTCGAAGTAGGGAACGGGAGCGGTTGCGCGCCCGGCCTGCTCCATGGCACCCGCCAGCTCCAGGAATCCCAGGCCCGCACCGCCGTACACCTCGGGGATGGCGATCCCAAGCAGACCGGCCTCTGCGAGCGCGGCCCAGAGCGACGCATCGAATCGTACGCCCGTCTTCTCCAGTGCGCGCTGCCGCTCGTGGCTGGCCTCCTCGCCAAAGATCTGCGCGGCGAGGTCGAGGACGGCCTGTTGCTCATCGTTGTATTGAAAGTCCATGGTCCCTGCCTTACATCCGCGGAACGCGCGGAAGCTTCAACCCCATCAGCCCGATCAGATCGCGCTGGATTTCATTGGTGCCGCCTCCGAACGTCAGGATCAGCAAGGCGCGATAGTTCGTTTCGAGCTGGCCGCGCGTGGCGGCTTCCGGCGACCCGCGACGCAAGTACGCCTGCGGACCGATCACTTCCATCAGCAAGCGAAAACTCTCCATGTAGAACTCGGTGCCAAAGACCTTGATCGTCGAAGCATCGGCCACGTCCAGTTGGCCCCGCGTACCGTCCCAGGCGACCTTCCAGTTGATCAACTTCAGGAACTCGAGACCGCTCCAGACGCGAGCGAGATTGACCTGCACCCACTCCTGGTCGATCACACGGCGACCGTCCGGCAGCTTCTCCTGCTGCGCCCAGGCCCGCGTGTTCTCGAAGGATTGTTCAAGAAGGCCTGGCGAGCACAACGTCACGCGCTCGTGGTTGAGCTGACTCGTGATCAGCCCCCACCCCTTGTTCTCGCCGCCAACGAGGTACCTCGCCGGTACCCGGACATCTTCGTAGAAGATGATGTTGATATCGTGATCCGAGATCAGGTCCATCGGCTGGATCGTGATCCCCGGTGCATCCTGCGGCACGATGAGCATCGAGAGACCCGCATGCTTGGCCGCTTCCGGATCCGTGCGCGCGGCGAGCCAGATGTAGTCGGCATCGCTCGCGACGCTCGTCCAGATCTTCTGACCGTTGATGACGTACTCGTCGCCCTCGAGAACAGCGCGCGTCGTCAGTGCGGCCAGATCCGTACCGGCTTCGGGCTCCGAATAACCGATGCAGAACAGGATTTCGCCGGCCGTGATACGCGGCAGGAACTCGGCCTTGATCTCCTCGCTGGCATTCTTGTAGAGCGTCGGCCCGACCGTATTGATCGTCAGCATCGGCACGGGTGCACCACTGCGCATCGACTCGTCGAAGAAGATGAACTGCTCGAGCTGGGAACGGCCCTGGCCGCCGTACTCGGTGGGCCACCCGATCCCAAGCCAACCATCGTGCCCCATCTGCCGAATCACCTGACGGTGCACAGGTCCGCAGCCATGCTCCGCGTGGAGCGCCTCGCGAATCTCAGGGGTGAGGATGCGGTCGTAGTAGGCGCGCAACTCGGCGCGCAACGCCTGCTGTTCGCTGTCGTATCCGATGTACATGGGCTCACTCTCGGCAGAAAGGGTCGGCGGCGCGCCCGGCGACAGCCGCCGAAACGGGGGACGTTGGTACCGGCGCCCATCGGGGGTGTCAAACCACAGCCGGCTCCCCCTATGGTAGAGCCATGAGTGAATCCGATCTGCAGTTCGATCTCGACGCCGATGGTGTCGCCACGATCACCCTCCATCGTCCAGAGCAGATGAATGCATTCTCAGGCGCGATGGGTGACGCCCTTGCTGCGGCCTATCAACGCTGTGATGAAGACGATGACGTCAAGGCTGTCGTTCTGACCGGCAGCGGCCGTGCGTTCTGCGCGGGAGCTGACATGAGCGACGCGGCGGCGACCTTCGACCTCTCAGGATCCTCCCTGGACGACTTCAGCGCCGCCGCTGTCGCATTCCCGGCGTTCCGCGTTCGGAAGCTCGTCGTGGCCGCCGTGAACGGCCATGCGATCGGACTGGGCCTCACTCTCGCGATGCAGTGTGACCTGCGCATCTTCGCGCGAGAAGGAAAATACGGAATCGTCCAGGTCCGGCGCGGCGTCATGCCCGACGCCTATTCTCACCTGACGGTGTTGCGCTCGGTCGGCATGGCCAAGGCCGCCGAACTACTGTTGACAGGCCAGACGTTCCGTGGGGACGACATCGAGCGACTCGGGATCGCCAACCAGGTGCTACCCGCCGAGGACGTGCTGAGGACAGCGCAGTCGATCGCGCGCGACGTTGCGCAGAACGCGGCGCCCTTGTCGGTCGCCGTTTCGAAGAAGCTGCTCTGGGAATCTCCGCTGCTCTCGGCCGAGGATGTCGAGCGCAAGGAAACCGCGCTCCACATCCACCTCATGACGAAGCCCGACGCCATCGAAGGCCCGATGTCGTTCGTGGAGAAGCGCCGTCCGGACTGGAAGCTCCGCGTCTCACAAGACTGGCCCGAGTGGCCGGACTAGGCGGGTTGGGCAGATCCTACTCCGCCGGCCTGTAGGGCCACGACGACGACCGAGAGCACGAACATCGCGGACACCAGGAAGACGGCACCCCGATGCAACTTCTCGTTCGAGGACACGCCCAGGAGAATGAACACTCCGACCACGAGAGCGCGAATCACATTGATCGACACCGGCTCCTGGATGCCCAACATGATTCGGGAGAGTCCGAGCACGCTCAGTTGCACCGCAAACAGCGGAGCGATCCAGCGAACCTGGCGGTAGTAGTAGGCGCGCAGATCGAAAGATCGGCCCGCCTCGATCGAGGGCGAGAGCAGGAACGCGATGAGCACAAAGAGCAGATTCGGCAGCACCAGGCCCATGAAGGCGTAGTAGTTGTCGATCTCTCTCGCGCGGACGTTCCAGACCTCCCACCAGCTGCTGGACTGCGCAAGGATCCCCAGGATCATCCAACCCACGTGAACCCAGTAGACCTTCACGCGGTCGCGGTCGCGAATCAGACGACCCAGCCCGGCGAGAAGCTCCGCCACTCCAATCGCGACGACGATCGAGATGAAGACCGTGACAAACTCGAAGTGAGACAACCGGATGGACCCCCACGGATGGCTCGCGAGCATCCGCACCTGATCCTAGCAACGCCGCGTCCGGCCTGACCCTCAGCGACAGCGCAGCGGGTCGCGATCTCGCCTATCGTACTGGTATACACGAAACCCGTGGGGCGCCCCGTCCTCGTGGACGAACCAGGCTTCGCGGACCCTGAGGAGATGGATGTGTTCCGACTCGCCTTCGCTGCCCTGGGCTTTCTCCTGGTCCCTCTCGTCGCCCAGGCCGAAGAGCCCGGCGAAGCCGTAGAACGAGAGGGGCAGCACGCAGAACTGAAGCTCGAAGAAATCCTGACCGGGAATCTCCACGAGCTCAACGGGGCGTACAAGATCCGCGTGGCTCTAGTGACCTACGAGCCCGGCGGATTCGTCGGAAACCACCACCATGCCGGGCCCGGCTTACGTTGCGTTACCGAGGGAAACCTGACCTATGTGCAGGAAGGCGTGACGCACGTGTACGGGCCGGGCGACTGCTTCTATGAGTCCGGCAATGTCGACCACCACGCCAACAACTTCGGAGACACACCGGTGGAGCTCTACAACTTCCAGATCCTGCCGGTCGCCTGGTCTGGATCTTCGGCGATCACCGTCACACCCGTCCCCAAACCGGTCTCGGTTCCCGCGGACTAACGAAGGCGCTGCAAGGCCTCGACCGCTTCTAACGTCGCATCGATGTGAGTGAGACCCGGTGTCGTCCAGCCTCCGTCGTCTTCCTGTTCGGTGACCAATGCCGTCACCAGCTCCGGCGGGTCCAACTTCGCACCCGGGAGCGCACGAGCACGCGCTCGACAGAAGACCCGCGACACTGCGACCGCGTCGAACGCCTGCATCCGGAAACCGCGCTCCAGCTCTCGGCCGCACCACTGCAAGGCTTCGTCTCCAACATCACTGGTGTCGGACGAGAAGGCTGCGAGCAGCTGGAAGTACGCCAGGATCGGCTCATAGCTGGGCCCCTGAACGCGATCGATCGACCAGTTCTCCAGCAAGAAGGTTTCCGCATTCCGCAGCGAACGCGGCCGCGCGAACGGACTCTTCGCAAGGAATCCGGCGACCGTACCGGTCCGAAGGATCCGTGCTTCCACGTCTTCGTCGGCAATCCCCCAGCTTCCGTCCGCGTGCTGAAGTGCCGACAAGTATGCGACCGCGGCCTCCGGGACGGCGTGATCGAGCATCCCGAGCCCGTCCAGCGCGGCGAGCGCGCGCAACGTCGGGCCCATGGGGTCGTCCGAAGCGACCGTTCGCCATTCCTCGAATGCGCCGCTGGCTCCTTGCACAGCTGCGAGCGCGCCCAGGAGTGCCTGCGCATCTCGCTCGCGGAGCAACGTCTCGAAGTGGAGGCGTTCGATCTCGCCACCCGAGATCGCCACGAACCCGCCGGCACGGGCAAAGACCGCATCCAGGCCACTCATCGCAGCCACGCAGAATCCGGACGGAGGTCGCTGTCGGACATCGATGGAACGTAGCGACTCCACGGGACCACTCTCACGTTCGCGAACCCCTAGACTCGCCCGCGATGGAGCGCCCCGTCGACGACCTGACGACCAACCGTCTCGCCAGCGAGACCAGCCTCTACCTGCGCCAACACATGGACAACCCCGTGGACTGGCTCCCCTGGGGCCCCGATGCCCTCGCACGGGCGCAAACCGAGGACAAGCCCCTCCTCGTCTCGATCGGGTACAGCGCCTGTCATTGGTGTCACGTGATGGCGCACGAGTCCTTCGAGGATCCCGCCACCGCGGCCGTGATGAACGATCTCTTCGTCTGCATCAAGGTCGATCGCGAGGAACGCCCCGACATCGACCAGATCTACATGGACGCCCTCGTTCGCACGCAAGGGCACGGAGGATGGCCGCTCACGGCTTTCTGTCGTCCGGATGGCCGGCCGTTCTACACCGGCACCTACTATCCGCCGGAACCCAGACACGGACTCCCCGCGTTCCGCGACGTACTCCGCTCGATGCACGAGGCCTACCGCGACCGCAGGGACGATGTCGATGATGCCGCCGCTCGGATCCTGGAGGCTCTGGCAGCACGGCCCCAAGGCGTGGCCGACGCGTATCCGGGTCGAGCGCTGCTGGTTCGCGCGGCCGAGTCCGTGCTGCACGGCGCCGACCGGAACCACGGCGGATTCGGTGGTGCGCCAAAGTTCCCGACACCCACGAATCTCGAACTCCTGCTCGCGGGCTGCGACCTCCTGCCCGAGCAAAAGGCGCGGGACGCCATCGCGCACCTCGCCTTCACATGCCGGCAGATGGCTGGCCGCGGACTCTACGACCCGCTAGGCGGTGGCTTCCATCGCTACTGCGTCGACGGCCGCTGGGATGTTCCGCATTTCGAGAAGATGCTCTACGACCAGGGACAGCTGCTGAGGATCTACGCGGACGTGTGGCGACGGACGGGTGCAACCGACCCGGACCTCCGCTGGCCGATCGCCGAGACCGCGCGCTACCTGGCAAGAGAGATGACCGGCTCCGAAGGAGGCTTCTACGCCAGCCAGGACGCCGACAGCGAAGGCGTCGAGGGCAAGTTCTATGTTTGGACGCCGGCCGAAGTCAATGCGGTCCTTGGCGACGCAGCCGGCCCCACCTTCAATGCCGCGTACGGCGTGAATGATCGCGGCAACTTCGAGGGAAAGACGGTTCTCTGGGATGTTGCGGGCGGCCCACACGACGCGCTGGAAGCCGAACGTCAGCAACTCTATGTCGCGCGCGCGCAACGCGTCGCGCCGGCGACCGACACCAAGCGCGTGCTGTCGTGGAACGCCTATGCCATCTCGGGCCTCGCCTACGCGGCCGGCGTATTTGATAGTGACCAATGGCTTGCCCAGGCGACCGATGCCGCAGCGTTCGTGCGTACCGATCTCGCGCGCGCCGAGGGTGGATGGTGGCGCGTGTTCGCCGAAGGCCAGCGCAAGATCCCGGCATTCCTCGACGATCTCGCCGCCTGGTTGACCGCTTGCCTCGACCTCTACCGCGCCGGCGCGGATCCGTCATGGATCGTCGTCGCGCATTCCGTGGCGGATGAAATCCAGGCGCGCTTCTTCGATGCGGACGAGGGCGATTTCTACCTGACCGCGGTGGATGGCGAGGCCCTGGTGCATCGGCCGCGCTCGAGCCACGACGGGGCCACCCCCGACGCCGCCGCACTCGCCACCCTGGCCTTCGTACGACTGGCAGGTCTCTCCGGCCGGGAAGATCTCGCGGCAACCGCTCAGCAGGTCTTGCGGACCCACGCGTTCCAACTCGAGAAGTCACCGACTTCAGCGCCCACGATGCTGCGGGCCGCCAGCTGGGCCGAGGCCTCACCCGCAACCGCCGTGATCCTGGGCGATCCCGATGCCCCGGCGACCCAGGCCCTGGCGCTCGCCGCGCGACGTTTCCTGGCGCCCGAGGAAGCCATCGTGGTTGCCTCTGAAGGTCAGATTCCGGAAGGAATCGACGCGAGCTGGCTCGAGGGACGGTCCTGCCTCGACGGGCGGGCGACCGCATTCGTCTGTCGGGGCACGGAATGCTCGCTTCCAACTCATGACCCCACCGCGCTCGCCCGCCCAGCGGCGGGCTGAGCAGGTCTCGGACACGTCGGCTATTCGTCCTCGCCCATGGCCGTCTTCGAGAGCTTCCAGACCGCGCTTCGCCTGATCCTGGCTGGAGACGCGGAGCTCGTCGGCATCGTCTGGCTTTCGCTGCGGGTGACGGGAACAGCGCTGTTCGTCTCTGCCGCGCTCGGCCTGCCCGCAGGGGGCCTGTTGGGCGTGCTGTCGTTCCCAGGACGCCGTGCCGTGGTCACGCTCGTCAATGCGCTGATGGGACTTCCGCCGGTCGTCGTGGGACTCGCCGTCTACCTCTTGCTGTCGCGGCAGGGTCCGCTCGGTGAATGGGGGCTCTTGTTCACGCCCGAAGCGATGATGATCGCGCAAACGGCCCTCATCCTGCCCATCGTGATCGCGCTCACGACCCAGGCCACTGAAGACCTATGGGGCGACCTTGGCGAGCAGTTGCAGTCACTGGGCGCTTCGCGACTCCGCGCGATCCCGACACTGCTCTACGAAACCCGCGTGACGCTGGTGACCGTGCTGCTTGCGGGTCTCGGGCGCGCCCTCGCCGAAGTCGGTGCGGTCCAGATCGTCGGCGGCAACCTGCGCGGACTCACACGCACGATGACGACGACGATTGCGCTCGAAACCAGCCGCGGCGAACTCGCGCTCGCACTCGGCCTCGGGCTCGTCCTGATGGTTCTTGCGGTCACCATCAACGGTGCAGCGGAGCTTCTTCGAGGGAGGGCCCAGCATGTCCGCACCTGATTCCACAGAGCGCGCAATGCTGCCGCTTCGGTTCGAAGGCGTCGGCCTGGACCGGAACGGTCGCACGCTCCTTCATGACCTAACGTTTGAGATCTCGGCCGGGGGGGTGACCGTGATCCTGGGGCCGAACGGAGCAGGAAAGAGCCTGACGCTTCGACTCGCTCATGGTCTGCTGGGACCGACACGCGGCCAGGTCGCCTGGGAGTGCCCGACCGAGGCCGCGCGGCGAGACAGCGCCCTGCTCTTCCAGCACCCCGTCCTCTTGCGACGAAGTGCGCGAGCCAACGTCGGATATGCCCTGGCACTTCGCGGTGTTCCGCGCGCGCGACGCACTTCCCTCGCACAGACCGCGCTCGCCGCGATGGGGCTCTCTGCGGTGGCCGACCAGCCCGCGCAACGCTTGTCGGGTGGAGAACGCCAGCGGCTGGCGCTCGCCCGCGCGCAGGCACTGTCGCCGCGAGTGCTCTTTCTTGACGAGCCCGCTTCGGCACTCGACCCGGCAGCGACCGAAGTGTTGGAAGCGGCCATCCTGTCCCTTCGCGATTCGGGCACGAAGGTCATTCTCACGACGCACGATCTCGCCCAGGCCCGCCGCATGGCCGACGACATCCTCCTGCTCCATCGCGGCCGCCTGATCGAACGGTCGCCGGCGGCCGCGTTCTTCACCGCGCCAGCCACCGAAACGGCACAGCAGTTCCTCGATAGGAGACTCTCCTCGTGACGCGACCCGCTCACTACCTCGTTCTCACGCTCATGCTGGTCGTGGCCTCCGCCTGTGGAAACGAACCCGACGCATCCGTGCCGCCGGCCGGCGAGCGCTTCATCACCCTCGGCTCGACCACGTCGACCCGTGATTCGGGACTGCTCGACGACCTGAACGCGCGCTTCGAAGCGGCCACCGGGATCAGCGTGCGTGTGGTTGCAGCCGGCACCGGACGCGCACTCGAAATGGGGCGCCGCGGCGATGTCGATGCGCTGCTCGTGCATCACCGCCCATCCGAAGACGCATTCGTCGCCAATGGCGATGCACCGTACCGCCGCGACGTCATGTTCAACGACTTCGTGATCGTCGGTCCCGCCGCGGACCCGGCTGGCGTCGCCGCGTTGACGACCGCGACAGAAGCGCTGCGCGCGATCGCGGCCCAAGACCAGCTGTTCCTTTCGCGCGGAGACGATTCAGGCACGCACAAGGCGGAACGCGGGCTCTGGGACGCCGCCGGAATCGGCGAGGACGCTCGCGGAGGCGGCTATCGGGAGAGTGGAAGCGGCATGGGCGCGACACTCAACACCGCAAAGGAACTCGGCGCGTACACGCTCACCGACCGGGGTACCTGGCTGGCATTCGGCGACCGCGGCGATCTCGTGCAACTCCTCGAAGGGGATCCGCCGCTCCGGAACCCCTACGGCGTGCTCCCCATCTCGCCGACCCGACACCCGCACGTAAAATTCGAGGATGCCGAGGCCTATGTGAACTGGCTGGTGTCCGACGAAGGCCAGCGTGCGATTGCGGGCTTTCGGGTGAGGGGTGAACCCCTCTTTTTCCCGAACCCCTGAGGTCCCCGGGGCGCCATCGAGAAAACCGAGTAGCCAGCCCCGGTTCACTGCGTAGAATCCCGCGCTTCATCTCGCAGAGGTATGTGTGTTGCGCCGTTTCATCTTGTTGTTCACCGTCTCGCTGATCTGCCCGCTCGGCGGCATCGCCGAAACCGTGGTGCTCTCCAACGGCGACGTGCTCGACGCCGTCTCGGTCGAGCCGATCGACACGGGCTGGCGGGTCGAACACCCGGTCCTCGGAACCCTCGAGCTCGCCGGCGATGCGGTCGCCCGCATCGACTCGCCTGCCGCCGCGCCGACGCCGCCGGTCTCAGCCGAACCGACGCCGGAACCGGCGGATCGAGGCGTCTTCGGATCGGGTTGGCTCATCGGCTTCGACCGCGCCTTCTCGTTCGGCCTATCCGGCGCGCGCGGAAACTCGGACAACCTCGACGCCACCGTGGGCCTCGACATCGACTTCGAGGACGACGAGACGCGCTGGATCTTCGACGGACGCTTCTACTACGCCGAATCTTCGGGGACCGAGACCAAGAACCAGGGCTACGCCGATCTCACGCGTGACTGGCTGCTCACCGATCGTCCCTACTTCTACTTCGGGCAGATCCGTTGGGACGTGGACGAGTTCGAGGCCTGGGACCATCGCGGCACCGTCAGCGGCGGCGTCGGCTGGAACCTCCATGAGACCGAGACCCTGGCGGTCCGCGCCCGGACCGGCCTCGCGGTCACGCGAACTTTCGGCGGCACCGACGAAGAGACCGACTACGAACTGCTGATCCGCTTCGAAACCGACTGGAAACCCAGCGAGCACCAGACGCTGACCGCGTACAACGCGACCTACCCCTCCATGAAGGACACCGGCGAGTTCCGCAACCTGACCGGCATCCAGTGGAAGATCAACTTCGCCGACAGCCCCGGACTCGCCCTGCAACTTGGACTCGAGAACGAGTATGAATCGGACGTCCCGCGCGGAACCGACCGAAACGACTTGCAGTACAACGCGTCGCTGGTCGTCGGCTTCTAGCGAGACCTAACGTTCGATCGGCGAGGGATCGCGACAGAGATCCTTGGTCAGGTTCTTGTGGTGTGCTTCGAGCGTACCGCCGCCAATTTCGAGCAGCTTTGCATCCCGCCACAGGCGCTCGACCACGTTCTCGCCCATGTACCCCTGCCCCCCCAGCACCTGGATGGCTGCGTCGCAGGCATTCTTGGCCATCTGGCTCGCAAAGAGCTTGGCTGCATCCGCGTCGACACGTTGGCCGGTCGCACCCAGGTCGATGCGGCGAGCCGTGTCATAGGTCAGGAGTTCAGCCGCGCGCCATGCGGCGAAGTGTTCGCCGATGTATCGCTGGATCTGTCCATGGTCGCGGAGCGGCACGCCAAACGACCGGCGTTCGTTCGCATAACCGATCATCGTGCGCAGTGCGCGGCGACCGATTCCGACGCTCATCGCCGCAAGCGTGAGCCGTTCGACCTCGAGGTTCCGCATCATCTGCAGGGTGCCCTCGCCCTCCTTGCCGAGGCGATGAGAGACCGGCACGTGCACCCCGTCGAACACCAACTCGGCCGTGAAGGACGCGCGCATTCCAAGCTTGTCGCTCCATTTCTGGCCGAGTCGAAAGCCCTCCATTCCCTTCTCGACGAGGAAGCTGGAGATCTCGCGCTCGTTCGTGGCGGCATAGACCACGAAGGCATCCCCGAGCGTGGTGTCATCGACGCCCCCGTTCGTGATGAAGGTCTTGGTTCCGTCGATCACGTACGCGTCGCCGTCGCGCTTCGCGCGCGTCCGCATGGCCAGCACATCGGTCCCGACCTCGGGTTCGGTCATGCACAGACCGCCCACGATCTCGCCGCTTGCGGCCTTCGGAAGGATCCGCGCCTGGATCTCGTCACTGGCATTCACCGATACGTTCTGGGCGAACAGGATCGCGTGGGCCAATACCGCGAGTGCGAAGCCGGGATCCGACGTCGACAGCTCGTCATAGACGATCGCAGCCGCTGTAGCGTCGAGACCGGCGCCCCCGAAGGCCTCCGGAAGCGTGACCCCAAGCAGACCCAGCTCGCCAGCCTGATTGAAAAGAGGCCGGTTGAAACGCTCTGTCCGGTCGAACTCGGCCGCCTGCGGCTCTACCTCGCGCTGGACGAATTCCCGCAGCGTGTCGGTCAGGAGGGCGTGTTCGGGCGTCGGTGCGCGCAGATCCAGGGAGCGCAATTCGAGTTCGGTCATCGGAACCTCTTGGGTGGAAGAATCAGCCGGAGACACGGGGCGTCAGACGGCGACCACAATGTTAACCTCCGCGCCACGGGGGACACGGTACGCGCCCATCACCCCCCCGCCCCCTAGAGGAGACTCCCTTGCAGCGGATCCGTCTATTCCTGGCCCTTGCCCTCATTGTCCTGACCCAGGCGGCCTGCGTCGTCATCGAAGACGGCGAGGTCGGCATCTCGAAGAGCTTTGGCGAGATCGGCGACGAGCCGGTGCCCCAGGGCATCGCCATCGTGGTCCCGGTCGCCCGCCAGATCGAGACCTGGAACGTCAAGCTGCAGGAGCAGAAGGAGACCGCGACGGTCCCGTCGTCGGAGGGCCTGATCGTGGGCCTCGACACCTCGCTGCTCTTCAGGATCGAGGCAGACAAGGCGCCGGAACTCCGCAAGACCGTCGGCCGGGAACAGGACGTCATGCGACAACTCGTCGTCGCCTACTTCCGCAACGCGCTCCGCGATGTCGTGGCCGGTTACCCGGTCAAGAACATCTACTCCGAGATTGGACGCAAGGAAATCGCGCAGCGGATCAAGGAGTTCCTCACCACCAGCCTCGGACCGCGCGGAATCAAGATCGAGGATGTCCTCCTTCGCGACGTACAGCTTCCGCAGCGGTTCCGCGAAAGCATCGAAGCCAAGCTGACGGCGGAGCAGCGGGTGCAACAGAAGCAGTTCGAACTCGACCAGGCCCGCAAGGAAGCCGAAATCGAAGTGGCGCGCGCTGAAGGCGCCGCACAGGCGCAGCGCATCATCCGCGAAACGCTCTCGGACTCCTACCTGCAGTACCTGTGGATCCAGACCCTGAACGACAATCCGAATGTCATCTACGTCGCGACGGAAGCCAACCTGCCGATCTTCAAGGGAGTTGGCAGCGGGCGTCCTCAGTAGAGATGGTTCTCGACGTAGATCTGGATCGAGCGGCGATGCCCCGGCGTCGTGCGCTGGAAGACCAGCCCGGTGTCCGGGAGCAGTTGATAGGTCGGCTCCGCCTGTGTAACGACGCGACCGAGTCGCGGCAGTTCGAATGCGATCTCCATCGGTGTTTCCATCGCCAGGGGTACGTCCGAACGAATCAGGCAGCCGTTTTCTGACAGCGACCGCACCGATGCTTCCCACTCTTGATCCTTCTGGCGGAGCTTGGCCGAGATCGCGGTCCCGACACGCAGGCAAGAACGGGGAGTTGGCTCGAGCGCCTGCTGCAGGACCCGGTAGAGCTCGTGCAGTCCGGCCGGGGCCGGGATCCCGCCGACGATCCGCGGGTCTTCGATGGTCACGCCGCCGCGGCCGGTCAACATCACGAGCGGCAGGTCGGTGAAGTCGCGATCGTCCGGGAGCTCTCCCAGGAGTCGTTCTTCGACGAGAGCCATCTTGGGCCGGTGCGACAGGAGCTTCGGATCGTCGCGCCACTCTTCGATGGGAACGATCACGTAGCCAAGCCGGGCCAGGATCGGCCGGGCCATGGGGACAAAGGCTGTCTCACGCGCAAGCGAGACGATCCAGCTTCGTCCCTCCTCGCCCGCGAGTGCGCGTTGCAACTCGTCGGTCATGTCCGGGCCTATCGGCTGGATCGGCGAGCAGGTTGAGTTCTGTTGGTGGGGAATTCCCGCACTCGGCCCACTCGCGACTTGCGGCGCAAACTGGGGATTCTCCTACCCTTTTCTCCATGGGGGAGAATCGGCAGCTTGCCAGCTGGCTCGTGCAGCGGCGCACCACCATCGAACACACGATGGCCCAAGCGCTCGGCCGAAAACCGGCCGGCGCTTCCCCCGAAGCCGAGATTCTCCGCCGCTTCCGGGCCTTCGTCCTGCTGGCGTTGAACGGAGGCCGGCCCCAACCGGCGCTGGACGGCGTGCGCGCGTCCTATCCGCGCGCGGCCAGGGCACTCCAGGCATGGGTCGAAGCCGCAGTGACCGTCGCGGGCCCCGGCGCTGCGGCCGTCCGCGATGTCCTCGAGCCACTCCGTGAGCAATTCCAGCTCGCGATGCGATCTACCGCGACGGCAAGGCGCGCCAGCGGGAGCCCGCGCACAAATCGGCGGAGGGCCGTGAGTGCAGCCATCGACCGGGTGTCCGAGGCGTTCCTGGCCATCGATTCGGACACCGGCACGATCGAAGATGCCAATCCGGCGGCCGGCGCACTCCTGGGCGCGACGCGAGACACACTCCTTGGTGCGGAAGCCGTCGGCTTCGTGCCGAAGAGTGAACACGACGCATGGTGGACCGAACTCGAAGCCGTCGCCGAAGGCGAAGACAGCCGTTCGTTCCGTACCGCCCTCTCCGATGGGCGTGGGGGACAAGTCGCGGTGGAAGCCAGCGTGACGCGCTTCTCGACCCGCCGGCGAACGCTCGCGCTGTTCCTGGCGCGACCGGTCTCTGCAAGACGTTAGGCAGACGTGCCTGTGCGGCCCAGGTGCTCGCGCAGGAACGGAACGAGCCTGCGCCAGGCGTCAGCGGCCGCGTCGGCCACGTACATGGCGGGCCGTGAATCGTTCATGAACGCGTGTCCGGCTTCGGGATAGAGGTGCACTTCGGCCGGCTGAGAGACCCCGCCGATCACCTCTCGCAATGCGTCCACGTCTGCGACCGGGATGATAGCGTCGGCGCCACCGTAGAAGCCCATGAACGGACAACGGAGTTCCGCGACCACATCCAGCGGCTGACGAGGCTTGGCCTCCGGATCGAGGCCGTCCGCATAGCGAAGCATTCCGTAGAACGGCGCACAGGCCGAAAGCCCCGTGCAGAGGCCACCCGCGAGCACGGTGTACTGCCCGCCCATGCAGAATCCCGTGATCCCGACGCGCCCCCCACCCACGACGCTATGGCCAGCCAGGTGATCGATGGCCTCCTGGAGGGTTTCGAGCACAAGCGGGTCCGACAGACGCGAGATCCAGGCCATCGCCTCCGCGGGCTCGGCAAAGGCGTCTCGACCCGTCTTCCGGTACGGATCGACTGCCAGGACCGCGAAGCCTTCAGCCGCCAGGCGCCGGGCCAGGTCGCGCGTGTGGTCCGCGAGCCCCCAGACGTCGGGGACCATGACGACGCCGGGTGAAGGGCCCTCGTCGGGCGCCGCAAGAAACCCCAGGGCTGACTCATGTTCCATCCGGGCCTCCACCAAATCGCGCCAAAGCCGGCATCCGTGACGGCGCTGCCCACGATAGAGCGGCAGCCCCGTCGCGCCAGGGGCGCCGATGGCGGCGCAATCGGCAGGCGACTAGATTCCGGCGCCCGAAACCCCCGACCGTGTGTGGAGGACGCCCCGTGGCCAACGAGACCGGACTGTTCATCGAAGACCTCACTGCTGGCCGCGCCGTGCCCGGCGGTCCAATTGCCACCGGCCTCGACATCACGCCGGAAGCGTTCGAGGCGCGATTCGGACGTCTTTTCTGGCGCCCCGACGAAACCCTCGACCCGATCTATTTCAAGCTCGCTGCGTTCTGCAAGACGACGGCTGTGAGTGAGAATTCCCCGGCCAACCTGGGCGCCAAGAACGTTCGATTCCACCGCCCTCCGACCTCGCTCGACGACGCAGCCAATACCACGGTGCTCGGACGGAAGTTCCGCGAGGTAGGTGCCACCACGGGCGTCTGCCAGGTACGCAGCGCCATTGGTCCCGCCGGCGGCTCGCCGACGCTCTCATGGAGCCGCGAGTGCATCGTGAACGGCCGAAGTGGCTTCCAGTTCGCCGACGATGGCACGCCGATGGATGACCGCGAAAAGATCGACGTCCATTTCGATGCCGACGCCGTAGAGATCGCGGCGAACGGCCCGAGCGAACTGCCGCGCGGTGCCCTCGCGGCCGACGACTTTCGTGTGGGAGACACCCTGCCCACCGGCCGGATCAGCGTCCTGCAACCGGAAGAGATCTTCTGGATCACGCGCGGGCTCGGAAACCTGGCCAAGACCCACTACACCCGCGACTCGGGCTACATCGTCTGGGGCCTGCTGACGCTGCTCTACGGCGTTCTCAACTACGCCGAACAGTTGCGCGGATGTCAGCTCCTGGGTCTGGATGTCGCGAAACACATCGCACCCGTCTACCTGACGGAGCAGCTCCGAGAGGATGAGCACGCGACCACGGACGCTCCGGCGCCGCCCGAGTTCCTGTCATCCACGCTCACCGTGCGCGAGGTCGAAGATCTACCGGGACAGCCCGGCGTGAAGCTCGTCAGCGCGGCGCTCGATGTCTTCAACAATGTGAACGACATCGGCCGCAGCGAGTACGAGCACCAGAATGCCAAGAAGGCCCTTGGCGGGATTCGCGAGGATGGGCAACTCCACGTTGGCGACTACGTGCTTCGGCTCGCGGCCTTCCCGCGTGGCTGATCGCTTCCGGCGCTTCGCGCTGATCGGGATCGCCGCGGCGACACTCGCCGCATCGACTGCGGGCACCCTCCCCGGGCTCACGGCCGACGACTGGGCCGACCTGCGTGCCGGCGACGTCGTCGCCCAGGAAGAATCGGCACCGCGGGGCAGCCATGTGGTCACGGTTTCAGCGCTGCTGCGCGAAACCCCCGAAGCGGTCTGGGAGGTGGTCGCCGACTGTGGCCACTTCGAGGACTTGATGCCGCGCACGATCGAGAGCGAGGCCTACTCAGCGACAAATGGCGAACGGGAGTGTCGCACGGTCAGTGACCTCCCCTTCCCTCTGGCCGACCTCGAATCCGCGGTCAGAAGCTGGGAACTGGAAGACGCTGACGGCACGCGCCACCGGCACTTCGAGCAGGTCCCCGGCGACTGGTCGTTCGAGAAGAGTGCCGGGCACTGGGCCGTGATCCCGGTCGCCGAACCGCCTCACCGCACCCTGCTGCGATACCGGATCGCGGTCACGCCGCGCCTGTCGCTGCCAGACTTCATCGTCCGCGCAGCACAGTCGCAAACCGCGCCCCAGATGTTCGAGGCGATCTCCGAGGAAGCGCGGCGGCGAATCCGACCGATCCTCACCGCGGCTCCGGACGATCGACGTTAGTCGGCGGTCGGCGGTCGGCCTCAGCTCCCAGCCGGGACCAGATCCTTCACCGCAGCCGGCATCTCGTCGGCAATCCGCACGATCGGGATTCCGGTCTGCGTATTGTGGTGCATCTCTGCGTGCGCTCGCGGCAGATCGTCCCAGCCGTAGATCTCCTTGTGGATCGTGGGCTTGAAGACGGAGCCGTAGAGCTCGGTCGCAGCCGCGCAACCATCGACGGTCTCGTAATGCGTGTGGTCGATCGTGACCTGCTTCACCGACATCAGTGTCGAGTTGTAATCGACGACCTGGGACAGCTGCCAGCCAGCTGACACGTTCACGCCCTGGCGCGCTGACACCGCGAGGCCGGCACCGAAGCACGGTCCGCGCAGCATGTCACAGACGACGTGGAACTGTTCACCACCCGTCAGACCCTTGCAGTGCTTCGTGAACGCGCGGACATCGTCCCGCGTGGCAAAGCGGTTGAACGCCTTCTGATCGATGCCGACGATGCCGTGCGCTTCGAGCGATGCACGGCGCTCGGCGCTGCCGGCGCAGAAGTACGCGTTGTGTCCCTCGGCTTTCGCCAACATGAGGAAGAGTTCGCCGACACCGCCGCCGAAGCTCATGACGTTCAGGCGTGCCTTGTGCTCGGAGGACACCTTCAAGCGATAGATCCCGAGGGCGCGGCGCCAGAGGTGATAGGCGGTGGGCGCCCGCAGCGGCAGCGCCGCGATCTCCCACAGGTTCAAACCACAATCGAGGGGCGCCTTGATGAGCTGCCACTGATCGAGAACCGCCTCCTTGGCGTACCAGCCGGTCGACTCCTCGGCGTCGTAACCGTAGATGCGCAGCGGGTAGCCGTATTCGTCCGCACCGCCGTTGCAGTGCGTGATGACAATGTCGCCAACCGTGAATTTCTTGACCTGGTCGCCGATCTCCAGGATCTCGCCGGTCGCGCTGTTTCCGGGATAGATCTTGCCGCCGCGGGCGTCGGCGATGTTCACCGTATCCGCGGTCACCGCGTGATCGATGTTGTGCTCGGCCGAGACCGCCAGGATCTTCATCCGGACCTCGGTCGGCTTCAGCGCCGGCAGGTCCAGGGTGTCGATCGTCAGGATCTTGGCGACGTCGATGTCCTCGTTCGAGCGGTCGGCGCGCTCCTTTTCGGCGGCAATCGCGTCGGTCGTGATCGAGTAGGCGGGGACGGTCGACATGGGGGCTCCTGGTCTCGGGAAGGCGCGGAATCTTAGCGGCTTCGCGGCGTTCCGAATCCCTCTTGACGTCGTACCGACCGGTACGTAAGATTCGTACCGATCGGTACAGTCCACTCGCCGCCCGCCCGAAGAGGATCCCATGACCGCAGCCACCCTCCCGACTGAATCCGCGCCCCGAGCCTCGTTTCCGGTTCGAACCCCATCGTTCGACTTCAACGGTGAGATCCCGCGCCACTGGATGAACGGAAACGCCATCGGCACTCACGTCTTCAACGGCCTGAACCTGGTCTTTCCGGAAGGCGAGCGGTTCTTCATCGAAGCCGTCCGCGACTGCGCCAAGGATGCGGACCTGAGCCCGGCCCTGCGCCGCGAGATTCGCGCGTTCAATGGCCAGGAAGGCCGACACGCCCATGAGCACGAGCGGTACTTCGAGATCCTCGAGAAGCAGGGGTATGAGATCCAGCCGTTCCTGCAGCGCTTCACCAAGTTCATCGCATGGAGCAACCGCTTCATGCCGGCCTCGTTGCGACTCGCCATCACGGCCGGCGCCGAGCACTACACCGCCACATTCGGGGCCATGGCGCTGCAGGACCCGTTCCTGGACGCCGCGCATCCGACCATGCGCAAGCTCATCCTCTGGCATGCCACCGAAGAGGTGGAGCACAAGCACGTGGCCTTCGACGTGCTCCAGGCGACCCACCCGAGCCTCTGGCTGCGGCGGCTGGGCTTCGTGCTCGCCACCGTTGATCTGTTCGGCTTTTCGATCGCCGCGATGCGGATGTTGCTCAAGCAGGACAAGGCTGCAGGCCGCAGCACCGACGAAGACATGGCGCGCTCGCGAAACGAGATGAAGGAACGCCAGGAGCGCATGGCTCCGGAGATGAAGCGGCGCATCCGCGCTTATTGGCGACGCG
Source organism: Deltaproteobacteria bacterium (assembly GCA_029261815.1). Lineage (GTDB taxonomy): Bacteria > Myxococcota_A > UBA9160 > UBA9160 > UBA6930 > JAJDAP01. The sequence goes on from JAJDAQ010000023.1 coordinate 35,304, forward strand.
ACTTCCATCCGAACGATGAGGATGACCACGCGCTGGCATATGCGAAACTCGAGGAGATCGGAATCCCGGCGGCCTAGGGCGACCGGGCGCCGAACCTGCGAGGTCCCATGGCCGCAAGAACGTCTACACGCCCCGGCAACGCGGAAGCATCCCGAGAACGGCTGATCGATTCCGCGATCTCCCTGTTCGGCGAACACGGCTATGCCGCGACCGGGATCGGTGCGATCTGCGAGCGCGCGGGAATTGCCAAGACCGCGCTCTACCACCACTTCGGGAGCAAGGAAGGCCTGCTGGCCGAGGTGATCGAGCAGTTCGAGACACTGTGGATCGAGCGTCTCCAGAAGCGCGTCTATCTCCAGCCGGGTGTCGAGGATCGGATCGAGGCGCTGCTGCGCAGCTGGCTCGAGATCAGCCGGGAATCCCCCCATCTGTGGCGCCTGCCCCTGGTCGCTCACCTCGAGCAGGCCGGCAATTCCGAGCGCGTCCGGAACGCGCTGCGCAAGGTCTGGAAGCGCGCAGAAGAGGCGATCGTCCAGGGCATCGAAGACACCATCGGCCGCCCCCTTCCCGACCTCGATCTGGTGGCCGGAACGCTCGTCTCCGGCATGCAGACCCTGGTGCTGCGGCAAGCCACGCACCCGGACCCCGTGAGATTGGAGCGCGAACTCGCAGAGCTCGCCCAAACCCTCAAGCTCGCCGTCTGGATCCGCCTTCCCTACGAGCTGCAGTGCGCGATCCACTCGCTCGGCGAGCCGCAGGAAGCGACGACGCTCTCCTGAAGTCGGCGCACGTCCTCGATGGACGGAACTTGATGGGCCGCGGACAGGCGCCTACCGTGCGCCCTCCCCCCGCACCGGAGCCCCCATGCGCTTCTACGAGTATGAATCCAAGGCGCTTTTCGCCAAGCACGGCTTGCCCCTGGGCACCCGCCAGGTCGTGAACTCGGCCGCCGAGGCCCGCGCCGCGGCCGAAGCCATCGGCGGACCCACGGTGATCAAGGGCCAGGTCCTCTCCGGCGGCCGCATGAAAGCGGGCGCGGTGAAATTTGCCGATACGCCCGACGAGGCCGCCGCCGAATTCGAAGCGGTCCTTCCGGTGATCGTGAATGGCGAGAGCGCGCGCTCGATCCTGATCGAGGAAAAGAGCCCGATCGCCCACGAATACTTCGTGTCGGTGACCTGGGACGGGCGCCGAAAGTTGCCCGTCGTGCTGTTCAGTGACATGGGCGGCATCGACATCGAGGAAGTCGCGGAGACCCACCCAGAGCACCTCTCGCGGACCCACTTCTCGACCATCCTCCCGCTGTCGGAGCGCGTCGCGAAGGAGGCCATCGGCGCGGTGGGCGTCACCGGCTCTGACCTCAACAAGCTCGTGCCCATCGTCTACAAGCTGATCCAACTCTTTCTCGAATACGACCTCACGCTCGCGGAGATCAATCCCCTCGCGAAGCTGGACGACGGCCGATTCATTGTGCTCGATGGTCACCTCGACATGGAGGCCGAGGCGCGCGGCGACCACAAGGCGTTGCTCGCGGAGCTCGGCATCGGCGACGATGAGACGCGCCAGGCGCGCCCGCCGACCGAGTTCGAGATCGCGGGCGCACGCGTCAACGCCGTCGACCACCGCGGCGTCGCCGGCAACGTTGTCGAGTTCGACGGGAACCTGGGCCTCATCATCGGCGCAGGCGGCGGCTCGCTCACGCTATTCGACGCGGTTCGCAAACAAGGCGGCAAGCCGGCCAACTACTGCGAGATCGGCGGCAACCCGTCGATGAGCAAGGTCAAGAACCTGACCAAACTGATCCTCTCGAAGCCCGGCGTCGACAAGATCGCGGTCATGATGAACGTCGTGTCGAACACGCGCGTCGACATCGTGGCCCGTGGCGTGATCAAGGGCTGCATCGAAGCGGGCAAGGACCCCGCCGAGGTGATCGCGATCTTCCGCATCCCGGGCGCCTGGGAGGACGAGGGATTCAAGATCCTGGCCAAGCACGGTGTCGAGTATTGCGACCGTAGTGTCTCCATGTACGAAGCCGCGGGCCGAGCCTGCGCGAAAATGGGGAGCAACTAACGTGTCGATTCTCATCACCGCACAGACCACGTTCATCGTCCAGGGAATTACCGGCCGCGAGGCCGTGAACCTGACGAGAGAGAACCTCGACTACGGCGCCAAGATCATCGGCGGCGTTACCCCGGGGCGTGCGGGACGCGACGTCTACGGCGTGCCCGTCTACGACTGCGTGCGCGACATCGTCAAGGCGCACGGGCAACCCGAAGGCGCCATCGTCTCGGTGCCGCCGCGCTTCACCAAGGACGCGGTCTTCGAGGCCATCGAGAACGGCATCAAGACCATCGTGATCGTCACCGAGAACATTCCGCGCGGACAGGTCGCGCAGATGGTCGAGCTCGCGAACCTGCGTGGCGCACGCATCATCGGACCGAACTGCCTCGGCATCATCTCTCCGGACGAGGCGAAGATGGGCGGTGTAGGCGGTCCGGCCGCGAATACGCGCCAGGCCTACACCAAGGGGCCCATTGGCGTGATGTCGCGCTCGGGTGGAATGACCACCGAGATCGCGTCGACATTGACGGCGGCCGGCCTCGGCCAGAGTACCTGTGTCTCGATCGGCGGCGACGCCATCATCGGCACGAGCTACGCCGAGCTGATGCCGTTCTTCGAAGCCGACGACGAGACAAAGGCCATCGCCATCTACTCCGAGCCCGGCGGGCGCATGGAAGCCGAACTCGCGGAATGGGTGAAGGAGAACAATTCCCGCCTCCCGATCGTGGCGTTCATGGCCGGTCGCTTCATGGACGAGATGAAGGGCATGCGATTCGGACACGCCGGCACCATCGTCGAAGGCAAGGAAGACACCACCGCCGAGAAGATCGAGCGGATGGAAGCAGCGGGCATCGCGGTCGCCGAGCGGATCGAAGAGATCCCGGGCCTCATCCGCAGCGCGCTCTCCAGCAAGGGAATCGAGGTCTAGCGATGCCGGGCATGTTCATCGATGTGGAAGTAGACGCGAAGGTCGCCGCCGACGCCGAGCTGACGAAGAAGCTCGTCGAGGTCTGCACCGTCAGCATCTTCGCCGCCAAGGACGACGGCACCCTCGACATCGTCGAGGACAACCTCGACGAGTGCGTACTCTGCGACCTCTGCATCCAGGCCGCGCCCAAGGGCACGGTTCGGGTCAAGAAGCTCTACGAGTAGTCTCGGTCTGCCGCCCGACGGCGGCGAGACCGAAGCCCGCAAGCGGTCGCAACCAGCGTCGCGATCACGAGGTGTCCCGGCTCAGGGACCACCTGCAGCGACGTGATCTCGCCCGACCATCGTGTGAAGCTGACCGGTTCGAGACCATCGGCCGGCGGTGGCTCACCCGGCGCCAGGACACCGTCGTGGATGACCGTGCAGCCGAACCGCCCCAAGCCGGCGGAAGGAACCGCGAACGGGAACCCGGTGGCGGCGGGCGCCAGTTCGGCGGCCGCACTCGAGAAGGAACACATCGGCGCCCGGGATGGCACGTCGCTGTCGGCAAATGTATCGAAGGCTTCGAATCCGACCGTCGTACCCGGGAAGAAGCCGGCCACGGCGACGGCGCCGGTATAGTCCGCGAACCCCTCGTCCGACGCCGGGAACGGGAACGGGATCCCAATCGCACCAAAGAAGTCTCCCCCGATCCCGAAGGAGATGAAGCCCGGTCCGACCCCGGCGAAGGGGAAGACCCCGCCGAACCACGGACCCTGCGTCGCTTCGATCGCGCTGCGTTGCTGGCCTCCGAAGCTCGCTACGCCGTCCAGCACGCTGGCGAGTCCCGCCGGGTCACCTGTCACGTCGAACAGGATCTCCCCCGAGAACGCGGCTCCGGTCACGACCGAGGGCGTCAGGATGCCGAATGGATCCTCGATCGTGTCGACGCTGCCGGCGTAGGTCGCGCGGATCGTGGATGCCGCGGCCGGGAGCGCGCTGGTAGCCACGACGCCGAGCAGGATGAATGCGGGAGCGGCCGTGTGCGTTAGGCGCAGCAGTCGGGAAGCGAGACCCATCAGGTCCTCCTCCGCTTCCCACGGTGGTCGGATGCTACGCCGCTCCTACCGGACGCGCCAACGTCTTTCGCTAGTTGCCAGGAGCAGGAGCGCCAACAGGGCCGCGACGCCCGGTTCGGGCACGGTCGTGACCGTGAACTGCGAGATCGCGCCAAAGACCAGGGCGACGGAAGTCACCTGGGTCCCCTGTGACGTCGCCACGGTCTGGACCCGATCGCACCCGAACGCGGCGTCTGTAAACGGACCCAACGACGCGGGCGCGTAGAATCCACCCGGATTCGCCGTGCCTGTCGTATCCGCGAGGGCGAGCGAGCAGCCCTCGCTGAAGCCTTGGGCGGGCACGCCGAAGGCGCCCGCACCGCTGAAGGTCACGGCCCAGAGGTCGGCCATCCCGGCGAATGTTTCAACGGCATCCTGCACCAGGATGACGGTCCCGACCCCGATCGCGTTCGCGGTCCCCAGCGAAGCCTGTCCCGTCATCGTCGTCGGTCCGAACGGATTCGCCGATGACACGGGGAGTGTGTAGATGCCGGGCGTGATCTCGAACGCAAAGAGGAGATCCAGCGTGATCGTGCCGCTGAATGCGGCCCCGAGGCCAAAGCCCGGCTGAAGGTGGCCACCAGGGTCGTTGACCGTATCGATCGTCCCGGCGAAGTCGATCCGGATCGGGGCCCCGGAGGCGGACGACCCCACGAGCAGAACGAACGGGAGAAGCAGAAGAAGCGCGGTGAGCGAGCGACGGGGAATCATCGGAGGTCTCCCCCCTTCCCTGCCTTCATCCTACGCCTGGCGACATGCCGCTGCAATCGACGCTAGGCCGAGAGCTCCAGCATCCGTTCGATCGGGATCAGCGCCTTCACGCGGATGTCCTCGGGCACGGTGACCTCGTTGTCCAGGTCGCGGAGGCAGAGGTAGAGCTTCTCCAGCGTATTGAGGCGCATGAAGGGGCAGCGGTTGCAGGCGCAGCTCTCGTCCATGCCCGGGGCCTGAAGGATGACCTTCGACTTGCCAGCCTTCGTTAGTTCCTGCTCGATCGTGTGAAAGACGCCATCTTCGGTCGCGATGATCAGCGTGTCGGCCGGGCTTTCGACCGAGCGCTTGATGATCTTCGAAGTCGACCCGATGAAGTGCGCCTGGTCGAGC
>JAJDAQ010000024.1 GCA_029261815.1 Deltaproteobacteria bacterium
CGGCGCCGACTCCGTCCGCGAACGCGAAGCCGACCAGTTCGCCGCTGAGCTCCTCACCCCCAGGGACAGCATCTCGCCGCTGCTGCCCCAGCGACTCGACCTTCGCCGCCTCGCCGAGCTGTCCCGAATCTGGGGTGTCTCGGTGCACTCCCTGCTCTACCGGTGCCGCGAGACCGGACTGCTGTCCGACTCCGCCGCAAGCCGGGGCTATCAGCGCTTGCACACACTGCGCGGCCAGCCAGGCTTCCGCCCCGAACCTCTCGCCGACTTTCCGCACGAACAGCCGATCATGCTGGAGAAGGCGTTCGAAGTCGCTGCGGCCACTGGTCTGGCCCTTGAGGATCTAGCCAGCGACCTCGGCTGGACCGTTCCACGTTGCCGAGAACTCCTCGGAGTCGCAGTGACCCCTGATCAACGGCGACCACGACTCCAACTACTCGATCACGAGCTGCGGTAGACAGAACCTGCGCGCGAGGCCTGCACCACTGCCGTGAGCAAGCTCCATCAGTAGACGATTCGTCTAACACCAAATAGTCCAAAGGCAAATCGATAACTTAGATTATGTCAGGTAGAGGCTCCTGAACTGCGATTATCACCGCTCCCCTGAGCGTAGGTCATCGGCGAGGAGCGCCTACAGGGGCATGTCGCGGCGGGTGTCGCCGATGCGTTGGAAGCTGCGCAGCAGACCCTCGCGCCGGTAGCCGGCGGCCTCGGCCGTGCAGCGGGAGGCGGTGTTGGCGGCGGCGAGTCCCCGGCCTCGGCGCTCGGGCAGTCGTCACCGGCGGCGACAGATCGAACGGGCGTAGAACCGACAACGGCGGCGACCCGAGGCTGTGCCCGAGCCGCCGCCGTTGGTTCCGCGGTTACTTACCCCGCTCCGTCACCGTGGTGTTCGGGTGACGGGCCGCCGCCGCCGGCGTGACGTACCTGCCCGTGATGGCGCTGCGGTTGCGGGTTCCCGTCCCCGTGTTGCCGCCCCGCTCGGTGACGCTCGTGCGGGGGTGGCGGGCAGCCGCCGCCTTGGAGATGTAGCGACCGGAGATGGCGCTCCGGCTGTGTCCCTTTGCCATGTCGTCCTCCTAAGGACTTGATCTCACGCTCTGGGGAGCGACGCCGCCTGTATCAAGCAACGCGTACCTAGCTAAGCACGATCGAGTGCGGCGTGCAAGCCTTAGCAAGCGACGCTTGCGGAACTATGCAAAAGCGTGCAGGATGAGGGCATGGCGCAAGACGATTTGACCCGGTTCGAGGTGGCGAACGAGGAAACCCTCGGCTCCTACCTGCGGTCGACTCGTCGTGCTGCCGGGTTGACCCTCCGTGCGGTCGAAGAAGCCACGCACAAGGCAGTGACGAACGGGTACCTCAGCCAGATCGAGAACGGCATGGCCACCAGGCCCTCGCCGAACGTCTTGTTCCATCTGGCTGAGGTCTACAAGCTCGACTACAGCGATCTTCTTGTGCGAGGCGGACATCGTGTGCCGAGTGACCAGGCGCCGACCGGCGGAACGGTTGCAGGTCTCCCGCTCCGTGCTCTTGAAGGACTGACCGACGAAGAGCAGGCCAAGTTGCTCGAGTACATCGCCTTCCTGCGGTCGACTCGACCAAGCGGAGGAGGAGCTCCGACGTGAGCACGATCCAGCCGGCATCTCCCGAGGAAATCCGGCGCTACGCCCGGGGCGCTCTGATCAAAGCTGGCGCCGTCGGCCAGACACCTGCGCCTCTCGACACGATTAACGAAGCTGTCGGGCTGAAGCCGGCTCAGAACCTCTTCGAGATCGGCGCCGAAACTCCGCCTGGAATGATCTCGATCGTCAAGAAGCTCACGGGCAAAGTGTTCGGTGCCGTGGCGCTGTCGGAGAAGGTTGTCTACCTCGATCCAACGCAGCCCTACGAGCGCCGCCGCTTCACCCATGGCCACGAGATCGGTCACAAGGTGCTGCGCTGGCACCACGAGGCCTACTACGCCGATGACTTCACGAGGCTTAGTCCTGACACTCGTGAGGCACTCGAGCAGGAGGCCAATGCCTTCTCGGCCGAGCTGCTCTTCGGCCTGGAGCGCTTCACCGAGCAGGCCGACTCCTACGCACCGAGCATCGACGTCCCGCTGTCGCTCAACCCCGAGTACGCCGTGTCGGCCCAGGCCTCGCTGCGCCGCTATGCGGAGCAGAGCAGTCGCCCCCTTGCCCTACTGGTTCTTGGGCGCTACCCCGTCCACCCGAACGGCGAGCGATCGCTGAAGGTCATGGCCTCGCAGTGCACGCAGTCGACAAGCTTCCTCGAGCGCTACGGGCCCATCACCGAGATTGCCCCGGCAGCGCTGAGCACCGCCCGCGTCCCGCTCGCCGCCGAAGCGGCGCAGCTCGACATCGGCATCTGCGCCAACACGACCGAGATCACCCTCGAGACCTCACGAGGTCAGGAACGGTTCGAGGCGGGCTTGTTCTGCAACGGACGCCTGCGCTTTGCGCTCCTCTACCGCCGCAACATCCTCAGCGGCCGTCGGGTGCGAGTCGTGGCTGCGTAGCGAAGCAACGTCGACTCGCGGAGACCCGGTGTCACCTCGGTACAGGATGCTCGCTCAAGAGCCGGAAAGAGCTACCGGTCCCGCCGGTATCGGGTCGTAGGTGCGGGCTCGGTACTAGGCGGTGAGTGCGCTCAGCCGCTGCGGTGCCGCGCAGCGTGTTCACGCTACGGGTTCGCTCAACGTACGCTCGCGGTTGCCGCGCCTCGGGCGGCCCTCCGCCATCGCACGCAGATCGCGGAGCCGGTGCCGCGCCGGAGGGCGGCGATCGAACTGACCTGAGGGCGCTTCCAATCGCCCCTGACAAGCCCGAACACGGCATCACCCGGGATTCGGCGGGCATTATCCCGGGTAATGGATTTGCCCGTATTCGATCACCAGATGATGGATTCACGTGGCCGTGCGACGGACCAACGACTGACTGGCTCAGTGGCCGAACAGGGTGGCCACCGCGCCGCTAGTTCGACGGACCCTTGCGCCGCATGGCGCGGGCGGTGCGCCCCAGGAGGTCGCGCGCCTGGTCACCGTGCTGGGCGTGTGCCCAGAGCCGGTCGAACCGGGTCCGGAAGTACTCCAGGTCCTCGGGGTGGGTGGTGAACGCGGCCCCGAGGTCGGAGGCAACCTCGACGGCCTGCCGGCCGTATAGGTGGAAGCCGTAGCTGGCGACAAACGGCTTGGGCGACGCCAGGTCGAGCAGCCCGACCTCGACGTGGTCGAGCTGGCTGACCTCCGCGATGTGTTCGATCAGCGCCGCCTGCACGGCCCGGGTGCCGACGATCCAGCGCAGCGCGCCCTCGGCCAGCAGCAGCCGCCACCGGCGGTCGGGCTCGGTGAGCAGCTGGACGTGCTCCTCCCGGGCTGCCCACCACTCCGGGCCTGGGTCGCCCTCGTCCTCGCCGGCGAGCATCGTCTCGGTCCACTCACGGGTCTGCAGCACGGCGGGGACGGCGTCGCTGGTCCAGGACCAGACGTGGTCCGAGGCGCGGACGTAATCGCGGATGCGGCCCTGAACCACGTGCGCGTTGCGCAGCATCACCGCGCGCGGTACCCGGTGGGTGCTGGTGTTGATGTCCGCCAGCTCGACCAGCCGGGCGGTCTGCTCCGGGGTCGCGCCGGCCGCCTCCGCGAACGCGGCGGCGGCCTCGGCGTCGAGAGGTGGCCCCTCCCCCTTTTCCAGGCGGGACAGCTTCGCCTGGGTGAGGCCGACCACGGGGGCGAGGTCGATCTGGCGCCGGTCCCCCCGGATGGCGACGAGCAGCCGAGGCATCTCGCCCCTTCTGCTCACCTCCTCCTGAGACCGGCGTGGCACTAGGTCAGGCCGCCGAGCGCCCATGTAGGTCCGGATGCGCAGCCCACCACTGGCCGTACGGGACCGCGAGCGCCCACGCAAGCTGCTGATCCCGCAGGTAAGGGGCATGCCCGCTCGGCGGGACGACCTGCGCGCCCAGGAACGCACCACCGACGTCGTAGCGCATGGCGATCACCACCACCGGCCCGTCGGCCGGCCGGACGACCCAGTAGTCGTGGTCGACCAGGTCCGGCACCGGCTGTTCGCCTCGGCGCAGCACCCGGACCTCCTCCTGACGGGAGATCAGCGGCAGTGCGGCCTGCAGCGACATGCGCTCGTCGTCGGTGAGCACGGCCGAGACGATCCGCAGGCGCTGGGAGACCATGCCCTGCTCCCGCTCGGCGGCGAGCTGGTCCGCCCACGCGCTGACCTGGGTCGGGTCGAAACGGCCCGCCCGCCAGGCCTCGCGGTCGGCGTTCTGGGAGGCCACGTCGTACCAGGGCAGGCCCTCGCGGTGGAACAGCACGTCACCGCGGCCGCGGTAGTTGGCGTCGATCAGATCTCCGAGCTCCGCCTCGGTGAGCAGGATCGCCGGCCGGTCGGCGGCCTCGACCGTGCCGAGCTGCTCATCCGGGGCCATCAGCTCGGCGAAAGCCGCCAGCTCGGCGGGATCGGTCACCAACCTGGAGACCAGGTAGCCGTCGGCACTCATGCGGGGCGGCACCTCGCCAACGGTCTCCCCCGGCTGCAGCTGGATCCCTCGCTCGACGAGGTACGCGGCGGCGGCCGCCGCATCGCGGACCTTGCGGGTGATGACGTAGTGGACTTCCGGCCGGTCAGGAAGCATGTGTTCGCCCGGGCAGGTGCGCTTCACGTTGCTCTCCCTCCAGGCGGCGGTCCACAGCGTGGCGATGGACAGGTTCCTGGGCATCGGGCTTCCTTCCGGCCGGGATCAGCGCCAATACCCAAGAGTGTCCCTACGGCTGCGCATATTAGTCAATCCCGCTTCGCGTATCAGCGCCGGGGTGCTCCTCCAGGGTGGAATCAATACTCATATTGACCTTGCGTATAGAGCGCAGCTCTGGGCATAGTTGCACGCGGGCGGCCGTCGGCAGTGGAGCGGTGAGTCCCGCACACAGGTGAGGCCCCGGCGGGTAGCAGCCGCCGAGGCCTCGTGACCAAGGAACAGGGAGTCCAAGGCCATGAGCAGGTTACGAGTGGTTCACCAGCGGGGTCGAGGCGGCGCGGCGCAGATGTCTGCCGAGGTGCGGACCGCGCTGGAGCTGGTGGCGAGGGCCGATCACCGAGTGTCGGCAGTCCAGGTGCAGGGCTTCCTGAACGCCGCCGGGTACGCCGTGCGGCACCCGGAGAGCCTGCGCCGAGTGATGGCTGAGCAGGGCGTGTGCTCCGATGCGCCTGACCCCGAGGAGTGGTTTCCGCTCGCTGACGAGGCAGAGAGCCAGCCCGGGGAACCGCTGCGGGAGCAGGTCCGTGAGCTGGGCGCAACGCTGTGCTGGGGCTGCCCGGTGCGAGGCGCATGTCTGGCCTTGTCGCTGGAGCAGGAGGACACGGTCGGCATCTGGGGCGGCCTGTGCTCGCAGGACCGCGCCGAGCTGCGTGCGCTGTGGCGAGAGCTGCGGGTCCGACTCAGCGAGGCCGACCGGTCGAACGCCGGCGGCGATGCCGCCTCCGAGGCGGCGGCCTCGTGAGCACCGACACTCCGCCCATCTCCGTCGAGGAGACTGCGACGGGATCGCGGGCCGTCAAGCCGCGTGATCACCGCTTCGATCAGTCGCTCTGCCGGCCGCCGGCGCCGCGGATCGTGCCCGGTGAGCTGGTGGCCGCCCGGATCGAGCCGGCGCCGAGCCGCCGGGTCTGGGGCCGGCTGGTGCCGCGCGCACCTGAGGTGGCGTGGAGCCAGCTGGCCTGGGGGCGGATCGCGCTGCGGGCGGTCGGGTTGCTGGCGGCGGTCGCGGTCGCCGCCGGCCTGGTGTGGCTGGCCGTGCAGGCGGTGTTGTCGCTGATCGCCACCGTCGTCGCGCTGGTCGCGTTCGTCGCGGCCTGGGTGCAGGCGCACCTGCTGTTCATCGTGCTCGGCGGGGCACTGCTGCTGTACCTGCTCATCCGCTTTCGTTTCGGCTCCTCGTGTGCCGGCCTGCACTGCGGGGGGTGTCGGCGATGACCACCTCCGTACCCACTGACCGCGGCGAGCAGGCCAGCTGGTGGCGGCGGCTGGTTTCCGCGTTGCCGATGCGGACCGCGTTGATCGCGGTCGCGGCGGTGTGGGTGCTGGGCTGCGTGTGGTCCTACACCGAGCAGAGCGCGTTCGCCGCTTCCAAGGGGTTCGCGTTTCCGCACCTATTGCCGCTGGTGATCGACGGGTTCGCGGTGTCGATGGCCGGGGTCGCCTGGGCGGCGTCACTCGATGCGCGCCCAGCTGCCGCCGCGCGGCTGGCCACCCTAGTCGCGGTGGGTGCATCCTCGGCCAGCAACGGCGTGTGGGCGTGGCTGCGCGCGGACCATGACCTGGTGGCGGTGGCGCTCGCGGTCGCGGTGCCGGTCGCGGCGAACCTGGCGTTCGAGGTGCTGCTGGCCGAGCTGCGCCGCCAGGTCCAGCGCCGGCGGGGATTGCCGGCCCCGGTCGCGGTGCCCTATCCCCGGCTGATCCGGGTGGTGCTGGCTCCGTGGCAGACCTTGCGTACCTGGCGGGTGCTGGTGCTGGACCTAACCGCCGTCGAGCACTCACTCGCACCGGTCCCCGGTGAGCATCCGACCGGCGCGGGTGAGCAAGCGGCCCACTCGCCCGGCGGTGTGGTCCCGGACGGCGAGGACGACCTCGCGGAGCGGGCGAGGCGGGTCGTGACCACAGCGGAGCGACCGATCGGTCGGCGGCGGCTGGCCCGGGAGTTGGAGATCAGCGAGCACCACGCCCGCCAGCTGCTGTCCCAGGTCAGCACCGAGGGCGACGAGCGCCTGAGTGAGCACTCGGACCCATCACCTGTACCCAGGTTGGCTTTCCCGGAGCTGGAGACCGCTGGTCGGAACGGAGCGCGTCATGTCTGAGCTGCTGTGGGTCACGATCCTGTCCGGAGCCGCCTACCTGGGGTGGCGCGGCCGCAAGATTGGTGTGGCCTTGCTGTTCGGTGGTCTGGCCGCGTTGATCGTGGCGCGGGCGGTGCAGCGGGTGGCGGTCGCGGGCTGGTTGCCGGCGCTGCTGGTGGTGCTGCTCGGTCTGTGCCTGGTCTGCGCGCTGGGCTGGTACCGGTTCACCCACCATCGCAGCCGGGTCCGGCGTTGGGGCCGGGCGGTGCGCCGCAAGGACGGTGTGGCCTCGACCCTGGATGTGCTGCGCTACGGCTCCGGGCTGGCGATGCGCCGCCAAGCCACCCGGGTCCGGCCCGCGCTGCGGGACCTGCCGCTGTGCGAGCGGCTCCGGTTGCCGGTGACCGAGTTCGCGGTGCCGCTGTGTCGGGCCGGGATGTGGCGAGTGTGGGCCTCGGTCGAGGACGTGGTGCTGGTCTTCGGCATCCCCCGCTACGGCAAGAGCGGCTGGCTGGGCTGTCACATCTTGGACGCGCCGGGCGCGGTGGTCACCACCTCCACCAAGCTCGACCTGTACGAGGCCACCCACAAGCTGCGGCGCGGCCTGGTCTGGGTGTTCAACGCGACCGGGGTCGGCGGTCTGGCCTCCTCGATCACGTTCAACCCGGTGGTCGGGTGCGTCGATCCGGTGACCGCCGGGCACCGGGCCGAGGACATGCTGCCCGCCGGCTCAGGCGGCGGAGACCGGGAGCACTGGACCGCCCAGGCCCGCCAGGCTCTCGCCGGGCTGCTGCACGCCGCCGCGCTGGGTCAGCTGGGCATGCAAGCGATCGCGGAGTGGGTGGCCGATCCGGACAACGCCGCCGATGAGGTGGACCAGCTGCTGTCCCGCTCGGGCGACCCGACCGGCGCCTACGCCACCGCCGCCCGGCAGTTCTTCGGCACCAACACCAAGACGCGCTCCTCGATCACCAACAGCATCCGGCCCGCCCTGGCGTGGCTGCCCAACCCCCACGCTCGGGTCGCGACCGTGGGCGATGCTCAGTTCTCGGTCGAGGAGCTGCTGCGCACGCGGGGCACGGTGTACCTGTTGGGCGCCGAGGACGGCTCGACCGCGTCCCTGGTGGCCGCGTTGACCGGTTACATCGCCCGGGAGGCCCGCCGGATCGCCGACCTGCAGTCCAGCGGGCGGCTCGACCCGTCGCTGCTGCTGGCGCTGGATGAGGCCGCGCTGATCTGCCCGATCCCGCTGGAGCAGTGGTCGGCGGACATGGGCGGGCGCGGGATTCAGATCATCGCCTGTTTCCAGTCCCGGGCGCAGGTGATCGGGAAGTGGGGCAGCGCCGGCGCCGGAATTCTGATCAACAACGCTGGCGGGATCGTGCTGTTCGGAGGCTGCAAGGACGAGGCCGACCTGCGGTTCTGGAGCAGCCTGTTCGGTGAGCGGGACGAGGAGATCCTCACCACCGACCCGCAAGGGCAGCCCACGAGCCGCAGCGTGCGCCGAGTCCCGGTGTTCACGCCGGCCCAGCTGGCGAGCTTGCCGAAGTTCCGGGTGGTGGTGTGGCGGTCCTCGATGGCCCCGGTGCTCGGTCGAGTGGACCGGTTCTGGGCGCGGCGGGAGTACCGCGAGCAGATTGCGGCGGTCAAGCAGGCCGAGCGCGCGGTGCTGGCCGATGCCGACGCCACCACGCGGCGGGCGCGTTCGGTCCGTACGGGGCTGGCCGGCGCGGTCCGTCGCGGGCATTCCCGCAAGCTCGTGGCCACCGTGCGACGGCGCGGTGGGAGCCGGGTGTGAGCACCAGACAGCACACGGGCCGAGCGGGCGGCTCTCCCACCCACCGGGTGAGCGCACCGAGCGGGTCTCCCGGTGGGTGGGCGAAGCGGGAGGAGGCGCGGGAGTGGCGGTGAAGAAGGTCCCGACGCTGGAACAGTTGGCCGACATCGTGGTCGGGCACGGTCGGACGTTGGAGCGGCTCGGCCGCTACGACCGGGAGGTCCGGGAGGCGGCCGCCCGGGCGAACGCCGGGGTGGAGTCGCTGGCCAAGCGGTTCGGCGCGGTCTATGACGCGCTGGTGGCCAGTGGCGTCGTGACCGGCCCGACCCCGGCCGGCCAGTCCCAGCGGCCATCGGCCGCTCCCCCGGCGCCAGCAGCCGATGAACAGGCGGCGGGAGCGGCCTCTCCCACCCCCGCTCCCGCTGCTGGTCCGGGACCGTCGTGGCTGGCAGTGGGCTCCTGGGAGGAGGCCGAAGCCCTGATGGGGGTGCTCGTGCCCTGGTTGGGCCAGGTGTACCTGCGCTACCCGGATGCGGCGCTGCCGAGCTGCTGGGCGTGGCATCCGGCGGCGGTGGAGGAGCTGTGGTGGCTGTGCCGGGCCTGGTGTGACGCCTACGCGGTGGAGGAGCCGTCCTCGCAGCGCGCCGGGGACTGGCACGACCGCCAGCGCCCCGCCGTCGTCCGGCGTCTGTACGAGGACGCGGACTTCCGCCGCTGCCGGCTGGCCAACCACGCCGACACGACGGCACACGCCCACCCGAACATTCCGGGCGTCGCGACGCTGCCGCACGTCACCACCGCCTGGGCCTCCCCCGAGCGCGCCGCCTGGCCGCTCTCCCCCACCCCCGCGCAGCTTCATCAGGACCAGCACCAACAGCCCGACCTCTCCCGGCGACACCGCTCCGCATGACCACTCCCCGTACACACCAACCCCTACCAACAACCGACCAACAACCAGCCCCACTCACCTTAGAAGATCAAACTCACGACTCCAGCCACCGCGCCTATCAAGATCACCAAGGCCATCACACCTATACATCACTGATCTCACGGTGCGTCGCCTCGCCCTTCGGGCTCGTCGGCGGAGAACGAAAGGCCAGCTCCTCATGGTCATGACGATGAGTAAGGGCTACAGCACCGGCTACCTGCTCGACGAGGTCGGCCCGGGCCTGGACGCGGCCGTCAACGAGTCGGCGGCGGCCTACTACACCGGTGCGGTGGACCAGGGCGAGCCGCCGGGGTTGTGGTGGGGTGCTGGCGCTGAGTCCCTCGGGTTGGCCGGCACGGTCGAGCGGGACGTGATGCAGGGCCTGTACGAGTACCAGCTCGACCCGCGAGACCCGAACGCGCACGACACGGCCACCTGGGGTCGCGCGAAGACGTTGGTGCCGCAGCGCACGACCAGCGGCAAGGTGGAGGACGCCTACCAGGCCCTGCTGGCCGCGCACCCCCAGGCTGGCCCGGAGGAGCGGGCGGTGCTGCGGGCGCAGGCCGTCACCGCCACCCGCCCAGCTGGGGTGGCGTTCGATGACCTGACCTTCTCCCCGCCCAAGTCGGTCACCGTGCTGTGGGCGGCGTGCGCGAAGAAGGCCGCCGACGCCCGGTCGGCGGGTGCGGCCGCCCGGTCGGCGGGAGACCTCACCCGCGCGGCGGGTGCGGAGCAGTCCGCCCGGCTGTGGAGTGACCGGGCGGCCAGGATCGAACAGAGTGTGTTGGCCGCGCACCGGGCGGGACTGCAGTACCTCCAGGCCACCGCCTGCTACGTCCGCACCGGACACCACGGGGTGGACAGGCTCACCGGAGAGCCGACCGGGAAGTGGCTCAACGGTAGGGGGTTGATCGCTACCCAGTTCCTCCAGCACGATTCCCGCGAGCGGGATCCGCAGCTGCACGTGCACGGCCCGATCAAGAACCTGGCCCAGGGCGAGGACGGGAAGTGGCGGGGCTTGGACCGGGCCCGGCTGCGCGCCGGCCTACCGGCCGCCTCGGCGATCGCGCACCGGACGTTGGAAGCCGACCTGACCGCGCAGCTGGGTCTGGAGTTCCGCACTCGCCCGGACGGGGTGACCCGGGAGATCGTTGGGGTCGGTGAGGAATCGAAGCAGGTGTACTCCTCCCGCCGCCACAAGATCACACCCGCGACGGCCGAGCTGATCGCGCAGTTCCGCGACGAGTTGGGCCGTGAGCCGACAGCGGACGAGCGGGCGGCGCTGGCCCAGCGGGCCACCCTCGCAACCCGGCCGCCGAAGGCGCACACCATCGACTCGCAGGAGGACACGCTGACCCGGTGGGCGGCCAAGCACCGCGCCGAGGTCCAGACGGAGCTGGCTCAGGTCGCCGATGAGGTGTTCGGCCGCGAAGCCGCGCCAGTGGACACCTGGTCGGAGCGTGACGTGATCACCCGGGCGCTGGCGGCCGCCGAGCAGGAGTCCCAGGCGTTCAGCCGTGACGAGCTCATGCGCCATCTCTCCGACGCCCTGCCGGGCAACCTCGGCCTGCCCGCCGGCGAGGTCCGCGCGCTGCTGGAGGGCCTGGCCGATCGAGCGCTCGGTGTCGCGGTGCGGCTGAGCCCCGAGCCGGCCGACGCCGACCTACCGGCGGAGCTACGTCGCGCGGACGGCGCATCGGTCTTCGCCAACCCGCGGCCGGTGCAGTACGCAACCAGGGAGTCGTTGGCCGGTGAGCAGGCCCTACGCGAGGCCGCTGTGCTGCGCGGCGCCCCAGTGCTCTCGGCCCGGGCGGTGGAGGAAGTGCTCGGTGAGTACGCCGACGCCGGGACCCCGTTGGGTGCCGATCAGGCCGCCGCGCTGCGGGGCATCGCCACGTCCGGGGCAAGGTTGGAGGTGCTGGCCGCGCCGGCCGGCACCGGAAAGACCTTCGCGGTCGGCGCGCTGGCCCGGATGTGGCGGGAGCAAGGCGCCGGGCGGGTGCGGGCGATCGCGTTCGGGCAGCTGCAGGCCGACGAGCTGGCGGCCGAGGGGGTGACGAGCCGCAACATCCGGCATTGGCTGGTCGGCCAGCAGCGGCTGGCTGAGGGTCGCCCGGTCGATGATGACGAAGAGTTCCGGCTGCGCGGTGGGGACCTGATCGTGGTGGATGAGACCCAGCTGGCCGGCACCGGCAACCTCGCCGAGATCCAGCACCGGTGCGCGGAGGCCGGCGCGAAGCTGCTGCTGACCGGGGACACCGCCCAGGGCGGCATGGGCCCGTCCGGTGCGTTGAGCGACCTGGTCGACCGGGCCAAGACCTACGAGCTGGTAGAGGTACGCCGCTTCGTCGCGGACTGGGAGGGTCCGGCAAGCCTTCGGCTGCGCGACGGCGACACCGGCGCGATCAGCGACTACGTCAAGCACGGCCGGCGCGAGGACGCCGGCGCGATCGAGCGGGCCGAGGACGCCGCCGCCCGGGCCTGGCTGGCCGACACCATCGCCGGGAAGGAATCGTTGGTGGTGTGCGCCTCCAACGCCGGCGCCGCCCGGGTCTGCGCCACGCTGCGCGCCGAGCTGGTCTCCCTGGGCAAGGTCGAGGAGGCCGGGGTTCCGTTGGCCATGCAGGGCACGTTCGCCGGGGTCGGCGACCTCATCCAGGCCCGCCACGCCGACCGGTCGCTGGGCCTGGTCAACCGGACCCGGTTCCGGGTCCAGCAGGTGCACCCGGACGGGTCGCTGACCGCCGCGCCGGTGTCTTACGGACCAGGCGGCGAGACGCTCGGCGAGGCCCGCGACATCCCGGCCGGTTACGTCCGTGAGCACGTCGCGCTCGGCTACGCCTCCACTCAGGCCGCCGCGATCGGGCGGACCGTGGACACCTGCTACGGCGTGGTCACGCCCGGTGTCAGTCGGGCCTCGACGTACGTGATGGCCACCCGGGGCCGGGAGATGAACCGGCTGTTCATGGTCACCCAGGCCGCTCCGGACGACGCCGTGGCCGGTGAAACGGCCCAGGCACCACACCGCGACGCCACCGGCATGCTCACCGAGCTGATCAGCCGGCCGCCGGACAGCGTGGCTGAGCTGACCGCGTTGGCGCAGGCCGAGCTGGCCGAGGCAGCCGCCGGCGCTCTGCCGGCGGCGGTGGAGCCGCTGGTGATGACGCTGTCGGACCTGACGCACGCCCGCACCGGTCAGCTCGCCGACCAGCTCGCCGCGGTGGGTGAGCTGAGCGAGCGGGACCGGATCGCGCTCGCGAACGACCCCGCGACCCGGAGCCTTACCCAGCTGCTGCGGACCGCCGAGCTGGCCGGGCACGACCCCGCGCGGGTGCTCGGTGACGCGCTCGCCGCGAAGAGCCTGGCGAAGTCCCACAGCGTCGCGCAGGTTCTGCACGCTCGGATTCGAAGAGAGCTGGCCGGCGAACTGACTGCCCGGGTCGGTTCGTTCCAGGACCTGATCCCGGCTGACGCACCGGCCGGATATCGGCCGGTGTTGCAGGGCTGGGCGGCGGCCGCCGACGCCCGCCGGTACGAGCTGGGCGCGCGGGCGGCCGCTGATCCGCCGGCGTGGGCGCGATCGCTCGGCCCGGTGCCCGATGACCTGCTCGGGCGCGCCGACTGGGAGCAGAAGGCCGGCTGGGTCGCCGCCTACCGCGAGTGGGTCGCCGGATCGGGCGGACCGCTGGATGAGAACGATCCGCTCGGCGCAGCGCCGGCTCGTGGGTTGATCGAGAAGCGGGCGGTGTGGCAGACCGCCCATGACGCTCTCGGCCTGGTCGACGGCGCCGCCGAAGAAGAAGACATGCGCGAAGGTCAGCTGCGGGCGCGGGTCGCGGCCTGGGAGCGGGAGAAGAACTGGGCACCGCCGTACGTCGCGGATCAACTCGAAGCCACCCACCAGGCGCTGTACCGCGCCCAGGCCGACGCGCTGATCTGGGCGGCCCGCGCCGAGGCCACCGACGACGCCGGCGAGAAGGCGCAACTCAGCGCGGCCGCCAACCAAGCACGGGCCGAGGCCGAGCGATTCACCCAGCTGCTCCCCCAGCTGCAGGAGGCCGACGACGCCCGCGACCGCTGGCGCACCCACACCGTGGTCACCCGCGAGAACGCCACCCGGTCCCGCGCGGCCTTGGAAATCCGCGGCATCGACGCGGACTCTGCCGACGACCGGGTCACCGCCGCCGAGTGGATGCAGGCCCACCTCGCCGAGCAAGCCGAAGCCGACCAGCACCGGGAGATCCGCGACGACCACGATCTGGCCAGCGAGACCGAACCGACCCGGGAGATCCCGGCTCCGGCAGAAGCCGACCGGGAGCCACCCGTCACCGAGCGAGAAGACGACGGCCAGGTCGAGCTGGAGACCGAGGTACCCGACATCCGGGACACCAGCGAGGCCGATCCCAGCGAAACCGTCGACCGCCCGGGCCGGGTACCTCTGGTCGACGAGGCGGCCCAGGCGGTCGAACGAGCACGGGCTGCGGTAGCGGAGATCGAGGCCCGGACGGCATGGGAGGCCGAGCAGGCTGACGAGGAAGCCACGGGCGCCCCGCCGCTCGACGAGTCGGCCCGCGCGGTCGAGCTGAACCGGTTCGCCGCTGACGATCGGGCCGCTCAGTCCACCGACCCCGCAATGGTGGACTCGTGAGCAGCGGTCCGATCCACCGCCGCTCGGATGTGCTCCCACCACCGGCGGGCCTCGGCACCTGCTCGCTCCCGGGCGGCCTGATCCGCCGCCCGCCAAGCATCGGTATCGCGCTCGTGCTGGGGTGCGTAGAAGTGCGGGCACTCTTTCCGCAGGGCCGCCGCGCGGTGCCACGAGCTGTACAACGGCCAGTCCTCGCGCACCCCGAGCAGCCACGACAGCGTCCGCCACACCCCGTAGGCGAACTCGGGGTCGACCCGCTGCAGCGGCAGCGGGTCCGCGCCGAGCCGGCGCCAGTCCCCCGGCGTGGGCTCGGGCTTGCCGGCGGCGATGCACAGCGCGGCCCAGCTCTCGGCTCGGACCTCGGCCCGGCCCTCAGGCGTGGCGCGATGCGTGATCGGGGCGACCTCCCCGATCGTCAACCAGCACAAGGTCTGGTTGATCCCCCAGCACCGAGGTGTGCGGGGACTCATCCGCCGGTCATCGGCCGTGCACAACTCCTCCCACGCGTGCGCGGGCTGGACACACCACCGCGGTGGTGGCCAGTCGGCAAGGCGCGGATGCATAGTGTCCACTATCCCGGCGGATCCACGGCGGTGGCCAGTTCGATCCGATAGCGGTAGGTCACCGCCCCGTCCTCGTCGTCGTTGGTGTTGTCGATCGCGTTGACGTCGATGTAGGCGACTTCGCCGTCGTAGCCGGGCTCGAAGGTCTGTATGTGGACCTCTCCCCCCTGGTGGTGGGTGGTGAAGTCGTGCTCGCCAAACGCGAGCCCCAGCACCGCTCGCGGGGAGAACCTCAAGTTCGCCGCCGCCGCGCCGTCGTTGATTGGTTGCATGTTGTTGATGGTGGCTGCCGCCGCTGACAGTTCCCGCTTCGGTTGCTCCGGGAGCCCGTCGGTCAGCGGCGGTTCCTGGCCCCAGGCGTCGTCGACGAGCTCGACCCGGATCGACAGCCAGGTGCGTGCCATCAGCTTCCCGCTTCCGTAGCCGTGGTGCTCGATACGGCTGCCGCGCGGGTGTGGGCGCGGGCGAGCGCCCGGTACACCGTGGAGCGGGTGACGGAGAACAGCTCCTCGAGCTCGCTGATGGTGTGCCCACCGGCGCCGTGCAGCGCGACGAGGTGCGCTTCCTGGCGTGGGGACAGCTTCGGCTGCTTGCCGCGGAGCCGACCCTTCGCCCGGGCGACCTTCATACCCTCCCGGGTCCTCATCTTGATCAAGTCCGACTCGAACTCAGCGACCATGGCCAGAACGTTGAACAACAGCCTGCCGACCGGGTCGGTCGGATCGTGCACCGAGCCGCCGAGGCTGAGCTTGACCTCGCGGGCGGTGAGCTCGGCGACGATGTCGCGCGCATCGGGCAGCGAGCGGGCGAGCCGGTCGAGCTTGGTGACCACCAGTACGTCGCCGGCGCGGCATGCGGCCATGGCCTCGCGCAGCCCGGGCCGGTCTCGGTTGGTTCCGGTCAGGCCGTGGTCGACGTACACACGGTCGGGGGGCGACGCCGAGCGCGGCGAGGGCGTCGCGTTGCGCGGTGAGGTCCTGGTCGTCGGTGGAGACCCTGGCGTATCCGATCTTGAGTGTCACGTCGCCCAGTGTGCCGGTTAGCGCCCCGTCACCGGAACTGTTCACCGAACCACTCTTACGGCACTCCCTGTCCTCGTGCTTCTCGTGCCGGGTGGCTGACCGGCGGGAGTGCCGGTGGGGGTGCCTCTGCGGGACGCTGCTGCGGCTGAACCGCGTCCATCCGTCGCAGGCCGACGAAGGCTCACAGGTGGGGTCTGGGGATGGGCAGCTCGCGGAGGGGGTGACCGCCGTCGATGAAGAGTCGAGCGTGCGGATTGGTGGCTGCGGTGATGCGTTGCAGGGCTGCCTGTCCGGCTTGGGGGTGTCGGCCGTCGAGGACACCGACGCGGACTGCGAAGACGAGGTCGAACGGCTCCTCGTCATCGGCCAGGATGAGATCCTCGACGGCCACGTGACGCGTGCTCAGGCGACCGGACCTGCGCTGCTCGGTCGACCGCTTCTTGAGCTGGTCGATCGCCGTGGTGGACCTGTCGATGGCGAGGATGTGGCCCGTAGTTAGCTGGTCGGCGATCGCGCGTGCCGCAGCACCGGGTCCGCAGCCGATCTCGAGCACCCGCAGGTGCGGCTCCAGCGGCAGCGCTTCGACGATCCGGGCGAGACGTGATGAAAGGCGCGTGGCCATCCGCTCACCCCTGCGTTTCCGTTCGTGGGCCGGTGGTCACCGGGGCCAGGTCGAGCAGGGGGTGCACGAGGACCTTGCTCGTCGCCGCGTCCGGGATGCGGGCTGCGACCTTGACCGCCTCGTCGGTGGTGGGGCGCTCGATCAAGTGGTAGCCGGCGAGCACGCCGTCCTCGCCGCAGGGGTTGTCGGTGGCCAGTGTTGCGCCGTCGCGTACGCGCACGGTGACGGCCTGCTCAGGAGGGGCGAGTGGGGAGCAGTCCACCAGCTGGCCCTGCGAGTCGAGCTCGCCGATCAGCGCCACGTGTGCTTCCACCTCCTCGTCTGTGCCGTCGGCGGGCACCTCGTCCCACCGGGCCCCGAGGCGAACAAGCGAGTAGCAGAAACCTCATGTGGCTGGTCTCCTCACGTTGTAGGTGGCGCACACGAACGCCCGGTTCTGCGCCACGCCTTCGAGTTGCAGCTCGAACCGGCGTGGGAAGAGGGGCCGGCCGGCGCCGAGGGTGACCGGCGCGATCGACACGACCAGCTGATCCAGCAGCCCGGCATCGGCGAACTGGCCGGCCAGGTCGCCCCCGCCCACTACCCACACGTTCCGGGCTCCGGCGGCTTCGGTGATCGCGGCGTGGATCGGGGCGACGGCGCCCTGGGCGAAGCGGATGTCGGCGCCGTCGATGCCCGATAGCTGCGCGTGGGTGATCACCCAGGTCGGGATTGCATACGGCCACCTCTCCTTTGCGGCGTGGAGGTGGTCGCGAACCCACTCGTAAGTCGTCCTGCCCATCACGACCGCTCCGACGCCGGCCATGAGCGCCTCGTGACTATTCGCGCCGGCCGGGTCGATGTCTTGGGCGAACAGCCACTCCAAGGAGTCCTGCTCATCAGCGATGTAGCCGTCCAGCGTCGTCGCGGTGAGGTAAATCGTCCGGCTCATCGGCTGCCTCCCGAGCGTCGGTGCAACCACTCGATCGGATCACCACTGTCGATGCTCGCTCCGGTCCCGCGCAACATCATCCGGGCCAGCTGGCGCCGATGCGCGGAGAAGATGAGCACGTGGGCCAGGACGCCGCCCAGCACGAAGCTCTGGGGCGGCTCGCACAGCGCGTCGATGATGCGGTCCTCCCAGCCGCCGCAGCGGTCGATGTCACGGACCATCGCCAACCAGCGACCGGCGACCGCCTCGTGGCGAGCAGCCAGAGCCACCGCGTCGTCGTCGCCGCTCATGTCTGGGAACTCATAGCCCTCGATCGCGGCCACCCAGACCTCCTTGGTCAACACCAGGTGCCGCATCGCCTGGGCTATCGACTCATCTGGGCCGTCCCACCCCAATGCAGCGTTGCCCGGCAGCCGCACTCGGTGGTACTCCTCCTCCGAGAGCCCCTTGACCACCTCCAACAGGTCCCGGACGTCTTCGACGTCGTGGCGCACCATCACCTCGGTGACCTCGCCCGACCCTGACCGAGCCGTTGAGGCCTCGCCGTGGTCGAGCCACAGCGAGGTCGGCGGGTGGAAGTGGATGCCATTGGGCGCCGGCAACCAATGGCTCGTGCTCCGGTCAGCGGTCGCGCTGGGCGGGTAGCCGAACGCCTTCGCGAACGCCCGCGCGAACCCCTCCACCGATTCATACCCCGCCGCGAACGCCACCTGTGTCACCGATGCGCCGCCACCGAGCTGCCACGCCGCCCGCTCCAACAGCACCCGGCGCCGCATCCCCACCGGCGGCTCCCCAGCCCCTCGCGCCAACCGGCGACTGAAGTGGAACGGAGACGAGTAGGCGTCCCCGGCCATCTCCTCCAAGGTGCGGTTGCCCTCATCGAGCACCGCGTCGAGCAACTCGCGCAGGCGATCGCGTTCCTGATCCGGCATGACACCAGTCTGACCCGACTACCACCCGCAGCACCCGACCGATCTTGCGCATCACTGACCCAGCCACCGCCTATCGCGACAACCCGCTCCCGGCGTTTCACTGCCCGCTGGTCAGCCGGGATGTGTCAGAGTCGCAGGAACATGGTCAGGGAGCCGCTTACCTCGTCGACCTGCGGAAGCCCACCCGCTCGTAGAGGCGCCCTGCGTAGTTGTCCGGTTCCACGCTCAGACTCAACGACACCAGCCCTCGCTCACGGGCGGCGGCGATCAGCGCGTCGAGCAGTCGGGGACCCGACCCCGCGTCCCCGCCACGCCGGTACGACGCCCATGGACAACTCCGGCGTAGCGGCGTCCACGAAGCCATAGCCGGGGTCGCTCTCGGGCAGCAACCGGACCCAGGCGGCTCCCACGAGCTGCTGTCCGGCCAGGGCGATGACGCCGAGGTCACCAGGACGCGGCCAGTCCGCGACGTAATGCGCGAGCTGCGGGTCGCTCAAAACTTCTACGACTTTGCCGTTCGGCTCGTCAGGGCGCCAAAGGCGGCCGCCACGAGCATTTCAGCGAGGAAGTCGGCGTCCGACGCGCCAGCAGGGCGAAGGGCGATGGGCATCGCGCATTGTGACCCGGTAGACGATCGGCTTACGGCACTCCGGACTCGCTGCACACTCGGCTACAGACCGCTCGTGCCGCACAGCACAATCACCGGTATGAACGACGAGGTGGACCGGCCCGAGCCGCCTTCGGCGAAGGCGGTCACGGCGCCGCTGCGCGAGGCTCGTTCGCTGTCGCGGCGCGCGGACAAGCTCAACGTCACCGCCGCGGCGGTGGACGACCCCACGACCCAGCAGCTCGCCGCGGAGGCCTGCACCACCATGGAGCAGCTGGTGCACCACCTCATGGTGCTGGAACGTCAGGCACAGCGCGGCGAGCAGTCCGCAGCGCGGCGTAGGTAGGGCGGCGGCGGTCAGCGCTCGTCGTCGTCGTCGCTGGTATCGGGGTCGCGCAGCGCGCGGCGGGTCCCGGCGAGGTCGGGCAGTTGGAACGAGTAGTGCCCGTGCACGTTGAGGTGCCGGCGCATGTAGGCCGAGAGCCGCACGACGTCCTCGTCACGCACCGGGTAGCCCTCGTCGCGCAGCCGGGCGAGCGCGGCGTCGAGGTAGACGGTGTTCCACAGCGTGATGGCGTTCAGGACCAGCCCGAGCGCGCCGAGCTGGTCCTCCATCCCTTCGTGGTAGGCGCGGCGCAGATCACCGCGGCGGCCGTGGAAGACGTGGCGGGCCAGGTCGTGGCGGCCTTCCTGCAGGTTACGCATGCCCTTGATCTGCGCCCGGTAGGGCGCCTGATCAACGTACGACAGCACGTGCAGGGTCTTGAAGATCCGCCCGTAGTGCGCCAACGCCTCGCCGAGCTGGGTCGGGTTCCCGCCGTGGGCGAGCATCCGCAGCACGTCATGCGCGCTGACCGCGCCGGTGTGGATGGACCCGGCCAGGCGCAGCAGATCGGGCCAGTGCGCCCGGATCCGCCCGAGGTCGATCTTCCCGCGGGCGGCGGTGGTGAGCGGGCCGTAGTCGGCGCCGGTGTTGATCCGCCACAGCTTGGCGTCGGGAAGGTCGGCCAGCTGTGGGCGGTAGTCGAACCCGAGCAGCCGCATCAGCCCGCACACCATGTCGCTGTAGGAGCCGGTGTCGCTGATGATGACCTCCGGGCGACGCCCGCCGTCCTGGCGGTAGATCAGGTCGATCACATGCAGCGAGTCGCGCGGCGTGCCCGACACGACCTGCCCGGCCAGCCCGACGGCCTGGTCGTTGACCAGGTTGAGCAGCGTCACCCCGCGGCGGCGGCCGAAGTAACGCGGGTTGGGGCGGGCGTCGATGCTGTGCACCGGCACCACGAACCGGACGCCGTCCACCGCCGCGAGCAGCCCACCACCCCACGCCTGGGCCAGCGGAATGTCGGCCTGGGCGGCGATCAGCGGGGCGTTCGCCGCCGTGTAGGTCTCCGCCCGCAGGTAGTTCTGGTCGACGTGGCTGATCCGGTGCCGCGTCAGCGCCGCCACCCCAGGGCTGATGACCGGGGTGAACCCGACGTTGAGCGCGTGCGCGGTCAGCGCGGCCGCCACGCTCACCCCCAGGTCGTCCAGGCGGGCCTGCCCGCCGGAGGCCGGGGTGAACGCCGCCGCGAACTCCGGCTGCCAGGACATCACCTCCAACACCACCTCGCCGATGTCGACCCGCGGGAGCATCGCCTCGCAGCGGCGCCGCAGATCGGTCAGGCTCGGCGGATCGGGGACGGCGTCGATCTTCCCGGCGTGCAGCCGGCCCTGCTCATCGATAGAGACCTCGGTGTTCGCGACCAGGCGGCCGGCGACGTGGCGCAGCGCGGCGTCGAGATCGCGGGCGTGCTCGGCGAGCAGCGCGTCCGGATCGGGCGGGAGCTGCAACGCGTTGAGCACGGGGCCGCGGGCGGCCTCCCACGCCGAGCCGGTCAGCAGCTGCGCGCGCGGGTCGGCCCACCGGGCGGAGGCGACCGCGAAGACGTCGCGGCGGCGCAGCCGCTGGTGGAACAGCTCCAGCACGCAGAACACGTAGCCGGCGCGGTGCACGGTGGCCTCGGGTCGCCCGGGAGTGAACACCACCCGCGCCCACCCGGGCCCGACCAGGTCCACCGCGACCTTTCGGGCGTCGAGGTACCCCGCCGGTACCCGGCCCGACGGGCGGGCATCGAGCAGGTCCGGGAGGGCGCGCAGCGCGTCGAGGACCGGGGCGGCCTCGGCGGTGGCGCCGAACACGATCGCCGTGCACAACATCGGCAGGAACGGGCGCACCACCCCGAACCGGTCGACCAGGGTGCCCCGCCATTCCGCGTCGGGATCGGCGCCCGGTGCCGGGACGATGTCGGTGATGTTCGCGACCGCGGTGCGCAGCTCGGCGCGCGAGACCACGGCCTCGATCGCGTCCCAGAGAAGCTCCAGCGTGACCTCCGGGCCCCAGGTCGTGGCCTCGAGCATGACCCCGACTGCGGCGGCCAGCTTCCCGGCGTCCTTGCTGACCCGTGGATACCGACGCGCCTGCTCGTCGCGGGTCTGGCGCTGGGCGCGGGCCAGCAGTTCGGTGGTCATCAGCACGTCGAACAGCTCCACCGCATCGTCGGTGGCCCGGGCCTGCAGCACCACGACCGTGGCCAGCAGGGTCGCCAGCCGCCGGGCGTAGGGGTGGCGGCGCAACGCCGGCGCCTTGCCGGACATCCCGTAGCGGGCCAGCTCGATCACCCGCCGCCGTGGGACCGCCCCCAGCTCGACCTGGCTGACGCCGATCGCGGTGAGCTCGCTGACCCGGTCCAGCGCTGCGGCCATCGCTCGACCCGACACCCGGGTCGGGCCGCGGCGTAGCCGTTCCAGATCCGAGGTCCGTGCCCCCTTGGGGATCTCCAGCAGCAGCTCCAACGCAGAGGCCTGTGCCGCGGTGAGCGTGCCAGCGAGGGTGTCCCACAGCCGTGCCATCGCCGTGTCCCGGACCCGGGCCACCAGCCGGGCCAGGGTGGACACCCCGGGCAGCAGCACCCGGTGCTCTCGAAGCCAGAGCACCGCCCCGTCGAACAGTGCCTTCGGGCCGTCCCCGGTGGTCCATGCCCGGTCATCCACCCACCGCGCCAGCTCCTCGGCCGCCGCGGTGAACTCGACGAACCCGTAGTCGTCGCGGATCTGCGTGGCGTGCTCGAGCCGGGTCATCTCTCGTACCCGGTAGTCCTTCACACACGACGGATCGGCGATGTCGAGCTGCTCGGCCAGGTAGTCCACGACCTCGGTCGGAACATCAGTCGGATCGGCCAGGAACCGGCCGATGAACAGCAACGTCGTGAGCTGCACCGCGAACCCCAGCCGCGTGTGCGGCAACCGCTTCGACTCGATCAGGCCCCGGGCCTTGTCGTCGAGCAGGAAGCAGCGGTCCAACTCCGTCACCGAGGGCGGTCTTGTGTAGCAGCCGTACGTCGCGGCTTGCGCGTCGGTGAGGAACTCGACAGGCACGGGACCCCCAGTGCGTCACGGACCCGAACACCGAGCCCAGACCGTTCCCCGACGGCGGGCGACGCTACCGCGCGCCCGGCGCGCTCCTGCTACCGATGGATCCCGTTCCGTTGTTCCTCACGGGCCTGGCAGCTGCTGTCCGGGATCGCGCTGAGCGTGCCTGAGCCGACCGCGGGCACCGCGGTGATCGTCGCCGCGGCGCTCGTCGCGGCGGCGGGGTTCGCGGTCCGTGCGGCCTCGGCTCTCGGGCCGCTGGTCGTCGGTGGAGCCGAACAGCACTGGCTGGTCGGCGGCCCACTGGATCGGCGCACGCTGCTGACGCCTCGTTTCCTCGGCCTGGTCGCCACCGGGTCGGTCCTCGGCGCGCTGCTGGGGGTCCTCGCTGGACTCGCCCTGCATCGCGTCGTGCTGGGATGGTGGCTGTGCACCGGCGCGTCGGTCGGTCTCGCCCTCGCGGCCACGACGGTCGCCGGACAGGCCGCGGCCGTGCGCAAGCCTCCGGCCGCCGTGTTCGGGACCGCGCAGGCGGGTACCGCGCTGGTCGTCCTCGCAGCGTCGCTCGCCGTAGTCGGTCTGTTCGTACCCGTCGAGCTGGGACTCCCCGCACCGCTGGTAGCCGCCGCCGCGGGTGGGCTCGCCGCCGCCGCGACGGCGCTCGCGTGGCGATGGCTGGGGCGTCTGGATCGAGCCGCGCTCGGCGTGGGCGGCGGGCTCAGCGTGACCGTGCGCGTAGCGGGAACGTTCCTCGATCCCGCCTTGTTGCTCGGGCTGCTGGAGGAACGCCGCTGGCGCCGCTGGCGGCACGGCCCGTCTCGTGTGCTGCGCGGTGACGGGATGGCTGCGCTGGTCGCGGCCGACCTGCGTCGAGCAGTGCGCAGCCCGGGGCTTGCGCTGGTCGGGACGGGGATGGTGCTGGTGCCGTTCGCGGCACCGATCTTGATTCCGGAGGAGTTGCTCGCCGCGGTCGCCACGGTCGCGGCATGGACGGTTGCCAGCCGGGCAGCGAGCGGGCTGCGCGCGGTGACCCGGTCGCCGGCGTTGCGCCGAGCTATCCCGATCTCAGACGCTGGAATCATCGCCGGGCATCTCGTGGCACCTGCGGTCACAGCGCTGGTATGGACGACACTCGTCCTACCCGCACTCTCCCTCACCCACCCGGTCGGCCTCGTCCTCCTCCCGATCGGAGCAACCGCGCTCGTGTGGCGGTTCGCGACCCGGCCTCCGCCGGACCTCGCCGGTGCACTCGTCGACACCGGGCTCTTCGGCGCACTCCCACTCGACGCAGCACGCACCATGCTGCGCGGTGTGTTGCTGCTCGCGGTACTCGTCGGAGTGCAGATCTGGCTGAACGCATGACCCGGGCTGGAGTGGACGACTGATCAATCCTGCCGCCTGGCGAGGGCTGCGTCATTGTGAGGCTGCGTTGATCCGGTTCGCCTCGGCCTGGATGCGTTCCTCGTACCGCAGGATCGTGTCCCTGTCGAGGTGGCCCATGGCGCACAGCGCGAAGAGCGCGCCGAGCGCGAAGTTCCACTTGTTCCCCGGTGGGTCCGCGACCACATCCACCTCGGCGACCCGTGCGAACAGGTCGTCCAGCAACCCGGTGGCACTCTGACCCGACGCCATCTCCTCATGCATCGTCCCAGTATGCGATCCACGATCGGGACAGGCAGTCGACGTTCGGTCAGTGCGGTGCGGTCAGGGTCTGGGTGTTCCAGTCGCGGATGGTGGCGTGGTGCGGGGCCCATGCCTGCCAGACCTGGCGGCCCCAATGGCGCACCAGTCGACAGTGTTCATCTGCGTCGCGGGCGCGGAGCACGTCGGCGACGGCAATTATGCCGCGCTGGTCAGGCGGAGACAGCCAGGTGAAGTCGGGTCGGTGGGCGACCATCTGCTTGTGCAGCGCGGGGCCCTGAGCCGGGTCGACGCCGTCCTCGACGAACAGGCACAGCGTCATCAGGCACAGGCCGACACTCTGCACCTCCCGTCGGCTGGTGCTGGTGCCGCCGGCGTGCTGGGCGATGTAGGCGTCGACGACCATCTGGTGCACCGCCCGGTAGCCGTACTCGGCGTACGAGCGGGCGAGCACCTGTCCGTACACCGCCCAGCAGGCCGCGGAGGCCGAGTGCTCCTCTGGGACGGGGCCGGTGGACTCGGGGGCGGTCAGGCCGCACCCTGCACAGGAACTCATGCCGCTGCCGGGTGAGTCGTCGTGATCGGTCACGGCTGGACCTTCTGCAGGGTCGCCGCCCAGGTTCGGACGGTGGCGTGGTGGTCCTTCCACGCAGCCCACGCCGACTCCAGCCACGCCTTGATATAAACCGGAGCTTCCTGCTGCGTCTGGCTCGACGCGGCATGAACATCGACGACGGTCACCGCTCCTCGGTCCCTGGGTGGCGCCAAATAGGGCCAGTCCGCCAGGTTCAGTCGCCCCAGGACCACCTGGCTGGTCCGCCCGCGCCGCGCCGAAGCCTGCTCCGGGGAATGAGCGCCCTCCAGCAGCAGGCACAGCGCAACCAGGTGCACAGCGACGGACTGGCGCTGGCGGCGGTCGTGCTCGGCGCCGCCGGGGTGCTGCACGGCGTAGGCGTCGACGTGGTGCCAGCGTGCCAGGCCGGCCCCAGGCTGGCCGTGCCAGCGCGCGCCGACCTCACCGTAGAGCTGCCAGCAGCCGGCGGAGGCCTGCATGTACGGGTGCGTCGGCCCTACGACAGCCGGAACGAGCCCGCCGCATCCCACGCAAGCACGCGCAGCCTCGTTCATCGCCTCCACGGCGTCCTCCTTCCGCTGTTCGCCGGGGCCACAAGTGGGCTCTCAGCGATCGTCATCGCCGGCCTGGGATGTCAGCGGCACTGCGCTGGGGGGACGCTAGGGTCTCCAGCCAGTGGAGTTTCAAGAGTACGACGCCGACGCCGGCAGCCGATTGGTCCGGCTGGCGCTTTGCAGCAGCGCTGCACGCCGTGCCCTTGACGGTGTCGAGGCCGACCTGATGGAAGCGATCTACACGACCCACGAACGACTCTGCGCCCTGGTCGCTCGCCACTGCCGTGCCTCGGCGAACGGGTCGGCCAGGGCGTGCTGTGGCACCGGCGCGGCGGTCGGCTGGGGAGAGCGCGGTGTCGACGGTGCGCCAGTCATGGACGCCTCGACGGCCACGAGCCCGTCGGCACCTGGCCGCCAGACGGCTCCAGACCCGACGCCGCTGAACTCGGTCAGTCAACGGGTGGCCCGGAACTGTCCCGCAGGCGGGATCGCGGATCGTGCACGTGGCGGCGGCTCGGCTACTCATGCGATCCCCGCGCCGGTTCGCCTGGGGCTCGACCATCGTTCAGCTGAGATGCCGTACGACCAAGGCTGCGACTTCATCTGGTCGCTCGCGGGCGAGCGCGTGGGTTCCCCCGGCGACGACGTGCAAGGAGCTGCGTGGCAGGACATCGTCGAGGGCGTGGCCGACCACCAAGGGGCTGACCGGGTCGGCGTCTCCCCAGATCAGGCACGTCGGGACGGTGAGCTTGCCGAGTCGGGGGCCGTAGTCGATGTGCTGCTCGGTCACCCATGACGCAGCGTCGGGAAACTCGGACACGTATGCCTCGCGCCAGTCCGCAGCGCCGCGCGCCGACACATCGAGGCCGCCGGAGGTGGCGACGAGCACCAGGCGGCGAACCTTGCGCGGATGCGCGAGCGCCAGGCCAACCGCGACCACGCCGCCCATGGACTGCGCGACGACGTCGCTGCCGTCACCGGCCGCGCGGGCAGCTCGCACAACAAGGTCGTCGTAGCCGGCGATGGCCGGGTCGTGGGCCTCGGACCCCGCGCCGGGCCAGCTGACGAGCCGCGTCTCCCAGTCCTCAGGCATGCGCTCGGCCACGGGCGCCCAGAAACTCCCGGCACCAGAGGCGCCGGGAAGAAACACAACTCGCGGCGGCATCCGAACACCTCACAAGAGCACCGGCGCGACCCTGAAGCGAGGCTTGCCGTCCCGCTGACCGATCGTGTTGCGGGATGGTGCAGCACTGTCAGTGGCCAGCCACCACAAGTCGGTAGCCCACGTCGAGTTCGTCGATGGCCTGCAGGTCAGCGTAGTGCTCGTGCCATCGGCCGTCGAAGAGGTCGTCGGCCAGGCGGCGCAGGCCTCGCTCGAGAACGGCGTCGGGTAGTGCGGCCAGACCGGAGACGGCGGCGCGCACGGCGGGGTCGAGGTAGGCGTGCGGGCGTTGCCAGTGGGCCGCGAGGAACCCGTCGACGCAGTCGGACGGGACAGGTATGGGCACCACCTCAACCGTGCCGGACAGTTCGGAGAGCGTGACCATCACGGTGTCCAGGCAGGCCAGCCCTTGTTCCTGCTCGCTGATCTCGGGCAGGTAGTCGGCGACGAGCCAGAATCGCTGGACGCGTGCCGGGTCCCAGGTGAGCACCACCTGTCGGCGGGCGACCCGGACGAGCTCGGCGAGCCCGGCTGCCGGGTCGGTCCAGTGGTGGACGGTGAGCACGGCCAGCGCCGCGTCGACCGCGTCGTCGACCAGGGGCAGCGCCTCGGCTTTCGCGCGGACCGCGGGCGCCGCGCCGGGGGCCCGCTGCGCGAGCATGGTCTCCGAGGGCTCGACGGCGAGCACTGTTGTCGGCGGTTCGTAGGAGCCGGTGCCGGCCCCGACGTTGACCACCGAGGCGCAACCCGCCAACGCGCGATCGATCAGGACAGCGATACGCGGGTCGGTGCGGCGGCGGGTGGCGTACCCGACGCCGAGGGTGCCGTAGGGATCGGTGGTCACGCCCGGGCCGCCGTCAGCAAGGTCTGGGTGGCCCGACCGACCCGGCCGTGCTCGTCAGACAAGGTCGCCGTCACGTGGCCAACCTGCCCGCTCTCGACGTGGGTGATCGCCTCGATGTACAACCACGACCCGCGCAGGTCCCGCTCCAGGTGCACGGTGATGTCCACATCGATGGACAGGAAGCGCCGATGGTCCAGCACGCCGGACAGGCCATTGGCGGTCGCGGCGGCCAGCAGCAGCCGGGCCAGCGACGGTGTCGGGGTGCCCGGCAGCAGCGGGTGCCGAGGGCGCGACCACGCCGCGCCGCGGCCGGGGATGTCGAACCCGCCGCGGACCATCCGCCACTGCATCGCGGGCACATAGCCTGAGGTCCCGAACAAGGCTTGCGGGGGAATGTGCTCGGGCAGCCCCTCGGGACCGGGCGTCGGTGGCGGGCCCGGCGGGTCCGTGGGCCGGTCGGGCAGCGGCGGGGCCGGCGCGACCCGCCGGACCCCGAGACGCAGCACGTCGCGCCCGTCGACCTCCAAGGCGGCATCGACGAGTTCGGTGGCCCGGCCCCGGCGCACCGGCTCGACGCGGACCCGGCCCGGGGCCATCGGGACAGGTCCGAGGATGTCGACGGTGACGCGGGCGCTGCGCAGTTCGGGGTTGGCCTGTTCCTCGACGAGCTGGGCGAGCAGCGCGGCGGGAGCGCCCCCGGCCTGGGTGGCGGGGTTGCACGGGCTGCCGCGTGCTCGGTGGGGCTCACGGTGTCGCCGTCGCGGACGAACAACGAGTTCATCACCGTCCCTCCAGGACCGTGCGCGCTGCCGCCGCGATGTGCCCATCCAGCGACGGTGGCAGACCCGCGCCCGCCTCGAGGCGCATCTGTAGCGCGCCTAAGGGGATCTCGAGGGTGGCCAGGTGGACGCGCAGGGCCGCGTCCGGGCCGCCGAGCCGGGCCGCGAGCGTCCGCACTCCATCGCGGATCGGCTTGTTGTGCACCTCGAGGTCAATCACGACGTCAGCGAAGTCGGCGGGCCGCAGGATCGTCGGCACCCGCACGTCCTCGGGGCTCTCGCGGGCGAACCCGAGCCCGGCCAGTGCCATCGCCACCCCAGCCTCGACAGGGTCGTCCGGGTGCGGTTGCCCGGCCCTGAGCCAACGCTCCTGCCCCCGGCGGGTCGCGCGGAGCCACACCGCCGCCAACAGCCCGTGCCGCGAGCCGAACGCGTGGTAGAGCGACCCGCTCGAGGCGCCACTGCGGGCGCTGATCGCGGCGATCGTCGCCGCCCGCACACCGTGGTCGAGCAGAACGGCACGCGCAGCGTCGAGCACCGCGTCCTCGTCGTGCTCCCGGTGACGTGGCATCGAGGACTTATTCTAGAACATGCGCGCTAATTGTGGGAGTCTGGGCATGGTCCCAGTCTGAGCCCCGACGCGGCGAGGAGCCCCTGATGAGCACGCCCGACGGCTATGTCACCTTCGCTCACCCCAGTCGGTACCTGGAGCTGATCGGGCCGCTCTATCAGGCTGCCGACGACCCGGCCTGCGTGGCGCTGCGTATCGACGAGCGCCATACCAACAGCCGGGGCTTCCTGCACGCCGGTGTGCTCGTTGCGGTCGCCGATGTCGTCATGGGGCATACCGCCCACCGCGCCGCACCCCCCGACACCGGACTGGTCACCGCATCGTTGACCACCGAGTTCCCCGGCTCTGCGCAACTGGGCGAGTGGGTCCACGGCACCGCCACCGCCCGCCGCGTCGGACGCCGGCTGGCCTTCACCGGCGCCGAATTCACCGTCGATGACCGACTCGTCCTGACCGCTAGCGGCGTCTTCGCCGTCACCGGCCGCACCAACCCACCGCGGAGTTGATACCGCTGAGAATCATCTACTGGGACGTCGCGCCTGCTGCGGTTGCGATGCCAGTGATGACCTCGCGGATTCGGGCAGCGGCGGTGTCGGGGTCGGGCTGGCCGGCGTCTAGCCAGGCGGTGATCGCGGCGATCGTCGCCGCGGGAGCAAGCTGAGCTTCCCAACGTGCCCATGCCGGGTCCGGTATGTCCGCGGCCAGTTGGTCGTGGGCCGTCTTGGTCATCTCGGCGTTGAATCGATCGGTGTCGGCGCGGAACTCGGGTTCACGGGCTGCCTGGTGGAACAGCAGGCGGAAGCCGGACGGGTCGCCGGCCGCGGCCACGAGGAGGTCGTCGATGATCTGCTCGGTGTAGTCGGGTTCTCCCACGGCGTGGCGAAGGTGGTCGCGGGCACGATCCAGGACCGCCCGGTACAGCTGGGCTTTGGAGTCGAAGTGGCGGTAGAGGATGGCCCGGCTGATCCCAGCGGCCTCGGCGACGTCCTCCAGGCCGGTCGCGGCGAACCCGGCGTGCGCGAAGGCCTCGGTGGCTGCGGCGAGGATCTGCTCGCGTCGTTGCGCACGGGGAAGCTTGGGCGACGCCGGTGTCGCTCGGTCCGTCGTTTTCATGACGTGACGCTATCGTGTACACGATGACGTCAATAGGGCCGCCCTCACGTCGGGGAGAAGGCAGCGGGCCGGTGCCGACCGCTACAACGGTCGTGGTGGGCGCGGGCCAGGCCGGACTCGCCGTGGGCTACCACCTTGCGCGTCGGCGACAGGAGTTCGTCATCCTCGATGCCGCCAGCAGCATCGGGGCGGCCTGGCGTAACCGCTGGGACTCGCTGAGGCTCTTCACCCCCGCCGGCTTCACCCACCTCCCGGGTCTCGCCTTCCCCGCTGCGCGCTCCGAGCTGCCGGGCAAGGACGCCGTAGCGGCCTACCTGGCCAGCTACGCCGAGCGTTTCGCCCTGCCGGTCGAGCTCGACACCCCGGTTCGGAGCGTGCGCCGGCACGGGGATGGCTTTGTCGTCGTCGCCGGGGCGCGTCGCTACCGGACGCGCAATGTCGTGCTCGCCAGCGGAGCCCACGCGGCCGCCGTCGTGCCCGCGTTCGCCGAGCAGCTCGACCCCGTCATCGTCCAGGTGCACTCGTCGTCGTATCGACGGGCCGCGCAACTGCCCGCCGGTACCGTCCTGGTCGTCGGCGCCGGCAACTCCGGTGCCGAAATCTCACTCGACCTCGCGGCCGACCGCACCGTCCACCTCGCCGGCCGCGACGTCGGCCACGTGCCGAATCTCGGCACGTGGACCTACTCGGTAATGCAGAGGCTCGGGGCGGTGGGAGCCGCGCTGTCGCAGCGGGGACTACGCGGGGGCGCGGACCCGCTGGGCCGGATCAAGCCCGGTCAGCTGGAGGCGGCCGGTATCCGACGCCGACCCCGCGTCGACGGTGTGCGCGACGGTGTCCCGCTGCTCAGCGACGCCTCCATTGTCGACGCCGACGCGATCGTTTGGTGCACAGGATCTCGCCCCGACTACACATGGCTCGACCTCGACGTGCTCGACGAACACGGGCGACTCAAGCACACCCGTGGCGTCGTGCCCGGCGAGCCGGGCCTCTACGCCGTCGGCCTGCCCTACCAGCGCTCGAGCACCTCACACCTCCTCGGCGGCGTCGGCGCGGACGCCGACTACATCGTCGACCAGATCTGTCGTGACCCACCGCGCCGGCCCCGTGCCCCGGCCCGCTGACCGATCCTCGATCGACACGGCGGGGGTGTCAGCCGGCCAGCCGGCGTGAAAGGCTGAGCCCGGGGGTGAGCTGACGTGCGAGATGTTCTGATCGAGCCGGTAACCAGCCCAATCGATGAGCCGGTCCGGATCGTGGTCACCGACCTTCCGGCTCACCAGCCCGTCACGCTACGCGCGACGACCCGTGATGGGTCCTGGGTCGACTGGTGTTCTGAAATCGTCGTCGAGGCGGATTCCGCGGGCGTCGTCGACTTGACTCGTCAGGCTCCGCTGCGGGGCGACTACTCGGGCATCGACCCGCTCGGTCTGCTGTGGTCGATGCACCCCGCCGAGGGAACGCCAGCCCAATTCTTCGCCAAACGACACCCGACCCCGATGAGGGTCGCGGTCGAGGCTCTTCTGAACGGCCAGGTGGTCGCCCTCGCCGAGTTCACTCGTCACTTCGGCGAGGGGATCACCGCGCGAGATCCCGATGCAGGGATCGTCGGACAGCTCTTCTCCCCGGCGGGCGGCGGCCCGCACCCAGGCGTGCTGGTGTTCGGCGGCTCTGACGGTGGCGCGTTGCACCATGCCGGATCGCTGCTGGCCAGCCACGGGTACTCGGTGTTGTCGTTGGCCTACTTCGGGATCGAGGACCGACCCAAGCGGTGGCGAACTCGCACTGCAGCTCGCAGTCCTGTCCGAACACGTCGCGGCCGTCGTCGCCGGCGCGCCGTCATACCTGCGACACGCCGGACTGACCGCCAACTACACCGATTTCACCCAACCCGCCTGGCGTCATGAAGGTGAACCACTACCGTTCCTGCCCGCCAAGATCACCGTCCGAACGGCCCTCGGCTTCCTCTCGGCCATGATCGGACGGCGACCGATGCGCCAACGCAGCATGTTCGAACGGCTCACCGCCGACTCGACACGGACCCAACCGGCAATCATCGAGGTCGAACACATCAGAGCTCCGCTGCTGCTCATCACCGGCGGTGACGACCAGCTTTGGCCGTCGCGACCGTTCGCCGACCAGATCCTCTCCCGCCGGCGCAACCACGGCCACGAGCACGACCAGCACCTCGACTACCCCGCCGCCGGACACTTCGTCTGCTTCCCCTACGGCCTGCCGTCCCTACCGCCGATGACACGACTGTCCCCTCCCGGACAGATCACGATGGACTTCGGCGGAACGGCGGCAGCCAACGCGACCGCCGCCAAAGAGTCCTGGCCGATCCTGTTGGCTTATCTGGCCACGAACCTGCCTCCTCCTGCTCGATCGCTCTCGTAGGACGAACCATTGACGTCCTCAGCGCACAGCTCCTGCCGGAGCCTTATGATCTTGTCGCGCGCGAAGCCACCGGATCGATCATGCGTCCGTAAGTGGAACGGTGACCGAAACGGCGGGATCACGACGCGGCGGCCGAGGCGGCGATGAGGAAGCGGCGCACCTGGGCGGAGGTGCGCAGGACGCGGAGGTGTGCCTGCGGGCTATGAGTGGCGACCGCGTCGAGCACCCTGCTGCGGCTGCGCCAGCGCCAGGTGAGCAGCCACCACCAGAAGTCGGCGCGTTCGCGTGAGCGCCGCACCGCCCGCCACGCACACCGCGCCAGGGACAGGTCGAGAACCACCACCGTGTCGGCTCTGTGCAGCCGGATCGCCGGGGCGTCGTAAGGACCGAGGTCCCCGTCCATGATCCACCGGTCACCGGTGGCGAGCCGTTCCTGCACGACGGTCCACGCTTCCGCAGATAGCGGAGAGAGGTCCTCGCTCCAGAAGTACTGATCCAACTCGATGACCGGCAGCCCGGTGACCTGGGAGAGATGAAGCGCGAAGGTCGACTCCCTCTCTGTCAAGATCACGTGAGACAGCTTGAAGTCAACGGTTCACAGCAGAGGGCGTGATCGGAGATCCTGGTGCTCGTGTCAGCAGAGGAACGTCGCGACGCGGCGACCGGCAGTGGCGAGGTCTCGTCGTCGTCGGG